>CAUPZH010000001.1:0-279689 GCA_963515865.1 uncultured Veillonella sp.
TGCCCGTTACAGGGTCTTTATATCTTTCAAAGTATTTATACTTGATACCTTTTTTTGTGTGGTGTTCCTCAATCCACATAATAGATACCGCCTTTCATTGTGAAAGGGCGAGCGAATTATTCTTTGAGTTTTTCAGATATTTTAAGTAGTAAGAATGGTATATGTTCTTTTTTCATTCTGCTTACTAAATCAATTGAATGTAGCCTTGCTTGTTCTTCTGTTAGAGTATCGTTTTTAACATCTATTGAATATTGCTTTTCTAACATCGTTTGAACTGCTTTTTTTAGGTCATCTTTATTCATATCTAAAAAGTCATCACTATTAATAAGTGTATAAGCATCATCAAGATAGATAACTTTTTCTTGCTCTTGTTTACTTTCAAAAAGTTGCGATGGAGATATTTCAAAAAGTAAGCTCAATGGTAGTAAACGTTCATCTCTAGGTATTGTTTTACCACGTTCCCATTGTGAGACGGTTGCTTTTGATACACCTATATTTTTTGCAACATCTTCAAGTGTGAAGCCCTTTTTTACTCTGAGTAACTTTAATCGTTCGCCAAAAATTTTGTTATTATTCATATAATCACCTCTATTTAGTAGTATTACACATAAAAGACAGAAAGTAAAGTGTAAACTTTAAAATATCAGTTGACAAAGTTAATTATATAGTTTAAACTTTACATAGTAAAGTTTTAAAGAAACAAATGTTAAGGGGGTGAATTATGAAAAAATATCAAAAGCTAATCGGCTACCGTAAGATGTGCGGACTAAACCAAATTGATTTAGCTAAAGTAATCAACTTAAATTCAGCACAAGCCTATGGAGCAAAAGAAAATGGTAAAACACCTTTTACAGCTGATGAAATGCATGCGATTCAAAAAGTATTAAACAATCGTTTAGGCATGCAACTAACTATTGATGAATTATTCTTTTCTTAATGCTTAACCAACCTCATATAATCACCTACAGCATTAAGAGGGAATGAAAGGAGAAACACAATGAAGAATATTCCAATTTTTAAATCTAACGAGCCTATTCCATGTGCATTTGTTATTGATGTAGATTATGTATACAACAGTGGCCAATTGGTGAAATGTATCCTTAATGGTCAAGTAGTGTATATGACTGAAAAGGATTGTAAGGCCTTAGGAGGTGAAAAAGTAGGGGCTTAGGTATAAAACCATTCGGAACATAAAAAAAGAGCCGTAACGGCTCAAATATTTAGTAAAAAGAGGTATATATGCAATCAGTCGAAGAGATTCAAAAGTTATTAAGTAATAGGGGGCTTGTATTGGCGGTATATGATCGTAAACATGATAAGCCTATATACGTACAGCCCGCTTATATCATTCAACATTATTCTATGAGTGCTACCACTGTTACACGGCGAATGCGTGAAATGAAACAGATTAGTAAGTATAAAGATAGCTTTATTGATGGTGGTGAAAGAAAACCGCTTGTAAAGCTAGTAGACTTTGAAAAGTTTTTAAATGAAAGAGGTAACTAATGATTAATAAAGAAAAAACCGCTCCAGTAACTGCAATTACTGAAACGGTATATAGTGGAGTCCCTACACCCTATAGCGAATATACAGGAAAATTCAAACATAATAGCATAGGGGACTATGTTATTAGTTTACACGGGCTTTTCTGTATTTGCAATAGTGGCGAACCTAAAGGCCTTGCAAGAAAACACGGGATTTACAAACATATAGAAGAAGATGACGTATATATGAATGTAACGGATGAACTAGAAAGCTACCTGATCGAATTGTATGAAGATATTACAAGAACACAACGCCGTGAGGTATTGGCATATATTCGAGCCGTTGCCCCTATCAAAGATAAAGGCGAGTTAGACGCTGAAATAATCCATTAAAGAAGAGGGAAAGCATTTACAAGTCTATTAATATCAACCCTCTATATATTGAATTTAAAATAGGGGGCAAAAAAAGGGGCAAGATACGAATTTATAGGAGGTAATAAATATTTAATGGAACAAAAAACATCATTTCCTGTATTGGGTGAAAGTTATTATAAGGAACAAGAGCAACAGAAAAAAACTTTAGACGAACAAGCACAAATGCTACTAGCACAGGAGGGGCAAGAAGTAACGATGCAAGCTGTAGAAGAAACACCTACACCGAAGAAAAAGAAAAAAGGGGAAAATTGGTATTTTCTTAAAGTAAAAAAGAAACATTTATATGAAAGACCAATCAATTATGTTGTAAGTCAAGAAAACGGGTATCATTACTTTTTTATTTACATGAAATTACTAGCTGAGGCCTTAGAAGGGAAAAGCCTTGTTATTGTCGAGTTGTACGAAGGGCAAGAACTACATGAGGCTATAGCTGAAATGATATGCGAAGATAATGAAGTATGTAAAAAAGCGATTGAAGTTTTGCGAAAAGCTAGATTAATCAATGTTAGTGAAGTTGATGAGGAATACGTACAATGTATTGAAATGTTAGAGTTTAACGACTTTGTGGGTGAAGAAAGCGTTGCAGAAAGGGTAAAACGTCATAGACAAAGGAAAAAGCAAGAAACAATACAATGAAGATGTAACGACCATGTAACAGAGGTGTAACAAAAATGTTACAAAGATGTTACACGAATGTTACAAATGTAACAGATATGTAACGCAATGTAACTAATAAGAAATAGAATAAGAAAATAGAACTTAGAATAAGATGTAAGATTTTAGACAAAGAATTTATAAAAAGACTTTAAAATTTAGAACAAGACATAAGAGTGAAAGTCTTTAGAACAAGAGGGTGAATAAATGTAGGCATTAACTCAGTAAATGTAGGCATTAACTCAATAAATGTATAACTTTGTAGGTACTCAGTACCAACAAACATACCAACAAACGTACCAACAAATATAATATATTAATTTGCGTTCCTTACAGGAACACAAACCCGTACACAAAAGGATACATAACATGAATAACAATGAATTGTTCTTTATTAAATCGGCGACTGAAAATATCAGGCTGAATATAAACAATCTAGTATATTTGATAGATTCACATGCAAAGCTATTACAACGGGAACTACAAGAAAAAGGTTTAAAAAGTGAAGTATTGGCCTATGGTGAAATTGAATCAATACAAGATATAGCTGTTATAATAGGTGAAAATGCTATGAAAGAAATAGCAAATATACATAACGCATTGAAAAACTTAGAAAATTAGGGCATAAAGGCTTATAAGTTGCTTTTTAGATGTAATGATACTAGAAAGCAACTGCAAGCCCTGTATAGGGTCAAAAATCGAAGGAATAGAGGTATACATATGATTGATATTGATACAGAAAAGCAAATCAGAAGAAAACACCTTAATGTAATCAAACAAGAGATTAGGGAAAAACTGTTACATATCGGAGCAGATGAACAGCAAATTAAAGAAATTTTAACACTAGCCGTATACATGCATGCATTGGGGTACTTTTACAGTGAGAAAGATTCCGTTATAAAGGAATTACAACAAAGGGGAGCGAATGAAATTACATTGGAAGATAGACAACATTGATCAACTTAATGATGTAAAGCATATACTAGGATTGATACAGAAAAAATTCTTTATGCATTCCTTGAGAATTAAACCAAATAATAATGGGTCATATGATATATATTTAAAGCCTAAGAAGTAGCTTTATTATGCGATTTATGGTATAATAATAGTACAAGTACCGCATGAAAATGTAAGGCGAAAGCCGTGGGAATTATTGGCAAATTATGCTAATAGTTTTCACGGCTTTTTTATGTATTTACTGCCAGCGTAAAGCACCTGATCCATGCGGTACATTGGATACTGTAGCAAGTGGTATAGAACTCCTTTCCTATATCACCTGTTACGTAGTGTACTGAACTAACAGGAAAAAAGGAGATTTACCAATGGAAAATGAAAAGACGTTTACACAAGAAGAAGTAAATCAGATTGTCCAAGAACGGCTAGAACGTGAGCGGGCAAGATATAACAAAGACGCTGACAACGTGCAAGCATTACAAGAACAAGTAGCACGAGTAACAGCAGAATTGGAAAACACAAAAGCTGAATACTTAGAAAAAGAACGTATTCGGTATGATGAGAATTTAAAAAATAAGTTATTACAAAAGCTAGAAGGTAATCATATAGTAGCACCTAAAGAAATATATCCCTTGTTTGATGGTAAAGCGACCTTGGACGATCAGGGCGAATTATTATTAGATGGAAAAAACGCTGATGAGTATCTAAAGGAATGGGGGCAAGCTAATCCATGGGCCATAAGAAGTACTCAAAAGGCGGGGAGCGGTCAGAATAGAGGAAATCACGACCATACGGGAATTGACGAAATGGAGCGATACAGAAAAGCCTTTAATAGCTAGAAAGCGAGTTATATATGGGAGAACCAAACATTGATTTAAGAACCCTATACACCACTTTAGTGGATGAGAGATTTACAAAGAGTACACCATTAGGAACAATTACAAACCAACAAGATTTTTATTGGGTGGGTGCTGACGCTGTAAAAGTATATACAGTAGCTACTGCACAATTAACAGACTACCACCGCCACGGAAAACTAGGCGAGGGAGAATACGGCCGTTATGGAACGCCTACAGATTTAGACCATACAACACAAACGGAACGCCTAACGCAAGATAAAGCCTTTACATATGTAATGGATCATTTAGATATGGAACAAACATTAGGATACGAGGAAGCTTTAACCCAATCTATTGGGCGACAAATGGGCGAGGTAGTTATTCCTACTGTAGAAAAGTATGTACTCAATAAAATGATTACAGGAGCGGGCATTAAGCCTACAGCGGTAACACTAACCCCTGAAAGCATTTATGATGAGATTTTAAAGGCCAATAAAGAACTTGATAATGCGTTTGTGCCTAACACTGATAGAAATTTAGTTGTAACACCCGAAGTGTATCAAATCCTCAAAAAATCAAAAGAGGTGGTACTAGAAACAACACAAGGGCAAGATATGCGAATGACGGGCATTATCTCTAATCTTGATGGCCTAAACGTTATTAAAGTACCATCCGTGCGAGTGCCTGAAAAATTCGGCTTTATGGTGGCCTATAAACATTCCACTATTTTTGCTCAACACTTAACAAGTGTAAAAGATCATATTAACCCTCCGGGCATTAATGGCGTATTAGTCGAAGGTCGTATAGTATATGATGCATTCGTATTGAACAACAAAAAGAAAGGTATCTACTACCAAGAAACAGTATAGAAAGGTGATAATATGAAAGCTGTAGAGCATTTAAAAGAAATTACAAGAGAGCGTATCAACTTAGCTACCAATAAGGAAGATGTGGAGCGTGTAGCCGTAGACTGTACGCATCTAGCCTTTGTATTAGGCTATAACTTTGCTTATGAAGAACTAGCGAAAGCACAACAACCGAAACAACCTACACTAAGAGAAGCACTTGAACAGGAAATCAAAAAGCAACTTGAACAGTAAAAAAGAGGGGGAGCAATCCCCCTTTTTATAGTTATGGTATTCGGAAAAATACAACACAAAACGTGATTGTATAGCCTTTTATATAGTGATTTTTGCGGAGGAAAACACATAAAAAGTGTGTACAGGTGCAAAACGTTTTTCCGAACTTTTATTACAAAAAAGATAGATCAGGGGCAAGCATGTATACATACGATTCAATGCTATTGATGTTAAAAGGGTATAGACGTATTGGCGAACACATCTACCGACTAACAGAGAAATTACAATCCTATATTGATGGTTACGAGCCTAAAAAACATGATTATTCTATGTATGTAAAAGGTGGAAAGAAAAAAGATTTATCTAATTGCATAGTAGATAGGGAACTATTACAAGAACGCATAGAGCTGTTATATAGCAAGCATAAAATAATATGGCCAATAGTAGAGCAATTCAGAAATGATCTTGATAGCTGTATAGCGATAAATGCGAGAATGTACATACTTGATATGTGTTATTTTATGGAAAAGATGGATAGCAGAAAAAACAGAAAGTATATACCTATCTTTGTAGAGTGGGCGAACTGTAATAATATTGTTATCCCTGATCCTTATGAATTTGTGTAAAGCTATTTTACGCAAACGGATACGCAAATGGATACGCAAATGGATACCCATTATATATAACCCTTATAAATATATGTAGGATGTAGCAGATGAAAGAAAAACGATTCAAAGAGTTTAGGGCTATGAGTTTTAACTATAAATTATTGGTTATTATTGGTATAATTGATATAATAGGATTTACATTAGAGTGTATGTATTCAATTATCTATAACCTTTATATGCATGCATAAAAGCAATTCTTGTATTTTGTGGCAAGATGGTATATAATTAAGTCAACGAATATTTAGTTCCCTTTATTATAGGGTCAAACAAAAAAGGACGGTCGCCACCGTCCTTTTTTCTTTCTACTTTTTGTTCTTGAAGAACTCAATCAACATGTGAGAAATAACATGGATCAAGATACCTTGGAGAACAACGGCAAGAAAGTTGCCAATGTTCGTAATATTTAGCTCCCCCATCACAGAGTCACCCCCTTTCTTAAATAAAAGGGACATATAAAGTATACCACATTTTACCCATGAAGGTATGCAAATATTCGCCGTTATTGTGTGTTTATAATAGTCTAGGTATAAACTATAGGGCGACCATGGAAAAGCCCCGTATAGGTGAAATAAGAGGGCTATTTTTTGTGGTCATACTCTTATAAATAGTCAGAAAATAGAAAAACAAGACTAAAAGCCGTACAGCTGATAGCCTTGTTTATGAGGTGATTATATATAGTAGTTTTGCCCCCTATCTTGCCCCCTGTAGAGGGTGGAAAGTGGAAAAGCTAGGAGATAAGCGGTTTTATAGGGTGTATCCCTAATCTACGCCGGAAATTAATTGGGACTGGTTTATTTTTATTATTGCCAAGACAGGCATGCGTTTTTCAGAAGCGTTAGCATTGACGCCAAAAGACTTTGATTTTTCACATCAATCACTGATTGTGAATAAAACTTGGGATTACAAAGGGAATGGTGGATTTTTGCCAACGAAAAATAAGTCCTCTGTGCGAAAGATTCAATTGGATTGGCAAACGATTATTAAATTTTCTGAATTAATCAGAGATTTGCCAGAGGACAAACCAATCTTTGTGAAAGGTCCTGTGTACAATTCAACGGTAAATGATAGGTTAGAGAGATATTGCAAGGACTTAGGGATTCCCGTTATTTCTGTTCACGGATTACGACATACCCATGCATCGTTGTTGCTGTTTGCAGGGGTATCCATTGCCAGTGTTGCTAGACGGTTAGGTCATGCCAGCATGACCACAACGCAGAAAACATATATCCATATCATTCAAGAGTTGGAAAATAGGGATATTGATTTGGTCATGCGATCGATGGCAGGGTTGGCATAAACTATTTCCATAGAATGGCTCTTTTTACATAACAAAGAGCTGTCACTCATATGTAGTAAGTCCTACACATACAATGACAGCCCTATCGTATTAAATGCTACAATATATGACTTAGTACCAGCGTGTTAATGGTAATGTATTGTTAATGCATTTTGTCATCAGAATTTGATGCAAATCCATGTTACCAATATAGAAACCAGCGGCACAACCACATAGGTATAAATCCCACATGCGTACAAATTCAGTGCCCCGTACTTGCTCTACTTGGTCACGAACACCTTGGAAATTATTATACCAATGCATCAATGTTTTGTAATAGTGAAAGCGTAAATTTTCCACATCCAGAACATTCATATCATATTCGTAGGCAAGACCAATGATTTCTCTTAGGGAAGGCAAGGATCCACCAGGGAAGATGTATTTACGAATCCATGCACTGGTTTCCTTTTCTGCAGGATCACTAATATAATGAAGTAAAAATAAACCTCCTTCTTTTAGCATAGCTGAGGCATCTTCCATGTATATAGGTAAATTAGGGCGACCTACATGTTCTAACATGCCTACACTTACCATACGATCGAACTGACGACCAGAGGCGGCTACATCGCGATAATCTATTAGATCAATTTCCACTTGACCCTCAAGACCAAACTGTTTAATTCGCTCTTGTCCTTTTTTCCATTGCTCTTCTGATAATGTACAGCCATAGCCTTTGACTCCATATTTTAGGGCCGCTTCAATGAGAAGGAACCCCCAGCCGCAACCAATATCAAGGAGTGTCATGCCTTCTTGTAAGTGTAATTTATCAAGAATATGATGTACTTTCTGATATTGTGCATCTTTAAGACTGTCATTTTCCTTTTTGAAATAGGCACAAGAATAACTCATAGTTTCATCGAGCCATAAACTATAGAAATCATTCCCTAAATCATAATGAGATGAAACTTGTTGTTTTTGATCTTTCTTTCTAAGACCCATATTAAAGAGGGAACTAAGTACTTTTTTGTTAATAGAGTCTTTGTTAACATGACCTAATACGACGCAAAGAGCTTTGAATAAATTCCCTTCAATTTCTATATCTTTGCGCATGTAAGCTTCGCCAAGTGCCAATTCGGCGGATACTAATATATCTTTTTTAGGGATATCTTTATTGACAATAATGGTAAACTCCGGATCTCCTTCGCCGATGGTATATTCTTTATCTCCAACTTTTACAACAAAGCAATGATCGTTGAATCGTTCCAAATAGTGTACTAAAAAAGTATCAAAAAGTTTAGAAAACATAAGTAAGTCCTTTCTTGCCTTTATGCATAATATACATTATATGCATTATTTGAATATGTATTTAAATCATTTATCTAATCACACATGACACAATTTGTAAAACTACATAGCAAATATATATAATGTTAAAAAGAAAAGTCCCTGGATTATGGGGATTTCTGATATACCATATATATTTGATATGAATAGGTAAACCTAATGAAGACATTATATACCTTTTATACAGAAAATACATTATATACATAAATGAATCAATTTGGCTAATATATGTGTGTATTGTATTATAAAGTTTGCGTCACATGTGATATAATAATTGATTACTAAATTTTTAATAATATTTTACTAAAGCTTTACTAAAAGCTGTTTACAGAAAAGATATCTGTTGAATGGCAGTTGTTATAGGTAGATACTTTAAGCTTAATATATGAGGTGCACATCCTTGAAGTATTGAAATAGATAATGAAAGGTTCTAAAGAAAAATAGAAAATAGTGTATCATCTTTGGTTCTATCTTATGGTATACTAATAGAGTATAGTTATAGGTAAATGAAAGGGCTGGAATATGAAAGAAGATGTACGAATTTTAATCATTAAAATGAGTTCTCTAGGTGATATTATTCATGCCTTACCAACACTCTATGCGTTGCGTCAACAATATCCGAAGGCGCATATTGCATGGGCTGTCCATGAACAGTTTAAGGATGTTATCCCTCCGAAGCCTTGGGTGGATGAACTCATCATCATAGATAAGAAAAAACTAAAACGTTTTTCCTATTGGAAACAATTATGGAAGTTATTACATGAAAAGAACTTTGATATTTCCTTAGATTTACAATCCATAGCGAAAAGTGCCATCGTGGCTGGTCTTAGTGGAGCAAAAAAACGGTATGCGTACTGGGAACTTCGTGAGGGCAGTTGGTTGGTCAATACTGCGCTTGTAGGTGAACATAAAATGGCTCATGTTATCGAGCGCTATTTAGATACGGCTCGTGCCTTGGGCTGTGATGTAGAGGATATCGTGTTCCCTTTGCCGACTTTTACAGAGGCAGAAGCTGCGGTGACACAGAAGTTAAATGCTAGAGGAGCTTTCATCGAAAATCCCTATATTGTCATGGCTCCAGGGGCACGTTGGGCAGTGAAGGAATGGCCTATTTCTCATTTTGTAGAACTTGGCAAGCGATTGGTGGCAGCAGGTGAGACGGTGGTGCTCATTGGTGCCCAAGAGGATGAGGACAAAGGTCGTGCTATTGTGGACGGCGTTGGTAGCAACAATGTGGTGAATCTCATTGGTGACACGAATTTGAAAGAACTCATTGAGGTCATTCGTCACAGTGCTTTGTATATTAGTGCCGATACGGGACCTTTGCACATTGCCAATGCTTTAAAAGTACCGTTGATTGCTCTGTTTGGGACTACTTGCCCAGAACGGACAGGTCCTTATGGGGGCGATCATATTCATATGATTGTTTCACCTACATCACGAGCGACGCTAGAACAGCCGTTAGTGGAAGATTCAGAATGTATGGCACAGATTACGGTGGACACTGTATTTGATACAGTGAAAGAAATGAGGAATTTATGATAGAGTTAAATGGAAAGCGGATTGTGGTAACCTTCTTGATGCATTTAGGCGATGTGGTGCTCACCACACCGTTTATCCATGCTCTTAGAAAGTTGGCACCTTACAGCCATATTACCTATGTGATTGATGAAAAGTTGGCAGATGTATATCGTCATAATCCTTATATTGATGCTCTAGTAGAAGTGGATAAAAAGGGTATCCATAATAGCATTGGTGGGTTGAATCAAATTGCCAAAGAGATTCGCCAACAAGGACCTGTGGATGTAGTTATCAATTTGCATCCTAATGAACGGACGTCCTACTTAGCTTGGAAGTTGAAAGCAAAGGTAACTACGGGGATGAGTCATTTTCTGTTTCGTCCGTTTATGACGAAGGTAACCCGTCTGAACCGCAAAACGGTGCATGCTGCGCAGATGTATATGAATGTGCTAGAACAGTTAGGATATACGGTGGAACATGAAGGGTTAGAAATCTTTACTAGTCCTGAATGGGATGAAAAGGTGCAAGCATTTTATGCCTCTCACGGAGTGACGGAAGCGGATTGCCTTATTGGGTTCAATATTGGTAGTGCTGTACCAGAAAAGCGTTGGCCCAAGGAACGGTTTGCTCATATTGCAGACACCTTAGCAAAAGAAGGATATAAAATAGTATTCTTCGGTGGACCCATGGATGAAGATATGGTACAGGACGTGTTAGATACAATGACAGAACCTGCCATTAAGGGAACGGGACAATTTAGCATTGGAGAATTGGCAGCAGCCATGAAACGATGTGATTGCTTGGTCACAAATGACTCGGGTCCTATGCATGTAGGGGTGAGCCAAGGGGTACCTATTGTGGCGCTCTATGGTCCATCGAACCCAGCCTTGTATGGGCCTTTCACAAAGAAAGCTGTAGTCTTAGAGTCTATGGATCATTACGATGTGAATAAAAATATGAAACAGGTTTTAAAAGAGGGCAACTACAAAGGTTTATCTGTCATTTCTGAGGAATCTGTATTAGCAGGCATACGGACGATGTTAGAGAGAAAGGGTATGAAGTAAGGATGCACTATATTGTATTTGACTTGGAATGGAACCAGCCCTATACATTAGAACCGAATATGATACGGCGCTCAGGATTTCCATTCATTGGTGAAATTATACAAATAGGTGCTGTAAAACTAGATGAAAGTCTGCAAATTGTAGATCAATTTGAAGTATTTATTACTCCTAAATTTCTACCTATTATGCATCATTCGGTGGAGAAGTTGACCCATATCACTATGGATAAATTGCGTAAAGAAGGGGTATCTTTCCGACGTGGGTGCGAAAAGTTTTTACGTTTTGTTGGTCCCGATGGTATATTAGTGTCTTGGGGGCCCGATGATATCAACATGCTGATGGACAATGCATTTTGCCATAAGGTTCATGTACGTCAAGAAGTACCTTGGTTTGATGCACAATTTTTATATGCAAAAATGATACACGATTGTAGTCAACAATATGCATTGCAAAAAGCGATGGATGAGATGCAAGTGCAAGCGCCGAATTTACAAGCCCATAATGGCCTGCATGATGCCATTTGTACAGCCATGGTATGCCAACGATTTCCATTTTTAGAAGCCTTACAAAAGAAGCGAGATAAACAAGGAAAACAACGATGTTTTTATGGGCTTTCACGGCATGAACATAAAATATTTGAGTCTATTGTGACCATGCCACGTATATTCCGGCAAAGCAATCGGGCGAAAACTGCATGCCCTGTTTGCAAGGAGCCTTTGCATTTAGACCCTATCGTGGGAGTAGTAAAACATCGCTTTTTATCGATGGGATCTTGCAAGGAACATGGTACCTTTGGGGTCCACTGGTATGTAGGAAAATCTATTAGCAAGCATTTAGGAAAACGCTATTATGTTTCCAAAATGGTCACCAATGCACCTAAAGGATTACGTGAATTATATGCGCGTAAAAAATAAATATTAAAATTTGAAAAGAAAGGAACTAAGTATGGAACGTAGAAATGCTTGGCATGAATATACAGAAGAACAATTACAAGAGATTGATACTTTGACCACGAAGTATCGCCATTTTCTAGATCATGGTAAAACAGAGCGTGAATGTGTAGACCAAATTGTGGAGGCTGCAGAAGCAGCGGGATATCGCAATATGGATAGTGTTATCAAAGAAGGTGCTACGCTGAAAGCAGGAGATAAGGTCTATTATGTGCACATGAAAAAAGCGGTAGCTATGGTGAACATAGGTACAGAGCCAATTGAACGGGGGATGAATATCTTAGGTGCTCATATTGATTCTCCTCGGCTAGATGTGAAGCAAAATCCATTCTATGTGGATAGTGATTTAGCACTATTAGATACACATTATTATGGGGGTATCAAAAAATACCAATGGGTAACAATGCCGCTAGCTATCCATGGGGTAGTGGTAAAACGCGATGGTACTGTCATCAATCTCGCCATCGGTGAAAATCCAACAGACCCAGTATTTTGCGTAACAGACTTATTGCCACATTTGGGACAGGAACAAATGGAGAAAAAGGCAGCCAAAGTGGTAGAAGGAGAACAATTGGATCTTCTTATTGGTAGCCGCCCTGTGAAAGGGGAATTAAAAGATGGTGTAAAAGCCTATGTATTGCAAGTACTACAAGAACAATATGACTTTGAAGAAGAAGATTTCTTATCCGCAGAACTTGAAATTGTACCAGCTGGTGCAGCGAGAGAGTTAGGGTTCGACCGTTCTATGATCATCGGTTATGGACAAGATGACCGTGTATGTGCTTATACATCCTTAGTAGCGATGTTAGAAACTGAGAATGTGAGCCGAACTACCTGTACTTTATTGGTAGATAAAGAAGAGATTGGTTCTGTTGGTGCAACAGGTATGCAATCTCGTTTCTTTGAGAACTTCATGGCAGAAGTATTGGAAGCCATGGGTCATACCTCACCATTAGCAGTACGACGAACTTTATCCAATAGCCATATGTTATCTTCTGATGTAAGTGCTGGTTTTGATCCACTCTATGCGAGTGCCTTTGAAAAGAAAAATGCTGCTTTCTTAGGTCGTGGCGTGGTATTTAATAAATTTACCGGTTCTCGTGGTAAAAGTGGCTCCAATGATGCTAATGCAGAATACATGGCTCGTATTCGCCATTTGATGGATCAAGATAATATTTCCTACCAAACAGCTGAATTAGGCCGTGTAGATCTTGGCGGTGGCGGTACGATTGCCTATATTATGGCTCTGTATGGTATGGATGTGATCGACTGCGGCGTGGCTGTGCTCAGCATGCACTCTCCTTGGGAGGTGACGAGCAAAGCCGATATTTACGAAGCAAAACGTTGTTATTTAGCGTTCTTAGCGGCGAAAGGGGAATAATCCTATGACAACACATGGTGAAATGGAACGTGTGAAAGTAGATATTTTTAGCATGACTAAAGATGAAGCAGCGCAATTCATTGAGGATAAGGCATACTTTATGATGACTTTGCGTAAATTGATGTATGAATATTGCCCTATCGTAAAAGTAGAGCGATTTGATCCTGCGGAAGGTGAAAGTATTTCGGGGTACTTGACGGAAGATCTAGAACAAGCACAAACTCCAGTCTTATCTGTGGTGTTAGATCCCTTTGAAGTAGCTGCTATGAAAGTGGCAGAAGAACGAGGTAAATTAAAAGAGTATGTCTTTGCGGCTAGCGAAATGACAGAAGTTTTATTACAGGTATTAAAAGAAAAATTTTCTAATGGTGAAATATAGTAATTGGAGGAACAGAGAAATGTTATATATTGAATATCCAAAATGTACGACTTGCAAACGAGCAAAAAAATATTTAGATGATCATGGTATTCACTATACCCATCGTGATATTAAAGAAGAAAACCCAACAGCAGAAGAATTAGGTGTATGGTATCCGAAGAGTAAAAAAGCAGACATTAAAGCTTTCTTTAATACATCCGGTCAAATTTATCGTGGAGAAGGAATCAAAGATAAATTGCCAACTATGACAGAGGATGAAAAACTAGCTTTATTGGCAACCAATGGTATGTTGGTGAAACGTCCTATTTTGGTCTTAGAAGATACAGTGCTTGTTGGATTTAAAGAAGCAGAGTGGGAAGAAGCGTTAAAACGCAACGGTTTACTGTAGCTATTTTTAGTTAGTTGTGGTATACTAGAGTTAACTTTTATAGAATCTATTAAAAGAGTGAGCTGCGGCTCACTCTTTCTCTTATACTGTGGCAAGGAGGGGATAAGATGAAACGTGACGCCGTAGAGGAATTTGTGTCCGAAGTAGTAGAAACGATTATAGAGTCTACGGAGTTAGAGCTTGTGGATGTGGAATACGTACATGAGCGGGAATGGTACTTGCGCGTATTTTTAGACAAAGAGGGAGGCATCGATTTAGATGACTGCCAAATGGTCAGTGAAAAATTAAGCGAAGTATTGGATGCAAAAGACCCAATCAAAGAGAATTACTTGTTAGAAGTATCTTCTCCAGGATTGGACCGAGTGTTGAAAAAAGAAAAAGATTTCATTCGTTATCATGGACGTGATGTGGATATTCAATTGTTTAAACCTATTGATGGTAAAAAGCAATACACAGGATCTTTGCAAGGCTATTCTGATGAATTCATCACGATTCAGGTGCAAGAAGAACGTATTGACCTAGAGCGTGCAGCGATAGCACAAATTCGTTTACATTTAGATTTTTAAGGGAGGAAACCAGTGAGTCAAGAATTAGTACAAGCGGTATTAGCAGTTACTAAACAAAAAGGTGTGGCACCAGAGATTATTTTTGATTCTCTTGAAGTGGCATTATTACAAGCCTATCGCAAAGAGGTAGGAGCAAATCAAGAGGCATATATTTATTTCAATCGTGAAACAGGCGATTACAAAGTGTTGGCTAAGAAAACAGTAGTGGACACGCCTGAAAACGAGGAAGTAGAAATTGCCTTAGCTGATGCTCGTCAATTAGACAAACGTATGGAAATCGGCGATATTATCGAAGTGGATGTAACGCCAAAAAACTTCGGTCGTAGCGCAGCCCATACGGCAAAACAATTGTTGATTCAACGCTTGAAAGAAGCAGAACGCAATATTGTCTATGATGAATATTCCAACCGTGAAGGCGATATTTTGACTGGTTTGGTAGAACGTATTGAGGGGCGAAATGTATTCATTAATCTAGGAAAAACTGAGGCGATTTTACCTGTATCTGAGCAAATTCCTAGTGAAAGCTATGCTGTGGGAGACCGCATTAAATGCTACATTGTGGAAGTGAAAAAAACCACAAAAGGGCCTCAAATCATGATTTCCCGTACACATCCAGGTTTATTAAAGCGCTTGTTTGAATTAGAAGTGCCAGAAATTTCAGAAGGCACAGTGGAATTGAAATCGGTAGCTCGTGAACCAGGTATGCGTTCTAAAATCGCTGTTGTATCTCGCGAGGAAGAAGTAGATGCAGTAGGCGCTTGTGTAGGTCCTAAAGGACAACGTGTACAAAATATCGTGGATGAGCTAAATGGCGAAAAAATCGATATTGTGAAATGGGATGAAGATCCAGCGGTATACATTGCCAATGCCTTAAGCCCAGCAAAAGTGGTAAGCGTAGTAGCTCGTGATGAAGAAAAAACATCTTCTGTTGTAGTGCCAGATTACCAACTTTCACTAGCTATCGGTAAAGCAGGTCAAAATGCCCGTTTAGCAGCGAAATTAACAAATTGGAAAATTGATATTAAAAGTGAAACACAAGCCGCTGAAGCTGGTGAATATGTGGAATCTGATGATATGATTTCCTTGGATGCTTTTGGAGATGAAGACTAATATGAAACAGAAGTCTCAGCCTATGCGAGTATGTGTGGGATGTGGAGAACTTCTTCCCAAGAAAGAGTTAACACGTGTTGTGTTGAGTCCAACGGGAGAGATTTCTATTGACCCCACAGGTAAAGCTCCTGGACGGGGAGCCTATATGGAAATGAAAGTAGAATGCCTAGACATGGCGTATAAAGCCAAACGATTAGAGCGTTCGTTAAAACATAAAGTTTCACAAGAAATTTATGAATCTTTAAAGGAACAAATATCCCATGAATAAAGAAAAAGTGTTGAATATATTAGGATTAGCACAACGAGCAGGTCGCTTATTATCAGGCGATTTTGTAGTGGAACGGTCCATGAAGCGGCAAGCCTATCCACTGTTGATTATGGCGGAAGATTGTGCGCAGAATAATGCTAAAAAATATATGCACTTAGCCAAGTCTCATCAGGTGCCCCTTCGTTTAGTAGGGACCAAAGAGGAACTAGGTAGAGCATTGGGAAAAGAAATGCGAGCAGTTATATTAGTAAATGATGCTGGATTTGCTAAATCCTTGCTAGCTGAAATAGATAAGAATCAGTAGAGGGGGAATGTAGATGTCCAAAAAAAGAGTATATGAAGTAGCAAAAGACCTAGGTGTAGAAAATAAAGTAGTGATTGATGCTTTAAAAAAGCACAATGTAGAAGTGAAAAGCCATATGAGTACAGTGGAGGATTCACAAGTATCTATGATTAAACAATCGTTAGCAGGTGGCGCTAAACAAGCACAAAGTGAAGTACCAAAAGCAACTCAGCAAGCACCGCAAAAAAAAGTACACGAATACCGTCGCAATGAAGATGGTGAAAGACGTGGGCCTAAACAAGATAGAAATCATCGCAATGATCGTAATGACCGTGGTGAAAAGCGTGACCGCCCATTCAATCGTGATGATAAAAACAATGGTCAACGAGATCATCGCAATGACAGAAATGACCGTGGAGACAATCGTTCTAACCAACGAAATGGTCAAAACCGTGATGGTCGTCGTCCAGAGGGGCGCAATGATCAACGTCAAGATAATCGCAATGGCGGTAATCGTCCTAACAATGGTGGCAGGTTCGACCGCAATAATGACCGCAACAACAACCGTACTAACGATCGTAATAATGAGCGTCGCAATGATGGACCACGTCGTGAACGCCGCTTAGAGATTCCGCAGGTGGATCCAGCAATCACAGCGAAACCAGAAGGTCGTGATCGTCAAGCAAGCCGTGAAGTGGATCGTCAAAAAGAAAATCGCCGTTTTGAATCTGAACATCGTAACGAAAATCGCAATGAGCGACGTAATAAAAAAGATAAAAAAGGTAAAAAAGGTGAACGTACACAATCTTTAGTATCTTCTGCATTGCAAAAAAACAAAAATAAAGTTAAACAACGTAATGAGCAACACATCAAGCAAAAAGAGGAAGAACGCCGTAAGGCTGAAGCAGCGATTGCTACGTCTATCGAACTATCTGGTCCGTTGACGGTTAAAGAGTTGGCTGAAAAAATGGGTCGTGAAGTATCTGAAATCATCAAAAAATTGATGATGTTAGGTGTTATGGCTACGATCAACCAAGAAATTGATGTGGAAACGGCTATGGTATTGGCAGAAGACTTCGGCGTAGAAGTGGTAGAAGTAGAGCCTGAACAAGATCCTACAGAAATCATCGAAATCGAAGATAGCCCAGAAAGCTTAGTAGCTCGTCCTCCAGTTGTTACGATCATGGGTCATGTTGACCATGGTAAAACTTCTTTATTGGACGTGATTCGCTCTACCAATGTAACAGCCTCTGAAGCAGGCGGTATTACGCAACATATCGGTGCCTACCAAGTTCGTTATGAAGGTAATAAAATTACATTCCTAGATACACCAGGTCATGAAGCTTTCACAGCCATGCGTTTACGTGGTGCTCAATCTACAGATATTGCTGTCCTTGTGGTAGCTGCCGATGACGGTGTAATGCCACAAACCATCGAAGCTATCAACCATGCAAAATCTGCAGAAGTGCCAATTATCGTTGCTATCAACAAAATGGATAAACCAGGTGCTAATCCTGACCATGTGAAACAGCAATTGTCCGAACATGGTTTGTTGCCAGAAGAGTGGGGCGGCGATACTATCATGGTTCCTGTATCTGCGAAACAACGTCAAGGTATTGAAGACCTATTGGAAACCATCTTGCTAGTAGCAGAAGTGCAAGAATTGAAAGCGAACCCTAACCGTAAGGCACAAGGTATCGTTATCGAAGCACAATTGGATAAAGGTCGTGGTCCTGTATGTACAGTATTGGTACAAAAAGGTTCCTTGCGTGTAGGGGAAACGATCCTTGCCGGTGTAGCCTACGGTAAAGTACGTGCTATGACGAATGAACGTGGGGAAAAAGTGAAAGTAGCTCGCCCATCTATGCCTGTGGAAATCTTAGGTTTATCTGATGTGCCACAAGCTGGTGAAGTGATATTCGCTGTAGATGACAACGAAGCTCGTTCCATTGCAGAAAAACGTATTGAAAAACAACGCATTACTGAAATGAATGCGAAAACAAAAGTTACTCTTGATGATTTGTTCAACCAAATGCAACAAGGGGAATTGAAAGACTTAAATATTATTATCAAAGGTGACGTACAAGGTTCTGTAGAAGCGTTACGTCAATCCTTAGAGGGCATTAAAAACCCAGAAGTACGCATCAACATTATCCACAGTGCAGTAGGTGCCATCAACGAATCTGATGTGATGTTAGCCTCTGCATCGGGTGCGATTATTATCGGCTTTAACGTGCGTCCAGATGCGAATGTACGTAAAGAAGCAGAAAAAGAAAGTGTTGACCTTCGTACATACCGTGTCATCTACGATGCGATCAATGAAATTGAAGCCGCTATGCGTGGTAT
Organism: uncultured Veillonella sp.; assembly: GCA_963515865.1. Classification (GTDB taxonomy): domain Bacteria; phylum Bacillota; class Negativicutes; order Veillonellales; family Veillonellaceae; genus F0422. The sequence goes on from CAUPZH010000001.1 coordinate 18,990, forward strand.
GTTAACTCCTCAATTTAAAGAAGTGATCTTAGGCCGTGCAGAAGTGCGCCAAGTGATTTCTACTCCGAAAGCTATTGTAGCTGGTTCCTATGTAACGGAAGGTAAAATCACAAATAACTCTGAAATTCGCTTAATCCGTGATGGTATTGTTATCCATGAAGGTCATATCGATTCCTTGCGCCGTTTCAAAGATGAAGTGAAAGAAGTAGCGACAAGCTTTGAATGTGGTATTTCCTTAGAACGTTACCGTGATGTTAAAGAAGGCGACGTTATCGAAGCGTACAAAATGGAAGAAATTGCCCCAGAAGTATAGGAGGTATCCATGAGTGAAGTTCGTGTACGAAAATTACAAGAGTTTATTAAACAAGAAGCAAGTCAAATCTTATTGCGCGGGTTGAAAGACCCTCGCATCGGATTTGTCACTGTTACCGATGTGCGTGTTACTGGCGATTTGCGAGAAGCTACGATTTATGTAAGCTTATTCGGCAGTGAAGCGGAGAAACAACAGTCCTTAGAGACTTTGCGCAGAAGCGCTGGCTACTTCCGCTCTGAACTAGGAAAGGTGCTTCAATTGCGCCATATTCCTAGCATTGCCTTTGATGCAGATACATCCTTAGATTACAGTATGCACATCGAAGGATTATTAAATTCTATTAAACAAGAGGAACAATAATGGCAAAAATTAGTATTGATCAACTAAAAACATCGATTGATACAGCCCATTCCATTCTTCTTACCGTTCATGTTAGTCCTGATGGAGATGCTATTGGTTCCATGCTCGCTATGTATGAAGCCTTGGTAGCCCAAGGGAAAGCAGTTCGCATGGTAGTAGATGATGTGATTCCTGAAAAGTTTTCTTTTCTTCCTCTATGCTCTAAGATTGAGCCTATTGAAAGTTTAGAAACCGGTTATACATCGGATATGCTACTTATTTTGGACGCTAGCACATTTGAACGAATTGGAGAAGTAGGTGTACGAGTGAGTGCACCTACTTTTAATATAGACCATCATATTTCTAATACAGAATTTGCAGACGGCTTATATTTACGTCCTGATTTTTCTTCTACTGGAGAAACCGTGGCGTACCTATGTAAGATATGGAATTGGGAAATCACTCAATCGATGGGACAAGCTTTGTACATGGCTATGGCTACAGATACAGGGTTCTTTAAATTCTCTAATACAACAGCACATACGATGGAGATGTCAGGTCTATGTTTACAAGCAGGTGCACAACCACATGTGATTTCTGAAGCGATTGAGCAAGTCGAACAATCTCGAATAGAGACATTGAAAGAAGTATTAGAGCAAGTACGTTTTCATCATGATGGACAAGTAGTATCTATGAGTTTAACATTGTCTATTATGGAGCGTGTAGGGGATGATACCGATGGGTTTGTGGATATGATTCGAAACATCAAAGGTGTGGATGTAGCTATCGTTTTAAAAGCGAAAACAGAGACGGTAACTCGTGCTAGCATTCGTTCCAAAGTGCGAGATGCAAACCAAATTGCTAGTCACTTTGGCGGTGGTGGGCATATTCGAGCAGCTGGCTGCTCTATCGAAAGTCCTATCCACGAAGCATTGGAACAAATCTTAGCGGTGATTGATTAATGGATGGTGTTATTTCTTTAATCAAGCCACCAGGTATCACGAGCCATGATGCGATCGGTATTTGTCGACGCATTTTGAAAGAGCGCCGTATCGGTCATAGTGGAACCTTGGATCCATTGGCGTACGGAGTATTACCTATTTTTGTAGGAAAAGCGACGAGAGCCATTGAGTACACGGAATCCATTGGTAAAACTTATGTGGCAGAATGTAAATTTGGCGTTGAAACAGATACAGAAGATAGCACAGGGAATATATTGCGTATTTTAGATAGTATTGAGGCTCCTAGTTGGGGTGAACTAGAACAAGCAGTACAGTCCTTCCAAGGTTCGATTGAACAACGACCATCCAAGTATTCTGCTATTAAAATCAATGGGCAACGTGCTTATGATTTAGCCCGTGCAGGAGTAGAATTTGAACTGCCATCTCGTTTGATCCATATCCATGACATCGAGTTACTAGCCTATGCATTTCCATTCTTTACTATTCGTGTACGGTGTTCTGCGGGTACTTATGTGCGCGCTTTGTTACGGGATATATGTCAGCGATTGGGTCTATGTGGTATGATGACACAATTATGCCGTACCGCAGTCGGTCAATGCAACATTGAACAGTCTGTGACCATCGAAGAACTAGAAACACTGGTGGAACAAGCTGTACAGCCAGTAGATACTTTGCTAATGCACTTGCCAGCGGTGTATATCAATGATATTAATCGAACACGCTTGGTGCAAGGGAAACAAGTTCCAATCCATACAATCAAACCGAATGGAACTTTCTGTGTGTCGCCAGATGAAATCCCAGTAGATACATTAGTGAGAGCCTATGATGTGAATGGATTTATGAGTATCTTGCGACGATTGGATGACACTTTAAAAGTAGAGAAAAATATATACATATGATGTAAGTATAGAAATGGTCAGGAACCTAATGGGAACCTGACCATTTTCTTGTGTATATTATTTGATAGAAAAGAATCTTATATGGCGTGTATTATAATGAATAGGATATTACAAATAAAACTGTATATGGCGACATTGTATTTCTTTTAGAGAAATACATGTATATACTTTCTATAGTCTTCGGTTGTGTTATAATAAAGAGTAAACGAAATAAAAGTTCTATTTCATATTTCAAAAGATAAGGATCAATATGAATATTTTATATACGATATCAGAGTTAGATACGATACAGGAACCCATTGTATATGGAATGGGAACCTTTGATGGACTGCACTTAGGTCATCAATCGATTATTAAGGAGGTCTGTGACAGCGCAAAAGTTTGTCATGGAGTTTCTGTGATTGTTACCTTCGATGCACATCCATTTACTATATTACAACCGAAACAAATTCCGCCTCGTTTGTTACAACGAGAAGAACGGTATGATATGTTGCAGACCATGGGTGTTGACTATGTGTTGGAACTTCCCATGACGCAAGAATTAGTAGCGCAGTCAGGGAAAGATTTTATTCATGGTTTATGTGCTCATCGTGATGTACAGAAAATAGTAGTCGGTGCAAATTTTAATTTTGGATATAAGGGCTTGGGAAATTCAAAGATGATTCGAGAATTATATCCATCTATTGAAGTCCATGATCAAGAATTGGTACGCTATGATTGGATTGATGCGCCTATATCTAGCACTGCTATACGCAGTAGCATTTTACGTGGTGATATTGAATTGGCAAATCAAATGCTAGGTCGCCCGTATCGTTTTACAGGTACTGTAGTAAAAGGAGATCAACGAGGTCGTACTTTGGGATTCCCTACGCTAAACTTTCATTTTCCAGATACTATGGCAGCGCCTGCTGATGGTGTGTATGTAAATCAAGTATACATCGGAGGCAAATGGTATGGAGCAGTGGGGAATATGGGAGATAATCCAACCTTTACCAATCAATACCATCGTTTTGAAACTCATTTATTTGATTTTTCCGATGATGTGTATGGAGAAGTGGCTAAGGTAGAATTTCTTGCTTTTATCCGCGGAGAAGTTAAGTTCGATTCCCTACAAGCCCTTATTGATCAAATGGAAGATGATAAGACCTTTGCATTAGACCATTTACATAGTACCATCTATAAAAAATTCTAAGGAGTATATTCATGAAATTACAAGAAAGTCGCAAAAAAATTGATGCTATTAATAAAGAATTAATTCACCTGTTTGAAGAGCGTTTACGTATCGTGGTGGATATTGCGAAGTATAAAGAAGAACATCAGATGAAAATTCATGATGTACAGAGAGAACAGGAAATCCTTGCATCCGCTGTACAAGCATTGGAAAATCCTGAGTTAGGGGATTATGCAAAAGAATTTATGCATGAGGTAATTCGTATTTCTAAAGATTATGAAAAGAATCATATTCATCAACATATTTTCTTAATTGGTATGCCAGGAGCGGGTAAAACAACCATAGGTAAGGCCTTAGCGCAAGCATTGGGATTAGAGTTTTTTGATGTAGATACAGAAATTCAAGAGCGTACTGGAAAATCTATCCAAAATATTATTATTCATGATGGAGAAGATGAATTCCATCAATTAGAACTTAACGTCATTCAAGATTTGGTGAGCAAAAAAAATGCTAGTGTCATTGCTACAGGCGGTGGTACGGTATTGTGTGATGCCACGGCTGAATTGATGCGTGAATCTGGTTATGTGGTATTGATTCAACGTGATGTAAAACAAATTCTTGATGATTTAGATATGGAAATTCGTCCATTATTAAAAGAAAGTATTGAATATATTTTCCGCTTATATGAAGAACGTCAACCGATTTATGAACGTGTGAGTCATATTAAAATTGAAAACATCAGCAATGTAGCAGATGTGGTGCAAGCTGTCATTTCTGCTTTACCTAATGCATCCCTATGATCACACTATTAGGAACGGTTTACCGTGTCATCTATAAGTCTCCTCAAGAGAATTATTGCGTATTTGTATTACGGGATTACCAAGAAGATACTCATACTTGTGCAGGTAATATAGCGCCTCCTAAGGTAGGGGAAGAGGTAGAAGTTAAAGGAAAAGTTGTAATCCATAAAAAATATGGCAAGCAGATTTCCGTCCAAAGCATACAACGTGTGATGCCAGATACCTTGGCGGGAGCCAGACGATATTTAGAAAGCTTGGGAGTGAAAGGCTTAGGGCCCAAATCATTGGAAAAACTGCTGGATTATTTTGGAATTTCGATTCTAGAGATTCTAAAAAAAGAAAATCCAATGGAGTTATTAGAAGTTCCTAATGTAGCGCTTAAAACAAAGCAAGAGCTGTATAAAGTATTGCTTGGGGAAGGGGTTCTCCAGGAAATTAATGACTTTTTTGCTAAGTACAATATGAGTAATCGTTGGAGCCGTCAACTCTATGAAATATACGGCGCAAAAACGATTGAAATGTTGCAGGATAATCCATACTATTTGTTGATGGTAGATACAAACTTACCATTTCATGTAGTGGACCATTTTGCAGAGGAATTGGGATTTCCCTTTGATAATCCAAAGCGCATCGATGCAGGTATCCGCTTTACTATGGAACAGATTGGATCTTCTGGACATTCTTGTATGCCTATAGAGGAATTGATGGTGCAGTTGTCGAATCTATTAGGTGATGAGTATATTGATGCGACCGTAGAACGTTTAGAATCTTTAATTGAAACAAAACGATATGTACAAGTAGATCACGATGATGTACTGTATATTTACCACCCTACGGTCTATCGAGCAGAAGTAGACAGTGTAGATTTCACAGAAGCTTTCCTAGATAATGCTGTACAACCTTTATTGGACGGTGACGATTTCTGTAACAGTTACGAAATCAAACACTCCATGGTATTAGGTGAAGAGCAAAAAAAAGCTATACATATGGCGCTCAGTCAGCGATTTTCTATTATCACTGGAGGTCCAGGTACAGGAAAGACCACTATTATCAAAGCCTTAGTAGAAGGGTTCCAACAAGGAAATTTAAAACGTATCGTCCTTTGTGCACCTACGGGGCGTGCTACGAAACGATTGTCGGAAGCGACGGGGATGGAGGCTTTCACTATCCATCGTTTGTTAGAGCCAGAATTAGAGAATAATACGTATATCTTTGCTCGTAACCAGGATGAACCATTAGAAGTAGATGTAGTTATCGTAGATGAATCATCTATGCTTAATTTGGAGCTTTACTATGCGCTGATACAGGCGATTCCACCTAGCGCTTATGTAGTGCTTGTAGGGGATGTGGACCAATTGCCGCCTATTGGTGCAGGTTTTATTCTGAGAGATATGTTGAGTAGTTCTGTAATACCTTATCAAGGGTTAACGCAGATTTATCGTCAGCAAGAGGGAAATCGAATCATCGATAATGCGTACGCCATCAATCATGGGGACATGCCTAATTTGTCCAGTTGTGATGAATTTCAATTTGAAAGTGCTCATGATGTGGAAAGTGTCTTATTAGCGGTTACTAAGCATTATCGAGAGGAGTTACAGCGTGTAGATTCTGATCTGGATATTCAAATTGTTTGTCCTATGCGTAAAGGTCCTATAGGCAGTGCAGCGATTTCTAACTATTTGCAAGAGGAGTTGAATCCGAAACAAAGTGGTCAAGAAGAGTTGAAAGTAGATGGAAGAGTGTATCGCGTCGGTGATAAAGTGATTCAAATGGAGAATAACTACGACCAAGATGTATATAATGGAGAAATTGGTGTTATCACAGATATCCTTGGGAAACAAGTGCATGTGAAGTTTCCAGATAAATCGATGACTCTTGACGAAGAAGATATGATGACAATGGCGCTTGCCTATGCCATTACGGTTCATAAAGCACAGGGCAGTGAATACGAACGTATCATTCTACCATTTATTTCTGCCTATAATGTGATGTTACAGCGAAATCTACTCTATACGGCGATTACACGCGCTAAGGATAAGGTGTTACTCATCGGTAGCGAAACAGCTGTAGATACAGCGGTGAATCGAGTAGATACAAATTATCGATATACATTATTTAAGGAACGCTTAGAGGGGGCGATCTAATGAGATTGTGGGATTTATTGTGTCCACCTACATGCATTCATTGTGGTAAAGATGTATATTCACAAGGTGAGTGGTGTGATGATTGTTTGCAAACAGTTATGCATGAACGTTGTATAATAGGACCAAAATATTCTTCTTTAGAATGTATATATATTCTAGCAGATTATGTAGGTGGCATTAAAACCATGCTACATGATATAAAATTTAATGGAAAAAAGGAGCGAGCTCTAGGAGCCGCTCCTTTTTTACAACGTTTTACAGTTACTTGTTTGAATATGAAATATGTACCAACTATTGTTGTGCCCATTCCCATTAGTGAAAGCAAACGGATACAACGGGGATATAATCAAGTAGATATGCTGTTTAAAGATTGGGTCGATCAACAAAATTGGAAATGGGTGGACCTATTAGTGAAACTAGATGGTTCCAAACCCATGTGGACATTGACAAAGGAAGAGCGACGAAACAATATGAAAGGTCATTTCTTAGTTCATCCTGCTATGTCGGATTCCTATGTAGACAAAGAAATCAGTATATTACTAGTGGATGACATCTATACAACAGGGGCCACCTTGCTAGAAGCAGCAGAGACAATCCATGCCGTCTTGCCTAGGGCAAAGATAAAGGCTCTCACTTTAGCAAGTGGAGCCTAATGATTATCCTAATATTTCTATGAATGCTTTTACCACATCTGGATCAAATTGCGTGCCAGAGTGTCTAAATAGTTCTTGTTTAATCTCGCTACGAGGTTGTAAACTTGTATCAGAAGATGGGTCGATGGCCGTTACGTAGTAATCAGCAATACCGATGATGCGAGCGCCTAATGGAATATTGGCACCTCGCAAGTGTTTCGGAAAGCCTGCGCCATCCCAACGTTCATGATGGTATTTAATGTAAGGAATGATAGGTTGGCAACATGGATAATTTTCAATCATGCTAGCTCCAAATACAGGATGTTGCTTGTATTTGGACAATTCCTGGCGATTAAAGTAAGGGAACTTCATCAAGACTGTAGAAGGCAAGCAAATTAAGCCTAAATCATGTAAACATGCTGCGTGGCGAATCAATTCGATTTCACCTTTTGGCAATCCCATTTTAGCAGCAATAGCCACAGCGTAATTGGCAACTTGCACTGAATGCACATATAAAGTTTGGCTTTTCATTTGAATCATTTGTAAGAGCTGTAAAGTGACTAACTCTAAGGTGCTCTTATCTTGCTCGTAAGCTCCAGATTCCTGAATTAGTGATAACATAAACATGCGCAAACCTTTCCTAACAAATAGAAACGGTGTACTCTCTTCTGGAAAACCACCGTTTTTATATTCTTCGTTTACTTAAGTACACACATTATACAATAAAATTTTATCCTTGAATATACCCTATGGAGTGGACAAAAATGTACCGAAAAGTTCTCATCATTGTTATAAAAAGTGAGAATGTGATAAGCGTGGGGTATACTAAAGTTGATGTATATTTGATGAAAAAAAGCAAGTCTTTTTTCCGAATGTACTATATAAAAATGATATAAGTAGAATGAAAAAAATCATGATGCTTCCTAAGTGACAAAAGTAAGAAATATAGATATAATAAGAGTACATAACGGGTCTGTGGTTGAAAGTCGAGGCCAGTCGCAGGCGAAACGATCCACATAAGCAATGAGAAATTGTGAGCATGGTGCGGCTTAGATGTAAGACCTGCCGACAGAAGATGTCGAGAGGAGTAGTAGTGGGGAGCACAGCTTAAGAGCGAACCTTCCAGCAGGCGAGTGTGGGGGCAAAGACCAGGTCAGCCGTATGAAACACAGCAGAAATTGTTCTGCTGTGTATTTTTTTATGCTTTTTTTGCATGACAGTCTTTGAATATAGGGAATAGAATGTAGTACATATAACAATGATTAATAAAAATACATAAATTTTGCAAAAATATGTTGACTAAATATTCAGGAAGATGTATAATTGGTGCATAAGATACAACATGAGTGATTTAGTAAAGGAGAAACATCATGAAAACAAATGTAAAAAAACTAATATGTACTGGATTATTAGCATTAGGTGTAGTAGCACTACTAGGAGGATGTGGTTCTCAAGGGGGAAACCAAGCACAAAAAGAAAGTGTCTTAAAGATAGGCACTAATGCAACGTTTGTGCCATTCGAATTTAAGCAAGAAGGTTCCGAAGAATTACAAGGCTTTGATATCGATGTAGCCAAAGAAATTGCAAAACGGACGGGTAAGACTATTGAATTTAAAAATGTTCCTTTTGATGCACTAGTACCAGCTTTAGATAATGGCGAGATCGATTTAGCAGCATCTGGGATGACTATCACAAAAGCACGGATGGAAAAAGTTGGTTTCAGTATGCCTTATTATGAATCTGGTATGGCTGTGGTTGTCAAAGAAACTAGTGCTATTAAAAGCTTAGATGATTTGACAGGTAAAACAATTGCTGTACAAATGGGTACTACAGGGGCAGACTTAGCGAGCAAAATCAATGGGGCTATAGTAAAAAACTTTGACCATACTAGCGATGCTTTGCTAGAACTACAAAATGGTGGTGTAGAAGGGGCGTTGATTGATTTACCAGTAGCGCAGTATTACGCGGCCAAACATAGTGATCAACACTTAACAGTCATCGCTTATCCAAACACAAAAGAATACTTTGGTTTAGCTATGAATAAAAAGAATAAAGAACTAATCGATAGTGTAAATAAAGCATTGACAGAGATGAAGCAAGATGGTACTTTAAATAAGATTTACCAAACATGGTTTAAAACTGACATGCCTAAGGATATTCCCGTGACATATGAAGGAAAATAATGTACTATATAAGGAGGCTTTGTGCCTCCTTATCTGTATTGAATGAAAGGATGGATAGGTAACGATGGATTTTAATTGGCAGTTAATTGTCGACTCTTTACCCCTGTTAATTGGAGGGGCTGGAATTACGATTCAAATTACCCTCATGAGTGTGGGCTTTGGTTTCTTTATTGGACTGGTAGTGGCGTTGATGAACTTATCACGATTTAAAGTGATTCGTCTCATCGCAAAATGTTATGTAGAATTATTCCGTGGTACACCACTATTAGTACAAATCTTTATGATTTACTTTGGTGGTCCTAAATTATTGGGGGCTATCGTTAATGCCAATGGTGCGCCAGAACCAATTGGGCCCTATTTAGCCGCTGTCTTGGCTTGTTCTATAAACTCTGGTGCTTATGTATCTGAAATTTTCCGTGCCGGTATCCAATCTATTAATAAAGGTCAAATGGAAGCAGGTCGCTCTTTAGGTTTAACTTGGTTCCAAACGATGCGCTATGTGATTATGCCACAAGCTTTCAAAGCTATTATTCCACCATTGGGCAATGAATTTATAGCTATGTTGAAAGATACTTCTCTGGTAGCAGTTATTGGTTTTGAAGAATTGACACGTCGAGGACAATTAATTATCGCTCGTACCTACGGTTCCTTTGAAATTTGGACAGCCGTAGCGGTGATTTACTTGATTATGACATTAACCATTTCCCGACTCGTAGCGTACTTAGAAAGGAAATATAATATCAAATGATTCAATTACAGAATGTACATAAATACTTTGGACAATTACATGTCTTAAAAGGCGTTTCAACAGAAATCGATGCTGGTGAAGTAGTGGTCATTATTGGACCATCTGGTTCTGGTAAAAGTACTGTATTACGCTGTATGAACTATTTAGAAGAACCAACACAGGGCGACGTGATTGTAGATGGTAAGAACTTAAATGTGAAAGAAAACATCAACAATGTACGTGCTGAAGTGGGTATGGTGTTCCAACGATTTAATCTATTCCCTCATATGACCGTGCTAGATAACATTACCTTAGCACCACAAAAAATTAGAGGACTTTCAAAATCTGAAGCGGAAAGCATTGCTCATGATTTATTGGGAAAAGTAGGTTTATCCGATAAAGCAGAGGCGTACCCAGAACAATTATCTGGTGGGCAACAACAACGTGTAGCCATTGCTAGAGCTTTAGCGATGAAACCAAAAGTGATGCTTTTTGACGAACCTACATCAGCGTTAGATCCAGAAATGGTTAGCGAGGTATTAGACGTTATGAAAGACCTAGCTAAAGAGGGTATGACTATGGTCATCGTTACTCATGAAATGAGCTTTGCCAAAGAAGTAGCTACTCGCGTATTATTTGTAGATGGTGGCGAGATTTTAGAAGAAGGCACACCAGCTGAAGTGTTTGATACACCAAAACATGAACGAACAAAATCGTTCTTGTCAAAAGTCATTCGATAAGTATAAGTTTGTTGTCAAGTTTTGGAACAACAAATTTAGTTTGTCTCTTATAAGAGATGTTATTTCAAATATGCAAAAACAACTACCCTATCTATGGAGTTTCCTGTGTAGGGTAGTTTTTGTTTGCTGTTGTTTATATTTCTGAATGAATTTCAATGTATTCCGATGTATTTCAATAGATTGGCATATATGGCTATATATGTATGCGTTTATATGCTCTAATATGATATATAGCCCTATCATCTTAGAAAATAATAGGTGGCATAAGGATTAAAAGCTTTGAGTACTATTCTATGTGCATTTGTATAATGTGTGTTGCATAAATTGTGCAAAAAGAATAAATATTGTGATTTTTCATAGTTGATAGTAAGTAAAAATAATTATTAAAATGATATACACAAAGGAAAAACAAAACGATTTGAATAAAATTGTTTGACGCAATCTTGATAACTGATAGATTTTATAAATTCATAAAAATAAAACATAGTGTGAATATAAATTGATTTATATATTAAATATATAAAGTGTGATAAATATCCTAAATGTTTATATTATAAGGATAAAATGAAATAATTGATTAATAATTTTGTTGAATTATATCAATCTAGTATAATCTTGAAAATAAAATAATATTTTGATTGACACCATACATATATAGTGATAACATGAAAGCAAGATTTAGATACTCTAAATCGCTTGCAGTATTAAAGGTAGGAGGAATTATCATGCTTGGGAAAGTAAAATGGTTCAGCGCAGAAAAAGGTTATGGATTTATTGAAAGAGAAGATGGCAGCGATGTATTCGTTCATTTTTCTGCAATCCAAGAAGATGGCTTTAAGTCTTTATCCGAAGGACAACAAGTAGAATTTGAAATCGTAGATGGCAACCGCGGTCTTCAGGCGGCTAACGTATATAAAGCTTAGTTCATAACAAAAAGGCTTAGGATATTCCGAGTAGGAGATCCTAAGTCTTTTTAATTTGTATTTGTAAAGGCAAAAGCAGTACTAAGGGTATTGGCAAAGGGACTGTAGAATAATAAAGGAAGATTAGATTAGGAAAAAATTTTGAAAAATTAAAAAGGGTTTTAAGGATTTCTGTAGAACTATATAAATATGGTACTTATTTATAGGTAATGCAGAAAGGATGAGCACTATGAAATTAACAGTACGAGGCAAAAATCTTGAAGTGACAGCAGCGTTACGTGAATATATTGAAAAACGGGTAGAAAAGTTATCTCGTTATTTTGAAACTCCAGTGACAGTGCAAGTTGTATTATCCGTGGAAAAAGAAGAACGTAAAGTAGAAGTGACATGCTTTGTAGAAAGTGTAGTATTGCGTGGTGTAGAAAACCATTTAGATATGTATGCCGCTATTGATTTAGTAGTGGATAAAATTGTTCGTCAAATCCATAAACATAAAACACGGTTAGCAAAACGATTCCGTAAAGAAACGGGATTCCATGTAGATGTAACACCAGTGGAAGCAATTCCAGAAGAAAAAGAATTAGAAGTAGTACGTCGTAAAAACTTTACTGTACGTCCTATGAGTGTGGAAGAAGCGATTTTACAAATGAATCTATTGGAACATGACTTTTTTATGTTCTTCAATGAAGATACTGAAATCATGAACGTTGTATATCGTCGACATGATGGTAGATATGGTTTATTAGAACCAGAAGTAGGTTAATCATAATTCATACATTATATAGAAAGGGCTATGATACGTGTGTTACATGTTATCATAGCCTCCTTTTTGGTAAGCAATATAACAATAGAGGAAGATGGATACCTTTACTCCATCTTCCTCTATTTGTGTTTTTCGAACTTTTTGTCAAATGTGGGGAATGTTCATATAAAAAGATCTTAGCACTAGCTATTTAAATAGTCAGTTCTTTTTATAGTTTAGGGTTCAGCTTATCAAGGTAGAGTGTTCTATGAGTGTACTAGTCTGTAAAGTAGTGCACGCCTGATGCAAAGACCGGCATTACAAGTTGACCTTCTATGTTTTTATGAACGACATATCCGATGCGCTCTATGTGTGCCATTTTTCCGAACACACGACCATCAGGGCTGAGTAAGCCTTCTACAGCGCCCATGGATTGATTTGGATTCCACCGAGGACTAGTGCTACTATTGCCCAAAGGATCTACGTATTGCGTAGCTATTTGACCATTTACATGTAGTTCGTGTAGTTGCTCTGGGGATGCAAGGAAACGACCTTCTCCATGAGAAATAGGGACTGTGTAGATGGCGCCTATTTCGCAGGCACTTAGCCATGGTGAAGCGGTGGATACAACTTTAGTATGAACCATGCTAGATATATGGCGACTAATGGCGTTGTACGTCAAGGTGGGACTACTTTCAGTCAATGCTTGTATATGTCCGGTGGGTAAGAGGCCTAATTTAATGAGCGCTTGAAACCCATTACATATACCAAGGACTAGTCCGTCTCGGCGGTACAACATATTTTCAAGGGACTCTTGTAAATAGGGATTGTGAAATAGGGTAGCTATAAATTTGCCAGATCCTGCAGGTTCATCACCGCTACTAAAACCGCCAGGAAAACACACAATTTGAGCACTGTCTATTCTGCGTTGTAAGGCTTGTATAGATTCTTGTAAGTCTTGGCTACTTCGATTGCGAATGACAAGCGTGTCTACCTTGGCACCATGCTCTGTAAAAGCCCGTGCAGATTCATATTCACAATTGGTACCAGGGAATACAGGAATCAGCACTTTAGGATGAGATATAGGGGAATGTTTTAACAATGATTTGCTCCGTACAGTGGAGGATATTTTGTTATCATCATATAAAATAGACCGTTTGGGATTATTCTCTAATACACCTGAGTAATCATGCTGTGAATATACTTCTGAGACTGAGTGATCTTTTATGACAGAGGAATTTTCTTTTTCATAGATAGGAAAAATTGATGCTAAGGTGCTTTCATAGGAATTGGTTAAGGCATCTAATGAGATAGTGGTATCCCCCATCACAATAAAAGGATCTTCTTGTGTAGTGCCAATATGGTAGATATGCGGCATGGCCTGTAATGCTTGCGATGTCACAGTATCTACCTCTATGAGGAAGGAACCACGGAAGGGGTAGAACAACATATCTTCAGGAGTTAGAGCGGTATGGAGGCTATCATTCTCTGATGCATTGGAATTATGATTCTCAGATGTATTAGTACTATGGTTCTCTGATGGATTGGCACAGGATTGAGTTATGCTTGTTTGGTCTAATTCTCGTTTTTTATGCGTAGAAGATACAGTCATAACTAGTCTTTGCAGTTCGTCTTTATGGTAGACACAGCCAATGGCATTGCCTAGACAAGCTTTCATCGTAGCGGGTCCGATGCCATCTTGTTCTACGACATACGCACTATACACTTGTTGAGTGATATTGTAGGAACGCAAGGTTTTACAATGTGCTTTAAAGGTTGACCAATCAGGTGTTCCATCACTGTGCTCTGGTACATGTAAAAAAAGGATATGATGGTGTGCCTCATGAAAGTGAGGAGAGAGTATGCGATGGATATCCTCGGTGGTGACGGCAAAAGAAATGAGAGTAGGGGGCACATGGAGATCTTGGAATGTACCGCTCATAGAATCTTTGCCGCCAATGGCGGCTACACCTAATTGGCGTTGCGCCTCATAGGCACCCAATAGAGCAGATACCACTTTACCCCAGGACATAGGACTGTTGAGTTTTTCAAAATATTCTTGAAAACTTAGATAGGCCTTAGAGATATCTCCTCCTAAAGCAGCTAATTTTGCTAAGCTAAGGAGTACCGCATATTGAGCGCCATGGTAAGGACTCCATTCTGATAGATAGGGATCAAAACCATGGGTCATGATACTAGCAGTCGTGGTAGTTCCCTGTAACACAGGAAGCTTTGCTACCATCCCTTGGACGGGAGTTTTCAGATAGGTTCCACTGAAAGGAAAGAGCACAGTATTTCCACCTACGGTAGAGTCAAACATAGCTCGTAATCCTTCCTGTGAGGTACTGTTCAAATCTTGCAAGGCTTGATGAAAGCGTGTTTCTATGGAAGCTTTGGTTGTTGTAGAGAGGAAAGATAGATTCGTAATAAACGAAGGAGAGGGAGTTGTTCTTGGAGATACGATATGAGCTGTAGTACTTTGTGTAGCTCCATTTGTAGCTAAGAACTGACGATGTAGGTTGACGATAATTTCTCCTTGAAAGTCCATCACTAGGCGTCCAGTATTTGTCACTTCTCCTACAATAGTAGCCTCCAAATTTTCCTCTGCACAATAGGATTGGATTCGTTTCCATTGGCTAGGATCAATAATGCAAGCCATTCTTTCTTGGGATTCTGAGATGGCTAGCTCTGTTCCAGTGAGCCCAGTGTATTTTGTAGGTATCGTATCTAGGTATATATGAATGCTATCTGCGAGTTCTCCAATAGCAACGGCTACACCGCCTGCTCCAAAGTCGTTACATCTCTTGATAGATTGTGTCACCTCTGGATTGCGGAATAGGCGTTGAATTTTTCGTTCTGTCACAGGATTTCCTTTTTGCACTTCTGCACCACAGATAGAGAGAGAGTCTTTCGTATGTATTTTAGAAGAGCCTGTAGCACCGCCACAGCCATCACGGCCAGTTTTACCGCCTAGTAAGATAATGAGATCTCCGGGGATGGGGTTTTCACGATGTACATGAGATCGCGGGACAGCACCGATGACAGCACCTACTTCTAAACGTTTAGCTCGATAGGAGTCGTGGTAATACTCACGTACTTCCCCTGTAGGAACGCCAATTTGGTTGCCGTAGGAAGAAAAACCTTTGGCAGCTGTGGTTGTGATGTAGGATTGTGGTAATTTACCGAGCAAAGTATGCTCTTTTGAGACTAAAGGGTTACCAGATCCAGTGATACGCATGGCTTGGTATACATAGGCACGACCACTGAGAGGATCTCGAATACAGCCACCTAAACAAGTAGCAGCACCACCGAAAGGTTCGATTTCAGTGGGGTGATTATGGGTTTCGTTTTTGAACAATAACAGCCATTCTTCTTTTTTACCATCCACCTGCACCGGAACAATGATGGTGCACGCATTGATTTCGTCCGACACATCTAATTGATTTAGTTTGCCTTGATGACGAAGTTCTTGCATAGCCATTGTGGCCATGTCCATTAATGTGGGTGCTACATCAGCTGATGGATTCAGTTGTTGTTTTGTTTCAAGATAGGTTTGATACGTTTTTTTAATCGGCTTGGTAAGGGCAGACTCATCAAAGGTAATCTCTGTTAATTCAGTGTTGAACGTAGTGTGACGACAATGGTCTGACCAATAGGTATCCAATACACGAATTTCAGTCACTGTTGGATTGCGATGCTCTTTTTGAAAATACCTTTGAATACATAGTAGGTCTTCTAGAGTCATGGACAATTGCATATAGTGAAGGAGTTCTTCTAGCTTTATTTTCGTCAGGGTGGTGAACTCCTCTATGTATGAAGTTTCTGGAACAACAGGTGTTTCTAAGTCCAGCGTTGTAGGTAACTCCATGGAACTTTCACAAGTATCGATAGATTGAAAAAGGTATTGCCGAGCTTTATCTAGATGCACTTTGGAGAGCGGACCAGTTAATACATAGACTCGTGCAGTACGTACAGTACTATAATCATGACCAGTGAGGATGGAGAGGCATTGCTCTGCAGCATCAGCACGCTGGTCATATTGACCTAGCATAGGTGCAATAGCAATGGGATGGTCTAGGGCGGACAGGTTTAATGTAGTAGAGGTAGTTTCTATGGGAGGTTCAGAAAAAATAAGAGTTTTGGCATGATTAAACTCTGATTCTGTAATTCCGGAGATGTCGTATCGTTCGTAGATTGTGAGGTCGGTGAGAGGAATCTGTAAATCTTGTTCAAAGGTCATACGTAATTGTTCGGATTCCTGTGAGGTAGTTGTGCGAGGAGTGACAAATAGACGGAATATGTGCATACATAGCCTCCTTTAGGTTAATAGGATGGTAGTGGGATTCTCGCTACATCCTAGAGTATGTTTGTTAGCGTTCCATACATGACTTTTTGTATCTTAAGTATACCACGTTTTTTGTTGATTCCCTGAGTTTGTATTGAAGATAGCTGTGTAGCAAGTTATAATAGAGATAGTTTGACATTTGATAATTTGTCCGTGTGCACGATAAGAGCAGGGGATGACTCTAGGGGGCATAATGAAATATGATGGTGTGTTAGATACATGGCATGAGGAATGTGGAGTCTTTGGAGTCTATGACAAGTCCTCTACCATCGGGACAACTATATATGAAGGGCTTGTGGCGTTACAGCACCGAGGGCAAGAGGGAGCGGGTATCGCTGTGGTTCATGAATCGCAAATAGATGTGGTGAAAGGACCTGGACTTGTGAAAGAGGCCTTACAGGATATTTCTACTTTAGCAGGTCATATAGGGATTGGACATGTGCGGTATTCTACGACAGGTATAGAGAATCCTTGTGATGTACAACCCATTGTAGGGGAGTCGCAGTGGGGTGCATTTGCAGTGGCCCATAATGGGAATTTGACGAATGCCCGAGTGTTACGTCGTGAGTTGGAAACCCAAGGCTGTGTGTTTACGACCACAATGGATTCAGAAGTCATCGTCCATTTAATCAACTGCTCCAATGCATCGACCATCCTAGGTGCTATTCAGCAAGCTTGTGCGCAATTAGAAGGTGCCTTTTCGTTGACGATTGTTGCTAATGAGATGCTGATAGGTGTGAGAGATCCTCATGGGTATCGTCCTCTTTGTGTGGGACGTACGACCCATGGGTATGTACTTGCCTCTGAAAGTTGCGCTATAGATGCTATAGAGGGGACTTTCATTCGTGATGTAAGGCCTGGTGAAATAATTCATATTGATGGAACAGATTTCCACAGTGTACCGTGTCACTCCAGTATAAGATATGAAGTCTCCGACTACCGGAATACTGAGGGTGGTATAGAGAGTAGAACTATTTCTCGAGATAGGGCTGAGGAATTAGAAAATAAAGAAAAAATAAAACAAGTACATGTAGGAAGTGCAGGCGTAGACCAACAGGCGGTAGTGGAACAACATACTTGCGTGTTTGAATATATTTATTTTGCAGATCCTACCAGTGTTATCGATGGGCAAGGTGTATCAGAAGCAAGGGTAGCGATGGGGCGTCAGTTGTCAAGAGAAACACAGTATGAAGCGGATATTGTTATGCCCATACCTAGTTCAGGGACTTTGTCTGCTCAGGGATATGCAGAGGAATCTGGTATACCCTATAGGGAAGGGTTAGTGAGGAATCCGAAGGTATTGCGGACTTTCATAGAACCCAAGCAAATTAGTCGAGAAGAAGCGGTGCGTAACAAGTTTAGTATTGTTCCTGATGTGGTACAAGGAAAGCGTATTGTTCTCATTGATGATTCCATTGTACGAGGCACCACAAGTCGATATATCGTTTCCATGTTACGACAAGCGGGAGCGAAAGAAATCTATTTGTGTTTAACTTCTGAGCCTGTTCGGTATCCTTGCCATTTTGGTATCGATACATCCAATGCGGAAGAGTTGCTAGCTCATCGATATTCCATAGAAGAAATCCGTCAATACATTGGCGTTGATCGTTTGTATTATTTGTCTCATGAAGGATTGGTGCAGTCTATGAAACAATTAGAAGCACCGCATTTGTGTGTGGCTTGTTTTACTGGAGAGTATCCAAGTCCTGTAGGGGATGAGTATACCAAGGGAGGTACTTATGTCTATTGATAATACACCTGTTACCTATTTAGATGCTGGTGTGGATGTGGAATCGGGGAACCAGCTCATTCAAAAGATTAAACACCGTGTGGAACGCACCTATATACCGGGTGTATTAGGATCCTTAGGCGGTTTTAGTGGGCTCTATTCCCTAGCGGGTTATAGCATGAAAGAACCTATTCTAGTATCGAGTACAGATGGAGTGGGCACTAAAATTCGCTTTGCGGTCCTCATGAATGAGCATCGCCAGATTGGTCAAGATTGTGTGGCTATGAGTGTGAACGATGTGGTAGCACAGGGGGCGACTCCTTTATTTTTCCTAGACTACATTGCAGTGGGTAAATTGGAACATAATCATATTGAAAGTATCATCGATGGTATTGGTGAGGCTTGTGAAGACTGTGGGTGTGCCTTAATCGGTGGAGAAACATCGGAAATGTCTAGTTTCTATGGCGATGGCAATTATGATTTAGCTGGCTTTGCAGTGGGGATTGTAGATAAGGAACAATGTATTACGGGAGTCTCTATCGAGGCAGGAGATATGGTGCTAGGTTTACCTTCATCAGGTTTACACTCCAATGGATTTTCCTTAGTGCGCCATATCATATTAGACAAACAACAAATGCCATTGGATACCTATGTAGACGAGTTAGGTCGTACCATTGGAGAAGAAGTATTAACACCTACAAAATTGTATGTAAAACCTATTCTGCCACTACTGAAAGAACAGTTAGTGAAGGGGATGGCTCATATAACAGGAGGATCTTTCTACGACAATATTCCTCGCATATTACCAAAGGGGTTATCTGTCACTATTCATAGTGATGCCTGGCCAGTACCACCTATTTTTAAGCTATTACAAGAATGGGGACATGTGGAAACGAGAGAAATGTATCATACTTTCAATATGGGCATAGGTATGGTGCTAGTAGTGAAGCCAGAGTTAGTAGAACGAGTCGTAGAAGTGTTGCAAGAACAAGGAGAAGTAGTGTATTCCATTGGACTTGTTACAGAAGGGCAGGGAGATGTGACGATTCTTGGTGAGGCTTTCCATGCGTAAACGATTGGCTCTATTTGGCAGTGGCAGAGGGTCTAATGGAGAAGCCATCTATAAGGCCATAGAAGCGGGGTATATAGAGGGTGAAATAGTTCTTATCATTAGTGATAGACCCAATGTGGGTATTGTGGAGAAAGGATGTGCTTGGCACATTCCTGTACACATAGTAGAGCCTGCCAACTATGGTACTGAAGCAGCCTGGACACAAGCTATGCTAGATTTGTTACAAGAATATGAAGTGGAGGGCATCTTGTTAGCTGGGTATATGCGTATATTACCACCTACATTTGTGCAAACATACAGAGGAAATATCTTGAACATACATCCCTCCTTATTGCCAGCCTTTACAGGCTTACAGGCACAGAAGCAAGCCTTACTAAAAGGCGTAAAATACACAGGATGTACCGTTCATTTTGTGGATGAAGGCATGGATACGGGTCCTATCATTGTGCAGGCGGTGGTACCTGTCTATGAAGATGACACGGTGGATACTTTATCAACACGAATCTTGCATGAAGAGCATCGTATCTACCCAGAGGCGGTGCGCTTATTTTGCGAGGATGCTTTGAATATAGTGGGATCTCGTGTTGTTATAGAAAAATAAGCTATTATAAAATAGTTTATATTGAGAGGTATCTATGAAAGTATGTATTATTGGCAATGGTGGTCGTGAACATGCATTAGCTTGGAAATTGCATCATAGCCCATCTGTAACAGATGTTTATGTAGTGCCAGGCAATGCAGGAATGACTTCGATAGCCACTGTAGTCAATCTAGATTGGAAGAACCGAGACACCTTACTAGCTTGGTTATTGGACTATAAGATTGATTTGGTTGTTATAGGGCCTGAATTGCCACTTGTCGAGGGACTTAGTGATGCAATCAGAACAGTAGGGATTCCTGTATTTGGACCATCCCAGCAGGCGTCTCGATTAGAAGGGTTTAAGTCGTTTGCGAAAGATATAATGCGTCGATATGAGATTCCTACGGCTAAGTATGAGGTTTGCCAAGATGTAGAAACAGGAAAAGGCATTATTCATCAATGGGGCGTACCGATTGTATTAAAGAGGGATGGCCTCTGGGGCGGCAAAGGTGTCACCATTTGTGAGACTTTCACAGACGCAGAACGAGTGTTGAAAGAGATGCTGAGTAGTTCGGAAGAATGCGTTGTGATTGAGGAATATATGCGAGGACAGGAGTTATCCTTCTTGTCCTTTGTGGACGGTACCCATGTTTTGCCTATGATAGGGGCAAGAGACCATAAACGATTGTTAGACCATGATAAAGGCCCTAATACGGGTGGTATGGGAGCCTATGCACCAGTACCAGAACTAGATGACACTTTGGAACAAGTCATAGTAAATACTATAGTAAAACCGATCGTGAAAGCCATGGCAGAAGAAGGTCATCCTTATGTGGGTTGCTTGTATACAGGTCTTATGCTTACCGAGGAAGGACCGAAAGTAGTAGAGTTCAATGCTCGCTTTGGAGACCCAGAAACACAAGTGATATTGCCATTATTGCAGAGTGATTTAGGAGTCATCATGTATGCCACAGCTACGGGACAATTAGAGGGGATGACCTTGGAATGGTCGAAACAATACGCTTCCTGTGTTATCTTAGCATCCGAAGGATATCCACAGCAGACCTTGACAGGTCAAAGAATCACAGGAGATATTCATACTATGGATACTGTATCAATGGTATTTCACTCTGGTACAACATATGAAACAGATCACTATGTAACGCAAGGTGGTCGTGTATTAGGTGTTGTAGGATTGGGGAATACATTGGAACAATCCTTAGAACATGTTTATGAACGTGTGGGGATGATTGACTTTGAGGGCCAACAGTATCGTAAGGACATTGGTAAATCTAGTTTGGATTTTGTATACATGTGCAATATAGAAAAATTTCGATAGATAAAGAATATAATTAGTGATATAATAACAAAAGACATATTTTACTTATTCAGTGATATATATTACATAGTAGAGGGGTAATTATATGAATCGAATTGTATCTTTTTTTACATCACCATCAGCAGGGGGTGTACTACTCTTTGTAGCTGCTGTGGTAGGAGTGCTATTGGCAAACTCTCCAGTAGAAAGTTTGTACCACTCTTTACTTCATGCTAAATTGGGACCATTATCCATTGAATTATGGATTAATGACGTGGCCATGGCGGTCTTCTTTTTATTTGTAGGTCTTGAAGTAAAACGAGAAATGATTGCAGGGGAATTGAATACCAATGCAAAACGATTTTTGCCAGGTATTGCTGCATTCTTTGGTCTTTTAATGCCGGCTTTAATTTATTATTTCATTGTCGGTTATCATCCAGACTTTATTCATGGTTGGGGGATTCCAACCGCTACAGATATCGCCTTTGCCATCGGTATCGTTTCACTCTTAGGTGATCGAGTGCCCATTGCGATGAAAGTATTTTTAACTACCTTGGCTGTTATGGATGACTTGATGGCTATCGTTATCATTGCTTTTTTCTATACAGCAGAGTTAAACTTCTTTTACTTATTCGTAGCCGCAATCATCGTCTTCATGTTACAATACGTAAACCGCATGAACTATACGCGACCAATTCCGTATTTAGCTTTAGGCTTTGGCCTTTGGTTCTGTGTGTTTAAGTCTGGATTACATGCTACCTTAGCGGGCGTTATTCTAGCGGCGTTCATTCCATACCATGGCATACGTGATGGACGTCATGTATCTCCTTTATCAGAATGGGAGCATACTTTGAGTAACTGGGTTACTTACTTAATTATTCCAATCTTTGGTTTTGCCAACGCAGGGGTATCCTTCCACGGATTTACCTTAGAAAGCTTTGCTCACCCGGTCGTATTGGGTGTCGCAGTAGGCTTAGTACTTGGTAAACAAGTAGGTGTATTTGGCACCTTGTTCTTGCTAGTGAAATCTAAGCTCGTGGAAATGCCAGCACAAACCAATTGGGTTCATGTGTATGGTATCGCTCTATGTTGTGGTATCGGATTTACCATGAGCTTGTTTGTTTCCTTGTTGGCATTCCCTCCAGGAGAAGCACAAGAAATGGCAAAAGTTGGTATCTTCGTAGGTTCCATCGTATCTGGTATCTTGGGATATACAGTATTAAAAATTGCTGGACGTAAACAACAAGTGAGCGTGTCTGAATACGATATGATCAAAGGACAACATATTTAATTGCATACTTCATAGAGAGTAGAGGCTCTATAATAAGACCGTAGTAAAAGGATAGGTTTGCTACGGTTTTATTATGCCAATTTAGTATAGCAACCCTATTTTTATGCATAATTACTATAGAAATTGAAGAAAACTAACATTTTTAGTGTATATATATAGTAGGTGGTATTTCCCATGGGAAGTGATTTATACTATATGTGGGAAAAATACGGTAAAAATGGGTGCTAAGTGGTGTTAAAGTGTTAAAAAAGCCCTGTTTTTTTGACGTATCTCCCAAAAAATGGTAAAATGTATAAGCATTTAGATATGAGGTGAACATCGTGAAAAAAATAACTCTCCTAGCGATTCTCCTGATGGTATGTACCATGGTGACAGCCTTGGCAACATCTGGACGTGGTGATCGCGGCAAAGAGGTAGAAGAGTTACAAGCGTTGTTAGTAGCCCAAGGCTATTTGCTTGATACAGCAGATGGAGTGTTTGGGAATAATACAGAATACGCAGTACTCGTCTTTCAGAAAGAACACGGGTTAACTCCAGATGGTAGAGTAGGCAAAGAAACAATGCGTGCTTTACTAGAGAATCAAAAACAATTCGAGGGGCAGCAGGCATCTCGAAATACCCGTACTGTCGAGGTATCACGGTTTGGTGATCGCGGTCGACAAATAGAAGAATTACAAAGTAAATTAGAAGATAGTGGATTTTCTCCTGGTTCCATTGATGGCGTATTTGGTAGTGGCACAAAAGAAGCCTTACTTCGCTTTCAACGGTATCATGGATTAAGTGAAACTGGTATCTTAGATGCTACTACATGGTCTAAGTTATCGAACGCAAAACATAGTACTTTCAAAAAAAATCGCAAGCCATCATCCTATAAAAAAACCATAGAGATGGAGGCCACTGCTTATACCAGTCAAGAATCAGGTTCTTATACAGCACGAGGACATGCATTGCGCCGAGGATATGTATCGGTAGATCCGAATGTGATTCCATTGGGCACAGAGGTATATGTAGAAGGGTATGGCTATGCAGTAGCAGATGATACTGGTGGCGATATTGTAGGTCACCGCATCGATGTGGCTATGGATAGTTATGATGAGGCCATACAATTTGGTCGTCGTACGGTGAAAGTATATATTTTAAATTAGAGGAAGTATTGATTTGTTGTAAAACAGAAAGAACATCTAATTGCAAAGTGTAGTTACACAAAATAAAAGATAGGAAACTACTGATGTGTAGATTCTAACGTACTAGAAGGATAGCCGGTTCATTTGAATCGGCTATCCTTTGTTTTACAGGTTCTCTATGATATAATAAAATGTATTCTAAGTAGTATATATAGGAGGAAATGGTGGATATTACATCAACACAAGGGTTATTAGCGATTCTACAAATTATTATTATTGATATATTATTAGCAGGGGACAATGCCATTGTCATCGGCATGGCTGCGAAAAATTTACCGGAAACGTTGCGTAAGCGCGCTATTTTCTGGGGCACTGCTGGGGCTATCGGGTTGCGTTTAATTATGGCAATATTGTTCATTGAAGCCTTAGATAACATTCCAGCATTACGTATCGTTGGCGGTATTATGTTGCTTTGGATTGGTTATTCCTTATTGAAGGATGGGGATAATGAGCATAACATTGAAGCAAAAGATAATATCTGGGGTGCTATTGCCACTATCATCATTGCCGATGGTGTCATGGGTATCGATAATGTGCTGGGCGTTGTGGCAGCAGCAGAAGGCCATTTTGGTCTTGTTGTAGTAGGTATGCTTGTGACAGTGCCAATCATTGTTTGGGGCAGTACCATTTTTGTAAAACTAATCGATAAACTCCCTGTAATTTTGTATGTAGGTGGTGGTATCTTAGGCTGGGTATCTGCAAGCATGATTCAACATGACCCCATGGCAGCACCGTACATTGAACCATATAGCTTGCCATTCCACATCGGTTGTGTCGTATTGGTATTAGCAGCTGCTATCATTCGCAATCGATTGGTGAAATAAACTGGAGATTGTAAAAGTATTCTCTATATGTCTTATTATGTATGAGATACTAGTCAGTAAATAAAGTTCTATACTATATTTTGAGAGGATGACAATAGGCAAACCTCAATAAATAGCTTTTATGTATAACATAGGCATATAGTTTTCATGATGTCGTACATCAATGAAGGCTATATGCTTTTTATTTGCTTCGTAGTAATATTTTCAGCAAATGCTAAATAGACATTTACTAAGGTACTTAGATTAATGATATAAATGGTGTGTATATGTGGGAATTATACTAGATAGTATGAGATATATAGACGTGTTAGGAACAGATAAAAAATGATATAATAACATAATAATAGAAACAAATTACTTGGATTAAAGGATATATAGATGAGTGAGAAGAAGAAACAACAGAAAGCACCGGTGTGCGTTGGATATACATATACGATAGAGATTCACGGCACCGGCAGTAGTGGTGAAGGGGTAGGTAGATACGAAGGGTTTACCGTATTTGTACCATATGCTTTACCGAATGAAACGGTGCAAGTGAAGATTACCATAGTCAAAAAGAATTATGCCGTAGGAGATATTGTAGAGGTGCTCACACCGTCTGCAGAGCGAGTGGTCCCAGAATGTAAGGTATATGGCAATTGTGGGGGCTGCCAATTACAACATGCGTCTTATACAGAGCAATTGCGACTAAAAACGGAATCTGTAAAAGCTGTCATAGAACGAATTGCGAAATGTGACCCTAATTTGGTCTTGCCTTGCATAGGACCAGAGGAGCCTTGGCGATATCGTAATAAGATGCAAATGCCTGTAGGTGGCACCATCGGCAACATCCGTATGGGCTTTTACCAAAAAGGATCTCATAGCATCATCAACCACGAACATTGCCCAATCCAAGATGTGGGCAATGATGAGATTCGTAAAGTTTGCTATGAGGCTATGCATGAATTAGGTATCGAGCCTTATGATGAGCATACGGAAAGAGGTGTGATCCGTCATGTTATAGGTCGTATCGGTAAAGATGAATGGATGGTCATCCTTGTGAGTCGTACCCCTAGCATTCCGCGTGAAAAAGAGTTAGTGGACCGTATTGTAAAGGCATTGCCACAGGTAACATCTATCGTAGTGAATCACAATCCGAAACAAACGAATGTCATCTTAGGACCTACGAATCGTACGATCTATGGAAAAGACCAAATTACAGATTATATTAAAGATTTATCCTTTCAATTATCACCTCATTCTTTCTTTCAAGTGAATCCGGAACAAACCACCGTGTTGTACGACACAGCCTTGGAATTTGCAGAATTGAAAGGCCATGAAACGGTGATCGATGCCTATTGTGGAACGGGGACTATTTCCTTGTTCTTGGCGCATAAAGCAAAACACGTCATCGGCATTGAAATCGTGGCACCTGCTATCGAAGATGCGAAGAAAAATGCACTCCGCAATGGATACAACAATACAGAATTTATCGTAGGCGATGCAGCCGTGGAAATGCCCAGATTGTATAAACAAGGTATCAAGCCAGATGTCATCGTATTTGATCCCATCCGTGCAGGCTGTAAAGAAGATGTATTACACGCTGCCGTTGGCATGGCGCCAGAACGGATGGTGTATGTATCTTGTAATCCATCCTCTATGGCACGAGATATAGAAATATTAACGAGATATGGCTATCAATTAGTGAAAGTCCAACCAGTAGATATGTTCCCGCAGACGTATCATGTTGAGGCTGTATCTTTGCTTACTAAGAGCGAAGCGATGCAATAAGCATTAGATCGGCCCATGCAAGGGTGGACAAAGAATCATAAAGTGAGGTAAAGGAAATGAAACATCTTTCTGATTGTATAGAAGTTAAGTCCTACGGTGATGTGTTTCCCAAAAAGGGAACAAATGAAAGATTGCCATACGAGCACCAAAAAGAGGCTATGCGGTGTCTCGACAAAATCAATCAAGAGCCGTCCTACAGTACGTTGGTAGTACTGCCTACTGGCGGGGGGAAAACCTACACAGTGTCCATGTGGCTTTTGAAGAATGCCATTGACAAGAAAAAGAAGATACTTTGGATTGGTCACCGTCAAATGTTGCTGGATCATGCAGCGGAATCATTTCAAAAGTTTGCTTATACAGAAGTGATACCGCATATTTCATCCTTTTGTTTCCGCATTATTTCCGGCGCGTCTAGTCATGACCGTACTAGTGACATTCGTCCCGAGGACAATCTTTTGATTGTCAGCAAAGACAGTATTGGAAGAAATATTGAACGTCTGGACACATGGCTGAAAGATGAAAACGAGTTGTATCTTGTCGTAGATGAAGCCCATCATTCAATGGCTAAAACGTATCGAAAAATCATTGAGTATGTAAAAGGGAAAGTGCCTAATTTGAAGCTTATTGGGCTGACTGCAACACCATTTCGGACAGCAGAAAACGAACAGGGGTTGTTAGCCCGTATATACGGCGATGGTGTTAGAAATGGACAAGCTGTACATGACGATGTGGGTATTACATATCAAATCGGCTTAAAGGAATTGATTAACCGACAGATACTTGCAAAGCCGATTTTTGAAAGCTTTTATACCGATGAAGAGTACGGCGAGCTCCTTGGCGTGGATGCGTGGGAGAGTATCCAGCATTTGGATATTTTGCCGGATGAAATTGCACAGCAGATGGCAGACAGTGCGGTCCGAAATAAGCTGATCGTAGAGACTTATACAGCGAAGCAATCCGAGTATGGGCAAACCATCCTTTTTGCGATCAATGTAGTCCATGCCATTCAGTTGACCGCCTTGTTCAAGAAAGCAGGCGTTTCAGCTGACTTTATCGTTTCTTCTGTGAAAGATGCTATTACTGGCGTAACAATCAGCCGTGAAGATAACCAGAGAAAGCTAAATGAATATCGAGATGGAAAGCTACAAGTTTTAATCAATGTGAACATACTTACAGAAGGCGTTGATTTACCACAAACAAAGACAGTTTTTCTTGCTAGACCTACGGTGTCATCTATCTTGATGACCCAAATGGTTGGTCGTGCATTGCGTGGAACAGCAGCAGGCGGCACATCCAGTGCCTATATTGTTTCTTTCATTGACCATTGGAATGAAAATATCGCTTGGATAAATCCTGAGAGTCTCTTTGAAGGAAGTAACGATTTCCGCGATACTAAAACTGAACAGACAAAGCATGATCTTCGCATGATTGCTATTTCCAAAATAGAAGAATTTGCTTCCATACTAGATGATTCAGTAGATACTTCGGCATTAGAAAAAGTACCTTTTGAGCAACGCATTCCGATTGGAATGTATGCGTTTTCTTATTTGGAGGAAAACGGTATGGATCACGCCTATCAGGTCATGGTCTACAATAGCACGCAAGAGGCGTACAAGCAGCTTATGGATTCCCTTCCATCCCTGTTCGCCAGCTTTGAAGCAACGGAAGAATATCTGCGTGACGAAGAGCTTGAGGAAATGGAACGTCAATGTAGAGACTCCTTCTTCTGCGGAGAGCTTGTACCACCTTATGAGCCAAAGGATGTATTAAATATTCTGAAATACTATGCACAGTATGAAGCAATCCCTCAGTTTTATACCTTTGCCGAGTTAGACAGGAGCAAGTTGAATGTGACCGCTATTGCACAACACATCTGGGATGAAGATATGGGACAGCGCAAGAAATCGGAATATATTGACTCTATCTGGGACTCCGGTGATGATACTATGCTCAAACTATTCTTTGGAAGGAAACTATATTTTCTCCGTCAACTCGATATTGAGCTGATGAAACTATCCCATTCTTCTGATCTGTATGAAGACCGTGAAAGTAATGTGAAATACGG
The DNA here is from genome assembly GCA_963515865.1 of uncultured Veillonella sp. GTDB lineage: Bacteria > Bacillota > Negativicutes > Veillonellales > Veillonellaceae > F0422. Next base: position 47,743 of record CAUPZH010000001.1, read on the forward strand.
CACACGAGCATTGGAGAACCTGCCGCTTCATGAGATAGGGAAGATTGACCCTATGCTGGAAAAACAACTAGGAGATCAGACCTTTGAAAAGTCAAGGAACAAGCAGGGACTTTATGAGTGCGCTCGCTGTGGTAAAACGGATCAATCTCGGATTTACTTTCAGGTAGATCACATCGTTCCAATGAACGGTGGGGGCAAAAGCGTTGCGGAAAATCTTCAAATCCTGTGCCGCCAGTGCAACGGCATGAAGGGGGACAACTAGTGAGGGCACTTTTATATTCAGCCCTTGACCTTGCCGCCATCATCAGTAGTATGGAGCTTACCTGTAGAGAGGAAAGTCATATCATTGATTTGATATGGGAAGGTGAGAAGGCCTTTTTTGCTGACAAGTATCGCAGCGACAAACGACAGTTCATTTTGGATATTCGTTATTGGATGCATTATTTTCATGAAAAACCCATCCTTGACCAGGAATTTCCCGCTATACAAAAGGACCTTGCATACGGCAAGCACACCGTAAATATGGAGGAGTATATAAATGACTATTCTGATTTGGATTTGTCCTTTAAAAGTGTGCGTATCCGTATCCTCTATGGCAAGGGCAATGGGTATGTGAGAATCAAACTGCGCTCCTTGCTTACGCAATATGGCTATCAGCGGCGTTCTCCTGTTCTTCTTCAACATATCAACCGGTGTATGCTGTTTTATCATTTGGAAGCAACACTGCGTAGTGGTGCCCCTTGCGACATTGAAACATGTGGACTGGATAAGATGTTGACATTTCGAGTTGTGTGAAAAATATTATTGATAGTACCGAATTTTCTAAAAGAAGAGTCATAGGTGGTGGCATTAAAACGCATATGCTATTTAAGGTATATTCAGGATTATTTTCTAACAAAAATAAATGAAGTATAAAAGCAGTATAAATTTTACACAAAGGAGTGATAGTATGATTTGGTCGTGTATTGTTGGTGGATTTATAGGTTTTCTAGCTGGGGCAATCACTAAAAAAAGAGGATCCATGGGAATTATTGCTAAGATTGTGGCTGGTTTATTAGGTTCCTCTATAGGGCAAGCAGTTTTTGGTACTTGGGGACCAAGTTTGGCTGGGATGGCGTTGATTCCGTCTGTGTTAGGTGCAATTATTGTGATTGCAGTGGTATCCTTTTTCTTTGGAAAAAGTAAATAATTGAATAGAAATAGGTAAAAGAAACATAAGCTTTGATTACAGGTGCTATTGATTGTGATGGTATAGGTGATCTTGCTTATGTTTTTTTGTTTAGTAAATGTATAATCTAAGTATGTAATAGATGAAATAGTTTTAAATAAAAAAGTAATATATGACTTGTATTTGTGCGTTATTTATTTTAAAATAAAGCACAAAAGGAAGTGATATAATGAATGCTACTAATATTAGAGAGATTATGAAGAAAAATAATGGAATTATCACCGCAAGAGAAGTCTCTGAGTACAATATTGATTCCTGGTATCTTACTCATATGGTGAGAAATGGTGAGCTTGAACGGGTTTCAAGAGGTGTATATTTTTCGCCTATATATGATAATTATGACGAACTATATTTTTTTCAGATTAAGAATAAAGTATGTATATATTCTTATCAAACTGCACTATACCTTCATGGTCTGACCGAGCGAGTACCATTTATTGATGAAGTGACAGTATATCAAGGGTATAATGCGTGGAGAATTAAAGACATAGTAAATGTATATCAAATTAAAAGGGAGTGGTATACGATTGGACTTTCAGAAGTAAAAACATCAATGGGAAATATTGTAAAGGTATACGATATGGAACGTACAATTTGTGATATAGTTAGGAATCGCAAACATCAAGATCCAGAGATATTTTCAAAAGCATGGAAGTTTTACTTAAAAAAAGAATCTAAAGATATTTGGAAACTTAGAGAATATGCAAAGCTATTCGGAATTTCAAAGCAAATAGAAGAAATTTTGGAGGTAATGGTCCATGAATAAGGATAGTGTTACAGAAAAGTTGCGTAAGAGAGCAAAAGAATTAAAGTTGAATTATAATCTAGTGTTGAATCAATTTTTCTTTGATGAATTTCTAAAATTGTTATCCATAAGTAAGTATCAAAATAACTTTATGTTGAAAGGTGGAATGCTTTTAACTTATACATTAGGAATTCAAAATAGGGCTACTCAGGATATTGATTTTTTAGTTAAGGGATTAACTATTGATGCAGTGCAAATAAAGGATATTTTAAACACTATAATATCTGGTGTAGATAAATCTGGAGTATGGTTTGAGGTTCTAAATAATGGTGATAATATAAGGCTAGAAGACAAGTATGGCGGTGTCAGGTATCATATTGTTGGACATCTATCTAATATACGGATACCATTTGCAATAGATATAGCTACAGGAGATCCAATACATCCTGATGCAAAGGTGGAACGTTATACTACAATTTTAAACGATGATATACAATTGAGGTTATATCCATTAGAATCAGTTTTAGCGGAAAAGTTACAAACTATTTTAGCAAGGGCAGAAAATAATAGCAGAAGTAAAGACTTTTATGACATATACACCATCATGAGGAACAATGAAAAACGAGTTGATATAGAGGCATTAAAAATATCAGTAGACTTAACATTTGCCTATAGAAAAACACATATACTTAAAAATGCTGCGTCAGATATTGTGTGTCAGATTAATAATAATGATGAAATTAAGAGTAGATGGAATCGTTATCAAAAGAAAAATCCATATGCTAAGGATATTAGCTTTGAAAGTATTGTTAGTGAAATTAAAAGGTTAATAGAGATTGTTCTATAAGTGTTTTTGGATTTGAGCTTTATTTTCTTTAAAATAAAGTACAAATACAAGAATTCAGTTATTTAAACAAGATTACTCCATACTAATGATGAGAAGAAAGGGCGCAAACTATGAATAGGGAATCTAAACCTAGGGGATTTCAACAGCCGATTACGATTAAAGAGGCAATCGAGAAAATCGAGAAAATTGGTGAGGGAAAGCTGTTATTACCAGCGATTCAAAGAAAGTTTATTTGGTCTCATGAGCAAATAGAAATGCTGTTTGATAGTATTATGCAAGGATACCCAATTAACTCTATGATGTTTTGGAAAATTACCGATGAAAACATCAAGAGAGATTATAAATTTTACAAATTTCTTGAAAAATACAAGCAGCGATTTGCCGAAGATAATGTAGAGTATGAAGTAAATGAAGATAATAGCCCAAGTAATATTCCCGACTTTGAAGCGGTGATAGATGGACAACAAAGGTTATCAAGCTTATATATAGGTTTGAAAGGAACTTATGCTTATAAACTTCCTAGAAAATGGTGGGAAGATAGTGAGAAGTGCTTGCCAACAAGAAGATTATATATAAATTTAGAAAAAGAATGCGATCAAGAATATGATACGCAAAAGAAGTATAACTTTAAATTTCGAATAGACGCAGAGGCATCAAATGAATCAAAAGAATCAAAAGAATCTATAAAGAATGGTTGGTTTCGAGTGGGACGAATTTTAGGTTTTAAATCAGAAGAAGATGTAGATGACTACCTACAAAAGGAATATGTATCAGATTATGACTATGCAAGGGAAACATTGCGTAAGTTATATTCTGTGATTCATGAAGATAAGATTTTAAATTATTACTTAGAAGATAGACAGGACCTAGATACAGTACTTGAGATTTTTATTCGAACCAATAGTGGAGGGACCAAACTTTCATTTTCGGACCTGCTCATGAGTATCTCATCTGCTAATTGGCACGATGCACGAAAGGAAATAGAAGCAGTAATAGATGAAGTATTTAAGATTGCTCCGCCGAACGATAAACTTGATAGAGAAAATAAAGAGACAGAGGCTCCAGGACCTCAATTTAGAATTGATAAAGATTTTATATTAAAAACATGTTTGTTTTTATTCCTAGAGGATATTCGATTCAAGCTCAAAAACTTTACTATGGAGGCGGTCAAATATTTTGACTGTAATTGGTCACATGTACGAGCCAGTATTGTGACCGCATTCAAACTGTTTGCCTCACTAGGGTTCAATAATACAACGTTCAGAGCCAAGTATGCTGCTATACCAATTATCTATTATATTTATAAGCATAAGTTTGATATAGGTCTTGATGACCCTAACTACGAAGATAGTCATAATAAAGAAATGATACGAAGATGGTTGCTACTAACATTTGTCAAAAAAATCTTTAGCGGCAGTACGGATTCTGTATTACGCATCATGAGAGAGACATTAGGATGGCAATTGGAAACGAAATATCAAGGGATAACTGAGGCACGATTCCCGTATAAAAAAATGATAGAGGCCTTTCAACATAGAGTTCCTGATTATAGTTTTGATGATGCATTTATTGACGAGTTAATTGATTCTGAAAAGGGAAGTAATGAGGCTACCTATGTGTTGCGCTTGTTGTATTCAGATTTAGATTTTAATGGTGAAGAGATTCATGAAGATCATTTGCATCCAAAAAGTCTTTTCTGGGAAACAAATATTGATGCATTACCAGAAGGGGTTAGGGAGTTTGCAAAGGATCCAAAAAATTGGAATAGTGTAGCTAATTTGCAGTTACTATCTGGTAGCCTAAATACCTCGAAAAAGGATATGCCATTGGAAAAGTGGGTACATAAAGATCCTGAAAGACATAAAGTTAAATTTTTGTCAGAAGGAAAAAGCTTAGATATTAAAGACTTTGAAGAGTTTATTACAAATAGGAGAGAGAATCTACGAAAAGAGATTAAAGATATTTTTAGATCTATTACAACTGAAGAGGACTGAGAATATATTAACGCTTTCACGTATAACCAAAAGTCATTTGACGAATGACGATCGTGTATTGTAAGACTAAAGATAATTACATATAGGTGAAAGAACTGATAAGATATTAGAAAGTTTTAATTCATAAAGTCTTTTAGAATATATCTAAAGTTGTTTTATGATGTTTGTAATCAATAGTGGTTACCTAATTTATATAAGAAGAGGGTATCTTTTTTATACGATAGGTGCACTATGGATTCTTTATAAAGATGATTAATTATATATCCGTTTAATCATTATGTTTTATTCGAAAGGAGGATATAGGTTTTAAGTTTAGGGTATAAATATTTTATTTTTGAAAGGGCGTACGTTATGTTAAAAAGATTATTTATGCTTGTAACCACGATTATGGCATTTTTAATGATTGCTGGTTGCGGTGGCAATACAGATCAGGCGAGAGCTGATCGTGCAGCCAAGGGAGAAATTGTTATTTCCATGGGGAAATATATGATTAATGGTGGTTATGACCCTACTAGTGGATGGGGTATGTGGGCTGCGGATCCATTCCACTCTGCGTTATATACAAGAAATGATAAAAAAGAACTGGAAATGGATTTAGCGAAAGATGTAACCATATCTCCAGATGGCTTGCATTATACATTTAAAATTCGTGATGATGTTAAGTTCTCTGATGGTCAACCACTAACAGCTAAAGATATTGTATTTACTTATGAAACAGCACAAAAGGCAGGTGGCTATGTAGATCTTACTTTCATGGAATCAGTCGTGGCAAAAGATGACTATACGGTAGAATTTACATTGAAAAAACCTTGGTCTCTATTTCTTGAAATAACTTCTACATTGGGGATTGTACCAGCCCATGCGTATAATAAAGAAACTTACGGTTCACAACCAATTGGTTCTGGTCCATGGAAAGTAGTGGCATTCCAAAAAGAGCAACAGTTAATTATGGAACCGAATGAATATTATTATGGTGAAAAACCAAAATTAAAAAAAGTGACAGTTTTAAATATTGCTGAAGATGCTGCAGTAGCAGCGGCTAAATCTGGTCAAGTGGATGTGTTATTCTTGAACTCTGACTATGCGAATGCAAAAGTAGATAATATGAAAGTATTTACGATGCAAACTATAGCTTCTTTTACATTGAATCTTCCAACACAACCAGAACGTGAAGAAAATGGTATGAAAGTAGGTAATAATATTACGTCTGACCCAGCCATTCGTAAAGCTTTAAATATTGGTATTAATCGTGCAGAAATTATCAAAAATGCATTGAATGGATTTGGTGAACCAACATACATGTATTCCAAAGAGCTAGCATGGGTTAATCCAGAATTAAATATCACAGATAATCGTGTAGAAGAAGCGAAAAAAATTCTTGAAGATGCTGGATGGAAAGACACAGATGGTGATGGAATTCGTGAAAAAAATGGCGTAAAAGCTGAATTTAAAATTTCCGGTCGTTCCAACGATTTACAACGTTATAATACAGCAGTAGCGCTAGCAGCGGATGCAAAAAAATTGGGCATCAATATGATTGCGGAATCTATGGCATGGTCTGATGCTCGTAAAATTGCTCGTAATGTACCTACAATTTGGGCTTCTAGTGACTTTAATCCATTGTCTCTTTACATGTATTTCCATAGTTCCCAAATTGGTAAAAACGTAATTAATAACCCAGCTATGTATAGCAATCCAACAGTAGATGCTCATATTGATGCGGCATTGGCAGCTAACAGCTGGGATGAAGCGATTAAAGAATTTAAGTTGGCTCAATGGGATGGAAAAACAGGTATAAAAGAAGATGTACCATATTTATGGATTGCCAATGTATCCGTTCCATATTTAGTTCGTGATGGTCTAGACCTAGGTAATGTAGGCGTTAATCAACGTGGACAAGGCATGGGTATTATAGCAAATCTTTCTCAATGGCAATGGAAATAGTATAGTAAGGATCACATATGAATCAGCAAATTTGGTCTTTTATTAGACAACAACTTATTCGTGTGGTACTTTTGATATTTGCTGTCAGCGTAGTTAGCTTTTTGCTCTTAGTTATTTCTCCGATTGATCCAATTGATGCGTACTTTTCGGGATTATCTGTGACGGAGGAGCAAAAAGCGGCTATGGCTGCTTTCTGGCAATTTGATAAGCCACCAGTAGAACGATACTGTATTTGGGCAGCAGACTTGTTACAAGGTAATTGGGGAGTTTCCTTCCTTTACAATGAACCTGTTATTAATGTCATTGCTGAGAAGTTCCAAGAAACTCTTTTGTTAATGATGCTTTCATGGGTACTAGCTGGATTGGTAGGGTTTTTCTTTGGTATCGTCAGTGGCGTATACGAGGGAACATGGATTGATAAAATCATCAATGGGTTTTCCTTGTTGTGCGTATCTATACCAACCTTTTGGTTAGGCATTGTGGTGCTATTTATTTTTGCAGTGGAATTACAATGGTTTCCCTTTGCCTTATCCACTCCCATTGGTAAAATCGGGGCAGATGTCACATGGGCAGAGCGATTATACCATGTGGTCTTACCCGCATTAACTTTAGCGGTTACGGGTGTATCTGCTATCACTCTACATACGAGACAAAAGATGATCGATTGCTTAGGCAGTAATTATATGTTATTTGCAGAAGCTAGAGGGGAAACGCTGTGGCAACGTGTGTTACGACATGGGTTGAGGAATGTGATGATTCCAGCGATTACATTACATTTTGCATCCTTTGCTGAACTATTCGGAGGTGCCATTTTAACAGAAGTCGTATTCTCCTATCCTGGTTTAGGTAGTGCGGTGACATTGGCAGGTCTGCGAGGCGATGTTCCATTATTATTAGGTATTTCATTTTTTAGCGCCATCTTTGTATTTATTGGCAATTTAATTGCTAATATATTGTATGCAGTGGTGAATCCAGAAATTAGGAAAGGAGGACATGAGATATGAATGACGATGTAATAGAAGTATCGACTGTTCATTCTTGGACAAGACGTAAAAAAATGTTACTTTTAGCATCTTTTGTATCTGTTGTCCTTGTATTAATTACCATTGCAGGGGCACTTATGCCAGAAGAAAGTTACGCAATCAATTATGGCAATAAATATGCAGAGCCTTCATTGCAATATCTATTTGGTACTGACCATATGGGAAGAGATATGCTATATCGTTGTATCAAAGGTCTATCGATTAGTATTCAAGTAGGCTTATTGGCTGCTTTTGTCAGTTCTTGTATAGCATTGGTGTTAGGAACTTTATCTGCTACCTTTGGGGGAAAGGTAGATGCCTTTATCTTGTGGCTTGTTGATTTATGTATGGGGGTTCCGCATATTTTGCTAATCCTCATGATTTCTGTGTCCTTAGGGGGCGGAATGAAAGGTGTTGTCATCGGTGTGGTGGCGACACATTGGACTCGCTTAACACGATTGATACGGGCAGAGGTCATGCAACTTCGTAAAGAACCATATGTGTTGGCAGCGCGTAATTATGGTCATTCCTATTTCCGTATTGCCAAAGAGCATTTTGTGCCACATGTTTTACCACAATATATCATTGGTCTTGTGTTATTGTTTCCTCATGCTATCTTGCATGAAGCCGGCATTACCTTTTTAGGCTATGGGTTACCATTAGACTTACCAGCTATTGGTATCATATTGTCTGAATCGATTCGTCATATCTCTTTAGGATTATGGTGGTTGGCCTTTTTCCCTGGCATGACATTAATGGTTGTGGTATTTTTCTTTGATCGATTGGGAGAAGCTTTAAAAGAGTTATTCGACCCTGCACATTCGCAGCGATAGGAGGTTCTCATGAAAGAAGAATTATTGCAGGTAGAGAACCTTGCGGTCACGTTTGAAATGTACCAAGGGAAACTTTCAAAACGCCATGTACAGGGGATTAAGGATATTTCACTGAGTGTCTACACAGGAGAAATATTAGCCGTAGTCGGTGCCAGCGGGTCAGGAAAAACCTTATTAGCGCACGCTATTATGGGATTATTGCCTTATAACTCTACTGTGGATGGGAAGATTTTCTATAAAGGAGAAGCATTAACTCCGAAACAACAAGAACTTTATCGTGGTTCAGAGATGGCTCTAGTACCACAGTCGATTACCTATTTGGATCCGACCATGAAAGTGGGAAAACAAGTTGTTGGACTAAACGGAAATATGATTGAACAAGAAGCCGTATTTGCTAAATTAGCATTGCGTGAAGGTGTGAGTCGTATGTATCCCTTTGAATTATCTGGCGGTATGGCACGGCGCGTGCTAGTGTCGACAGCATTGATTAGTCATGCTCAGTTTATTGTAGCAGATGAACCAACTCCCGGTATGGAAATGAAAGATGCCGTGCAAGCCTTACAGATGTTCCGTGATATGGCGAATGAAGGAAAAAGCTGTATGCTCATTACCCATGACTTAGACTTGGCCATTCATGTGGCAGATCGCGTAGCTGTATTTTATGATGGCCGATTAATTGATGTGACAGAGGCAAGAAACTTTCAAAGTCCAGAATTGTTAACACATCCGTATACACGTGCTTTATTTAATGCATTACCACAGAATGAGTTTAGGCACTATTCTAAAGCAGAAGTTGAACAATTTTTGATGACAAAGGAGGGATATGATGTTAGATATTAAAAGTCTCACCTTTGGGTATCATGAGGATGAACTGGTGCTGAATGATGTGTCTTTACAAATCGAACAAGGTAAGCGCATAGCATTGTTGGGGCCTAGTGGATATGGTAAAAGCACATTAGCTAAAATTTTAGCAGGGTATATGTTGCAAAGAAGTGGCATCGTCACCTTAGATGGGCAAGATATTCGGGAGATACAAGGATACAATCCGATTCAATTAATTTATCAACATCCTGAAAAAGCCTTAAACCCTAGATGGAAACTCAAAAAGAGTTTAGATGAAGCTTGGGACATTCCAGAGTCCTTATTGGATCGTATGGGCATTGAAAGAGAATGGTTGTCTCGTTGGCCTAATGAATTATCTGGTGGTCAATTACAACGTATCTCTATTTTACGTGCTCTTTCACCACAGACGAAAGTATTGATAGCAGACGAGATTACCGCTAGTTTAGATGCGATTACACAAGCGCAATTATGGTCTGTTATCTTAGAAGAAGTAGATAAGCACAATATGACATTGGTGCTGATTACGCATAATCGTCATTTAGCAAACCGAGTTTGTGAAGAATTAGTGGAAATGAATGTAATTAATAACTAACTTTCATGTAAAATATATCCTATAGAAGCGGTTTATCACTGTTTTTATTGCGCCACTTGCCGTATAATGAGTACGGCAAGTGATTTTTTTATTAGAAAGGATTGAGTAATTTTATGATTATTTTATTCGGATTTATTCTATTGTTAGCTTGCTTAATTGTGGGTGTAAGACATGGTGGCTTAGGATTAGCCGCTGTATCTGGTATCGGTCTTGCTATTTACGTATTCGTAATTGGTCTTGTACCAGGTAAACCACCAATTGATGTAATGCTAACGATTATGGCAGTAGTAACATGTTCTGGTTTCTTACAAGCCTCCAAAGGTTTGGATGTTATGCTTGTATACGCAGAGAAATTTCTTCGTAGCAATCCAAAACAAATTACAATTTTAGCGCCAATCACAACATGGTTCTTAACTGTGTTATGCGGAACAGGTCACGTAGTATATACGATGTTCCCAATTATCTATGATATTTCCATCAAAGAAGGGATTCGTCCAGAACGACCAATGGCGGTGGCATCTGTGGCGTCTCAAATGGGGATTTGTGCGTCTCCCGCATCTGTTGCGGTTGTTTCCGTAGTAGCTATGTTAGGGGCAGTCAACTTCCCAGCTAGCGTGGTAACCATTTTATCCATTACGATTCCAGCTACCTTTGTGGGTGTTATCGTAGCAGGTATTTGGAGTATGCGCCGTGGTAAGGAATTGGCTAATGACCCTGATTTCCAAGCTCGTATTCAAGATCCTGAACAACGTGCTTATATCTATGAAGAAAATAAAGAAGCTAGTGTTGTGAAAGAACTTCCTCGCACAGCATACTGGGCAACTATCATTTTCTTGCTAGGTATTTTGGTTATCGCCTTGTTCGGTAGTTTCCCGAACCAATTATTACCATTAGTTCCTAATGCAAAAGGTCTATGGAAACCATTATCCATGACTCCTACTATTCAGATTGCAATGCTTGTGATGGCATCCTTGATTCTTCTTGTATGTAAGGTAAAAGTGAGCGATGTAACAAGTGGTTCTGTATTTAAATCTGGTATGATTGCCGTTGTATCTGTATACGGTGTAGCTTGGATGGCAGAAACTTATTTCGGTGCCTATATTCCACAATTCAAAACAACTCTATCGAGTGTGGTAGTAGAGCATCCATGGACCTATGCACTTGTATTATTTATCATTTCTAAATTGGTTAACTCTCAAGCAGCAGCACTTGCTATCGTAGTACCAATGGGCTTGAGCGTAGGTGTGGATCCATTGATTGTATTATCTTTCATTCCTGCATGTTATGCGTACTTTGTATTGCCAACGTACCCATCTGACTTAGCTTGTATTGGTTTTGACCGTTCTGGTACAACACGAATTGGTAAATTTGTTATTAATCATAGCTTTATTATTCCTGGTATCATCGGGGTATTTACGAGCTGTGTAGTAGGTTACTTTATTGCCCATGCTATGTTCTAATGAGATATAGATTGAAGATAGAATATCTAACGGTCAATAGCTATTGGCAATAGTAATCTAGTAATGCTATACTTTTACGGGGATAACTAAGATGTATGAGCCTATATAGTTTAGTTATCCTTGCTAGTATATAGCATTTGTTTAGTATTAGTTGAGTAAGCACAAGGGTATAAGGAGAAGTACTATGTCAACTAACAAATTAGGCCTTTTGAGTATTATACTTTTAGGGGTCAATGCAATCATTGGAACCGGGATTTTCTTACTTCCTGGTAAAGCCGCTGCCTTGGTAGGGGTAAACAGTTTATGGGTTATCGTATTTGATGCTCTATTGGTTATGTCTATTGCATTATGCTTTGCAGAGATGGGCGGCATGTTCAATAAGAACGGTGGTCCTTATGTGTATGCCAAAGAAGCATTTGGTAACTTTGTAGGCTTTGAAGTAGGCTTTATGAAATGGGCTATCGCTACGATTGCTTGGTCTGCTATGGCAGTAGGTTTTGCTACCGCTCTTGGTGCCGTATGGGAACCAGCAAGTACAGAAATGGGCAAAAATATTATCGCTACATTGATCATCGTTGTACTTGGTATCATGAATATCATGGGTGTTAAGATTTCTAAAATCATCAATAATATCGTAACTATCGGTAAATTGTTGCCGTTGATTTTCTTCATCCTTGTGGGTATTTTCTATGTGAAAGGCGTTAACTTTGCGCCAATGGAATCTGTACCAGATATGACTCAAGCAAGTTTTGGTGCGGCAGCATTGATCATTTTCTACGCTTTCACAGGATTTGAATCCATTGCGGTAGCGGCGGAAGATATGGAAAATCCTGAACGTAATGTACCAAAAGCAATTATTCTTGTGTTAACATTAGTATCTATCGTATACATCTTGATTCAAGCAATCTGTATTGGTATCATGGGGGATTCCCTTGTGACGTCTAAAACTCCAGTTGCGGATGCGGCATTCGTATTCATGGGGCCATTGGCGAAAGCTATTGTTACAGCTGGTACATTGATTTCTATCGGTGGTATTAACGTAGCTTCTTCTTTCTTGGCACCACGTTCTGGCGTAGCCATGGCAGATGATGGATTGATTCCTAAAGTAGTGTCTAAACGTAATCAAAAAGATGCTCCATATGTAGCAATCATCGTCACTGTCGTATTTGCTGTTGTATTATCTTGGACTGGAAGTTTTGAAAAATTGGCAGCTATCTCTGTAGTATCTCGTTTTGCTCAATACTTGCCTACATGCTTAGCAGTACTAGTATTCAGAAGTAAACGCCCAGATATGGCGAGAACATTCCGTGTTCCATTGGGCCCAGTTATTCCAGTATTAGCAGTTGTAGTTAGTATTTGGTTGATAACTCAATCTTCCTTGGAAAAAGTATTCTGGGGACTTGGTGGTTTAGTAGTGGGTGCTGTATTGTACTACATTATGAACCGCAATGCAAAACAAACGGCTTAAGAATAGATTGGCAGATATTCTATTACGCTTACCTATTAGCAAGTAGGGGAAGTGTACTGGATAGTGCCGCCATTTGTTAAGATAAAATGTCTATCAATTGTAAATCAAATTAATATAAGAAACATAAGTGAGTATAGGTGTGTAGTCTATTTAGATAGCTCCAAATACGCTTGCTTATGTTTCTTTTTATTTCTAATAGGGGATACTTTTGTATTTTTTCCTAATTTTTGTTCTAGTGTATAGTGTGCTCCATACAGCGTATGATAGTGAAAAAGGAGATTGTATATTTGAGTATGGGAATGCCAATGCAAAACAGAAGAAAGCGATTTAGGAAGGCTAACAAATACATGTAAGAACTGCGATTTTAGATAGTATTGCAAAAAAGAATAATTTTCACTGATTTTTCATGTATTGACTGGGTAAATGTGGTATAATTAAGATGCTGTCTAAAGGAAAACTATCCAGTGCAACATAGATTGGAGTGAGATATTTGCGTAAGTTATTTGCCCTATTGGGTATGTTAGTATTGGTGTTACCAGTCCTATTTGGAGCCACGAAGGCGGCAAATGTGACAGATCTTCATTGGGTGACGAGAAATGATGCGCCAATTCCTTTCGTGAGAATGGTCTTTAGCTTGTCTAGTCCTGTTCAAGCGACGGCATCTATTAGTGCCAGTGGTACATCGACTACATTAGTGCTAAAAAATGCTACTCTAGCAGGAGCACCTACATCAATTATGATGGATGATGGTATTGCAAAGAGTGCCACACTTTCACAGTTAGGAACAGATACGGTGGTGAAAATTGAAACACCAAAGGCCATTGATGTAGAAGATTTGAAAGTATTTACCCTAAAAAAAGATACAGTAAACAATAAACCGTACCGGATGGTGGTAGATATTCAGAAAAAAGGGGTAGCCCCACGGGAGAATTATTACGGTAAAAAGCCAGTAGCTCCAGTAGCTGAGAAAGCATCAGCTAAGGCAGCAGAGGCGAAAGCTCCCGCTAAGGAACCTCCAAAAGCAGAGGTAAAACCTGCTGCAAAAGTGGCGGAAAAATTAGTAGCTAAACCGAAGGCGAATTCGCAAGCGAAAACGGAATCTAAACCGGCACCCAATCATCCGATTGTGTTGCCCACAATGCCAGAAAAGCCTGTTCCAGAAGTGGTAAATTATCGTACCACAGGCGGCATTGGCGGCAAAACTATCGTATTGGATCCAGGCCACGGCGGAAGTGACCCAGGTGCCATTGGACCAACAGGTTTACAAGAAAAACAAGTGACTTTGCCTATTGCTGAGTATTTAAAATCCATTCTAGAAGCAAAGGGGGCGAAAGTTATCTTAACTCGTACTACAGATGTGGATGTGTATGGGCCACATGCGAGTGGTGTGGATGAATTGCAAGCACGGGTCAATGTAGCGAATGGTAATCGAGCTGATGCGTTTATCAGTATCCATATCAATTCCTTCTCGAATCCGAATGTAGGTGGGATTGCTACCTATTATTTCGATGGATCGGACCAGTCTAAAAAATTAGCATCTGCTGTACAAGGTCAGATTGCTGAACACAGTGGATTCAATGGTGACCGAGGGATTCAACCAGGAAATCTGTATGTATTGCGTCATTCCTTGATGCCGTCAATTTTGGTAGAATTAGGATTTATTTCAAATCCTAAGGAAGAAGAACATTTGAAAGAAATGTCTACACGCCAAGAATTTGCTAATGAATTAGCAAAAGGTTTGGAACTATATTTTGGAGGTTAATTCATGAAACAATCATTACGCTATGGCTTAGTGGCTATGATGAGCGTATGTGTCATTGCGTTGGCGGGGTGTAATTCCCAAGATTTGAAAGTGGATCTAGGGAAACAAGCAACAGGTCAACCTTCTGTGTCGCAAGATAAGAAGACGCTAGATAAAATGACAAAAATCGTGGTGTATGTGCCACGGCAAGATGGAAAGGGTGTTATGCCACAACCGCTTACGATCGACAAAGAACGTAAAACGGTAAAAGATGCCATAAATCTGATGATTGAGCAAGATGGTCGGGCAGAATATCCAGTCTTTGCAAAAGGCACAAAAGTAGTAGAAACGGCGAAACATGATGATACAGTTACCGTCGTATTAAATGATGACTTCTTGCAGGATGCAACAGGTTTAACAGCCACACTGCGCATCGCAGCTATCGTCAATACGGCTGTAGAATTTGATGGCGTACATAAGGTCTATGTGAAAGTAAAAGGTGTGACTTTGCCGACCTATGGTAATATAGATTTAACACATCCATTGAAACAAATGAAAGATAAGATTGTAAAAGATTAAGCAGTATGTTGGGGGACTCTTAGCAAAGAGCCTCCAACATTTTTATACCTTAAATTCATGGTAATTTAGTATGATAATTGATGAAGAAGTTCTAGAAAGGGAGGATTTGATGATACAAAATTTATTAGAAGAGTTAGGGAAGAACTGGCCATTTTATATGCATTTATTGCTAGAGCATATAGGCATTACTTTTACAGCAGTCATCATTGCCACGATTTTGGGTTTGACTATAGGTGTATTTATCGCACAGAAACAGAAATTGGCTAATTCTGTTATTTCTATGGTAAATATTGCTTATACTATACCCTCTATTGCATTGTTAGGATTTCTGATTTCTTTCACTGGTGTGGGAAATACGACGGCTATTATTGCTCTTACCATCTATGCGTTGTTACCTATCGTGCGTAGTACCTATGTAGGGATTACCACTATTGATCCAAAGATTATTGAGGCTAGCCGTGCCATGGGCAGTACAGATAGGCAAATTTTATGGAAAATACAGTTACCGCTAGCATTTCCTGTTATCTTCGGAGCTATCATGAACATGGTGACTATGACCATTGCCTTAGCAGGGATTGCCTCCTTTGTAGGGGCAGGGGGGCTAGGTGTTGCCATTTACCGTGGAATAACTACTAATAATGAAATATTGATTTGGATTGGAGGCATTTTGATTGCTGTGTTAGCCTTGGTTATAGATGGCATACTAGGCTTCATTGGTAAACTAGTAGAACAGCACAAGATGCACACCGTAATGAATAAAAAGATAGGCTATGCACTGGGCGTGTTCTTAGTGATTATCTTGGGTATCGTGGGAATGCAACAGTATAGTAAAAATGATACCATTCACATTGCATCAAAACCCGTGTCGGAAGGATACATTTTGGCGGAAATAGTGGGTACTCTCATTGAGGCAGATACTGATTTGAAGGTTAAGTACACCCATGGTGTAGGTGGTGGCACATCTAATATTCATCCTGGCATGGTGCGAGGCGACTTTGATATGTATCCTGAGTATACAGGGACATCTTGGCAAATCGTGTTGAAACATAAGGAAGAGTACAAAAATGACAAGTTCTCCATATTGACTGGGGAATACAAGGATAAGTATCACTTCTTATGGAAAAGTATGTTTGGCTTTAATGATACCTATAGCATTGGTATTCGTGCAGACTTGGCAAAGGAATATGGTATCCGCACATTTACTGATTTGGCGAAGTATGCAGGACAGCTAACATTTGGTGCAGAATATGATTTCTTTGAACGTGAAGATGGTTATAAAGCGTTAGCTAAAGCCTATAACTATCATTTCAAAAAAGAAGTAGATATGGACAATGGATTAAAATATCAAGCCTTGTTTGATAAGAAAATTGATGCGATGACTGTGTTTACTACAGATGGTCAGCTGTCTGATCCACGGGTTGTAGTATTAGAGGACGATCGAAACTTTTACCCAAGTTATATGGCAGGCATGGTTGTACGTGAGGAAACGTTGCAGAAACATCCTGAGCTAGAAAAGGTATTACATCGTTTGGATGGTATCTTAGATGAAAGTACTATGGCACAGCTGAATAAAAGGGTAGAAATTGATAAGGAAGACCCGAAACAAGTGGCAAAGGAATTTTTGCAATCTAAAGGATTGGTGAAATAGATGAATCAAATTATAGAATATAAAAATATTGGAAAATCCTATCAAGGCAAATGGGTGGTAAGAGATTGCAATCTAACCATCAATGAAGGTGACTTTCTTTGTATTGTAGGCACATCAGGGTCAGGAAAAACGACACTTTTAAAAATGATTAATGGATTGATTGTGCCCGATGAAGGAGATATTACTATTTTTGGAACTCGTGTTATCGACCAGGATATTATTTCTTTGCGGAGAAAGATTGGCTATGCTATTCAAGGGGATGGACTGTTTCCCCATATGACAGTAGCAGAGAATATTGGGTATGTGCCTAGACTAGAGGGTACACCGAAAGAAGAGGTAGATGCTATTGTAGAACGCATGCTTTCATTAGTGGGCTTACCACTAGATAGTAAGGAAAAGTATCCTAAAGAATTATCTGGAGGTCAACAACAACGGGTTGGTATCGCCAGAGCCTATGCGAACTCGCCGAAGATATTGCTCATGGATGAACCATTTGGAGCAGTGGATTCCATTACAAGGTATCAACTACAAGAAGATTTGAAACAAATTCATAAGCAAACGGATTGTACTATTGTGTTTATCACCCATGATATGCACGAGGCGTTTAAGCTTGGCACACATATCCTTGTCATGCACGAAGGGAAGATACAACAATACGGGACTACCGAAGAAGTAAAGAATCATCCTAGCAATAACTATGTGAAACAATTGATTGAGATGACGAGGTAGTGATACTTACTTGGTGAAGTTGATGAGGTAGAGCACATACATTGTAACAACATAATAAAAGGGGACTCTTATAGGAGTCCCTTTATTATTTAGATAAATTTATCTTATCTTTACCTTCTAGTGTGGTACAATAAGAACAACATGTATAGAGTAAGTGATATGCAAATCAATAGTTCAATTGAAATAGTGTGACGTTATTATCCGTAACGGCATAGATACGTTAGTTTGTTATTACACAATGAAACGAGGTGGTACGATGCATAAGGATCCTTTTGAGGAATATATCCGTCAAGGTGAAGCTAGTCAATATGAAAAAGCTCAAGCTTGGAAGACGGCTATTGGTTTACAAGCTGTGGATGGGTTGACGCCGTCTGCGTATTTGGTAGACTTAGCAAAGAAGAATATTGAAGGGCAGATGTCCCTACAGGTCCTTCATACATTATTGGAAAATTATTATGAATCCTATCCGCATCATGAAAATAGAACGGCAGAGGCGGATATAGTATCACTTCGTATGTCGGAGATACTGTTAGAAAAAGCTTTCAGTTTTACGCCTACTGAGTACCTCTCAATTCATAGACAATTGTTTGTAGATATCTATCCTCATGCGGGAAATATACGAGATTTCAATATCACAAAAAAAGAATGGATTCTCGATGGAGATACGGTGACCTATGGTAGTGTGTCTGAACTAGGAGCGACTTTACTCTATGATATAGAGCAAGAAAAAACTTTTTCCTACGCTAACATAGATATGTCAGAGACGATTCGTCATTTGGCTACTTTTGTTGCCAGATTGTGGCAGATTCATGTGTTCGGTGAAGGGAATACGAGAACGACGGCGGTATTTTTCATTAAATATCTTAGAGCCCTAGGTTTTACGGTGACTAATGATATGTTTGCTGACCATGCGTGGTATTTTAGAAATGCTTTGGTACGTGCCAATTATCAAAATTTGAAATTGGGTGTGTATAGAACAACGGAATATTTAGAACGTTTCTTGAGAAATTTACTATTAGACGAAGATCATGTGTTATTGAATCGGAGTATGCATATTCATAGTGGTAATGGTAAGAATGATGCCAACGATACTCACGACATTGACGATACTAATAGGAACAACAACTTACGAGAAAGTAGCATAGAATATACTGTTGATAAAGATACGATACTACAGAATGATACAAGTAAGGATACAGACTATACTATAAAGAATAGCTCTAATGCATCTAAAAATATGAGGTATAAACTTGACGAATTTGCTCTCATCGACAAATTAACACAACATAGTATTAACGATTCTACGTATGTAAAGGTAGGCGTCGGCGATGACTGTGCTGTGTATGATACTCCTCATGATGTAGATCAACTGGTTAGTACGGACATGATGGTAGAAGGCATCCACTTTAGTGAAAGCACCACCGCCCCTTTTGATGTAGGGTATCGATTGGGGGCAGCAAACATTAGCGACATAGCAGCGATGGGTGGCACCCCACGGCATATGGTGTTGTCTATTGCAGTACCTAAGGGGCGACATACGTCCTATGTAGAAGAAGTGTATCAAGGTTTGCATGACATATGTGCGGAGTATAGTGTAAATATCATTGGCGGCGATACGGTGTCAACCGAGGGACCTTTTGTGATTTCTGCCACAGTGTTTGGAGACGTTCCAACAAATCAATCTGTCCTACGCAGTGGAGCTCAAGATGGTGATGCAGTGTTCATCACGAATTATCTAGGTTTATCTTATGTGGGTCTCCACAGTTTGTTAGAGGGCAGCGAGGACTATCCGGTGAGTAGGTCTGTCCATCAACGGCCCATTCCTCATATAGAATGTGGTATAATAGCAAGAGACT
The DNA here is from genome assembly GCA_963515865.1 of uncultured Veillonella sp. Taxonomy (GTDB): domain Bacteria; phylum Bacillota; class Negativicutes; order Veillonellales; family Veillonellaceae; genus F0422. The sequence continues at coordinate 67,272 of CAUPZH010000001.1, forward strand.
TAGGTGCCACGTCTATGAACGACATCAGCGATGGCTTGTCCAGCGAGCTTAACGAGATTGCCAAAGCATCACAGGTGATTATTTATATTGATGAAAGTGCGTTGCCCATCCATCCAGAGGTTCAGGCCTATTGTGAAAGCCATCAGATGAGTCCTTATCTTCCTATGTGGACAGGGGGCGAAGATTTTCAGCTAGTGGGAACCATTCCAGCTGAGATGGCAGAACATTTGCCTACAGAGACGTTCACTATCATTGGATATGTTAAAGCAGGCAATGCACAGGTATTAGTAGACCGTGATGGACAATGGATGAGAGTGGAACCTAAGGGATATAATCATTTGGATAAAGGAATACTATGAATACCATACAATATACAACACACTCCGTAGAGGAAACGTTGGCTCTAGGTTATAGCCTAGGGAATTTTATGAAAGATTATGAAGGTCCTATATGTATTGCTCTAGATGGCACGCTAGGGGCAGGGAAAACGCATTTTTCCCAAGGCATTGCAAAGGGCTTTGGAGTTACAGAAGAAGTGACAAGTCCTACATTCGCCTTGATGAACACCTATGAAGTAGATGGTTCTTACCTGTATCACTTTGATTTATATCGAATGGACTTGGTAGAAGAGTTAGAGACCATCGGCTTTTACGAATATACAGCGGAAACGAAGTCCGTTGTAGAATGGGCTAGTAAATTTACGGATGAATTGCCAGACACGACAGTATGGATTGAGATTTCTGTCGCTGATGATGGATCTCGTCAGTTTACAGTTCGTACGGACTTACTTTCAGAGGAAACATTACAATGCATAGGAGAGAACCTATGATTTTAGGAATTGAAACGAGTAGCGCCATTGCCAGTGTGGCGTTGGGAAATGACAAAGAAATACGAAGCGAACTCATTGTACAAGCAGGGCTTACTCATTCTGAGCAATTGGTGCCACATATTGAAGCGGTGCTGACAATGGGGAAAGTAAAGAAATCTGACATTACTGGCATTGCCGTAACCATTGGGCCTGGCTCTTTTACGGGTTTACGTATTGGCTTGGGCACGGCAAAGGCTTTGGCGTACGCTTGGAATGTACCTGTTGTAGGAGTTCTTACTACGGATGTGTTAGCACAAAGTTTTATGTATTCTAACTATCGGGTATGCACTGTCATTGATGCACAAAAGAAACAGGTCTATGGCCGTCAGTATGAGTGGGATGGTGCGGACATGGTTGCTTTAGATACAATAGAAGTACATCAAGTAACTGAATTGTTAGAGAAACTAGTACAACTATCTGGAGATACTCCAGTGGTCATCGTAGGGGATGGTCTGAAGCGATTGGAAAAAGAATATGCCTTAGGCATAGAAGAAGGGCGTATTGACCCTATGAGGCTTGTCATAGGACATGAATCGAAACAGCGACCACGGGCATCTCATGTGATTCAAGTGGCATTGCCACAATTCGTGAGTGGCAATATTCCTGATGCACAGTCTATTGAGCCATTCTACATTCGTAAATCAGAAGCGGAAGTAGTGTGGGATGAGAAAAACAAAGATATCTTAGCTACTGGTACCTACGTGGAACCTACGGTAGTAGTCCGTGAAGCAGCAGGTGAGCGATAATGGTCATATTACGAGAAGCCTTACGAAGCGATATTGAAGGTATCTACGAAATAGAGCTGGCCTGTTTTTCAACCCCTTGGTCAAAGGAAGCCTTATTAGATGATTTAGAAGTAGAAGATAAGCTGTACCTTGTGGCAGAAGCGGAAGATGGCAAGATTATTGGCTATGCAGGATCATGGCTAGTCTTGGATGAAGGTCAGATTACAAATATTGCTATTCATCCTGAATATCGTCGTGCAGGTTATGGAGCTAAAATGACTCGTAAGTTAACGCAAATGCTCCGTAAACGAGGTATGAAACATATTTTTTTAGAAGTGCGTGTCTCCAATATTGTAGCTCAAGCGATGTATCGCAGACTTGGGTTTACAGTGGTAGGGGTACGCAAACAATTTTATTCAGATCCAGTAGAAGATGGACTGATTATGAGGAAAGAAATGGAGGAACTGGCATGAGTATCTACACACTAGCTATTGAAACTAGCTGCGATGAAACGTCAGCGGCGGTCTTACAAGATGGCAGAACGGTTATTTCCAATGTAATTTCCAGTCAAGTTCCTATTCATAGAAAATTTGGCGGTGTTGTTCCAGAAGTAGCATCCCGTCATCATATTGAACAGATTATGCCTGTTATCGATCAAGCTCTGGCAGATGCGAATGTAACACTAGACGATATGGACCATATCGGTGTCACTTATGGGCCGGGATTAGTTGGGGCTCTTCTGGTAGGGGTGTCAGCTGCGAAGGCTCTGTCCTTTGCAAAAGATATTCCTTTGATAGGCGTTCATCATATGGAAGGTCACATCTTTGCAAATTTTCTGTTGCATCCTGATTTAGAGCCTCCCTTCTTGTGCTTGGTGGTATCTGGGGGGCATACTATGATTGTTCATGTGACAGATTATGAAAGCTTTCAGGTATTAGGACAAACACGTGATGATGCGGCAGGTGAAGCCTTCGATAAAATCGCTCGTGTATTAGGCTATTCTTACCCAGGAGGGCCACATATTGATGCGTTGGCGAAAGAGGGAAATTCGGATGCCATAGAGTTTCCAAGACCCTTATTAGAAAAAGGAAATTTCGATTTTAGTTTCAGTGGCTTGAAGTCGGCTGTTCTTAATTATATCAATGGAAAACAACAAAAAGGTGAATCTATCTGTCATGAAGATGTAGCAGCCTCCTTTCAAAAGGCCATTACGGACGTATTGGTAGAAAAAATGAAAGAAGCGGCTCATACATTAGGAGAAACGAAGATCGCTCTAGCTGGTGGCGTGTCGGCTAACAGTGGATTGCAACGAGATTTACAAGTCATGTGTGAAGCAGAAGGCTTGACATACCTCACAGCGGGATCTATGTTGGCCACAGACAATGCGGCAATGATTGGTTGCCGAGCCTATTATATGGCACAAGCTGGTAAATTCAGTAACTACACTTTGAATGCAAAACCGTCCATTCCATTGGGCAGTGATTTGTGGAAAGGAAACCAACATGGCTAGTTGGAAAGATATCCTAGACAAAGAAACAGATTTATATCCTACACAACAGGCGTTACTATTACAGTTTTCTCAGCGATTGAGCTTTGGTAAATCCATTAGTGAACAAGGGGTGTCCCTCCTAGTGCAAGCTAAGGACGGACACCTTTTACTTAGTGGCGCACTGGACAGTGGTCATACAGGAATGGTACAGGAATACGACGTGCCTATGAACCATCCTATCCAGGATATGTTACGTAGTGGCAAACCTTATACAGGTCTCATGGACTGGGAGGAACCGACTGATACCGGTATCACAAAGGAATCGTACCATGCTTACGTGTATCCTATCGTAGATAATGGGGGCAAGTGCATTGGGGCTTGTGCCTTTACGAATCCGGTATCTGAAGTGTATTCCAGTCGCTATGACGAGTTTATGTCCATCGTATCACAGACGACCTTTCAAGGTATGTTGGTACCACAACTACAGCAACCAGAGTTGTATGAAGGCATTTCCATCCTAGATGGGATTCTCTTTTTTGAACAAGACGGAACCATACTCTATGCAAACCGAGCGGCGAAAAAACTAGGAGATATTTTGGGTATCGATCGACGATTACAGGGAACATCTATTTACAGTAGTACCTTGAAAGTAGGTCGTATCAAAAAGGCCTTAGAAGATAGAGTGGGTACCATCGACGAAGAATTGTATGGTGACATTGCTCTGCGACAAGTGATGATCCCCGTCGTCCTTGGGGTGAAGTGGAAACGTGGCATCTTGGTATTGCAAGACAAAACAGAACTTCGCAAGCGAGATCAAGAATTACTGGTGAAAAACTCTGTCATCAAAGAAGTGCATCATCGAGTGAAAAATAACTTGCAATCTGTGGCAGGCTTACTCCGCATGCAAAGCCGCCGGAGCAGCTCCGATGATGTGAAACAAGCTTTACAAGACAGTATTCATCGTATTGAAAGTATGGCTCTCGTCCATGAAATTGTGTCGAACTTTGATGAAGATTATGTAGCGTTGCGCAGTATTATCGAAGAATTGTGGCGCTTGTTAAGACAAGGACTGGGGGCTTCTGAGCAACGCATCGATATGGAATATATAGGGGAAGACATGATTATGTCATCTCATAAGGCCAGCTATGTGTCCTTAGTGCTGAATGAACTGTTCTCCAATCTTTTTAAACATGCTTTCAAAGATAGAACAGAGGGACAAGTGCAGGTAGAGGTGCGAGAGGTGATGTCTCAAGAAAACCGAGATATGTTGCATATTATTATTCGAGATACTGGCTGTGGTTTACCAGAGGATTTTGAAGGCACTAGACAACGTCGCTTAGGGTTGCAAATTATTGACAACTTAGTACGGAATGAATTAGATGGAACGATTGCTTGGACATCCCAAGGAACTGGCACTGTGGTAGATATATGGATTCATAAAGGAGAAGAGTATGCGCGTCTTAGTAGTAGATGATGAGTCACTCATTCGCATGGACTTACGAGATATATTGGAAAGCCAAGGCCATACCGTTATAGGTGAAGGTGCCAATGGAGCGGAAGCCATCCAACTATGCCAAGACCTTACGCCAGATATAGTGCTCATGGACGTGAAGATGCCGACATTAGATGGCATTGAGTCAGCGCGACAAATTCGTCACAAACGATTGGCGCCAGTGGTGCTCTTAACAGCGTACAGCCAAGATGATTTAATCCAAAAGGCATCTCAATCGGGTGTATATGGTTATTTAATTAAGCCTTTGCGGGAACAGGACTTAGGTCCAGCTTTGCAGATGGCGATGAGTCGCTTTCAAGAAGAACGAGATTTGCTAGAACAGGTGAAAGGTTTAGAAAGTTCCCTAGAAGAACGAAAATATGTGACGAAAGCGACGGGCATATTGATGGAGCTGCACGGATTTTCTGAGGAAAAAGCGTACGAGAAAATACGAGCTTTTAGTATGGATAAACGTATTAGCCTCGTGGAAACTTGTAAGAAGATTATCGCAGCCCATGAAGCAAAATCATAAAAAAATCATGGCTGCCATGAAGCAAAGTTTTAACTATGAAAAAGTATTTGGTCAAAAAGTCAAAAAAGACTTGCAAAAATTTTAAAATGATTTATAATAATATTTGTAATTAGCACTCACTACTCTTGAGTGCTAACATCGATATTATAGTGTATATGAGAAGAGGTATAACAATGAAACCATTAGGCGATCGTGTCATTATTCGTGTATTAGAAGTAGAAACAAAAACGGAAAGTGGTATCTTTTTAGCATCTTCCACAAAAGAACGTCCATCTGAAGGTACGGTTATTGCTGTGGGTCCTGGTAAATTATGTGACAATGGCGAACGTGTAGCACCAGAAGTAAAAGTGGGCGATACAGTTATGTTCTCCAAATATGCTGGTACTGAGTTCAAAATTGATGGCATTGACCATTTAATCATCAGCGAAAAAGATATTTTAGCAGTATTATAATCTGACCAAAGAAGGGGGCGACCCCATAGAGGAGGCTATACAATGGCAAAAGAAATTTTATTTAACGAAGAAGCACGCCGTGCATTAGGTCGTGGCGTTGACCAATTAGCAAATGCAGTAAAAGTAACATTAGGACCAAAAGGTCGCAATGTAGTATTAGAGAAAAAATTTGGTGCCCCAACCATCACTAACGATGGTGTGACTATCGCTCGTGATATTGAACTTCCAGATCCATTTGAAAACATGGGTGCACAATTAGTGAAAGAAGTAGCTACAAAAACTAACGATGTAGCTGGCGACGGCACTACTACAGCTACAGTATTAGCTCAAGCTATGATTCAAGAAGGTATGCGCAATGTAGCGGCTGGTGCGAACCCAATGATCCTTAAAAAAGGTATTGAATTAGCAGTTAAAAAATTAGTAGCTGAAATTCAATCTAAAGCAATCGACGTAAACGGTAAACAAGACATCGCTCAAGTAGCATCCGTATCTGCAGCTGACGAAGAAATCGGTGCATTGATTGCGGAAGCAATGGACCGTGTGGGCAACGACGGCGTTATCACTGTAGAAGAATCTAAAACATTACAAACTGAATTGAACGTAGTAGAAGGTATGCAATTCGACCGCGGTTACTTATCTCCTTACATGGTAACTGACCCAGATAAAATGGAAGCAGTTGTGAACGAACCATTGATCTTGATCACTGACCGCAAAATCTCGGTGATTGCTGATTTATTACCAGCTCTTGAAAAAGTAGTAAAACTTGGTAAAGAACTTGTGATCATCGCTGAAGACGTAGACGGCGAAGCATTGGCCACATTAGTAGTGAACCGCCTTCGTGGTACATTAAAAGCAGTAGCTGTGAAAGCTCCTGGGTTTGGCGACCGTCGTAAAGCTATGTTAGAAGATATTGCTATCTTAACAGGCGGTGTTGTTATTAGTGAAGAAGTAGGTTTGAAATTAGAAAACGTAGATTTAGAACACTTGGGCACAGCTCGTCAAGTTCGCATCACTAAAGATGAAACTATCATCGTTGATGGCAATGGTAACAAAGACGTAATCGCTCGTCGTGTTGCGCAAGTTCGTGCACAAGCTGAAGAAGCAACATCTGAATTTGATAAAGAAAAATTACAAGAACGTTTGGCTAAATTGTCTGGCGGTGTAGCTGTTATTGAAGTAGGTGCAGCAACAGAAGTAGAATTGAAAGATAAAAAACTTCGCATCGAAGACGCATTGAACGCAACTCGTGCAGCTGTAGAAGAAGGTATCGTTGCAGGTGGTGGTACTACATTGATCGACATCATCCCAGCATTAGACGGTATCGAAGCGACTGGCGACGTATTGACTGGTGTAAACCTTGTTCGCCGTGCTGTGGAAGAACCACTTCGTCAAATCGCTTACAATGCAGGTTTAGAAGGTTCCGTTGTCGTAGAACGCGTAAAATCTACTGAAAGCGGCATCGGTTTCAACGCATTAACAGAAGAATATGTAGATATGGTAAAAGCTGGTATCGTGGACCCTGCAAAAGTAACACGCTCTGCCTTGCAAAATGCAGCATCCATCGCAGCATTAGTATTAACTACTGAATCCATCGTAGCTGACAAAGTAGACGAAAATGCTCCAATGATGCCTCCAATGCCTCCAATGGGCGGTATGGGTGGAATGATGTAATCTTAGATTGCATCCGTGGATCGCAGCATTGACTAAGTAAATACTATGGGGACTGTGAAAGAATAGGTGACTATTCTTTCATAGTCCCTTTTTGTTATAAGGGATATATAGAAACGCCCTTGAATGCCTTGGGTATCCTTCTGGGGTATAGTTTCATACATATATGGATGATGTATAATTAATAACTTGATAATGTTATAGTTTATAATGTGAAGAATAATAAAAATTAATGGAAAATCATTATTGACAATATACATAAAAAGTTCTATAATAAATTCATAAGTTAACGGATAATAATTATCCGTTATAAAAATATAGGTTTTAATTTTATTTATATATGTATAAGTTTACAAAGGAGAAAGTTATGAAAGAAGAAAAATTGACAACAGCCTTTGGTGCTCCGGTGCCAGATAACAACAACAGTGCTACAGCTGGAAAACGTGGCCCTGTATTGATGCAAGACGTGTGGTTGATGGAAAAATTAGGTCACTTTGCTCGTGAAGTAATTCCTGAACGCCGTATGCATGCGAAAGGATCTGGCGCATTTGGTACTTTCACAGTAACAAATGACATTACAAAATATACAAAAGCAAAAGTATTCTCTGAAGTGGGTAAACAAACTGATTTGTTTGTTCGTTTCTCCACAGTAGCTGGCGAACGTGGTGCTGCTGATGCAGAACGTGATATCCGTGGTTTTGCTGTAAAAATGTATACAGAAGAAGGTAACTGGGATTTAGTAGGCAACAATACACCAGTATTCTTCATCCGTGATCCGTTGCAATTCCCTGACTTGAACCGTGCGGTAAAACGCAATCCTGAAACTAACTTGCGTGATGCTACTGCTAACTGGGATTTCTGGACTAGCTTACCGGAAGCTATGCACCAAATCACTATTGTTATGAGTGACCGTGGTATTCCAGATGGCTATCGTCATATGCATGGTTTTGGTTCCCACACATATAGCTTAATCAATGCAAACGACGAACGTGTATGGGTTAAATTCCACTGGGTTTGCCAACAACCGATTAAAAATTTAACTGAAGAAGAAGCATCTGCTATCATTGCGAATGACCGTGAAAGTGCACAACGTGACTTGTTCGACGCAATCGCAAAAGGTGATTTCCCTCGTTGGAAATTGTATATCCAAGTGATGACAGAAGAACAAGCAGAAGCTCTTCCATACAATCCATTTGACCTTACAAAAGTATGGTACAAAAAAGACTTCCCATTAATTGAAGTAGGGGTAATGGAATTGAACCGTAACCCAGAAAACTACTTCCAAGATGTAGAACAAGCAGCATTTGCTCCATCCACAATTATCCCTGGTATTGGATTCAGCCCTGACCGCATGTTACAAGGTCGTTTGTTCTCCTACGCTGATGCACAACGCTACCGCTTAGGTACAAACTATCCATCCATTCCTGTGAATGCGCCTAAATGCCCATTCAATTCTTACCATCGTGATGGACAAGGTCGTGTAGATGGCAACCATGGCTCTACTATTGGATATGCTCCAAATAGCTTTGGCCAATGGGCTAACCAACCGCAATACAAAGATCCAGGATATGACGTATCTGGTAAAGCATACCAATACGACTTCCGTGAAGATGATTCCGATTACTACACACAACCTGGTAAATTGTTCCGTCTCATGACTCCAGAACAACAAGAAGTATTGTTCAAAAATACTGCTAACAATATGGCAGGAGTTCCATTGTTTATCCAAGAACGCCATGTAAAACATTGCTATGCATGTGACCCTGCATATGGCGAAGGCGTAGCAAAAGCATTGGGTATTACAGTAGATTTCTCTACACCTGCTGACATCGGGTAACACTTGCAGCGCTATTCAGTCTATGGCGTTCCTTTGAAAATAGTATAAAAGTAGGAGTGCGACACATTCCCTCACAAACGGTATTTCATAATGTTTGTTCGGGAACATGTCGCACTCCTTTTGTGTTGTCATGACTTTGTAGGAAGGAACGTCATAGGCTGCTACGCGTAACTGTGTTTAAAGGAAGGTTCGGGAACATATGGTACTCTTTTTTTGTGTTGTCATGATTTGGGCGAAGAGAAGGTCATAGAACACTATGCATATCTGCATTCAAAGGCTAGTTCTAGAATATGTGGCAATTATAATAATCTGGTAGTACTATGATATAAGGTATAGAATTATGAATAGATATGTATTTAGGAGGGTAGTAGGATGTTATGGTATACTTATGTATATTAGTTAATTAATTGTAGTAAGATTTATTTAGGGAAGGATCTAATTATGGTTCATTTTTTATTGCGTGGTAAACCTACGTATGTTAACTTTGGTATATTAGTGTTGAGATTAGCTCTAGGAATCTCTATGGCCTATCATGGATATTTGAAGTTTTTAGGCGGTGCATCTGGGTTATATAAGGTAGGTGCTATGTTGGCAGCCTTAGGAGTACCTGGATATTTCGAGTTTTTTGGTGCGATGGCTGCAATTTGCGAGTTCTTAGGTGGTATTTTGGTTGCATTTGGGTTATTTACTCGACTAGGATCCTTACTGTTGGCTGGAGTTTTATTTACAGCTACTCTTCTTCATGTAGATGCAGGATTTTTTGCTTGGGACTATCCGTCACAAATGGGATTTTCTGCATTAGCTATATTCTTTATGGGTGGTGGGCGATATAGTGTAGATGCATCTTTATTTGGGAAGTAACTTGATTCGCTATGTAGTCTGTGGCGTTCTTACTTAATACAGTGGGAAAAAAGACCGCAATACACCTCTTCAGAAACGGTATTTCATAATGTTTCTTCGGAGGTATATTGCGGTCTTTTGGGTTTTGTAGTACATGCAGTAACACCACAAGTCTACTACTCGTAACTGCATTCCTTGGGGAGTTTATACTGGTTGTTCGAGGGTACGCCGTGCTCTTTTTATGTTTGCTATTTCAGTGCAATATATCTTGCTATGAGATTACTACGCGAAATAGCATTCCTCAAGGGCCGTGGTACTAGGTATAAGTTTTCATGTTTAGTGGTAATAGGAGATACAAGTGCTTGAAATAGCTAAATTGTATATGGTATATCGAATACGGTTCTTTTTACATAGAACATTCTATAGAATCTTTACAATTCTATAGAATGTATGTTACAATACGTTACGGTATTCACAGATTACCATTACCTGATGGCATAGTGTTATGTATATCTTTCAAGAGTAATCGTATATCTTGTTAAAGTCGTAGGCAGGATGTTCACCCCTTACTGATATACTACTTGTAGAATACCTATTGTTTTATAAATTGCTATGTTATAGATAGAGGCTGTCACATAGTGCATTACAAATAGATTGAGGAGTTATGATGAACACAAAAACAACACCATTTACAAAGGAACAATTAGAAATGATTATCGCGCAATATCCAACGCCGTTCCATATTTATGATGCGAAAGGTATTATGGATAATATGCGCTCATTTTTAGATGCTTTCAGTTGGGCACCAGGGTTCAAACAATATTTTGCTGTGAAAGCAACGCCAAATCCATATATTATGAAAATGATGAAAGAAATCGGTATTGGTGCAGACTGTTCCTCTATGGCAGAACTAATTTTGAGCGAAAAGGTGGGGATCACAGGGGATGACATCATGTTCTCCTCCAATGATACGCCGTACGAAGAATACAAAAAAGCGATGGATTTAGGTGCGATTATTAACCTAGATGATATTACGCACATTGCTTATTTGGAACAACATGGTGAGTTACCAGATCGTTTTTGTTTCCGTTACAATCCAGGTTCTTTAAAAGAAGGTGGTAACACAATTATCGGTCTTCCAGAAGAAGCGAAATATGGCATGACGGAAGCACAAATCATGGAAGCTATCAACTACTTAAAAGGAAAAGGTATTACTAACTTCGGTTTACATACGATGGTGGTATCCAATGAACTAGATGTTGATGGCTTAGTAGGAACAGCTGAATTGATGTTTAACCTAGCATTGCGTGTGAAAGAACAAACTGGTGTAGAAGTATCTTTTATTGACCTTGGTGGTGGTATTGGTGTTGCTTATAAACCAGAGCAGACTCCAGTGGATTATAAGGTATTAAGTGCAGGTGTGAAAGAAGCCTATGATCGTCTAATTGTAGGAACAGGTCATAGCCCAATTCAATTAGCCTATGAATGCGGTCGTATGGTGACAGGCCCTTATGGTTACTTGGTGGCTACTGCAATTCATAAAAAAGAAATCTATAAGAATTACATTGGCTTAGATGCTTGCATGTCTAACTTAATGCGCCCTGCTTTATATGGCTCTTATCATCACATTACAGTGATGGGGAAAGAAAATGAGCCAGCTAACATGACCTATGATGTGACTGGTTCTTTATGTGAAAATAACGATAAATTTGCCATCGATCGTCAATTGCCGAAAATCGACATGGGCGACCGCATTGTGATCCACGATGCTGGTGCGCATGGTCATGCTATGGGCTTTAACTACAATGGTAAATTGCGTTCAGCGGAATTGTTATTACATGAAGATGGCAGTGTCACACAAATTCGTCGAGCAGAAACACTAGATGATTATTTTGCTACATTAGATTTCTCTAATTTATAAGTAGAAATATAAAGGACGGTCCTTTACGATACGTATCTAGGTTTATATAGACATATGCTTTAATTACTTCTTAGAACCTATTATGCATCTCAGAGAAATAGAGTATATGTCTATTTATATATAATTAGTATCCAATCGTGAGGGGCAATCTAATAGAGCTGGTATACAATCGTGTAGGATAAAATTACAAGTCTATATTTATAGAAATTGAGTGTAGTTATGTGGAGAGAGTAAAATGCTTTATATCCCTAAAAAAATATGGGAATAGCATTTACAATATTGAGAAAATTCGGTATAATAAACATTGTTGAGTCTCTTGGTGGAGAATTTAAATTTCAATATGCTATAAATGAATAGATGATATGTTAATATATCATTAAAATCATAGTAAAATAGTAGAAATTACCTTGCGGTTCGAGTCTATACACAGTATAATATAAATAGTATATTTACTAAATTAGATTTAAGCCAAAGTGGCGTTCTCGTGCTATGAATATAACAGCGGATTACACTTTGGTGGAATCCGTTTTTTTACGGTATTCAACATATGCTAAGACCTAACGAGTCTTCTTTTGTATATAGTAACTTATTTGATAAGGAGTGACATACGTGGCAGAATTACTTCGCGTAGACAATGTGCGTGCCTCTATTGAAGAGAAAGAAATCTTAAAGGGCATCAATTTAACAATTAATAAAGGTGAAATCCATGTAGTAATGGGCACAAACGGTGCTGGTAAATCTACATTGGCCAATGTAATCATGGGCAACCCTGCTTATGAAGTAACAGAAGGCTCCATCGTATTTGATGGTGAGAATATCACTGAAGAAGCTGTAAACGATCGTGCGAAAAAAGGTATTTTCATGTCTTTCCAACATCCAATTTCCGTACCAGGTATTACAGTAGAAAACTTCATCCGCACGGCTAAAAACACAATTACTGGTGAAAACGTACGTGCTTTAGCTTTCAAAAAAGAATTGAAAGCAAAAATGGAAGAATTATCTTTCGATACTTCTTACGCTAACCGTTATGTGAACGAAGGTTTCTCCGGTGGTGAAAGAAAGAAAAATGAAATTCTTCAAATGTCTATTTTGAATCCTAAATTGGCTATCCTTGATGAAACTGATTCCGGTCTTGACGTAGATGCTGTTCGTATCGTATCTGAAGGTGTAAACCGTTTCCATAATGAAGAGAATGCGGTGCTAATCATTACTCACCATAATCAAATTCTTCAAAAATTAAATCCAAACTATGTACACATCTTAATCGATGGCCGTATTGTAAAAACTGGTGGCCCTGAACTCGTTCGTGAAATTGAAGAAAAAGGCTACGACGCATATAAAAATTTAGTATAGGAGGATTTCATGGAAGCGAGAAAGAAAACTCAAATTGAGGAGATGGATCGCGGCGTCTATGACATTCGTAATGAATTTGATTTCTCCTATAAATCAGAAGCTGGTTTAACAGAAGATATCATTCGTGAAATATGGGCTAACAAAAATGAGCCACAATGGATGTTAGATTTCCGTTTAAAATCTCTTGAAATTTACAATCAATTAGAGGTTCCTAATTGGGTGCCAGATATTAGCGCCTTAAATATGGCAGATATTGTGACCTATGTAAAACCTAAAATTGATATGAAAGAAGACTGGAACGAAGTTCCAGAAGATATTAAAGAGACATTTGACCGTCTTGGTATCCAAGAAGCTGAAAAAACTTCTTTGGCTGGTGTAGGCGCTCAATATGACTCTGAGGTTGTATATCATAGTATTCAAGAAGACTTGATTCGTCAAGGCGTTGTATATACTGATATGCAGACAGCACTACACGAACATGAGGATATTGTAAAACAATATTTCATGACATTAGTGCCACCTACAGATCATAAATTTGCAGCTTTACATGGTGCAGTATGGTCTGGCGGTTCCTTCGTGTATGTACCAAAAGGAGTGACTGTAGATATTCCATTGCAGTCTTACTTCCGTTTAAATGCACCAGGCGCAGGTCAGTTTGAACATACTTTAATCATCGTAGAAGAAGGGGCAAAAGCACACTTCATTGAAGGTTGTTCCGCTCCAAAATACAATGTAGCTAACTTACATGCTGGTTGCGTTGAGTTATTCGTAAAAGATAATGCTACTTTGCGTTATTCTACTATCGAAAACTGGTCTAAAAACATGTACAACTTGAATACAAAACGTAGTCGAGTTGGTAAAAATGGTACAATCGAGTGGGTATCTGGATCCTTCGGATCTGCTGTATCTTGCTTATATCCAATGAGTATCTTGGCTGGTGAAGGCGCGCATTGTGAATTCACAGGCGTTACATTTGCTGGGGAAGGACAATATTTAGATACAGGGGCAAAAGTTATTCATGCCGCACCACATACAACAAGTAATGTTAACTCTAAATCTATTTCTAAGAGTGGTGGTACAGCGATTTACCGTGGTGTCTTGAACATCGGTAAAAATGCAGACCATTCTAAAGCGACAGTATCTTGTGAGTCCTTAATGTTAGACCAAGAGTCTCAATCCGATACCATTCCATCTATTACTATTGAGAATGATAATGTCGATTTAGGGCACGAAGCAAAAATCGGCCGTATTTCCGATGAAGCGATTTTCTACTTAATGACTCGTGGTATTAGTGAAGAAGAAGCAAGAGCAATGCTTGTACGTGGTTTCGTAGAACCAATTTCTAAAGAATTACCATTAGAATATGCCGTAGAAATGAATAATTTGATTACCTTAGAACTTGAAGGTTCTATCGGATAGGAGGTTAGGATGAGCAACACATTACATTTTAATGAATTGCCTAGACCGACTTTCCGTTGGTTAAAGGTAAATCATACAGAAGGCAATGTATGGGCTGGTACAGAACGTGCTACAGTGACAGTTGAAGGGTCCAAGCACATTGTAACAGACATTACAAATAAGGAACTATTAGAACCTTCTTATGAAGGTGTCCATGCTGGTGCGTTGCGCGATGCATCTCATCACTTTACACATGGCTATCACATTCAAGTACCAGCTGGTGCAAAGGAAGCATTGACCATAGTTCTTGATGTACAAGGTGCTGTCAGTGAAAGAACACGCTTACAAATCGAAGCGGAAAAAGACTCTACCTTAGAGTTAACACTTTGCTTGAAAGGTGAAGCTACTGATGGTCATGTAGGATTACTTTCAGAAATCGTATCCCACACAGGGGCGTCGGTAGTGTTCAAAAAAGTGCAATTGCTAACTGGTAAAGTACAACAATTTGAACATCGTTATACACGAGTAGAAGAGTCTGGTCATGTAGAGTTCATCAATATTGAGTTGGGTGGCTCTGAAAACTTCTTGAACTATCAAGAAGATTTAGTAGGAGACTACGCAGAAGTAGAACATGATTTAGGCTATTGCGGTACTGGTACGCAAGTATTTGATATTGCCATGTTAATGAAACATATCGGTAAAAAAACAATTAGTAATATTAATAACTTAGGTGCATTGAATGGTTCTTCTAAAAAATCATTCCGTGGTACCTTAGATTTCTTGCGTGGTAGCTTGGCATCTGAAGGTGCAGAAGAAGATACATGTTTGCTATTAACTCCACAAGTTAAATCCATTTCTTTACCATTATTATTGTGTAAAGAAGATAATGTATCTGGTAATCACGCATCCAGTGCTGGTCAATTAGACCCAGCTAAATTATTCTATTTAATGAGCCGTGGTTTCAACGAAGAGGAAGCAAAACATATCATCGTAGAATCCATGTTACGACCATTGATTGATCGTATTGGCAATGAAGAAATGGAAGAAACTGCCTTAGCAGTACTACGACAAAAAATATAATTGAGAGGGATAGTATGAAACCAATAGCAGAGGCATATAAAGATTTTCCAATTTTAACAAGAACCCATCGTGGTAAACGCATTGCTTACTTGGATAGCGGTGCTACTACACAAATTCCAGTGCCAGTAATGAAAGCATTAGAAACGCATATGGCGAATCATAATGGAAATCCCCATCGTGGAGCCCATGTGCTTGCTATGGAAGCATCCGAGGCCTATGAAGGTGCTCGTGATGTGGTGCAACGATTCATTAATGCTCGTAAACGCGAAGAAATTATCTTCACTCGAAACACTACAGAAAGTTTGAACTTAATTGCTCATTCCTATGGCTTGAAGCATGTAAAAGAGGGAGATAAAATCGTCATCACTATAGCGGAGCATCATGCAAATCTTGTGACTTGGCAATATGTATGCCGAGTGACAGGGGCCACTTTGGAATATATATACCTAGATGAAAATGGTCACATCAAAGATGGTGAAATGGATAAAATTGATGGATCTACAAAAATTGTATCCTTTGCCCATGTAAGTAATGTATTAGGTATGGAATTTCCAGTAAAAGAGCTGGTGGAACGGGCTCGTGCTGTTGGTGCTATTGCTATCCTAGACGGAGCGCAATCGGCTCCTCATCAAGCTATTGATGTGCAAGCGTTAGATTGTGATTTCTTCGTATTCTCAGGCCATAAAATGTGTGCTTCTCAAGGTATTGGTGTGGTGTATGGTAAATATCACTTATTAGAAGACATGGATCCATTCTTATTTGGTGGGGACATGATTGAATATGTGAAAGAACAAACTACAACATTCAATGAAGTACCTTATAAATTTGAGGCTGGTACACCCAATGCACATGGTGCTGTCACATTAAAAGCTGCCATTGAGTATTTGGAACAGTTTGGTATGGATGCTATTCATGAATATGAACAAGAATTAGTACGCTATGTATTACCTAAACTAGCGGCTATGCCACATATTCATGTATTAGGTAGTGCCAATCCAGAAGAAAAGCATGGAGTCATTGCTTTCACTGTGGATGATGTACATCCTCACGATGTAGCAACCATCATGGATAGCCATGGGGTATGCTTACGTTCTGGTCATCATTGTGCACAACCACTAGGTGCTTACTATGGAGTACCGGCATCCAACCGTATTAGTATGTACATTTATACTAAAAAAGAAGATTTAGATCAATTTTTGGAAGCCCTGAAAACAGTTCGACCAACCATGGGCTTGTCAGAGTAAGGAGAACAATACCATGGAAATGGATCAAGTGTATACGGAACTGATTTTGGAGCATAACCAAGACAAGCGTAATAAGCGTTTGTTAGAGGTGTTTACTGCTAGTGAACATGGTCATAATCCAAGTTGCGGTGATGATTTAACATTGCAAGTGAATGTGGTAGACGGTATTGTAAAAGACGCTGCTTATACAGGTTCCGGCTGTGCTATCAGCCAAGCATCGGCATCTATGATGATTGATGTCATTACTGGTAAATCCTTAGAAGAAGCTTTCCAACTAGTGGACCTTTTCTTAGGAATGATCAAAAAAGAAGTGACTGATGAAGACGAATTAGAAGCCTTAGAAGATGCGATTGCTTTGCAAAATATTTCTAACATGCCTGCCCGTGTTAAATGTGCAGTGCTTGCTTGGCATACATTGCGTGAAGCATTAAAGAAATAAAAAGAAGGCTGCTACAGAATGATATACATTCTTGAGCAGCCTTTTTTATGTATATAAAAAAGATAGGTGATATGTATCACCTATCTTATGATTCTTATGTTGGTCGAGCTTACCATTGTCCTTCTTGGTGCTCTTTTAAAAGTTTCACCACTCGTGGGCCACAGCCTTTGCCACCGCATGCACCGGTACCAGCACTAGTGCGCTCTCTAATTTTAGGAAATGTATCGCAACCATCTAAGATTGCTTCTTTAATTGCTTTTCTTGTAATACTACGGCAAGTACAAACTTTTGTTAATTTATCTAAAATGGCCGTAGGAATTTGATTATCTTCCATACTGTCCTCCTACTATATAGAAACTTTTCTATATACAGTATACTCTTTACTGTATTACTTGTAAAGGTATTTTTCACAGCTAAGAAATGTATCTCGTATCTAAGAAGATATAGACCTAGTATACTTTTGAAAGTAGAACTGACACATGGAAACAACTAACGATTACTTATTATATGTATTAATCTATATATTACCCTGCATTTATTTTTGATAGGAGTCATTATGATTTGTGTTATTTTTGATTTAGATGGAACATTAACAGATTCTCATGAGGGAATTTTAAAATCTATACGTCATGCCTTAACGAGTATGAATCATCCTATTCCTGATGAGGACACATTACAATTATTCATTGGTCCACCGTTGGCAGATTCTTTTAAAGAACATTGTCATATGACAGATGAAGAGGTGGAGCAGGCCTACAACTTTTTCAAAGAACGGTATGATTCCGTAGGAAAATATGAAAATGCAGTGTATCCTCAAATTGAAGAAGCTTTAAAAGCGCTTCGTAAGACAGGTGCTTATGTTGGGATTGCTACAGCAAAACCAGAAGAACAAGCAAAGGATATTATTAAGCATTTTAAACTAGATCCATACTTTGAAGTCATCCGTGGGGCCAATCGAGAAATTGGTTTAGTCCATAAGCTAGATATTTTGAAAGAGGCGCTGCAAGATATGGAGACAATTACAGCCCAAAAATATAAAATCTCCCGTTGGTATATGGTGGGAGATCGTAAATACGATATGGAAGCTGCGAAGAAATTGAACTGCGTGGCTATGGGGGTATCCTACGGTTATGGTTCAGTGGAAGAATTAGAATCTGCTGGTGCTGATTATATCTGTGAAAGCCCATCCGATGTACTAGTAAATATCGCTGTAGATACATTGCTATAAGGCACTATTTACAGTACAATTAGGTTATATATCTAGAAGATCATAGGGTCGTTATAGAATAGACTACTGGTATATGGCAGAAAATAAATAGACACAATAAAAAGAGGCACCTTGCGGTCATGCGAGGTACCTCTTTTTTGCATTACCATATGTTAGTTCATACACTTCCCATAAGATGGGGAGTTCTGATGATTTTATGGGGAACATGCATAGTAGTATGTTAGATAGAGCGCCCTTATACTTGCAATCGGCCTTCAATCATAATAGGAACTTCTTTGCCATCTTTTGTAGTGCCTATGATGTTCATTTTTTCATGACCAATCATAAAGTCTGTATGTGCTAAGGATGTATTTAGTCCACGAGCGTGTAGTTCTTCTTGAGATAATCCATCGCTATGGGCTAAGCAAGTTGGATATGCAGCACCTAATGCTAAGTGGCAAGATGCATTTTCATCGTACAAGGTTTCAAAGAAAATCATATTGGATTGGCTAATAGGGGAGTAATGGTCTACAAGGGCTACTTCTCCAAGGTAGCAAGAGTTTTCATCCGTCTCGATGAGGTTTGTTAAATACTCACGACCTTGTTTGGCATCGTAGTCAACAACCTTACCATCTTTGAATGTCATATGGAAGTCTTCGATACGGTTTCCATCATAGATCAATGGTTTCGTAGAATACACGATACCGTTGGCACCTGCATAATGAGGAGCGGAAAAGACTTCTTCCGTTGGAATATTGGCATCAAAGATAATTCCTTTTTTAGATGATTCTTTACCACCTAACCATAAGTGCCCTTCTGGCATTTGTAAAGTTAAGTCTGTACCGTTTGGACAGGTATAATGTAAGGATACCAATTGTAAATCATTCAGTGTTTTGGTGCGCTTAGCAAGGCGATCTAAATGGTTGCCGAAGGATTCTTCTTCTGGTACGTGTTTCATACGACATAAGGTAAAGATAGTATTCCATAAGCGGTTGATTTTCTCTTCGTCTGTGCCCTCATAACCAAGCAAATCAGCCCATGTGAGAGTAGCTACTGAGGCTACACACCAAGTAAGGGTGGAATCCATAATGGCCTCGTGGTAAAATTTAGTTAACTTGCCCATGCTACGAGAGGCGAGGGCGATTTTTTCAGAAGGCACGCCTTCATAGGCAAATGGATTCGCACTGATTAAGGATAAAATACATGCGTTGGAATCAAGGATATGGTGATACATATCTTTAATCCAAGGCGCGGGATTAGATAAGACCTCATCTTTTACATTGGATAGACGAGATTTAGCTGTGATAGTGCTACGCCAATTAATGTGCACATCTTTGGCACCCAGTGCATAGGCCTCGTCCACAACGATGTATACAAAATCTTTATTTTCTACATCTCCATTGATGACTAACAGTTGGTTTTGTTGTAAATTGACTCCTTCTTGTAGTAAAAGACGGGCATATTGTTGTAAATCTTCTTTCATAATACCTCCCAATATATACTGGTAGTGAATTTTAAAGGATACTACTCATCTATGACGAACCTTTTGTTTGAAAGGATGTGATAGAATGAAAGTAACAAATCGAAAACGAATTGGCATCATCGTATGCCTATTCTTACTGTGTGTATGTGGATACTATCTTATTATAGCAGATACACCAATGAAAGGCGATGGATCACCATCTGATACCCCAAAGATTGTGAAGCAGTTAGACAAAGGAAATCGTGGTGGTCCAGTGGAGAAGGAAACGAAAGCAGATACAATTTTGGTGTATGTCACAGGAGCGGTAGAAGAACCAGGCTTGTATGAGCTACAAAGCCCTGCGACAGTGAAGTCAGCTATTGAGGCCAGCAAAGGACTATTACCCTATGCAGATGTGAATCATCTACATTTAGAAGATACCTTAGAGGAAAGCACACATATTCATGTAGATTTCAACTTTCACGGAAGTCCTGAGGAGTTACTACGAAAACAAAATATCTCTATTAATGATGGAACCGAAGCAGATTTACAAAAAATATCGGGCATAGGCCCTAAGATGGCGAAAAAGATTGTGGACTATCGTCAAGAACATGGTCCTTTCAAAAGTTTAGAAGAATTACGACAGGTGAAGGGGATAGGACCTGCATTGTATAAAAAAATTGTGGAGAAAGTACGATTATGAAAAGGTTACCCAAGCCAATAGATCTAGGTATCACCAGTGTGCTAGGAATGCTATTGGGAATTTGTATGAGTCTATACGAAAACGAATTACACACCTATCTTATGTATTGGTTAAGTATCATCACTATATTTGGCATCCTTGGGATAATAGGATTACGTGGATACGAACAACGTAATGAATATATGTATAAAATGATGCGATATGTGATGGGCTTAGTGGGTACTATTTCTGTATTTACTGCTATAGGATATGTACATACAGATCGAGTCATCACACACTATTTTGAAGATAGACCGTTTTATTATGGTGCCGATGGTGCCTATTATGTGCAATTAACTAGTAACCCACAGCCTACGGTGACGCTAGAGGGCATTATGACCATGGTAGATGCTGATGTAGAAGGTATGGATATAGATAAGAATGGTGCTACTGAGCATGTGCCAGCTAAGGGAAGTATTCGTATCTATGTGCCAGGAGAGCCACCTATTCATATGGGAGATCGCTACGTCATTCGTGGCACTGTGAAAGGCTTTACCTATTACGAGCAAAGTGGTTCTCTATCTATGAAAACGAGACATATCAATGATGGATTGCAAGGAAATTTATACCAAGGGACCATAGAGGACCCTTACACAGTAGAGAAGACCCTAGGCACATGGATAGCTGATACGGGGTATGCGCTGGGTGCTTATCTAGATAGAGTCCATCATTGGGTGGCACAACAATTTGAAGAGAATCTAGATCCATCCATTGCTAGCTTAGGCTCCTCCTTGGTACTAGGCGGTCAATATGCTATGCTACCAGAAACGATGGTAAAATTATTCAGTGAAACAGGGCTTATCCATATTTTGTCGGTGTCAGGGTCTCATATTGCCTTGTTATTTCTCATTATTTCTATCGTATTGCAGCGGGTGCATTTACGTAAAGGTGTAGAATTTTCCATCACTTGTGCTTTGATTTTACTGTACTGTACAATTGTGGGCTGGAGTCCGCCAGTATTACGATCTGCCATGATGGGACTATTAAGTGGATACGTTGTTATGCATGGTGGTATGTATCGTGCTTTACATGCGCTCCTACTATCTGCCTTATGTTTACTGTTATGGAAGCCATTATTCGCGGTAGATATTAGTTTTGTATTATCTTTTGGGTCTACCTTGGGGATCATCGGATTGTATCCCTATGTGTATCGGCTATTTCCGCCGAATCCTATCTCTAAAGGGGTGGCTTTATGTATCTCTGCACAAGTTCTCATATTTCCTATAGAGCTGTATTATTTTCATATACTCAGTTTCCTTAGTATCATCTCTAACCTTATAGTAGGGCCCTTGCTAGATATAGCGATTATAGCAGGTCTTTTCTTGTCTATCCTAAATTTAGTATTTACTTTTACATTAGGTTGGTCCCTCTTAGGTTTCATTCTGAAAGCCAGCATGTCTCTTTTATTTGCTATTCGTAATCTAGGTCTATTGTGGTCACCGCCCATGCCTTTGTGGTTAGTGGCAGTGTGGTATCTAGGCGTGGCGTATATATATTGGTTATTAGCACTGAAAGAGCCTATTTGTGTGGCATGGAATAGGATGGCAAGTATTGCACTCTTGGTAGTAGGGATGTTGCCTTTACTACTATCGTATGTAAAACCAACGGTGCAAGTGGTCCCTATTGCTATCTCCTCAGGACCAGCTTTCATGGTCTGTAAGACAGGCTTTCATAAGGAGGCGTATCTTTATATAGATGCTAAGAATGGCGATATTTCACCGCGAGCGATGAAACAATGTGTAGATGCCTTGCATCATCGTGGGTTTAGTCGTTGGAATGGTGTGTTTGTAGAAGGATATCAGAAGGGGTACACTCATGTGGATACCTTAGAACATCTTTATAGTAAAGGGCAAGCTGGTAAAGAGCTAACACTAGATTGGTTATCTGTACAACTTCATACCAAAGCAGGCTATGAAATTATCGTAACAGGACATAGAAAGTTTCACTTTCATCCTAGAAAAGAAGGAGAAAAAGTTCAAGAAATAGTGTATAATACTAAGAGAGAAACGAATACAATATATGGCTTGACCGCTAGCAATCAATTATTGCATTATCAAGAACGAGGAGCAATGCATTTTATCGTGTGGAATACCTTGCACAGTCAATTTGATGTGGAGGAAGGCGTGTATATTGTAGGTAGTGATGAAAACAATGTAGTAACATTATAAGAGGTGCCAGATGGTTACATTGCTCTATGGAGATGAACCACAATTATTAGAAGAAAAAAAACAGAATCTCTTACATCAATATACAGATCGGACCTTGCTTACCTTGCGTGAAGAGCAAGGTCCCGGTTCTATTTTGGGACAATTACAAGAAGTATCTCTCTTTGGTGAACCACGAGTATTTCTGCTTGTCCATTTGCCTATCTTTGATAAACCGAAGAAAAAGCTGGCTCCAGAGTGGCAAGGATTGCGAGACTATTTGCAAAGCTATACTGGAGAAGATCCTATTATTGTAGTGTATCCAGAAACCATTGATGGACGGTTGCAAGGAAATAAAGCATTTTTGGGAGCTGTAGAATCCTTTAAGTTTGAAAAAGTAGAGGGAGAAGCTCTCTTTCAGTGGATACAACAACATTGCAAGGCTCATAAGCAAAAGATAGATCTCGATGGCATGGCATATCTACGTGACTTGGTAGATTTGTGGAAAGATGTGCCTTTAGCATTTTTGCGCACAGAATTTGATCGATTGTTCCTACTACTAAAAAATGGGGAATCGATGACAGCACCATTTTTAAAAGAGCATATGACAGACTTTGGAGAGAAAAATATTTTTCGCTTTAAAGATGCTTTATTAGCGAAAGATGCACGAATATTACTAGATTTATTCCCCTCTATGCTTAAGAATAAAAGTGTAGATATGGCGATGGCGTATGTGCATAATCAAATGCATTTGCAACTCATGGTCAGTGAATGTGCCTATTATGGGATGACATTACCTGAGATTCAAAGCTTATTTAAGGAAAAAGGGATGAAAGCCAATCCCTATACAATTAAATTAGCCTTTGAAGCGCGCCGAAAAATTCAAATCCCAGCGGTGGCAACATTGATTAGCCAGCTGTATCATTTAATTTTGCAAAGCCGTCAAGGTATAGCAGATATGAGCCAATTTCAAGATATTTGTTTAGCCTATTGCGCAAATTAGGAGAAGTATGAAACGAAAGTATATTGCCACTGTGTCAGCTCTTATAGCTCTCGTTGGGGGAGCTGTAACAGGGCTTGTATGGCCTACTGGAAACACTATTTATGGATTAACTATAGATGGTCATAGTATATCTCATCAAAGTATGGATGAAGTAGACACCTATTTACAAGAGCGGAACACACAGTCACAAAGGATTCGCATAGTAGATCCTAAGGGAAAAGAAACGACTATGAATCTAGCAGATTTAGGGATTACCATAGATAGGGTGGGAACCTTAACCGATGTAATGGATTATGGCTATGAAAGTGATGTCATGACCTATGTCATGCACCGAGTAGATGCGTTACTTCATGAAAAAGCGATAAATATTCGATATAAAGTAGATGGACCAGTGGCTGAGTCGTATTTTTTGAATTATGCAAAGGCCATGGGACAAGTAGGAGCTAATGCCACTGTTACTTTAGAAGGTAATACAGTGGTACATCAGCCTGCTAAGGTAGGACGTAAATTGGATGTGACAGCTACCATGAAACGTTTGCAAGAACAATTGCAAGAAGGAAAGGTAGAGACCATAGAACTTGTTATCAATGAGTCTGCACAGCCTACGATAACGGATAAAGATTTAGTGTCTATCACTTCCATATTGGGGTCCTTTACGACTTATTTTGATGGCTCTAATACAAGCCGAGCCCATAATATTCATTTAGCATCTCAAAAAATTCATCAAACCTTGATTCCGGCAGGGGGTATTTTCTCCTTCAATCAAGTAGTAGGAGAACGGACTCCTGAAGCGGGCTATGATGATGCGCCTGTATTTATGGGAGGACGTTTGGTGCCAGGTATTGGTGGCGGAATATGCCAAGTAAGTTCTACCTTGTTTAATACAGCATTATTATCTGGTATGGATATTGTAGAACGTGATACGCATTTTGCTCCTGTTTCCTATATACCAGTAGGCTTAGATGCTACTGTGGCGTGGGGATATATTGACTTTCAGTTTAAAAACCCTTATTCTCATCCCATCTATGTGATTGCCGAAGAAGGTGCTGGCTATGTGACTATTACTATATTAGGAGCTAAGGAAGATGTACCACAGTCTGTAACAATTACAAAGGGTAAAGAACAAAGAATTCCTAATAAAAAGATAGAAAAAATCGATGAGGCTGTGAAAGAGGAAACTGTAGAGGAAGCAGGTCATGAGGGAGTTTCTGTAGATACGACGAGAACCATAGTATATGGAGATGGGAGGTCTTCTACGTATACCTTTAATTCTTATTATGAACCTGTAGATACGGTTATTGTCACAGGTCCTAATGTGGTGAAAAAAATTAAAGCTAATCCGGTGAAGTCAAATCCGTAAAGGAGATGTACTATGAAATATTATCATATGGTACTAAAGGGAGAGTCTAAAGTAGACTTTCACTTTTATTTGAAAAACGGAAAATTGCATATATTTGGTTCTCAGTTGACAGGAACATTAGATAAGGCAGTGCAAACACGTATTGAGGAAATCTGCGATTCCATTGGTTGCACCTGTGAATTTGTGGATACGGGTGATTTCATGAACCAGCTTGTTCTTACACGGATGCCTCATAGGCAAGAGTGTGATTATACTGGTTACGTTCAAGAACCTAGTGTGACAGATGATGATGCGTATCTCTTTTTACAACATGCCAACGAATTGTCGGATTACGATATCTATTGGGACATGGATGAAGAGAATCGATTTGATGAAATGGAGCTCTACGTAGGTAAGGATGGCACTATCAAGACGTCATCGGATTATGATGATTTGTACGATGCACCAGTAGTGATAGACAGACCCAATACGCCAGCTTCAACGGCAACTAGCCATTCTCCATATCCTATGCGGAGACGAAAATTAACTACCGAAGATGGCATGCTATTAGGACCTGCTTTTGATGAATCAGATTCGCATCGGACAGATGATTTCTTTGTAAGAACTGGAGAACAGGTTGTCATATCGGGACACTTTCACAGTTTAGATATACGAGAAATTCGACCTAAGGAAGATAGTAAGGCTGTACAAAAAGCACGTGAAAAAGGTGAGGAGCCTAAAAAACGGTATATCATTACGGGTCATCTAGTGGATGATCACAATAGCTTGGCTATTAAACGATTTACCAGCCCTTCTGAAGACGGACCAAAGCTATTAAAAATTTTAAAATCTGTTGGGAAGGTGCAGATTAAAGGGGAAGTCATCTATGATGAGCAATATGTACGTGACTATGTGTTTAACATGGATTCCATCCGCCCTGTGGAAGATACGGATAATGCAAAACGCATGGATACGCATGAGGAAACAAGGGTAGAACTTCACTTACATACGAAAATGTCCGAGAAAAATGCCTTAGTAGCAGTGAAAGACATTGTAAACCGTGTGAAAGATTGGGGACACCCAGCGGTAGCCATTACTGACCATGGGGTGGTGCAAGCATTTCCAGAGGCTCAGGCCTATTCCTTAGAAAAAGGCGTGAAGATTCTCTATGGTGTAGAGGCCTATTTAATTGAAAAAGAGGGCCAATCGATACCACATCATATTATTATGTTTGCAAAAAATATGGTAGGTTTACGGAATCTGTACAAGATGATTTCTATTAGCCATTTGAATTATTTTGATGAGTACCCAAGATTGCCAAGAGCTGTCATTGAAGACCATCGTGAAGGGATTCTTATAGGAACAGCTTGTAAATCTGGAGAATTGATTCAAGCCATTGCTCACGGTGCTACCGATGAAGAATTGCAGGAAATTGCTACATTTTATGATTATTTAGAAATTCAACCTCATGATAATTACAAGAGTTTTATAAAAGAAGGTTTGTTAAAAAATGAGGAAGATTTAAAAGAGATTAATCGTCGTATCGTCGGTTTAGGGGATACCATGCAAATGCCTGTAGTAGCTACAGGTAATGTGCATTATATGGATCCTAAAGACAAAATGTACCGTGAAATCATGCTTACTGCTAGCGGTGTGAAAGATGCAAAAGACAAAGCAGATCAGCATATGCGTACCACTGATGAAATGTTGGAAGAGTTTGCTTACTTAGGAGAAGACAATGCCTACAAAGTGGTAGTGACCAATACGAGAGCTATAGAGCAAAGTATTGATTATATTGTACCTATTCCTAATGGCACCTATTCACCAAAAATCGAAGGGGCTGATAAAGCCTTGGAAGATATGTGCTATGCGAAAGCAAAGTCTATCTATGGAGATCCCTTGCCGAAGACGGTACAAGATCGATTGGACTATGAACTTAAGAGTATTATCGGCAATGGTTTCGGTGTGTTGTACTACATTGCCCATAAACTAGTAAAAAAATCTTTAGATGATGGATATTTAGTAGGTTCTCGTGGTTCCGTAGGATCCTCCTTTGTAGCTACCATGGCGGATATTACGGAGGTAAATCCATTAGAGCCACATTATGTGTGTCCACAGTGTAAGTGGAGTGAGTTCTATTTAAAAGGGGAATATGCGGGGGGCTTTGACTTGCCACGTCGTAATTGTCCTGAGTGTGGTACGCCACTCATCGCGAATGGTCACGATATTCCTTTCGCTATCTTTATGGGATTCCATGGGGATAAGGTCCCAGATATTGATTTGAACTTCTCTGGAGATTACCAAGGCCGTGCCCATAAATACACGGAAGAATTGTTTGGACGAGACAATGTATTTAGAGCTGGAACCATCGGTACCATTGCAGATAAAACAGCTATTGGTTATGCTTACAAATATGCAGATGTGAATGACTTACAAAAACGACGAGGTTTTATTGAAAAGTTATCTACAGGCTTTACAAAAGTAAAGAATACTACAGGGCAGCATCCGGGAGGCATCATGGTTTGCCCTCGAGATATGGATGTACATCATTTCACACCAGTTCAATATCCAGCTAATAAAAAAGAAAGTGGTATTATTACCACACACTTTGACTATCACTCTATTGAAGGTCGTATGACCAAACTAGATATACTGGGCCATGATGATCCTACCATCATTCGTATGTTAGAAGATATGACGGGTATACCATCTACGAGTATTCCTTTTGATGACCCCGCAACATTGAGCTTATTCTCCTCAACGAAAGCATTAGGCTTGACGCCGGCTCAATTGCAAGGAGATAAAGTGGCTACCTTGGCAGTACCTGAATCAGGTACTGGATTTGTACGGGCTATGTTGGAAGATTCAAAACCACAAACCTTTTCTGACTTAGTGCGGATCTCTGGCTTCTCTCATGGTACCAATGTATGGGTAGATAATGCGCAGACCTTGATTAAAACCGGGACATGTAAATTGAATGAAGCTATCTCTACCCGTGATGATATTATGAACTTTTTGCGCAATCACGGTGTAGCAGATAATGTAGCCTTTTCTGTTATGGAAAATGTGCGTAAAGGGAAAGGTATTGAAAAGCGTAACAAAGAGGGGATTGCCCAAACAGATTATGAAGACCAAATGCGAGCAGCCCAAGTACCAGAATGGTTTATCGCCTCTTGTAAAAAGATTTCCTATTTATTCCCTCGGGCCCATGCTGTGGCTTATGTTATGATGGCATTCCGCATTGCTTGGTATAAGATTAATTATCCATTAGCATTCTATGCATCGTATTTTTCTATTCGGGCAAAAGCCTTTGACTTGAAAATTATGATGGGCTCCTTAGAAGAGCAACAACAAGAATTTAAACGGTTGAAAGCATTAGCTGCGAAGTATGAAGCATCACCAAAGGAAAAAGATTTAATGTCTGCCTTAGAGGTATCCTTGGAAATGAAACAGCGAGGGTACTCATTTGCCAATGTAGAGTTATACAAATCTCAAGCAAGACGGTTTATGATTAAAGATGAAACCTCTTTATTACCACCATTTGTAGCTGTTACTAGTTTAGGCGAAAAGGTAGCAGATGCCATCGTAGAAGAACGAGAGCAAGCAGAGTTCTTATCGATTAAAGATTTGCGGAGACGTACAAAAATGTCTCAAACCATTGCCAATCGCATGGTGGAATTAGGTTGTTTAGGCGACTTACCAGAAGATGAGCAAATGAGTTTATTTGGATGATAGGAGGTATATATGTCAGAAGTTAGAGAAGCAGTATGGATAGGCGTTGATGTGGGAACTACAGGCGTGCGTGCTATGGCATATACAGCACAAGGTAAATCTGTAGCTGTACGAGATGCTTTTTATCCATTAGAAACACCACAATATGATCGAGCAGAGCAGAATCCTCAACAAATATATGATGCTGCAGAAGAAGTCATTGCTGGAGTTGTAAAAGATTTACAATATAAACTAGTCACTATATCCGGGATTGCTTTAAGCTCAGTGATGCATAGTTTTATTCCTCAAGATGAACAGTTTGACTTATTAGGGAATATGATTACTTGGGCAGATAGCAGAAGTTCCAACATTGTACATCGTATGGAACAAGACGAAACGTGTAAACAATTCTACTTTAGAACAGGCTGTCCGCTACATGCATCCTATCCATTGGCAAAAATCATATGGGTCAAAGAAAATCAACCTGAAATCTTTGCTCGTATGGCGCATATTGGATCTATTAAAGATTACATGTTCCGTTTGATGACAGGAGAATGGGTAACAGATAAATCAGTGGCATCTAGTTCTGGTTTATTTAATGCTTTTACAGAAACTTGGGATTCTGAGATTTTAGACTATGTAGGAATTCAAGAAGAACAACTACCTAAGGTAGTATCTACTACGTATAGTGGTAAGTTAGTAGCAGGCGTAGCAGAGCGTTTAGGTTTACCTGTGAATACACCGGTTGTCATCGGTGCTACTGATGGAGTACTGGTGAATGTTGGTATTGGCGCTGTATCTAAAGGGCAGTTAAGTGCCACTATAGGTACATCTGGTGCTATACGCATGCTTACAGAAAAGCCGCAAATGGATCCTAAAGGTCGCACTTGGTGCTATAATTTAACAGATACCATGTGGGTGGCTGGTGGAGCTATCAACAATGGCGGTATGATTTTGCGTTGGATGCGAGATCGTATCCTACATTATCATGGCTCCCAAATGGAACAATTATCGGTGGATCCTTATGATTTAATGACCATGAAAGCAAGACATGTACCGGCTGGATCTGGTGGCTTGTTATTAATGCCATACTTTACTGGTGAACGAGCTCCTTATTGGAACTCTGATCTGCGTGGTGCTTTCGTAGGTTTATCCTTAAATCATAGTCGCTCTTACATGATTCGCGCCACAATGGAAGGGATTTGTTATAGCTTACGGTTTGTTCTT
This sequence comes from uncultured Veillonella sp., assembly GCA_963515865.1. Taxonomy (GTDB): domain Bacteria; phylum Bacillota; class Negativicutes; order Veillonellales; family Veillonellaceae; genus F0422. The sequence goes on from CAUPZH010000001.1 coordinate 97,445, forward strand.
GATGCATTACGTGAGTTTGAAGAGGTAAAAGATATCCGTATTAGTGGTTCTTTCACTAAATCCGAATTGTGGGTACAAATTATGAGTGATATATTCGGTGAACATATCACATTACCAAATAATAGTGAAGGTGCCTCCTTTGGCGCCGCTGTGTTAGGGTTTATTTCTGATGGAACTTTGTCAGATATTAAGGATACAGCAGAGCTAGTACAGCCTGAATATATCTATCACCCTAAGGAGCAACATCAAGCCGTATATGAAGAGCTTTTCTCTATTTATGAAAGTTTGTATATTCATATGAAAGACGATTTGGCACGTCTTGTTCAGTTCCAAAAGGAACATCCATTTAGTCGTTTATAATTAGAAAGGAGACTAGAAATGCCATTAGTTATTCTTGCATTAGGAATTATTTTACTATTTTTCCTAATCGTAAAAGTAAAGATGAATAGCTTTTTATCATTGCTATTGGTCTGTGTATTATTAGCCTTTGGAGAAGGATTGCCACTTGACAAAATTTTCCCAACTATTCAAAAAGGCTTAGGAGCTACCTTAGGTGGTTTAACAATCGTAGTAGGCTTTGGCGCTATTTTAGGTAAATTGATGGCCGATAGCGGTGGAGCGCAACGTATTGCAACTACATTGATCAACATGTTTGGTCGTAATAATGTAAGATGGGCTGTATGTTTAACTGGATTTATTGTAGGTATTGCTTTATTCTATGAAATTGGTTTCGTCTTATTGATTCCTTTGATCTTTACCATTGCTAAATCTGCGGATATTCCATTGTTAGAAGTAGGTATGCCAATGGTAGCAGCCTTATCTGTGACACATGGTTTCTTGCCTCCACATCCAGGTCCTACAGCGATTTCTGTATTATTTAATGCAGACATTGGATTAACATTGGTGTATGGTATTTTAATCGGTATTCCTACAGTTATTTTGGCAGGCCCATTATTGTATAATACTGTGAAAGATATCAAAACAGATATCCCTGAAGGCCTTCATAATGATAAGGTATTTACAGAAGAGGAAATGCCATCCTTTGGAGTATCTATCTTTACAGCATTAGTACCAGTTATCTTGATGGCCGCTACAGCTATTGGTAAAATGATGAATCTACCAAAAACATCTACCATTATGGTCATTCTTAACTTCATTGGTGATCCTTCTGTAGCGTTGACAATTTCTATTATTATTGCTTTCTATACATTTGGCTTCGCTCGTGGCAAATCTATGAAAGATATTATGGCTACTTCTGAAAAAGCGATATTAACAGTAGCTATGATTCTATTTGTTGTAGGAGCTGGTGGAGCACTAAAACAAGTATTGATCGATAGCGGTGTGGGTACCTATATCGGTGAATTAGTGATGCAAGTGAATGTATCTCCATTAGTATTAGCTTGGTTAATTGCAGTGGTGATTCGTATTGCTGTTGGTTCTGCTACAGTGGCAGCTATGACAGCTGGCGGCATTGTGGCGCCGTTAATTCCATTAACAGGTGTAAGTCCTGAATTGATGGTAATTGCAGTAGGTGCTGGTTCTGTATTCTTTAGCCCACCAAATGACCCAGGATTCTGGTTATTTAAAGAGTTTTTCGGTTTATCTGTCAAACAAACATTACGCTCTTGGTGTATGGTGGAAACAGTGATTGCCGTATGTGGATTAATTGGTGTAGAAATCATTAATTTATTCTTATAATTACAATCATGAGATGACAAGTAAATAGATAACAAAAATAGAGGGCATTGATAATCATATATCAATGCCCTCTATTTTTATATATGTATTAGTAGTGTGTTCGTATACGTAGATAGCAAAAATACCCCAACCTGATGCAGTAGGGTGGGGTATATTTAATAAACAATTTTAAGTCTAATCAGTGAACACTTAGATTACCAGTAGAACTGCATAATCCAATGTAGAATAGGAATACCAAATACATTGATTAATACAGTAGCTGTAATAGGCACAACTAGGAAAGCTTTTACAGATTTTCTGTAGCGACCACCGAGGGTAGCGATGGTTGCTACCGTGTTTGGTGTGATACCTAAGCCGTGGCCAAGGAGGGCGGCGCCGATGACAACGCCGTCGTAATCTTTACACAGCACAGGGAATACGATAAATCGTGTAAACAGAATAATCGCAATGATCTGTATCACAAGAATCACAAGCATTGGCCCTGTAAGCGCATGTAATGCGATCACAGGTACGCTCATGAACACAGTAGTTAAGAAGATGGTAATACTAATTTGACTGAATAAAGCAATAGCTTTAGAATTGATGAACGTTTGGCCCATGGCATCGCCACCATTACGGATAGCAATGGCCAATAACATGGATACAATGAACGTAGGAATGTGCAAACCGAAGGTATCTAATAAGTAGTGGGAACCGCCGATGCCGATGCTGACACAGATTAGAACCAACAATAAGTTGATGATAATCCCAACCGGTGTCGGTGCTGGGGAATCTGGTGGAGGAGGTGCTGTTTCATAGCGATTGAACTTTTCGATTAAATATTGTCCCATAGGACCGCCGATGAACACACCAATAATGGTAGTGAATGCAATGATACCATGTGCTACAGTTTCACCATTTAAGGCATTCCCTAAGTCATGACCTAAGGCGGACACAAAGTTGTAGCTGCTCTCAAGAGATAAAGAGCCTAATAAAATAGCATAGTGTTTGTCTAATCCAAATAGACTAGCTAGTCCTAAGCCAATGCTGATTTGCATAATCACAAGCAAAGTACTCATGCCCCAGTAGCGAGGAATTGCTTTTAACGAAGATGTACAAATTTGCACGGGCGCTACTAGCCCCATAGTGGCGAAGAATGCCACCATAGCAGGAACGAGAACAGCCTTGTCCAGAGTAATGAGTATAAGACCAGAAATTTGTAGTAGAAATACAATTATTGCTACAGTTAAACCACCAATAGCAGGCACTGGGATAGCCCAACGATGAAGGATGTTAATGTGCTTATGCATAAAGGTTCCCAGTAAAAAGGAAAACAGTGAGAGTATGACCGTTTCTACGGCGCCAAGATGTAATTGTAGCATGTACGACGATGCCATGAAATGCCTCCTAACTTTAGGTACAAAAGACTATGATGGTACAGTAGTGCACATAGGATTCATTTACACCAAAATCATAGTGAGATAGTCTGAAATAATACTCTCCTATTATACAACTAAACATCTAATATGTAAAAGATATCCATTAGAAATACATATCAATATTTTAACAGAATAGACTAGTGTACTAGATATATACATATACAGATACAGACACAGACACACATACAAACACAGATACACATATGTATATAGATACACATACAGACAAACCTATGTATATAGATAGACATAGGTATACAGATATGCCGATAGAAGCATAGAGAAAAGCGCACCGTCCACGAAGGATAGTGCGCTTTTATGAAAGATCAGGAAAGTATTATTATGAGTTTAACTTTCTGGTGTTTTAAGAGGACACCATAAACCTCGGCGGTAGTCGCGTATTCCAGAAAGGACAACGCGGAGTGCACGCTGTGCGTCAGCTTTTGAGAGGGGCGGTATTCCATCTAAGCGATAGGAAATGCCAAGACTTTCATATTTATTAACCCCCATGACGTGGTAAGGTAAGCAATCTACGGCTTTCAAATGTTTGAAGGCACCTAGAAAGAAACCAAGCCGATACCAGCGATCGCGATTATCTGTGATGGTTGGGACTACCACGTGGCGTACCCAAAAATCGGTACCCTGCTCGTCTATAAACTTAGCGAACTCTAGGACCGCATCATTAGGCTTGCCGGTTAGTGTTTCGTGTATAGAGGAATCGATCTCTTTCACATCAAGAATGACTAAATCCGTTACGTCAAGAAGCATTTTGTACTCTCTAGCCTGTTCTTGTGTGTAGCAAATCCCGCTTGTATCTAGACAAGTATGAATTCCCTTTCCGTGAAAGAAAGTAAAGAGTTCGATAATAAAAGGGAGTTGCAACAATGCTTCGCCACCAGTGACAGTAATGCCTCCAGTGATATAAAAGTCACGATTCCTTTCAAATTGTGTCCACACATCTGCCACAGTCAGTTCTTGGGCATACGTAGAGGGATCCCAAGTATCTGGATTATGGCAATAGGCACATCGCAATGGGCAACCTTGAAGGAACAAGACAAATCGCATGCCCGGACCATCAACAGTACCCATGGTCTCAATGGAATGAATGCGGCCTACCATACTACATTACATGGATTGATGGAACGTACGAGAAATGACTTCGTCTTGTTGTGCTTTTGTCAACTTGTTGAAGTGCACAGCGTAGCCAGATACACGGATAGTCAATTGTGGATACAATTCAGGATGTTTTTGAGCATCTAATAATGTTTCACGATTGAATACGTTTACGTTCAAATGATGGCCGCCTTTTTTGCTGTAACCATCTAATAATTGGACTAAGTTATCAACTTGTTGTTCGTTTGTCATAGTTACTCCTTTTCTTCGGGAATAGTAATATTAGGCTCACGGCAAGCTAGATTTTCACAACCATCGGCTAATGCATGTTCAATATTGCCTAGGTCTATATCTAGGTCCAAGTCGCCTAATGTAACCATAGATTCTCCGGATTTACCAAGAGAATCTGGAATAATAGAGAATGTATTAGAAATACCATCGCAACAATCACGCCATGGCATTTTAGCAACAGATGCTAGGGAAGAGATAGCCCCGTGTTCGTCACGACCATGCATAGGATTGGCACCAGGAGCAAATGGAATACCTGCTTTACGTCCGTCAGGAGTAGCACCAGTGGCATTACCGTATACCACATTCGATGTAATGGTTAATAGTGACATAGTAGGCACGGATTGACGATAGGTTGGATGTTTACGAATTTTATTCATAAACCCAGATACCACCGTAGCAGCTAAATCATCTACACGATCATCATCATTACCATATTTAGGGAATTCGCCTTCAATTTCAAAATCAATAGCAATACCATTTTCATCACGTATAGGTTTTACTTTCGCATATTTAATAGCGGATAAAGAATCGGCTACTACGGAAAGTCCAGCAATACCTGTGGCAAACCAACGTGTTACCTTACGGTCATGCAATGCCATTTCCAATTTTTCATAGGCGTATTTGTCATGCATGTAATGAATGATATTTAAAGCATTCACATATACACCTGCTAACCATTCCGTCATATCTTCAAAGCGTTCCATGACTTCGTCGAAATCAAGGTATTCTGAAGTAATAGGGCGGAATTTTGGACCTACTTGTTTTTTCAGCTTTTCATCTACGCCACCATTGATTGCGTATAGTAAGGCTTTCGCTAAGTTACAGCGAGCGCCAAAGAATTGCATTTCTTTACCAATACGCATAGGGGATACGCAGCAAGCGATGGCGTAATCATCGCCAGAATTTGGGCGCATGATTTCGTCGTTCTCATATTGAATGGAAGATGTTGCAATAGAGAGCTTCGCACAGAACTTTTTGAATCCTTCAGGGAGGGAAGGAGACCAAAGTACTGTTAAGTTTGGTTCAGGAGCAGGACCAAGGTTTTGCAATGTATGTAGGACACGGAATGCCGTTTTAGACACTAGTGTACGTCCGTCAGTGCCCATACCACCGATAGACTCAGTTGTCCATACAGGATCACCAGTAAATAAATTGTTGTATTCATGGATACGTGCGAAACGAACCATACGCAATTTCATAATGAAGTGATCCACCATTTCTTGGATTTGTTCTTCTGTATATTTACCAGATTTCAAATCACGTTCTGCATAGATGTCCAAGAAAGTGGAGTTACGTCCGATGGACATGGCTGCACCGTTTTGTTCTTTGATAGCACCCAAATAGCCAAAGTATAGCCATTGGATAGCTTCTTTTACATCGGTAGCAGGTTTGGAGATATCAAATCCGTAGGACGCAGCCATTTCTTTTAACTCTTTCAAAGAACGGATTTGATCTCGAATTTCTTCGCGGTCACGAATGACATCTGGCATCATATCGCCCATGGTGATATTGAATTGATCTTCTTTATCCTTGATCAAATAATCTACACCATATAAGGCTACACGGCGATAATCACCGATAATTCGGCCGCGGCTATACGCGTCAGGTAGGCCCGTAATAATGTGAGCAGAGCGAGCAGCTCGCATCTCAGGTGTATATACATCAAATACACCATCATTATGTGTCTTACGATGAGTTTTAAAGAATGCTTCAAGAGTTGGATCCATTTTGTAACCATACTCTTCGATAGCACTTTTAGCAGTTCGTAAACCACCATAAGGGAACATGGCACGTTTTAAAGGATAATCAGTTTGAAGACCTACAATTTGTTCATCTTCTTGAATAATATATCCAGGGGCATGCGCCGTAATATGAGTTGCTACATCAGTGTCTGCATCGATGACAGAACCTTTTTGTCGTTCTTCCTCATATAAATCTAATACCCGTTGCCAAAGTCTAGTAGTTCGTTCAGTAGGACCTACTAGAAAAGAATCATCGCCTACATAAGGCACATAGTTTCGTTGGATAAAATCGCGTACGTCCACGGACTTATCCCATACACCTGTATTGAAGTCTTTCCATGCTTGTTGCATAATATACCTCCAAATACACATTAAAACGCAACCCATAGGGTTAACTTTATTGTAATCTATAATAATTATCATTACAATATAATTTTTAGTATGGGTTATATCGTTTTTGAAAGTACTGTATGAGTAAATGGTCAAACATTAAATAACGCTATATACAGGATGTAAGATATCTAATAAGGTATATTACAAAGTTGTATATAGCGTTACTATAGTATAGATTTATATTTTCAAAATTAAGAAATATACTCACTTTTTAGTATGGTGATATAGAACTCTCTCTTTAATGATATGGTAAGTACGTGAGAAATATGGTTTTAATTGGCTTTCACTTAGGTCAGTACCAAAGGCACGTTCACTGATAAGGAACAGCGGCGGAGATTGGATACGTTTTGCCACAGCTAATCCATTAAAAGATTTCCACCAGCGTTCAAGGTCGTTGATAAACTGATCTATAGATGTGAAATAGTGAGAAACAGGGTGTGGCAATCCTAATAGGTGCTCCAATATGCCTTTTTCATAGGCACACAAGATATCCTCAGGCGTCAAACGCTGATGAGGCAGTGTATGAGGTGTACCCTCTACGAAGGCACGGAATAAGCAGTCGTGATATTCATACTGTAAGGGATCACCTAGTCCTTGTGTTACATCCTGTGCATCGGAAAGCTCTGCACTAGGTACCACATCGATGGAGCCTTGAGGAATGACCTCTCGTTTAAAAATGTGTTCATTCATGTAACGAGCTAAAGCATACACATCCGTTTTCCACACATCCCCCGTTGCGGCAAGAAAACCCGCCAAATCACCGTACATTGTAGCATAACCGACAGTGAACTCCGTTTTATTGCCATTGCACGTGAAAGCCCCATTCACAGCAGATGCTATACCGGCTAGGATACGAGACGAACGATCACGAGCTTGGATGTTTTCTTTGGCAAGGGTGGATAGCTGTAAGAATGATGTTGTGTTGGATTCACCTTTTGTATTGCATTGCTCATCATAGTTTGTTGTTTGGTCAGAACTGTATAGCACAGTTTGGCTCACATCTTTTTCAGAAGATACAGTATTTTCCTTTACATTCTGTATAGTTGTTGCATGCACATTACCATGATGATGTAATTCTGGGGTGACAGGGGTGTTATACTTTGTAAAGCTAGTATTCTCAAGTTGATTAATGGTGGCATTGACACCTTCCTCAATAGGGAATACACCATAATGGCAACCGATGTTCTGTGCTAATTGGTAAGCTAAGTCTTTCGTCATGTCAGAGTTGTAACGGCTTGGCATATTGACTAAGTATAAGTTCTCCGGTGGCAATACAGTGCTGTATAAAGCAGCATTAAGGGCAGAGTCGATACCACCTGAGGCACCGATGACAATGTTCTTGATACCCGTTTGTGCTAAAAATTGGCGAATGCCGTATTGAAGGGCTTTGAATAGGGTAGGAATATATGCAGGTGTTGTGGCATATGGTTCATTTGTACTATGTGTATCGTCTGTATGATGTGCATCATATGTAGTATTGGTCTTATTTACTTCTAAATGAGTAGATAGTATGTTATCTTTGGGATGCTCAATATGATTAGTAGTACTATTACTGGATGAAATCGGCTGCCACAAGATATCTTTCAATAATGTAGGACGAACTGTATTTTCAAAAGCAGGTACGTCTTCCACAACCGAACCGTTCATGTCATATAAAGCAGAGCAACCGTCATAGATGCAGATGTTTTTCCCATTGTTTTGAATTCCCACGTGGTTTATATAGGCAATAGGAGTATTGTATCGTTTGGCTTGTGCACTAAATAGGGCGTGGCGCTGTTCTTGCTTATGAATTGTGAAAGGGGATGAGGAACAATTCACAATCAGATCAATGTACAGACCTTTCACTTTTGCAGATTCCACTATAAGGCTTGTGGGGCAATCTGGGTAATGCGTATCCCAGCTATCTTCACAGATAACAGGAGCAATCGTAAAATCGCCTTCACGAGTGGCGATCGTAAGAGGCTGGTTAATCTCAGACAAAGATAGATTGCGCTCTTTCGCCACTATATTGGCACTAGTGAAATGACGAGGTTCATTAAAGTACCGATAACAGGGCAATAAGGTTTTAATTGTAAATGGATATGGCTGGGATGGATTGGATACCAGTTGTCCTTTGGATGCTACATATAGAGCATTATATTTGCGAAGACTGCCATCTAAGTTATGCAGACTTTTATCAGTGCCTACATTACCAAAGATAATAGTGAGATTTGTGCTAGCGGTGGCTTTCATAATCTCATCACCATAGTAGAGACAATCGTTTATGAAAGGCACTTGGTCCCATAAGTCGCCTACCATGTAACCGCTGAGACACAATTCTGGAAAGATAAGGATGTCCGTGCTCACAGCCTTGGCATAGTCGATGGCATGCATCATAGATTGAAAGTTTGTAGCAGGATCACCAGGGTGTACCTGAATTTGTCCAAAAGCAATACGAATCATGGAGAACTCCTTTATATACAGACTAATAGTGTTGATAATTGTTGAGTATATTATAGCATTTTATGGATGATTTGTAGTGGGGAAGAAAATGGTGAAAAATTTATAACTGCTAATAATGATACTCTATACCCACAAAACTATCCTTTTCATGCTATAATAAATTCATACAGATTTTTTCTATCTTTCACAAGGAGGAACGATATGTCAGCGATTGCTATTATTGGTGGTACTGGTGTGTACGACCCAAATATGTTTGAAACTATGACGGAATCATCTTTGATGACGCCCTATGGTGAGATTCACTATGTGTGCGGTACGTATGAAGGCAAGACGGTGTATTTCTTAGCTCGTCATGGTCGAGATCATTCGATTCCACCACACAAGATTAATTATCGTGCCAACATTTGGGGGCTTAAAAAATTAGGTGTTAAGTTCATTGTATCTACTACAGCGGTAGGTTCTTTGGATGAGAACTTTGGGCCTGGTCATTTTGTGTTGACGGACCAATTCCTAGATTTTACGAAAAACCGTGTAAATACATTCTACGAAGGTGGCGATCGTCCGGTAGCGCATGTGGATGTAACGGAACCATATAGCCCTGAGTTGAGAGGCATTGTAGAAAGTGCCGCTAACTCCTTAGGATTAACGGTTCACAATGGTGGTACGTACGTATGTACAGAAGGTCCTCGTTTTGAGTCTCCTGCTGAAATTCGCATGTATGCTATGTTAGGTGGCCAAACGGTGGGTATGACAAATGTACCGGAAGTGACCTTAGCCAACGAAGCAGAAATGGCATATATGACAATTTCCATGGTCACAAACTATGCAGCAGGTATTTCTGAATCTGCTTTGACCCATGGGGAAGTGGTAGATATGATGAAAGAAATGGCTGAGCAATTACAAGCGCTTGTAAAAGAAGTCATCAAAGGCATTGATGTGAATGCTGATTATCCTGCTCATCACCGTATGGCTGAGTATGGTGGCTTTCAATTATAATCTATAGTGAAGAATCTAAAAGGAGAACGCCAATGCAATCTTTAATTCGAGATATTTCCTTAGCCGCTGAAGGTCGTAAAAAAATCGACTGGGTAGCTAATTTTATGCCTACGTTGAACACATTAGGGGACCGTTTTGAAAAAGAACAAACTTTCAAAGGTCAAACCATCGTTGTGTCCGTTCATTTAGAGGCGAAAACTGCGTACTTATCTACTGTTTTAAAACGTGGTGGCGCCGATGTGATTGTCACAGGTTCCAACCCATTGTCTACCCAAGATGATGTGGCAGCAGGACTGGTAGATATGGGTTTAACTGTATATGCTTGGTACAATTGTACAGATGAAGAATATACGATGTTCTTGAACAAAGCACTGGATCATAAACCTCATATCATCATCGATGACGGTGGAGATTTAGTAAGCTTGTTACATACAACACGAACTGATGCAAAAGAACGTTTGTTGGGCGGTAGTGAAGAAACCACAACAGGTGTACACCGTTTGAAAGCCTTGGCTGAAGCGGAACAGTTGACATTCCCAATGATCGCTGTGAACGATTCTAACTGTAAATATTTATTTGACAATCGCTATGGTACTGGCCAATCTGTTTGGGATGGTATTATGCGCACTACGAACTTAACAGTAACAGGCAAAAACGTGGTGGTTGCTGGTTACGGTTGGTGCGGTAAAGGCGTGGCACTTCGTGCCAAAGGTCTAGGTGCTCACGTGTATGTAACAGAAGTAGATCCAATTAAAGCCATCGAGGCTGTATTTGATGGTTTCAAAGTATTACCAATGGTGGAAGCTGCTAAAATTGGCGATATTTTCTGTACGGTCACAGGCTGTAAAGACGTTATTACAGAAGAGCACTATGCCGTGATGAAAGACCGCGCTGTACTTTGTAATGCAGGCCATTTCGATTGCGAAGTAAATGTAAAAGATTTAGAAGCCATGGCTGTATCTCATGAACGAGTACGTCAAAATATCGAAGCTTACCATATGCAAGATGGTCGTCAATTGTATGTACTAGCAGAAGGTCGCCTTGTGAACTTAGCAGCGGGGGATGGACATCCAGCAGAAATTATGGACTTGTCTTTTGCTATGCAGGCATTAGCGGCGGAGTACATCTTACATCATGGGGCAGATATGGAAGATGATGTACATGTATTGCCATATGAAGTAGACGCAGAAATTGCGAAATTGAAATTACAATCCATGGGCTATGACTTAGATACGTTAACACAGGAACAATACGATTATTTGTATACTGTGAATTAATAGTGGTGAAAATTTATTGATACTAAGTAAATAAAAGTTCAACTGTGTTAAACTGGCGATGAGGGTGCTAACTTTCGTCGCCAGTTTTAATATGGCTAAGTAGTAGATTGGATCATATTTCTAAAAGAATATAATTGCTATCAGAACCTATCTATTCCTATATTTGCTATTCAAAAAAGATATTTGTCTACTGTATAAATACAAAAATAAGGAAAATATACGCTATGGGTTTACTAAATAAACTCATAACTAAATTCTTATATTTATATTTGACAAACTACTCACGTTACATTCATAATAGGAAAGCATAGATTTTCTATAGAGTTATCACTTGTTCTTTAAGCAGATAAAGTAAAAAAGGGAAAGATGACTTTCACTGTTAGAAAATCCAAAAGAAGAGTTAAAAAAAGGAAGGGTGTAACATGAAAAAATCCATGTTCAAACGTGCACTAGCATTGGGTGCTACAGCTATTTTAGCCGCAGCGATCGCTGGTTGCGGTGGCAATAGTTCATCAACAAACAATGCAAATGAAGCAAAAGTAGCCTTATTAACGACTACGTCTGGCGCAGCAGCTGCCTATGGCGAGTCTATTAAGAATGGTGCAGAGTTAGCGGTAGCGCAAATTAATGCAGATGCTAACAATGTAAAAATTAATTTGTTAGTGGAAGATACAAAAGGTGACAAAAACGAAGCCATTAATGCGATGAACAAAGTGATTGCAAAAGATAAAGTCGTAGCTGTCATTGGACCTATGTTATCTGGCGAAATGATGGCGGCAGGACCGATTGCTAACAAAAATAAAGTGGTAGCATTAGGTACTTCTACAACTGCAGAAGGCATCACTGATATCGGAGATTACATTTTCCGTAATGCTGTACCAGAATCTTTGGCAGTAGACGCAGCGATTCGTCAATCTCATAAAGTATTAGGTTTCAAAACAGCAGCGATTATGTATTCCAACAACAATGACCAAATGGTTTCTGTAAACAATACAGCGAAAAAAGCATTGGAATCTGAAGGTGTTCAAATTGTAGCGACAGAAACATTTGCTGATAAAGATACAGATTTCTCTGCACAGTTGACTAAAATTCAACAAGCAAAACCTGATATCATCATCGTTGCCTCCTTGTACCAAGAAGGGGCTTTGATTATGAAAAAAATGCGTGAACTTGGTATGAACCAACCAGTGGTAGGTTCCAATGGTTTCAACAGTCCAGCATTCATTAAAAATGCAGGCGCCGCTGCTGATGGTGCGATCGTAGGTACACCTTGGTTCCCTAACAAAGATGACCAAAAAGTTCGCGACTTCCGCAAAGCTTATGTAGAAAAATATGGCCATGAACCAGACCAATTCGCAGCACAAGCATATGATGCTGTGTTCTTATATGAAGCAGCTTTAAAAGCAGCTGGCTCTACAACAGATCGCGAAAAATTCCGTAACGCATTAAAAGGCATTACAGACTTCGTAGGGGTAACTGGTAAATTCCAATTCAACGAAAAACGTGATCCTTCTATGGAAGTTCAAGTTTTACAAATTAAAAACGGTCAGTTCGACGCATTACAAAAATAGGAGTTACACGATGTTTTTACAGCAATTAGTGAATGGCCTTACTTTAGGCAGTCTCTATGCAGTATTAGCGATCGGATTGACACTCGTGTTTGGTGTGTTGAACATCATCAACATGGCTCACGGGGGCATCTTTATGATAGGTGCCTTCGTGGGTTTATTTATGGTGACAGTCTTTGAAGCTAATATATTCGTAGCTATTCTTGTGGCTATGCTCGTAGGGGCAATTCTTGGATATCTATTAGAGTTTGTGGCACTTCGTCCACTTCGCAAAAAAAATGTATCCCATTTGGCGCCATTGATTTCTACAATTGGTGTCTCTATTTTTATTGAAAGTGTAGCCTTACTTGTGTGGGGTCCACAAACACGTTCATTTCCACCAGATTTCATTGGTGGACTCATCGATTTTGGTATGTTCAAAATTTCCATGGTTCAAATCATTGGACTTGGCGTATCCATTGTGTTAATGTTGATTTTAAATGTACTCATTAAAAAAACTAAAATTGGTAAAGCTATCCGTGCTGTATCCTTGAGCACAGAAACGGCATCCTTATTGGGGATCAACCCGACACTAGTTATTTCTGTAACAGTGATGCTCGCTTCTGCATTAGGATCTGCCGCTGGTGTGCTGGTTGGTTTATCCTTCGATGCCGTAGAGCCTATGATGGGTGTTGTTATCGGATTTAAAGGATTAGCAGTGTTAATCCTTGGCGGTCTTGGAAACATCACTGGTGCGATGGTTGGTGGATTCATTTTAGGTGTATCCGAAGTATTCTCCGTTGCTTACGGAGCATCTTCGTACCGTGATGCCGTAGCCTTCGGTTTAATCATTCTCTTATTATTCTGGAGACCACAAGGGTTATTCGGATCTAAAGATAAGGGGGGACGACCATGAGTGAAATTTTAAATCCATATTATCTACAAATTGTGATGTTCTTCATCATCAATGCTATTATGGGTATTTCCATTTTCTTCACCCTTTCTACAGGACAGTTGACATTGGGTGCGGCTGGTTTCATGAGTGTTGGTGCCTATGTAGGTGCTTTGCTTACTTTGAAAGCTGAGCTACCGATTCCAATTGCTATTTTTATTGGTGGCATCGTAGCGGCTTTAGTAGCTGTTGTGATTGGTTTACCAACTACACGCTTGAAAGGTTTATACCTTGCCATTGCTACCTTGGGCTTTGGTGAAGTAGTACGTGTTATCTTTTTGAACTTAGAAGTGACCAATGGAGCCTTGGGCCTTTCAGGAATTCCAGCGATTGCTCAAGAATTGACGAACTATATCTATGAGTTTGATATGGACGGTTTGTTAGACATTGATGCATTAACATGGGGTAACTTGTTGACCATCATTATTTTGTTGGTGATTTTAGCACTAGTGATATTGTTCTGCTTACGCATCCACAATAGTCGTGTAGGGCGTGCATTCCAAGCTATTAAAGCAGATGACCATGCAGCAGAGTTAATGGGTATCAATGTGGTGTATTACAAAATGTTAGCCTTTGTGATTGGTGCCTTCATTGCCGGTATCGGTGGTGGATTGTATGCACATATTACAAACTTCATTAACCCTACAGATTTTAGCTACCACAAAGTAGTGCAAATTTTATTGTTCCCTGTGTTTGGTGGTTCCAATGTAGTATGGGGATCTGTACTAGGCTCCTTCATTTTGACATTGCTACCAGAAGTACTACGTTTCTTAGCAGATTACCGGGATATTATTTATGGCGCATTACTAGTCATCTTGATGGCTGTTCGCCCAGATGGTATTTTGACAGAAGATTTAATGGACAAAATTTATCGCAAATTGGGTGTGAAAAAGAAAGCATATATTCCAGAAACGCAAGTATTAACAGAACGCTTTGAAGCTTATAAAACACAAAGCAAGTCTGGTCAAGAATAGGAGGTAACCATGCTATTACAATTAGATGATGTAAGTAAAAGCTTTGGCGGTGTGGCTGCCTTGACAGGGGTTACCTTCCAAGTGAATCAAGGGGAAGTCTTTGGTGTCATCGGACCGAATGGTGCGGGTAAAACGACGTTGTTCAACTTAATTACTGGCGTATTCCCTGTCAGCACTGGTAATATTGTCTTCGATGGTATGAATGTAGTAGGTATTAAACCACATCGTACGGTAGAAATGGGAATTGCTAGAACGTTCCAAAATATCCGTCTCTTTGGTAATATGACGGCGTTGGAGACTGTATTGACAGGCATGCATTGTCGTACAGGCTCTGGAGTGTTGTCTAGTTTCTTCCGTACAAAACGCCAACGCATTGAAGAAGAGCGTTGCCGTGGTATTGCCTATGAGTTTTTAAAGCTCGTTGGCTTAGAAGAAGATGCAGAAGAAGTAGCAACGTCTTTACCATATGGTAAGCAACGTCGCTTGGAAATTGCCCGTGCCTTAGCAACGCATCCACAGTTAATCTTGTTAGATGAACCCGCGGCAGGTATGAACGATAGTGAGACAGAAGTATTGCGTCAATTGATCGGAAAAATCCGTGATTTAGGTATTACTGTTGTTGTCATAGAACATGATATGGCGTTGATGATGAATATTTGTGATCGATTAGCAGTGTTAAACTTTGGTAAAAAGATTGCAGAAGGCACACCACAAGAAATTCAAAATCATCCAGATGTAATTGAAGCGTACTTAGGAAAGGAGGAATAATATGTTAAAAATTGAAAATGTTGTGGCTGGATATGGTCACATTACAGCGTTGAAATCCATTAACCTAGAAGTTCCTCAAGGCTCTATTGTATCTTTGATTGGTGCTAATGGTGCCGGTAAATCGACAACCATGCGTTCTATCATGGGTTTAGTAAAACCTACAGAAGGTCGCATTACCTTTGAAGGTAAGGATATTACGTCTATGAAAACTCATGATATTGTGAAATCTGGTATTTCCCTCGTTCCAGAAGGACGCCAAATTTTACAAGATATGAGTGTTTACGAAAATCTAGAAATGGGAGCCTATATTCGTAAGGATGCTGAAATCAACGATGATATTAAAAAAGTGTTCAAACGATTCCCTATTCTTGACGAACGTAGTTACCAATTAGGTGGTACTTTATCTGGTGGACAACAGCAGATGCTTGCCATTGGTCGTGCTTTAATGGCCCGTCCGAAACTGTTGTTACTAGATGAACCATCCATGGGTTTGGCGCCGTTGGTGGTGAATGAAATCTTTGAAGTTATTAAAGAGATTAGCGCCGAAGGAACGACAGTATTGTTAGTAGAGCAAAATGTACGTCAAGCTTTGAAAATCGCTGACTATGCATATGTATTAGAAACAGGTAAAATCGTTCTTTCAGGACCAGCCGAAGAAATTCGTCACGACCCTAGAGTGATGGAAGCATACTTAGGCGGTAAAGTAGAATAGAATACTCTAAAATAATTAGCAGATATACAATCCATTGTGGTTGTGTATCTGCTTTTTAGTGTAAGTATTTTGAATTTGTGGTTATTGCCGATAGAAATGGAGTATATGTATACTATCATAAGAGTGTGCAGAAGCTAGGATATAAAGGTGCATAGATTTCATTATTAATAAATGATCACTGTAAAAGTATTTTGATTACATAAGCTATATTGTATGGTGACATTTATTACAATATAAAAAGAATTGAATAGTGCTAAAAACTATTGTGTATACATGAGCTACAAGTCTTGTAGGAGAATGATTTTTCTTGTAAACTAATATTATAAGTATAAAATATATATAACTAATATAGGAAGGTGTTTACTATGAGTATGGCAGCAAAACAAGCGCGGGGGAAAAAAGCAAATGATGTCATCTTTGCGACAAACTCACAAGCTCAAGAGGCAGCGAAACAATATGGCAAAGAAAATGTATTAATTGGAACTGTCGGATCTATCCTAGATGAAAATGGCGACATTGTTTTCTTGAAAGTGGTAGAAGATGAGTTTCGTAATTTGCCACGTAATGAATATGTTGCATATGCACCGATTGAAGGGTTAAAAGAATTTGTGGAAGCATGTAAACAAGAATGTTTTGGACAATCTCGACCAGATGCCTATATTGAAGGGATAGCTACAGCGGGTGGTACAGGTGGTATTCATCACTTAGTTCACAATTATACAGAACTAGGTGATAAGGTAATCACCGCTGATTGGTACTGGGGGGCATACAAGCAAATATGCCAAGATAATGGGCGCGAATTAATTACATATCCTTTATTTGATGAGAATTATGGTTTCAATTTTGAAGCTTTACAATCTTTGATGTTGGAAATTGCTGAGAAGCAAGAAAATGTGCTGGTTATTTTTAATACACCTGGCAATAACCCAACAGGGTTTTCCTTATGCGATAGTGATTGGGATAAGGTATTAGATTTGGTGAAACGCATCGTCAATACTGGTAAGAATAAAGTTATCATTGGTGTGGATGCTGCGTATATTGATTTCTCTGGACCTAAAGAAGATGTACGTCGATTCTTTAAAAAGTTTGAGCATTTGTCAAAAGATATTTTAACAGTCGTATGCTATAGTATTTCAAAAGGATTTACCATGTATGGTCAACGTGTTGGCTGTATGTTGGGTATTACTTCTGATAAAGAAGTGGCAAAGGAGTTTTTTGATATTAACCAAATGACATCTCGTGGTACTTGGTCTAATATTAATAGACCTGCTATGCGTACGGTCGCTAATATCGTGCTTGATCCTGAAAAATTAAAATGCTATGAAGAAGAACGTAATTGTTACTCTCGTCTTGTAGAAGAGCGGGCAGGTATCTTGGAATGTGAAGGAAAAGCGATTAGTTTACCAATGTTGCCATATATGGGCGGTTTCTTTGCAACAATTCCAAGTGATAATCCAAAGGCCTTGGCAGATGAATTGAAAAAAGAAAATGTATTTTTAATTCCTGTAGCAGGTGGTGTTCGCATTGCTGTATGTTCCATTCCTAAAAGACAAATTACTGGATTGGCACAACGAATTTATGATGCTATGAAACGTGTAGGGCAATTATAATACGGCAAAATAGAGACAATAGAATATGACATATAACTGTTAGGAAGAGACAGGTGAATCTAGGTTCACCTGTCTTTTTTTCTGTCTTATGGGATTGATATGCCTTGTTATATTATGAAAACTCTTTGATTACCTTTATATTTACGTAAATATAGGATAAAAATAGTCTATTCTATAGTTAGCAAATATTAAAATTGAAGAAAAATAGAAATAATCCTCCACTTTTTCCCACTCTAGTATACAGTTAAAATGTTCGATGTTATTGCTTATGCGCGAACATACACATAAATATTTATGAATTTGTTCGCTATTAACAGATTGTAGGAAAAAAATGTATAAATATCTATAAATTGGGTGGTTATTTTGTTGTGAAAAGTGGGGAATTGTGGTAAAATTTACCATATAGTGGTAAATAGGGCGAATGGGTGAGAGAAAAGGAGGTGTCCTTGCTATGTTTAAAGGTGAATTTTCACATACAATTGATAGTAAAGGGCGCATGATCATTCCCGCCAAAATGCGTGAACAACTAGGAGAAACTTGTGTTGTGACACGATATTTTGATAATACCTTAGCCATTTATACCCAAGAAAAATTTGATGAAATTGCAAAAAAATTAAGTTCTCAAAGCTCAAATAAAGCCAATCAGCGTGGGCTAGTTCGTTTTTTTGTAGGTGGTGCTGCTGACCTTGAGTTTGATAAACAAGGTCGAGTGTTGATACCTAGTAATCTACGTGCCCATGGTGAGCTAAAAAAAGATGTAGTTGTGGTTGGTAATGGTGAACGCATCGAGATTTGGAGTAAAACTCGTTGGGAAGCATATAACAACGAAATTTATGGAAATATTGAGGCAATGGCAGAAGAACTTGATTTGGATGATATTGGATTTTAAGTGAGGAATTATGGACTTTCATCATGTGAGTGTATTACTCAATGAAACGCTAGAAGGATTGGCGATTAAACCAAATGGAACCTATGTGGACTGTACATTAGGTGGTGGGGGGCATTCCCATGCTATCGGTGAACGGTTATCTTCAGAAGGTATGATTATTGGTTTAGATCAAGACGTAGCGGCATTAGAGGCAGCCTCTCAGAGATTATCTGATTTAGCTTGCCGGGTGAAAGTTATTAAAACTAATTTTTCTAACTTAAAACAAGCATTACACGAGGCAGGTATTGATAAAGTCGACGGATTTGTCTTTGATTTAGGCGTATCGAGTCATCAACTAGATACAGCAGAACGAGGGTTTTCTTATATGCAGGATGGTCCCTTGGATATGCGTATGAATCAAACTGGTACGTTGACCGCAGAAACAATAGTCAATACCTATTCTAGTGAGGACTTATATCGTATTATCTGGGACTATGGCGAAGAACGTTGGGCTAAACGGATTGTTCAATTCATTATAGAAGCTAGAGAAGAGTCGCCTATCGTTACCACCTTTCAGTTGGTGGATATCATTAAACGTGCTATTCCAGCAAAGGCTAGACAAGATGGTCCCCATCCAGCAAAGAGAACATTCCAGGCGCTTCGCATAGAAGTGAATCAGGAACTTCAGATTTTGCATGATGCTTTCGTAGATGCTGTGTCTATGTTGCAACCAGGTGGAAGAATTGCAGTGATTACATTTCATTCTTTAGAGGATAGAATTACAAAGCAAACTTTTAAAGAGTTAGCGCAGGGATGTACTTGCCCACCGAATTTACCAGTCTGTGTGTGTCATCATGTACCTACAGTGAAAGCAAAAAATAAGGCTATAGAGCCAAGTGATAAAGAAGTAGATGAGAATCCACGGTCCCGTAGTGCCAAGTTGAGGGTAGCCGTGAAATTATAGTTAGGAGGAATATATATGTTAGTACGAAAGGCTGCGTACTGGGAGCAATCAGCACCTTATGTAGAGCCTGTCAGACGAAAGAAAGTAAAAACGCAAGCGTTTATTTGGGATTTAACTCCAGATATGCGTCAGTGTTTGCTAACTGTATTGCTGGCTATGGTGCTAGGCTTGACTTGCTTGTTCTTAACAGCTGTAACTGAAAATGCACGTAAAGAAACAGTCAATTTACAAGAACAGATTGTATTAGAAAATCGTACTAATTATGAATATAATTTAGGCTTAGCAGAACTAAGATCTCCTACGCGCATTCAAAAAATAGCGCAACAAAAACTTGGCATGGTGTTACCAGATAATTTCGTTTACACTAGTAAAAATACAGTGGAAGAACGTAATGTGACGATGAAAAAGGATATTAGAGAATGATGAAGGCAGTCCTTTTGGGCTGCTTTCTCTATGATTGGAGGAATCAATATGAAACGAGTGGAAGAAATTGTAAAGGTGGTATCCCCTACGAAAGTAGAAGGTCCTTTGACATCCGTTGTTAGCCATATTACGGCTGACTCTAGAACAGTACAAGAAGGTAGCTTATTTATCTGTTTAGTGGGCGCTACAGTGGATGCTCACAAATTTGTAGATAAAGCTGTAGAAGATGGTGCGGTAGCGATTATTGCCTCTAAACCAGTGACAGTGCCAGAACATGTAGCTGTACTATATGTTGAGGATACGAGACAAGCCTTGCAAGAGGCTGTTCCATTTTTTTATGATTATCCAGCATCTAAAATGCGTATGATTGGTGTAACTGGTACGAATGGTAAAACTACGACGACGCATATCATTGGACATATGTTACGGTCTCAAGGCTATACAGTGGGAATTATTGGAACAGTACATATCTTAATTGATGACCAATCCTATCCAATTCATAATACAACTCCAGATGTAGCGGATTTACAGCAAATTTTACAACAAATGGTAGATGCTGGTGTCACACATTGTATTATGGAAGTGTCATCTCATGCCCTAGCATTGGGACGTACAGCAGGTGTAGAATATGATACAGCAGTATTTACTAATTTAACGCAAGATCATTTGGATTTTCATAAGACATTCGATAATTATTTAGCAGCAAAAGCCAAGCTATTTAAACAAGTGAGTGCCTCCTATCAGGTGAAAGAAGGTAAGGGCGCTGTTATTAATGTAGATGATGCCTATGGTCAAGCGATTGTAGATGTGACCACAGCACCTATGATTACTTACAGTACAGAAGGCAAAGGTACAATGAATGCCTCTGACTTAACGATTACGGCTAAATCTTCCCAATTCACGTTATCCTATGAAGGAAAAACCTATCCGATTTCTACAAAAATTGCAGGTATGTTCAATGTGTATAATACCTTAGCAGCTGTAGGAGCTGCCTTATATGAAGGGGTGACGATGGAACAGATTGTGAAAGCATTATCTACTTTTACAGCTGTACCAGGTCGATTTGAGCTAATTGAAGAAGGACAAGATTTTGCAGTCGTTGTGGATTATGCTCATACACCAGATGGATTAGAAAATATTTTACAAACAGCGAAGAAAATTGTAGAGAACCGTATTTTAGTTGTCTTTGGTTGTGGTGGCGACAGAGATGCTACTAAACGCCCTATCATGGGACGTATTGCATCACAGTTTGGTGATCGAGTGTTTGTGACTTCCGATAACCCTCGTACAGAAGATCCAGTACAAATCGTAAAAGATGTAGAGGTAGGTGTGAAAGAAGGTTTACATGATGGTGTTACCTATGAAGTCATTGTAGACCGTCGTGAAGCAATTCATAAGGCAATCAAAGAGGCAATCACAGGAGATGTAGTTATCATTGCTGGTAAAGGGCATGAAGATTATCAAATTTTAAAAGATGAAACGATCCACTTTGATGATCGTGAAGTGGCAAGAGAAGCCTTGAAGGAGAGATAATATGGCACAATTTACAGTCCGAGAAGTACTAGAGGCAACACAAGGGTCCTATACAGGATGTAATACTTGCACCTTTGCTGATGTATCGACAGATACAAGAACGATTGGAGAAAATAGTTTGTTTGTGGCATTGGAAGGGATGACCTTTGATGGTCATGACTTCTTAACAGTTGCCAAAGAACGTGGTGCTACTGGTGCCATAGTGAAACGAGGTAAAGCGATTGATGGCTTAGTTTGTATTGAAGTAGAAGATACATTACAGGCGTATCAGCAGTTAGCAACGTATCATCGTAGACGCTTTCCCATCCCTGTCATTGGTATTACGGGTTCCTCTGGTAAAACAACAACAAAAGAAATGATTAGTGCTGTATTAGAAAAAGCCTTTACAGTGCTCAAAACAGAAAAAAATTATAATAATGAAATTGGCGTTCCGAAAATGCTATTGCAATTGACGGAAGACCATGATGTATGCGTTCTTGAAATGGGGATGCGTGGTCTTGGTCAAATTGCTGAATTAGCAGAGATTGCGGAACCTACTATGGGAGTGATTACTAATGTAGGTACCAGCCATATTGAACTATTAGGATCTCAAGAAAACATTGGAAAAGCGAAGCAAGAATTGATTGAAGCATTACCGAGTACTGGGGCAGCTGTATTGAATCATGATGATTCTTTTGTATTGCCTATGGACCAGGTAACGGATGCAAAGGTTATGACCTATGGTATGCAAGAGGGTTCTCAAGTACAAGGGACTCAATTAGAATATACATCAAAAGGCATTAATTTTACTGTTCGTGATACTTCTGGTGAATGGAAAGTATTTTTACCAATGATTGGTATTCACAATGTGTATGATGCATTATCGGCGATTGCAGTAGGGACGATTTTAGGTGTACCGAAAGCAGAAATTGTGGAGGCTTTTAAAGAGTTTCCAGGCATACCTATGCGTCAAGAGATTGTAGCTTTTCCAACTTTCACAGTATTAAATGATGCGTACAATGCAAATCCAAATAGTATGGCAGAGTCCATTCGAGCTATGGGACAGTTGCAAGGGACACGTAAAATTGCTATGCTAGGAGATATGTTAGAGTTAGGTGAGCATTCCAAAATAGCTCATGAAGAGATTGGCAGGATTCTTGGAGAAGAGCACTATGATATGGTGTTTACCTTCGGCGATATGATGAAAATAACAGCCTCCGTAGCAAAAGAAGCAGGGGTTCCTTATGTCTATGTAGGAAAGAGTCATCTTGATATTGCCAATGCCTATTATGATGTAAGACAAGAAGGTGATGTGATTCTAGTAAAAGGGTCCCGTGGCCTAAAAATGGAACGTATTATTGAAGATTTTAAAGAACGACATGAATAAGTAAGGAGACATGTGACATGAATATGGACTATGCAGTAGCCTTTGGTTTAGCCCTGATAAGTACATTAGTATTCGGTAAAATAGGGATTCCTTTGTTGCAGCGACTGAAAGCGCAACAATCGATTCGTGAAGATGGACCTCAGGCGCATTTAGCTAAAGCGGGTACACCTACAATGGGCGGGTTATTTATGATGCTAGCCTTAGTCATAACTGTATGCATAGTACCACCCTATTCTGTAACATTGTGGATGCTATTATTTTTAACATTAGGACATGGAGCATTAGGGTTTAGTGATGATTTCATTAAAGCTGTCAAGCGCCGTAATTTAGGATTAACAGCAAAACAAAAATTACTAGGCCAAGCGGTGTTAGCTGTTATATTTTGCTATATTTCTATTGCTTATGCAGCATTGCCAACTACTTTATGGATTCCATTAGTAGATATCACTATAGATCTTGGTTATGCGTATTATATATTGGCATTTATCATTATTTTAGGAACAACGAATGCTGTTAACTTAACTGATGGCTTAGATGGATTGGCAACTGGTATTTCTGCTATTGCAGGAGCGACTTTTGCAGTGGTAGGATTATTAGTAGGCTCCTTAAGTGTTACCTTCTTTGGTATTGTCGTGAGTGCGGTTTGCTTAGGATTCTTATATTTCAATGCGAATCCAGCGAAAGTATTTATGGGAGATACAGGTTCATTAGCATTAGGTGGTGCTTTTGCAGGGATGGCCATTGCTACAAAAACCGAACTTTTATTAATTGTCATAGGCTTTGTATTTGTAGTAGAAGCATTATCTGTTATTTTGCAGGTAGCATCTTTTAAAACTCGAGGTGTTCGTATTTTCCGTATGAGCCCAATTCACCATCACTTTGAATTAGGTGGCTGGAGTGAGCGAAAAGTGGTATATGTATTCTGGACTGTTTCTTTGGTAACGGCATTATTGGGCATTGCACTTCTTAGCATGAAATAATATAGATTACGGCTCTACTAGTAAGGGCCGTTATTCTTGCATATAGGGTTAGGTGGTTAGAATGGATTATTCAGGTTCTCATGTATTGGTATTAGGTGCGGGGCTTAGTGGTATTGGCGTAGCCCACACATTGGCTAAATTAGGCGCCACAGTGACGCTTAATGATTATAAAAAAATTGATTTTGATCCAGCTGAAAGCCAGCGTTTGGCAGACAATCATATAAAAGTAATTACAGGGCAACAAGATTTTGTGTTGCTTGATACGGCTACGAGAGTAGTTGTATCACCTGGTATTTCGTTAGAGATACCCATCATTCAAGAGGCAAAAAAAAGAAATATTCCTGTAGTAGGGGAAGTAGAAATTGCTTACGAAGTATCAAAAGCTCCTATTTTAGGCGTCACAGGTACAAATGGTAAAACAACAACGACTTCTTTATTGGCAGAAGTATTGAAAGAAGCAAAATGGGATGTCTATGTAGGTGGTAATATTGGCTACTCTCTTAGTGAGCAAGCCTTGGCAGTACCTGAAACAGGTGTGTTAGTGGCTGAACTTTCATCGTATCAACTGGAGAGTATTGATAAGTTTCGTACTAAAGGATCTATCTTGCTAAATGTGACACCAGACCATTTGTTGCGTCATAAAACGATGGAACGATACCAAGAGGCTAAGGAAAATATATTCCGCAATCAAGAATTAGGGGATTGGACAGTGTTAAACTTTGATTCTCCTCTCGTGGTGGATATGGCAAAACGAGTAAAAGGACACGTATTAGGAATTAGTCAAGAAAGACCT
This sequence comes from uncultured Veillonella sp., assembly GCA_963515865.1. Lineage (GTDB taxonomy): Bacteria > Bacillota > Negativicutes > Veillonellales > Veillonellaceae > F0422. The sequence continues at coordinate 122,305 of CAUPZH010000001.1, forward strand.
GTCACAGATGGGGCATATTTTGAAAACAACACATGCTATGCAGTGATGCATGGAAATGCCATACCAGTGATTACGACAAAAGATATCCATATTCCAGGATCTCACAATATTGAAAATATTCTGAGTGTTATTGCTTTAACGTATGCGTTGGGTGTACCAGTAGAAGATATCTATCGGGCTATTGCAAAATTCCATGGTGTAGCACATCGTTTAGAACGGATTCGTACCCTAAATGGAGTTACATATTATAACGATTCTAAAGCAACTAATACGGATTCTACCATTAAAGCTTTAGAGTCTTTTACTGCACCTCTTGTGTTGATTGCAGGTGGCAAAGATAAAATGACAGATCTGGAAGAAATGATGGAGCTAGTGAAAACCAATGTAAAAGAGCTAATTCTTATTGGTGAAGCAGCACAGCGTTTTGCAGAAGCTGCTGTCAAAGTGGGAGTGCCCCATATTCATCGTTGTGAATCTATGGAAGATGCAGTATCCTTAAGTGCTCGTATTGCGGAAGATGGGGATGTAGTATTATTATCTCCAGCCTGTGCAAGTTTTGATTGGTATGCACGATTTGAAGATAGAGGCGATCATTTCCGAAGATTAGTAGAACGATTGTAAGGGGGCATACATGAATATCATGATTTCAGGTGGAGGTACTGGTGGTCATATTTATCCAGCCCTCACGATTTATAAAACATTAGAAACAATGGTAGATGCCAACTTTCTTTATGTAGGAACTGAAAGAGGCCTTGAGTCGCGGATTGTTCCTAAAGAAGGGATTCCATTTACTACATTACCTGTACAAGGATTACAACGTAAATTGTCCTTAGATACTTTAGTAACTGCAGGTAAAACACTGTCCTCTTTGTGGAAAGCCAATCAATTAATATCTGATTTTAAGCCAGATATTGTCATAGGTACTGGTGGCTATGTATGTGGTCCTCTATTATTAGCAGCTGCTTTGCGTGGAATTCCTACATTAATTCAGGAACAAAATGTAGTACCAGGTATAACGAATAAAATTTTAAGTCGCTTTGTAGATGTAGTAGCTGTAGGATATGAAGAAGCGGCTCCACATTTTCCAAGGGCAAAGAAAGTTATATATACAGGCAATCCGGTACGTCCTAGTGTAGTGACTGCAAATCGGGAAGAGGCTAGAGCGTACTTTGGTTTACAAGAGGATCAAACAGCTATCTTAGTAGCTGGTGGATCTCGTGGTGCACGGAGTATTAATACAGCGATGCAAGCCGTTCATGAACACTACAAAGGCAGAGAGGATATTAAAATTATTCATGCTACAGGTACCGATGAATATAGACGGGTTTGTGAAGGATTAGGCATACCTGAAGAAGATGTGTACAGTCCTACATCACATATTGTTCCTTACTTAGACAATATGGATATGGCCATGGCTGCATCAGATATGGCGATTTTTAGATCGGGAGCAATAGGGCTAGCAGAATTAGCGGTGCGTGGCATACCATCTATTTTAATCCCTTATCCTTATGCCGCTGCTGACCATCAAACATTTAATGCAAAAGCATTTGTAGACGCTGGTGCATCTACGATGATAGTAGATAAAGAATTAAACGGTACAAGGTTATTGCAAGCGGTAGATGCAATGTTAGCGGATCAGAGATGTCGCAAACGTATGGCTGAAGCTACATTACAATTAGGAAAGCCTGAGGCAGCTATAGAAATTGCTAAGTTGGCACTATCCATTAAGAAATCATAGGAGGGAGTATCTCTATGTTAGATACCTATCAACGTATACATTTAATCGGAATTGCAGGTTCTGGCATGCGTGCTATTGCGCATGTATTGATTGAAAAAGGATTTATTGTATCTGGTTCCGATATTCAAGAATCTGCCATTACAGAAAAATTTAGAAATGCAGGTGCTACTATTTTTATGGGCCATGATGCTGCACATGTAGATGGAGTAGATGTGGTCATCCGCTCTACGGCTATCCATGATGATAACCCAGAAATTGTAGGAGCTAGAGAACGAAATATTCCAATTTTACATCGTTCTGACGTGGTAAAAGCAGTGTTAGATGAAACCTATGGTATTGCCGTTGCTGGTGCACATGGCAAGACTACAACTACGTCTATGATTGGGCAAATTTTTATGGAAGCAAACCAAGATCCAACTATCATCATCGGTGGAGAAGTAGATTATTTAAATGGCAGTAGTCATGTAGGTAAAGGTAAATATAGTATCGCTGAAGCTGATGAAAGTGATGGGTCTTTCTTGCACTTAAATCCTAAGCGTATTGTAATCACGAATATTGAAAATGACCATATGGACCATTATCGGACAGTGGAAAACTTATTGCGTGCCTTTACTGAGTTTTCTATGAAATTACCAGAAGATGGGATAGCTGTGGTATGTGGTGATAATCCATCGATACGACGGATTATGCCAGATATTAAACGTCAATGCATTACCTATGGTTTAGGAGCAGGCAACGATTATCGCATTGACAACTTACGTATTGAACAAGGAATTACTACCTTTGAAGTAGTTCATAACGATACTGTACTAGGTACTTTGCGTTTAGCTGTACCAGGTCAACATAATGCGTTGAATGCAATAGGTGCACTTGTAGTGGCTTTAGGAGAAGGAATCTCCTTTGAAGTTGTAGCAAAAGCACTGCGTAAATTTATTGGGGCGAAACGTCGCTTTGAGACAAAAGGACATGTAAAAGACGTTTGGGTGGTAGATGATTATGCCCATCATCCTACAGAAATTGCAGCCACAATTAAAGCGGCAAAATCTTTGGAAGACCATCGTGTAGTAATTTTATTCCAACCACATCGGTATAGTCGTACAAAATTGTTGTTACGTGAATTTGGTACGGCTTTCAAAGAAGCTGATTTAGTTTTCATTACAGATATTTATAGTGCTGGTGAAAAACCTGAGGCGGGAATTGACGGTATGTCCATTCCATTGATAATTAAAGAATTGACGGGTAAAGAGATTCATTATGTGGCAGATGTAAATGACTTGCCAGAAACTGTATTAGAATACATTGAACCTAATGATTTAGTCATCACTATGGGGGCAGGTAATATTAATCAATTTGGACCTAAACTATTAGCTTTATTGGAGGAAAAATAAAGTGAAGGATAAACGTATTATTGTCCTCATGGGAGGACCATCAAAAGAAGCTGATGTATCAAGAAGAACGGCTGCAGCTATTGCGGAAGCATTACAAAGTAAAGGGTATGCAGCTACAACATTAGAATGTAATCCGAGTACAGTAGTACAAGATTTACAAGGTTTAAACTGTGATGTTGTATTTAATGCGATTCATGGCAAATATGGGGAAGATGGAGCCTTGCAAGGGGCACTTGAAATGGCTGGGATTCCTTACACAGGATCTGGTGTAATGGCGCATGCAGTAGGCATGAATAAAAAAATGAGCAAACATGTATTTTTAGGGGCTCAGATTCCTACAGCTAATTCAAAATCCTATGATAGTCAATTACAATCTGTGGATACGATTTTAGAAGATATTCATGCTAACTTTACAGTACCATTTGTGGTGAAAGCAGCTAGTCAAGGTTCTAGTATTGGGGTAGCGATTATTAAGGATGAAGCCACTGTTGATGCCGAAGTAAAACAAGTATTAGACATAGACCATGTCATCGTAGTAGAAGAATTTGTAGATGGTAGAGAATTTACTGTATCTGTATTAGATGGTAAAGCTTTACCAGTGATTGAAATTCGACCACATTCTGGGGAATATGATTATGCTTCTAAATATACAACGGGTGCTACTGATTATTTAGTGCCAGCACCAATTACAAAAGAACAAGCTGCTACCATGCAACGCATTGGAGAAGCTGTATATCAACAAATGCAATGCGCTGGTGTAATTCGTGTAGATATTATGATGAACAGCACTGATGACATGTTTGTACTGGAATATAATACAGTACCGGGTATGACGGCTACATCTTTAGTACCTAAAGCAGCAAAAGCTATAGGAATTGAATTTCCTGAATTGTGCGAACAAATTCTTCATTCAGCTGGATTGCATAAATTTTAGGAGTCACTATGAATGTAAATGGGTTTCAAACGCAAGAGGAGCAGAGTGTTCCTCCATTTGAGGAACAACCAAAGAATGAAAGACAGAGGCATCCTATAGAAGATGGTTGGGAAGTTGTGACCATAGATACACCAGAAGGACCTAAACGTGTACGGCGTAGACGGAAGTCAAAACCACGTAAACAATCAAAGCCAGCAGTCTGGAAGGTAGTCGTTGGTGCATGCATATTAATCGGTCTCTTTACATTACCGTTGCCAATTGGTCAAATTCAGGTGACAGGAACTAGTCAATTAACGTCTGAAGATGTGGTACACATAGGTGATTTAGGGTATCCTGTCAATATTTTGCGGGTTAGAACGGGCGCTTTAGAAGAGCGTTTACAAAAGGATATACGTGTGGATACGGCACATGTATCTTATGCATTACCACTTACTTTGCAGGTAGATGTGAAAGAACGAAAAGCATTGGTTGTAGTTCCATCTCAATTTGGTTTTGTTTCCTTGGATCGACAGGGTATGGTCATTGCTAGTAGTGCCACCATTCCTGACACAACTGTACCCATTATTTCTGGAGTGCGGTTAGGGAATGCATTATTAGGTGATACTATCGAAGCTGAGGGAATCCGCGGAGCCATTGCGTATATGGAGGCTTTCACAGAAGATAAACGAAAACAAATTGGTGAAATCAATGTAGGTGATGCTGATAAAATGATTGCCTATACGGTAGAAGGATTGCCAATTCATATTGGTGATCGTAATAATTTAGAAGAAAAAGCAAAAATAACTGCAGATATGCTTGTGGATATTGCACAACGTCATGTATCTGCTGAGTTTATCGATGTAAATATTAAATCCCCTTTTATTAAAACACAATAAAGGAGTACAAAGTTGAAACAAGGGCGTATCGCCATAGCTGTAGTAAGTATGATTGTAGGGGTCATGCTTGTTACACAGTACAGAATGACGCAGACTATTGCAGATGGCAATATAAACTTACAAAGAAGTGGAGAGTTGGCACTAAAGATTCATTCTCTCCAAGAAGAACGGGCGGGCCTTAAAAAACAAATTGCTACTATGAAAGAAGAAGGAAGTCTAGAGGGGATGAAAGAAGAAAATCGACTATTAGCCCTTAGGGCTTCCTTAGTCGATGTAGAAGGTCCAGGCGTGATTTTAACTATAACGGATAGTAAAACACCTGTGAAAGATGGAGAAAATCCAAATTTATACTTAATTCATGATGAAGATATGCTACGTATTGTCAATGAATTGAGAGCAGCTGGAGCAGAGGCTATTTCTATTAATGACCAACGGTTGATAGGAACTTCGGAAATTCGTTGCTCAGGACCAACCGTTACAGTCAATGGAAAAATTTTTGCCCCACCATTTATTATTAAAGCCATTGGAGATACAAAAACACTGCATTCGGCTCTCACTATGAGAGGTGGTGTAGTAGAGTCTCTCAAATATTGGGGGATTGAAGTGAAAATTCAAGATGAAGAGAATGTAACTGTCCCTGCTTATGATGGAACGATAAAACAAAATTACATCAAAGTGAAGGGAGGTCAATGATGGTATACGTGTGGATTATAGGAGGATTACTACTAGGTATTGTCATTGGTATTCTTACTCCCTTTGATGTACCAGTAGCCTATGCTAAATACACATCTGTGGCACTCTTAGCTGCCTTGGATTCTGTTTTTGGCGGCACAAGAGCAGCTATAGAAAGAACATTTGGACTGTCTATTTTTATTACAGGGTTCTTTTCTAATTCCTTATTAGCAGCATTATTGGTATTTTTAGGAAATGAGGTAGGCATAGATTTATATTATGTAGCATTGATCTCATTTGGGTTGCGTTTATTTCAAAATACAGCGGCCATCCGTAGATTATTATTAACAAAACGACTGCATACATAGAAAATATAAAGTCAATTCTGGACTTTCATTGAAAAAAAATAAAATATATTGTAAAATAAAAGCAAATTATAAATGATAAGATAGACTAGTAGTATAATGTCATTGTAATAGCATATGAAATATATCTCTAGTAAAGAGGAGGAGCATTCGATGTCAGAGTTTGCAAAAATTAAAGTTATTGGTGTTGGTGGCGGCGGCGGAAATGCCGTATCTCGTATGATTGGCAGTGACTTGGAAAATGTTGATTTCCTAGTAGCTAATACAGAGACACAAGCATTAGATGGTACTAATGTACCTGTTCGCATCCAAATTGGTGAGAAGGCTACTAAAGGCTTAGGCGCTGGTGCAAATCCAGAAGTAGGTCGTGAAGCAGCAGAAGAAAGTCGCGAAGATATTTTGAAAGCATTACAAGGTGCTGACATGGTTTTCGTTACTGCTGGTATGGGAGGCGGTACTGGTACTGGTGCAGCTCCTGTAGTAGCAGAATGTGCTCGTGAAGCTGGCGCATTAACAGTGGGTGTTGTGACAAAACCATTTGGCTTTGAAGGTAAAAAACGTAAAGAACAAGCTGAACGCGGTATTGAAGCATTAACTGGTAAAGTAGATACTATTATCACAATTCCAAATGACCGTTTGTTGGGTATCATTGATCGTAAAACTTCCTTGAAAGATGCTTTCTTAACAGCTGATGAAGTGTTGCGTCAAGGTATCAAAGGTATTTCTGACTTAATTACAAAACCAGGTTTAATCAACCTTGACTTTGCCGATGTAAAAACTATCATGACGAACCAAGGGGAAGCCTTGATGGGTATCGGTGTTGGGGAAGGTGAAAACCGTGCTGTAGATGCTGCGAAACAAGCAATCAATAGCCCACTATTGGAAACTTCCATTGACGGTGCAAAAGGCATCTTGTTAAACATCACTGGTAGCGAAGAATTAAGCTTATTTGAAATCAATGAAGCAGCAGAAATTATTTCTGAAGCAGCAGATCCAGAGGCAAATATTATCTTCGGTTCTGTTATCGATGAAAAAGTAGGAGACAAAGTGTTGATCACTGTGGTAGCTACTGGTTTTGGTGACCAAGGTTCTTCCAATAGTTTTGCTCGTAAAAGTCCATTCGGTGCTACAGGAAACTCTCCAGAAGTACCAGCTTTCATGAAACGATAAGATACTCATAGTAGGAGGATATTATGAAGAAAATCATAGTAGCCACAGCTGTATTAGTTGCCTTTAGTGCTTCTGCATTCGCAGCTGCTGTTCCTGTCACAAATATTAATGCAGGCGAAACAAAAGTAACCGCTGAATATTCTTTATCTAAAAAAACAGCCCAAGATACAAAACGTAAAGATGGCTTTGGCGTATCTGCACAGCAAGGTGTATCCGATAATTTAGCGGCACAATATTCTTTCAATAAAGTACATCGTACAGGTGCTGATATTAAAGATCATCAACTGGCTGGTGCTTATGCGGTACATCCTAATATCAATGTATACGGTGCTGGTACCTATGTAGATATGGGACCAAAACAAAGTGGATTTGGTTACCAAGCAGGGGTGATTGGACACACTCAATTATCTGATAAAATTGAAGGCTTTGCTAAAGTAGGTTTCGGTAATGATATTAAAGGAACTTACCAAGTGGGAGCTTCTTATGGGCTGCGTCCAGATATTGATTTGAATGTGTACTATCAATATGATCAATATAATATGAACCAAAATAAAACAGATGTGAAAGGTTTGCATGCAGGAGTAGGATACTCTTTCTAAGTAAACAAGTTGCATTGACGAGATGTAGAAAAGAATAGATAAGGACTGTCATAGAAGGGGAGAACCTCTCTATGGCAGTCCTTTTGCTTTGCTTGTACAGTGTATGTGAACAGATAAATAGCATATGTTAACGAATAATTTGAAAAATAAGTTGACTATATGACGTTGGATTTCTTATAATAAAGGTGTAACAGAATGTAAGAATCATGTAAGCTTGTCAGATCCAGTATACCCATGTTATGGGGAGGAGGTAGTACTATGCATACACTTTGTAAAGGTTTAGCAAGTGTAAGAGAAGTACCGAATGCCGTGATTGTACGAAATGTGCAATACAAACGAACTACAAGATCACCGCAGTTACAAATTAACTATACCCCAAGAAAGCAAGAACATATAGTGACGGTTTGTAATTCAAAAGGCACCTTAGTGTCCACGATGTTAGAACGGTTCGATTCCGAATGGAATCACCATGATGAAGTTTCATTGGGGGAAATGCCAAAGGTTTGGCCAGGTGAGTTGAAAGACAGAACAAGAACGAAATTTGTGTTTACACCAGAATCAATTCTTGAGTTTGTCGATGCCATTCAAGATGATAATCCCATCTATCGGGAAGAAGTTCCTGTTGTACCAGAATTAATGGTGTTATCACACATGGCCCATCACGTGTTAGATGAAACAATGTTACTTCAATTAGATATTACGTTTTCTGCGCCATTTTATGGTGGAGATGTTATTTATGTAGAAAAACTTACAATCCATTCAGAAAAGCATACACAAATTGGTGAGTGCGAATTAGTCGGTACTCATGGAGGGCGTGCTCGTTGTAAATGGATTTATGAAGAGGAGTTAGTAAATGTTAAAGACTAGAGAGTTGACAAAAATGGCATTACTCGTGGCATTAGTTTGCGTAATGGCTCAATTATCGATTCCCAACCCAATGGGAGTAGGAATGATTTCCTTAATTACCGTTGCACTTTGTTTGATTGGTCTATTATTGCCACCAAAGCAAGCATTTTTGACAGTATTAGTCTATGTTTTATTAGGAGCAGTGGGATTACCTGTATTTACCGGATTTACTGGTGGTATGGGGAAAATACTGGGTCCTACAGGCGGATTTATTCTAATTTGGCCGATTGCATATACAGCAGTTAGTTGTCTGAAAGGAACTGAAAAGCGGTTTCTTAGATATGCTGTAGTAGCGACTGTGGTAAGCATAGTCATTACCTATGTAGCGGCAGTACCTTACTTTATGTCTGTTGCCAATATACCATTTACAGTTGATGGATTACATAAAGCTTTGGGGATTTTATTTTATCCATTTGTGGTGGGTGATATATTGAAAGCTATCCTATCTGCATGGATTGCTACAAAAATTAAATTATAAGACCTAGGTTATAAAAAGCGATTAGATCCTATTGGATGTAGTCGCTTTTTTGTGTTCGGTGCATTATATCTATTGCTGAGCGACCAGAGATTGTTGTTGAAAGATTAGGGGAATGTCAATCCATGTTCTATATCAATTAGTCATTCGTTGAAAGTCCTTTATCCATGCAATGTAGTGATTCACAAAGTGTGGTAGTTCTCCGAAATTATATGATTCTATGATTTTTTACAAGTTTACTATATCTAATTGGTATACATGATATAGTGGTTTAGATTGAAATTAGCTACAAGATGTTGTAAACTAAAGTCAATGATACCCATGCAGGGTAGTCTCTAGTGAAACATCTAAGACCATACTAGATGATTAGACACATGAGTAGGTTCTTGAAAACAATGGTTCTAGAACTTTTCTAATGCCTAGACACTAAAGATTAAGTAAGAATACTCTACAGGTGTAGACAAACTATAGACAGGAGCAGAGACTGCTCTTTTTATATGTCTACATTTTGATTTAACTATGCAATGTATATGCAGTAAAAATATCTGTTATGTGTTGCGCATAGTTCATACTGAATCGAATGTCCGTCATGCTCATACTGGCATCGGTGACATGAGTTAATAGGAGGTTATACTATGATACAGGTAATAAAACGGGATGGCAAAGAGGCTGCTTTTGATAAAGAAAAGATCATTGTGGCCATCGAAAAGGCTATGCATAGTAGTACGGGGGTGTATACGCCAGGATTGGCATTGCAAATCGCCAATGAAATCGAAGCCTATGCTGAAAAAATGGGGCGCAATATTACCATCTACGCTATCGAAGATCAAGTATATTATAAACTCCTAGAAAACAATAATCCTGCCACGGCTCGTGCTTATGAAAATTATAAAGCAGTACAAGCTTTCAAACGGGTGGAAAATACGACGGATAAAGATGTATTTGGCTTGCTCAATCGGTCTAATGTAGCAGTCCTAGATGAAAATTCTAATAAAGATGCATCCATTGTGTCCACACAGCGTGATTTGATTGCAGGGGAAGTGAGCAAGGACATTGCTCGTAGAAAGTTGATTCCTACGGATATCGTACAAGCTCATGACAGTGGTGCCATCCATTTCCATGATATGGACTATATCATTCAACCTATGTTTAATTGCTGTTTAGTGAATTTGGAAGATATGTTGACGAACGGTACCGTTATCAATGGGAAACGCATTGATACGCCTAAATCCTTTCAGGTGGCATGTACGGTGACAACGCAGATCATTGCGCAGGTGGCGTCTGGTCAATATGGCGGGCAAAGCATTAACGGCATCGATCGTATATTAGCTCCTTATGTACGGAAATCCTATGATAAATATTTGGAGCTAACATTACAAGAGCAAGTCGAAGTGTATGGCATGACTCCAGATGTGATAAAAGCTGAAGAAATTGCTTGGAACCGTACGAAAAAAGAGGTAAAAGACGGCATACAAACTATACAGTATCAAATTAACACCTTAATGACCACCAATGGACAGGCGCCATTTGTGACTTTGTTCATGCACTTTGATCCGAATAGCGAACTAGCAAAAGAAGCTGCTTTAATCGATGAAGAAATTTTAAAACAACGTATTCAAGGCATTAAAAATGAAGCTGATGTGTACATTACACCAGCTTTTCCTAAATTGATTTATGTACTAGATGAACACAATGTACGTCCTACTAGCGAATACTACTATTTAACAGAATTGGCAGCGCAATGTACGGCGAAACGCATGTACCCAGACTATATTTCCGCGAAAAAAATGAAAGAGATCTATGAGGGCAATGTATTTGCTCCTATGGGATGTCGCTCCTTCTTGTCTCCATGGAAAAATGAAAAGGGCGAGTATGTATTCAATGGTCGCTTTAATATGGGCGTTGTGAGCTTGAATTTACCGCAAATTGGAATTTTAGCACAAGGTAAGGAAGATGTGTTCTTTGAAATCCTTGAAAAACGGTTAGAATTAGCAGAAAAAGCCTTGTTATTCCGCTATGATCTATTGAAAGATGTGACCAGCGATGTGTCACCCATTCATTGGCAATACGGAGCCATTGCCCGCTTGCCTAAGGGGGCGCCAATTCGTCTTTTATTAGAAGGTGGATATGCGACGATTTCTTTGGGCTATATCGGCTTATATGAGGCGACCAAGCTAATTGTGGGAGCTTCTAATACATCGGAAAACGGTCATGAGTTTGCTAAAAAAGTGATGGAACGTTTGCATAATGCGACGGAAACATGGCGCAGCAAACACAACATCGGATTTGCCCTCTATGGTACGCCAGCTGAAAGCCTGACAAATCGTTTCTCCTCCATTGATAGAGCACGATTTGGGGAAATTCCAGATATTACGGACAAAGGGTACTATACCAATAGTTACCATGTGAATGTGCGAGAAGAAATCAATGTATTCGATAAATTTGCTTTTGAATCGGAGTTTCAACGCTTATCTACAGGTGGATGTATTTCCTATGCGGAAATCCCTAATATGAATAACAATATTCCTGCATTATTGACCATGATGCAGTATATTTACGATACCATTTCCTATGCGGAATTTAATACGAAATCTGACTATTGTCATGAATGTGGCTTTGATGGTGAGATCATCGTCAATGATCAAGTGCAATGGGAATGTCCTCGGTGTCATAATACCAATCGTGATACCTTAACGGTCATTCGTAGAACATGCGGTTATTTAGGGGAAAACTTCTGGAATGAAGGCCGTACGAAGGAGATAAAAGATCGAGTGATGCATATTTAATACACTGATGAAAGAAGGTTGTACTATGCGCTATGGACAGCTTAGACAATATGATATTGCTAATGGTGAGGGCATCCGTACATCCTTATTCGTTACTGGGTGCACCCATTGTTGCTATAATTGCTTTAACGAAGAATACCAAGATTTTTCCGCTGGGAAAGAATGGACTGAATCGGATACAGAGCGATTGCTCTCCTATATCATGGCTCCTGCATGCAGTGGATTGACCTTACTAGGAGGAGAACCCTTCCAAAATATTGATGGATTGGTACCCTTAGTGGATAGAGTATTAACAGTAGCACCGCAGAAACCAATTTGGGTCTATTCGGGATATACTTATGAAGAAATATTGGCGTGCCCTAATAAACGACAATTACTAGAACGGTGCCATATCTTAGTAGATGGTAAATTCGTGGATGACTTACGAGATCCAGGATTGGCATTTAGAGGGAGTAGTAATCAGCGGATTATTAATATACAAAAGTCTCTGCAAAGTGGAGAAGTCGTGTTGTATTTGGAATAACATGAGCTAGCCAAATAAATATTATAAAATAGCGGATATTTGAACTGTACTGTCAAATATCCGTTTTACATTGACTGATATTCACATTAAATATGTATGAGAGTCAAATAATTATAATAGATTTTTTAGAAAAGATAAGGATACGTCGAGAAACTTATTTTCTGCTATAAGACAATAGGTATGCACGATTACGAGATAAAGAGTGAACTAAAAGAGCTGTATAGGGAATACTATACAGCTCTTTTTATAAGAATTCATTGTATTGTTTTATACAATAGTTTGGCTAGGATCCCATACTTCGCCATCGGCATCTGGCAAGAATCCATATTCTTTAGTCCACAATGTTTTGTATTTCACAGCTTGGTTGTGGATTTTTTCAATCATTTTTTCATCTGTACGGATGACTTTGGCAGGACTACCTACTACTAGGGAGTAGGGTGGAATTTCTGTGCCTTCTAGAACGAGGGCGCCTGCGCCGATGATGGAACCACGGCCGATGTGACAACGGCTAAGAACGATAGCCCCCATGCCAACCAATACATGGTCTTCTAGGGTAGAGGCGTGGATGATGGCACTGTGTCCAATGGTTACAAAGTCACCAAGGATACAAGCGTGGTCATCGTCTACATGGAGTACAGAGTTATCTTGTACATTGGAATAACGACCTACAACGATTTTATTGACGTCTCCACGGGCAGATACATTTTGCCATACAGAGGCATATTCTTTTAATTCTACATCGCCAGCAAGCTCAGCACCTGGCATAGCGTGACTTTTTGGATCTAATTTTGGATACTTTCCTTTAAATGGTAGCATAGTAACCTCCTGGATGTAGCTGTAAATAACTACAATATATGTAACGTATCTTCAGCAATAACAGGATATTAGTTCAAGAAATAATTTGTACCTATTAGCATAAAAGAAAAACAGGAATGCTATAGAAATATATAGGAACTTATGATATCTAATGATATCTAATGAACTATATTCGTTTACTGACTAGTTTATAAATTTGCAGATATATTTGGTTTAGATGAATTGTTGTGCCTGTTTAATGGCTTCTTTTGCCTCAGCCACAACGGATTCTACGATGGTTTTGGCTGGTTCTACTTGTGTTAAACGGTTTAAGCCTTGGCCTACTTGCACAACACCGTTGACAATGTCGCCGTCCACGGCAGCTTTTTTGTTGGTGCCAATAGCCATAGCTGTTAATTCACTTTTAGGGGCACAGCTATATTCTGCCTCTAAATAACGAGCGGTAAATTCACTTTTTAAACCGCGTACGCCATGGTTGAAAGTAAGGCCTGTTACAGTGGAATCTGTGTCGGTAGCATTGATGATAGCATCTTTACAATTTTGATGCATTTTGCATTCTTCGGCAAGGATGAAGCGAGATCCCATTTGTACACCAGAGGCGCCCATAGTAAGACCGGCAGCGAGTCCACGTCCGTCGACAATACCGCCAGCGATAACGACAGGAATATCTACTTCTGGCACAACGTTTTCTAGTAAAGCCATTGTTGTTTGTGTACCGATGTGACCGCCAGCCTCTTGACCTTCGATGATGATGGCATCAGCTCCTGCGGATGCCACACGTTTAGCCAATTTTACATTCGGAACTACAGGGATGACTTTGATGCCTGCAGCATGTAATGGTTCAATGAAAGGAACAGGATTGCCTGCACCTAAGGTAACGAAGGCAGGTTTTTCTTCTACGATAACAGCTAAGATATCATCTAAGTTTGGCGCCATTAACATTAAGTTTACACCAAATGGTTTATCTGTTAAAGATTTACATTGACGGATTTCTTGGCGAACCCATTCTGTGTCACGACCACCCGTAGCGATAACGCCAGTAGCTCCAGCGTTGGCAACGGCAGCTGCTAAGGTGTGCTCAGATGTCCAAGCCATAGCACCTTGAATGATAGGATATTGAATGCCTAATAATTCTGTTAACTTAGTTTTCATAATACCTCCTATATAGAGTAGTGATTCATCGTTCTGAATCACTGGGACTTTCAACATGCTTTCATTATAGCCTAATGGAATGAAAAAATATAGTTGCTATAAAAGAAGTCTAAAACAATGTATAATATAAGTACTCCTATTATTGAATTATATCTATGAAAGTTTGTGATAGGTTATTTTTGATAGGTGTAGAATTAATAGAAATATAATTTTGTAGACACTCGGTATGAACCTAAGTATACACATAAGGATAGACATAAAATAGCGATATCTCGCATAGGGACACATCAATTAAATAACTTATGGTGATACAGGTACATACATTAGGAGTACATGTTGTAAAGGAGGACTTATGAAAAAGTCATGGTTAATTGGTTTAGGTATTGTAGGTGTTCTTTTAATTTGGATATTCAGTTCCTACAATGGATTAGTACAAACGGAAGAACAAGTGAATGGGCAATGGGCACAAGTGCAAACACAATTACAACGGCGCTCTGATTTAATCCCGAACCTAGTGAATACGGTGAAAGGCTATGCGACCCATGAAAAGGAAACGATTCAAGCGGTAGCAGATGCACGCGCTAAATTAGGCGGCGCCAAGACGGTAGAAGAAACAGCGAAAGCGAACCAAGAGTTGAGTGGTGCCTTAAGTCGTTTGCTAGTGGTAGTGGAAAATTATCCTAACTTAAAAGCTGATGCTAATTTTAGAGCTTTACAAGATGAATTAGCGGGTACTGAAAATCGTATTGCGGTGGCACGTAAAGATTATAACGGCAGTGTACAAGCCTACAATATGAAGATTCGTACCTTGCCTACATCCTTAATTGCTAGTCCTATGGGCTTTCAAGTAAAACCATATTTTGAAGCAGACCAAGGGGCGCAAAGTGCACCAAAAGTACAATTCTAATGTTGCTATGAAATAGAATAGAAAGTTTCAAGATTAGGAATGCTATGATATGTGCAGTCATTTCTGTCGTATATTAGGGTTTATTATATTGGTAAATTATTAGAAAAAACGGATGCCATTGTGATCGGAGGATGATTACTTCCTTCGCTCAATGGGATGAGGAATGCATGGAGATGAGAAAGGAGGCAAGTTGATGAAAAAATACGCATGGTCTGCTTGCATCAGCTGTGCCTTGGTGACCATATGGATGTGTCTGGCAAGCCTATCTGTTTTCGCTTTAGATGTGCCTAATCCCCCCAAGAATGGATATGTCTTAGATCAAACGCAGACCCTGACAAAAGAAGAAATTCAATCGATGAATCGCATGGGCTTGGAATTGCAAAAGAAAACGAAAGCGCAGATAGCCGTTTTACTGGTTCCCACATTGGACGGAGATGACGTAACAGACTATGCGAATCGTGTATTTCGGTCCTGGGGCGTTGGACAGAAGGACACCAACAATGGTGTATTGTTCTTAGTGGCATTGAAAGATAAGCAAATGCGTATCGAAGTGGGCTATGGCTTGGAAGGTGCTATTAATGATGCGAAGGCAGGTCAAATCTTAGATGACTATACAATCCCTCAGTTTAAACAAGGTCATATAGGAACAGGGGTAGTCAATACTTATGCTGTATTAGTTGGTGAAACCGCTAAAGAATATGGGGTCACCATTGATGGTAGTCAAACCTATGATAAACAAGAAGGAATAGAGCTGTCTCCTTTTGAAATACTATTGATTGGGGGAGGTATTTTGTTGTTGCTAATCCTTGATTTCACAGTATTTGGAGGGGCTATCACACAATCCTTGTTGTGGATTCTTGCATCTGGACGAGGGGGCGGTGGCTCCAGTCGTTCCGGCGGTGGTGGATTTGGAGGATTTGGTGGCGGTTCCTCTGGTGGTGGCGGTGCCAGTCGACGTTGGTGATACATAGGCATTCGTTGATGGTATTCACCGTGTTGTACCACTCATTTGCTATGCGTAGTTTGCAAACAGGTATACAAAAATAACATAGAAAATGATTGAGAATATATTGAAAGTTTTCGATTGTAGTGGTATACTGTTTACAGATAAAGTATCTGAGACAAAATCTTTTAGTACGAAAGGTGGTGCACATAATGGATAAAAAATACGTTTGCGTAGTATGCGGTTGGGTTTACGACGAAGCTGTTGAAGGCGTTAAATTCGAAGATCAACCAGCTGATTACCTTTGCCCAGTTTGTGGGGTTGGTAAAGACCAATTCGAAGAAATGTAATTAATTTTTCGATAAATTAATCCACATACATAAGGGCTCTCCATAAGGAGAGCTCTTTTTCACATGATAGTCGAGTGCTATGTCTTGTATGGGTTTTATGAAAACTTAACAACATATAGGGGCTAGCATTTGACAAAGATAGTATAGGTAGCTATAATAGTATAGTCGAGGTAAAATTATGAAACTGCAAGTAGAGCAAGCAAAAGAACAGATTGGACGTATTGTCCCTTTTCTATGTACGACATCAGGTAATGATCTTGGTGACGTATCTGCTTTTCCTTGGAGCCGTCATGATATAACCATTAGTGGTGAGCTTCGTTATGATGGTCAACATTATGTGGTGAATGGTACCATAACAACAAATGGACAATATGAGTGCTCAAGATGCTTAACCGATACTAATTATACCCATACTGTTCCATTTGAAGAGACTTTTGGTGTTACACATTCCAACAATGGAGACGATGATATAATTTCTTTCGATGGGGAAGAAATTGATCTAACGGAGACCATTCGGGAAACATTAATCATCAATGAGCCCTCTCAAGTGTTATGTCAGGATGATTGCAAAGGATTGTGTGTTCAGTGTGGAGCAGATCAAAATGTTTCACCATGCTCTTGTGAATCCTTTGTGGTAGATCCTCGATTAGCAGTGCTAAGAACATTGCTGAAGGAAGAAAATGATGATTAATACCTAGTGATTATGTTAAGGAGGTGCAGATAATGGCAGTACCAAAGCGTAGACTTTCCAAATGCCGTCGCGATCGTCGTCGTGCTAACTGGAAATTAGAAGTACCTGGTTATGTAGCTTGTCCACAATGTCACGAACCAATGATGCCGCATCGCGTTTGCCCAACATGTGGTTCTTACAAAGGAGAACAAGTAGTTTCTAAAAATGCGTAATAGAAACGAATGAGAAGGCCTTGTAAACTGTTGTTTACGAGGTCTTTTTTGTATGCATTTTATGGTTAATTATGGTATAATAAAGAAACATTGATATATAACTCAAGTGATGATTATACGAGGTGACATTATGTTAAGAGATACAATTTTAGTAACAGGACATAAGAGTCCAGATACAGATTCTATTTGTTCTGCAATTTCTTATGCAAATTTAAAAAATCAAATGGGCTTTTCAGCACAACCAATTTGTGCGGGTCAAGCCAATAAAGAAACATCTTTTGCACTGAAGTATTTTGGTTTCGAACGTCCAGAAATTGTAACTTCTTTTGCTGTAACAGTAGAAGATGTACTAGAAACAATTCCCGCAGTTGATGCAAAAGCAACGTTACAAGATGTGTTAGCATGGCGTAAACAATATGAAATGAACCGTATTCCAGTGGTAGAAAATAGTACTACCTATGTGGGTACGATTACGGCACAACGCTTAATTGATGCTTTAGAATCTGCCATGGGCGGTAACTCTGGTGTAACAGCTGGTGAGATTTGTACAAAAACTTCTTGCCAAGTGATTAGCAAAGAAACTAAATTACGTGACTTCAAAGCTAATTCTCACATCGGTGGCTATCCAGTAGTAGACAATGGTACATACTTAGGTATCATTCGTTCTAATGTGGAAGCGCCAAAACAAAAAACTAAAGTAGTGTTGGTAGACCACAATGAAAAAGTACAAATTATCGATGATATTGAAGAAGCAGAATTAATCGAAAATATCGATCATCATCGTATTGGTGGTTTGGTAACAGACAATCCTATTTTCATTCATTATGAAACTGTAGGATGTACTTGTACAATTCTTGCTAATTTATATTGGCAATATGGACAAGAGATTCCTAAAAATATTGCTGGCTTAATGCTATCTGCCATTATTTCTGACACAGTATTATTCCGTTCTCCTACTTGCACTGAAAAAGATAAAGAAACAGCTAGAAAATTAGCAGACATTGCTGGTGTTAACTTAGAAGAATATGGTATGGAATTATTGAAAGCTGGTTCTGATGTATCTGATTATTCCGATGAAAAAATCGTGCGTACAGATTTAAAAGAATTTGAAGCGAATGGTAAAATCATCAGCATTGGTCAAATCCAAGTGATGGATACAACAAATATTTTGGGTCGTAAAGGATGCTTGTTAAAAGCTATGGAAGAATTACGCAGTGCTAATAACTATAGCGCATCCTATTTGATGATTACCAATATCTTAACAGAAGCAACAAACTTAATCTTTGTTGGAGATGCGAATGATGTGGTAGCAGCCGCATTTAATGCACAACCTGTGGACAATGAAGTATATTTAGAACATACATTATCCCGTAAAAAACAAGTAGTACCACCAATCGTGGGCGCTATGAAAGGCTAATTTATCATAGGGGGTGCGTTGTAGTGAAACACAGCGCACCCTTGTTATATGCAAGAGAGGTATTATGATATTTGACGGTTTAAATAAAGAGCAACAAGAGGCAGTATACGCAACTGAAGGGCCTCTTCTTATATTGGCTGGCGCTGGATCAGGTAAAACACGAGTGTTAACATATCGTATCGCCTATTTGTTGACACAAGGGGTAAGCCCCTATGAAATTTTAGCCATTACGTTTACCAATAAAGCGGCTAAAGAAATGAAAGAACGTGTGGAAACGTTGGTTGGTGATACGGCGCATCGTATTTGGCTTAGCACGTTCCATTCTTTTTGTGCGAAATTTTTGCGTTTTGAACTAGATTCCTTTATGGGATATAGTAAGAATTTTTCCATTTATGATTCTAGTGATTCTCAAGCGGTTATTAAACAAGCTATTAAAGCGCTAAATTTGGATGATAAATATTACCCTGTAGGGGCTATGCAATCGCAGATTAGCGATGCGAAAAATAGAATGAAATTAGCTAAAGATTTTCGTAGTGAAGCTCGTGACTTTTATTCACAACAAGTGTCTAAGGTGTACGATTATTATGAAGCAGAATTACGGAAAAATAATGCTTTAGATTTTGATGATTTATTGCTAGTAGCTGTTAAATTATTACAAGAAAATCCAACGGTACTAGAAAAGTACAGCCATCGTTTCCGTTATATTATGATTGATGAGTATCAAGACACAAACCATGCACAGTATACATTAGCATCTTTATTAGCTTCTAAATGGAATAATCTATGCGTCGTAGGTGATGTGGATCAAAGTATTTATGCCTGGCGTGGTGCTGATATTCAAAATATCTTAGACTTTGAAAAAGACTATCCTAATGCAAAACTTATTAAATTAGAGCAAAATTATCGATCCACAAAAACCATATTAGAAGCTGCCAATGCTGTTATTGATTATAATGAAGGTCGTCCAGAAAAAGTCTTGTGGACAGATAAAGGTGATGGTGCTAAAATTCGTCATTTTGAAGCGCAGTCAGAGCAAGAAGAAGGAGCTTTCATAGGGGATACCATCAAAAAACAAAAGGAAATTCACAATCGTAGTTATGGAGATATGGCTATTTTATATCGTACCAATGCACAGTCTCGTGTGCTAGAAGAATCCATGATTAAACGCGGTATTCCTTATACAATGGTAGGAGGCACCAAGTTCTACGATCGTAAAGAAATTAAAGATATTTTGGCGTACTTGCGTATTTTAATCAATCCATTTGATGATATCTGCTTGCAGCGTATTATTAATGTGCCGAAACGTAGTATTGGCTTGACTACAGTTGGTAAATTACAGGATTTTGCAAGAGAAACGAATAACTCTCTATTTATGACATTGAGTCAATTGGATCAAATTCCTACTATCAAAGGTAAAACGAAAGAAAAGTTAGAAGATTTTATGGGTTTAATTTTTACCTTAGTCAACGAGGCTACAGAGCTCTCCGTACAAGGTATTATTGAGGCTGTATTAGATCGGACTGGATATGTAGTGGAACTAGAGAATAGTACAGACCCTCAAGACCAAGCTCGGTTGGAAAATATTGGTGAGTTGGTATCGGTAGCCAAAGAGTTTATGGATACAAATCCAGAAGGTACTTTACAAGACTTTCTTGAGCAAGTAGCATTGGTGAATGATGTAGATTCCTTTGAACAAGAAGAATCAAAAGTGACCTTAATGACGTTACATGCTGCAAAAGGACTGGAATTTCCTGTGGTATTTCTAGCGGGTTTAGAAGAAGGATTGTTTCCGCATAGTCGTACCTTGATGAACCCTGAGGAAGTAGAAGAAGAACGCCGTATTGCCTACGTAGGAATTACGAGAGCTGAAGAAGAGTTATATGTATCCAATGCCACAACACGGACTGTATTTGGTAAAACTACAGGGTATTTACCATCTCGTTTCTTAAAAGAAATTCCGCGCGAGCTTGTAGAAGAAGTACGGCCAAAACGAACTGTGAAGGAAGAATTACAACGAAATGTACCATTCCATCAATCTGTAGCGAATCGACCTGTTACAAAACCTATGATTCGAAATCCACAAGTAGTAGATTGGACTGTGGGAGATACTGCTATCCATGCTAAATGGGGTGAAGGAACTGTAGTGGATGTAGTTGGTGAAGGTGCCAATGTAAAACTAAAAATTGAGTTCCCTACACAGGGGTTGCGACAAATTATGGCTAAATTTGCTCCTATACGAAAAAAATAAGGAAATCACACAATGAGTATTCAAGAAGAGATTCAACAATTACAAAAAGAATTAGCCCATCATGCGTATTTATACTATGTGAAAGATGCACCAGTTATTTCAGACTATGACTATGATGTACTATATAGAAAGTTAGTAGAGTTAGAAACAGCACATCCAGAGTATATTGTACCGACTTCTCCTACGCAACGGGTAGGTGCCAAGGTGGAAGGTAGCTTTGAAAAAGTAGTACATGGACAACGAATGCTCAGCTTGGGCAATGTGTTTAATGATGCTGAAGTAGAACAATTTGGGGTGCGCTGTGAAAAAGAGTTAGGCCATGCGCCGCAATATGTAGTGGAATTGAAGATTGATGGCTTAGCGGTTAACTTACATTATGAAAATGGTTTCTTTATACGTGCTGTCACACGTGGTGACGGTCGTGTAGGGGAAGATGTAACAGCGAACGTAAAAACTATTCAGTCTATTCCATTAGTCATTGACAATGCTCCTCCTTTCATTGAAATTCGTGGAGAAGCCTATATGCCGCATAAGGAGTTCAAACGTATCAATGAAGAACGAGAAGAAGCAGGGTTGCAGACGTTTGTCAATCCACGTAATGCGGCAGCAGGATCGTTGCGTCAACAAGACCCAGCCATTACGGCGAGTCGAAATTTAGATTTTTTTGCCTATGCGATTGGTTCATCAGAAGGATCTAACATACATACACAACAGGAATTATTAGAGCAACTCGAAGCTTTTAAATTTCATGTCAATCCTTACTATAAAGTGTGTCAATCCATAGAAGAGGTTGTGGAGCATATTCATTACTGGGAGACAGAGCGACATAACTTGCCTTATGATACAGATGGTATGGTGATAAAAGTAAATGACTTTGAAGACCAAGAGACATTGGGGACCACAGCGAAGGATCCAAAATGGGCGACCGCATTCAAGTATCCACCAGAAGAAGTGGAAACGATTGTGAAGGACATTACAATCAATGTAGGACGTACAGGAGTGCTCACACCAACGGCAGAACTAGAGTCTGTGTTCGTATCTGGTACGAATGTATCACGGGCAACTTTGCACAATGAAGACTTTATTAAAGAAAAAGATATTCGCATCGGAGATACGGTACGTATTCATAAAGCCGCAGAAATCATTCCAGAGGTCATTTCTGTGGTGGTAGATAAACGAAAATCGGATTCTGTGCCTTACGAAATGCCAAATGCTTGCCCAGTATGTGAATCTCCTACGATGCGCCGCGAAGGGGAAGTGGCTATTTATTGTAGTAATGAACATTGCCCAGCGGTAGAGAAGGAAGGTATCATTCACTTTGCATCCCGTGATGCCATGAACATTGATGGATTAGGTCCTAGTATTGTAGAAGCGCTAGTGACAAATCATCGTATTGAAACGGTAGTGGACTTGTATCATTTGAAGGAAGAGGATATTACATCCTTAGAGCGAATGGGCAAAAAGTCGGCGCAAAATTTACTAAAAGCGATTGACGATTCTAAACAACGCGGCTTAGGTCGAGTTTTATTTGGACTGGGTATACGTTTAATTGGTGCAAAAGCAGGGCAAACCATTGCGAAATACTTTACTTCCATTGATAGCTTAATGAATGCCACCATAGATGAGTTGACTAATATTGATGAAATAGGACCTACCATGGCGAAAAGTTTGGTAGAATATTTTGGAAATGAACGAAATCGCCAATTGATTGAAGGGTTACGTCATGCGGGAGTACGGTTAGAAGAAGTGCAAGAAGCTGCAGGCAATGAACTGGAAGGACAGATCATTGTATTGACTGGTAAGCTTACTTCCATGGGACGTTCTGAAGCAGGGGCAATTTTAGAAGCTCATGGAGCGAAGGTAACAGGTTCTGTCAGTAAAAAAACTACTTTGGTCATTGCCGGTGACGATGCAGGTAGTAAACTAACGAAAGCAGAACAATTGGGGATCCCTGTGATGGATGAACAAGGATTATTAGATTTAATCAAGGATTTCTAAGTCTATCTATTGATAATGAGGTAGACTTTCCTCTATAATAAAAAGATAAGCTTAGAAAGGTTAGCTATATGGAACATAGAACATTATTAGAATACTTTCAAGAGCATACAAGTTCACATCCTTTTGAGGTGCTACATCATGTCACACTTAAGAATGTGTCACCAGGACATGTGGAACTAGACTTTCACAGTGAAGAACAATTGCACAGTAATCCTCGAGGCGATGTGTATGGTGGGGTACATTTGAGTTTATCAGATTATCTAATGGGATTGGCTTGTATTACACTAGGAAAGCAAGTGACAACGGCGCAAATTAATGGTAATTTTGTGAAATCATTGCCGAAAAATGCAAGAATCCGCGGTGTATCCAATGTGGAACACAAAGGTCAAAGTACGATGGTTACATCTTGTCGTTTGTATAATGATAGGGGAGACCTTGTCTATATGGGAAGTGGAACTTTTATGGTTCTTGACGATTTGGTATTACCAGAATTGCCATGGTCGTTGTTAGATGAAGAATAGTTGGAGGATAGGAATCAATGAAAGAACAATTGCAAGCATTGCAAGAGAAAGCAATCGCCCAAATTCAAGGGGCTGCGAACTTGCAGGAATTACAAGATATTCGTGTTACCTATTTAGGTAAAAAGGGAGAAGTTACCTCCTTATTAAAAGGATTGGGTAAACTATCTCCAGAAGAGCGTCCTGCTATGGGTGCCTTGGTAAATACAGTGCGTGTAGCGTTGGAAGAAGCCTTAGATGCAGTACAACAACAAATGGAAGCTGCTGTATTGGCAGCTAAATTAGAACAAGAAACTATTGATATTACATTACCAGGTCGTCCTGTTCGTAAAGGCCATTTACATCCATTAACAAAAATCAATGAAGAAATTGAACAATTTTTTGTGTCTATGGGCTATGCTGTAGAAGAAGGTCCTGAAATTGAGTCAGACTATTTTAACTTTGAATGCTTGAATTTAGCTGCAGATCATCCAGCTCGTGATATGCAAGATTCTTTCTATATTACTGATTCCGTATTACTTCGTACCCATACATCTCCAGTGCAAGCTAGAACATTACAATGCAGCGAAAAAAATGCACCTATCCGCATGATTGCACCGGGAAAAGTATATCGTTGGGACTATGATGCCACACATTCTCCAGTATTCCATCAAGTAGAAGGTCTTGTTATTGATAAGAATATTACCTTCTCTGACTTGAAAGGAACCTTGGAGTTGTTCTTGAAACACATGTTTGGTGAAGATACAGCCGTACGTTTTCGTACAAGTTTCTTCCCTTTCACAGAACCAAGTGCAGAAGTAGATATTTCTTGTTGCATGTGCCACGGTGAAGGATGCCGTGTATGCTCTCATACAGGCTGGTTAGAAATTCTTGGTTGTGGTATGGTACATCCAAATGTGTTGAAATTGAATGGTTACGATCCAAATGAAGTGCAAGGTTTTGCTTTTGGTATGGGCGTAGAACGTATTGCAATGTTGAAATATGGTATTAATGATTTACGTTTATTCTATGAAAATGATAAACGTTTCTTAACGCAATTCTAGGAGGTTATCGTGAAAGCTAGTTTACAATGGATGAAAGACTATGTATCTGTGAATATTGGCGAAAATCCTCAAGAGTTTGCAGATGCCTTAACACAAGCAGGTATTCCAGTAGAAGAAGTAATCAACTGTGATACAGGGATTAAAAAAATCTATACAGGAAAAATTGTAGAAATTACAAAACATCCTGATGCAGATAAATTACAAGTGTGCCAAGTAGAATGCTTAACAGAAGAAGGTGAGCCGGTTACGAAACAAATCGTAACAGCAGCTACGAATGTGGCAGTGGGACAAATCGTTCCTGTAGCGTACCATAAATCTCGTTTAGCAGATGGTACAGAAATTAAAAAAGGCAAACTTCGTGGACAAATATCAGAAGGCATGTTCTGTTCTGTAGCAGAATTTGGCTTATCTACAGATGTAGTGTTACCAGAAGAAGCTACTGGTATTTATATCTTCCCTGAAGGTACAGCTATTGGACAAGATGTAAAAGAAGTACTAGGTCTTAATGATGTAGTCTATGAATTTGAGTTGACGCCAAACCGTGCAGATTGTTTTTCCATGGTTGGTTTAAGCCGTGAGTTTGCCGTATTAGATAAAACAGAAGCTACATTCCCAGAGGTAACAGTGCAAGAAGAGGGACCATCCATTGAAGGTCGTTTGAATATTTCTATTGCTGATACAGAGTTATGCTCTCGTTTCATGGGACGTTTGATTGAAAATGTAAAAGTTCAAAAATCTCCATTATGGTTACAAAATCGTTTGCGTAATTGCGGTATTCGTCCTATTAATAATGTAGTGGACGTAACGAACTATGTAATGTTGGAATTAGGTCAACCAATGCATGCTTATGACTATGATCATCTTCATGGACATAGTTTAGTGGCTCGTAAAGCTACAGAGGGAGAAGTGATTCAAACCTTGGATAGCAATGATCGTACATTAGCAAACACTATGCTAGTTATCGCTGATACTGACCGCCCTGTAGGGGTGGCTGGTGTCATGGGTGGTGCTGATAGTGAAGTATCCAATGAAACAACAACGGTTGTATTGGAAGCTGCTGTATTTAATGGAGCTTCTATTCGTCGTACCTCTCGTGCATTAGGCTTGCGCTCTGAAGCATCTGGTCGTTTTGAACGTGGTGTGAATAGCGAAGTGACACCACTAGCTTTAGATCGGGCAGCACAATTGTTGTTGGATATTACACCAGGTGCTGTAGTAGCAAAAGGTGTGATTGATGTATATGCAGCGCCAAAAGAAGTGCGTACAGTGTCTTTCACGAGTGAAGCTGTGAATTCGTATTTAGGTACTAATATTGCAGAAGAAGAGATGATTACTATCCTAACAACTTTATCCTTCGACGTGAAAGTTGATGGTCAGGCATTAGTGGCTACTATTCCATCTTGGCGTGATGATGTAACAGGCATGCCAGATATTGCAGAAGAAGTAGCACGCATTCATAACTATGATAATATTGCACCTACTACGCCATTGGCACGAATCCAAACGGGAACAGTATCTCCTATGCATGCGTTAGTACATGATGTAAAACATGTTTTGGCTGAAGCTGGTTTAGATGAAATTATTACTTTTAGTTTCATGCATAAAGATAGTTTGCAAGATTTGTTAATTCCTGAAACAGATAGCAGACATCAAGCGATTCCTATTCTAAACCCAATTTCCGAAGAGTTTCCGGTGATGCGTACTACTTTAGTACCTAGCGTCTTAGAAACAGCAAAACGCAATGTAGCTCAAAAGAATTTAGATTTAGCTGTTTTTGAAGTGGCTGCTGTGTACGAACCTAAGGCATTGCCGCTTACAGAATTACCAAACGAACGCATGATGGCAGCAGGGGTTATCCTAGGCAAATGGGATCGCCAAGAATGGAATGTACCGGCTAGAAATGTAGACTTCTATCATCTAAAAGGTATCATTGAATCTGTACTCGCTAATCTTGGTGTTGAAAATTATGCAATTAGTAGAAGTAAAGAGTATTATTTACATCCAGGTGTGAGTGCTAGTATCTCCGTAGAGGGTGTTGAAATAGTACGCTTTGGTGAATTACATCCACAAGTAGCAAGTCATTATGACATTAGTGGTAAAGCATATTTATTTGAAATGGATTTAGAAGCATTGTTACAAGTGAACCGCAAAGGAATTTCTTTCACAGGTATTTCTAAATTCCCTGGTACAAGTCGTGACTTAGCGATTGTGGCACCAAAAACGGTGCAAGCTGGAGAAATTTTGTCTGTCATGGAGCAAGAAGGCGGACAGTATTTAGAAGATGTTCGTATCTTTGACGTATATGAAGGAGAACATATTCAAGAAGGATATCGTAGTTTGGCGTATACCTTGTCTTTCCGTTCTCACGAAGGTACATTAGTAGATGCTGATATTGAAGATAGAATCCAAGCGATGTTAGCAAAATTAGCAGACAAAGGTTGCACTTTACGATAATACGTAAATCCTACGGGATGTAACAATCGGTCATCTCTCTTATGGGATGACCGATTTATTATAAGGAGTTATGATGGAATTATTAGCCCCAGCAGGGACAATGGAAAACTTTATGGCCGCCCTTGAAGCAGGGGCTGATGCCATTTATTTAGGCGGTAAGGTCTTTAATGCGCGATCTCATGCGGGAAATTTTGACTATGATGAATTGCGTGAGGCTTTGCGATTAGCCCATATATTACAGGTGGGTATCTATGTAACGGTGAATATCTTGGTAGGTGACCGTGAAAGTAAAGCCTTAGCAGAGCATCTACGGGAACTAGAACGCATTGGTGTAGACGGCATCATTGTGCAAGATCTTGGTGTTGCAAGAATAGCGCGTCAAGTAGCGCCTACCTTAGAGCTACATGGTAGTACACAAATGACAGCGACTAATTTGGAGACTGTACAATTTTTAGAACGATTGGGGTTTACTCGAGTTGTCTTATCTAGAGAATTGAGTTTAGATGAAATTCGTCATATTTGTAAACATGCGAAGGCTGAAATAGAGGTCTTTATTCATGGGGCCCTTTGTATTTCCTACTCTGGACAATGTTTGATGAGTAGTTTCATTGGTGGACGTAGTGGCAACCGTGGGTCTTGTGCCCAACCATGTCGCTTGCCATACCAATTGGTTACTTTAGATGGTGAACAAATTACTCATGATAAAGAGACCTATATCATGAGTCCTAAGGACTTAAATTATAGTGCATATATGAAAGAGCTCATTGAAGCAGGTGTAGCTTCATTTAAAGTAGAAGGACGCATGAAAAAGGTATCCTATGTGCATGAGGTTATCGGTACATATCGGACTATTATCGATAGATCTGGACAAGCCATAGAGGCAGATTTTACTCGCTTAGAAGAAGGATTTAATCGTGGGTTCTCTACGGCTTATTTAGAAAATAATGGTTCCAAGTCTATGATGACCATCAGTGCGCCTAACCATTTAGGGAAATACTTGGGAGAAGGACAGGTTAAAGGCCGTACGTTATCCTTGCGCACTAAGGAGGCTGTGGCGGAAGGTGACTTGCTGAAAGTCATCTCCCATACGGGAGATGTACACTATATTACGGTGATGGCGGATATGACTTCTGATCGTGATATGTATCGAATTCCACTTACGGAAACTATTAGTGCAGGCAAGGTCTATCGTGCCAGCCAAGGTGGATACACCAAACAACGGGGGTTAAAAGATTTTACTCGTAAATACAAATCCTATATGTTTTTAGATGGCGAAGAAGGTAGCGCTGTGTCATTGACGATGATGTTAGCTTCTGGTCAAACGGTAACAGTCACTGATGAATATGTATTACAAATGGCTACTAACAAACCTACATCTGTGGAGAAAATTACGGAACAATTAGGCCGTTTAGGAAATACTTTATTTGAGTTAGATCATGTGACGGTTCCCGAAGGTTCTTTCATGTGGCCTAGCAGTGTCTTAAATAGTCTTCGTAGACATGCTGTGGAGGCTATGGAAGAATTGCTAATAGAACAATACTTGGCATCATGGGAAGCACGTAAAGCGAACTTGCCGACAGGGATGGAATTATTAGGAGACATGACAAAAACTGTGGGACAGGTCTTAGGATTTACACAGGCGCATGCCCTAGAATCTAATACAAAACAATTAGAAATCTTAGTGGATTCCTTAGAAGGCCTACAGCAGGCTGTGATGACGCCAGTAGACCGTATTGTGTTTGGGGACCCATTACACAGAATCCCAGTGGCAGATTCTGTATATCGAGAAGCTGTACAAATGTGCCGTGATGCTAACAAAGAAATTATATTTAGTACCCCAAGGGTGATTAAGGATAATGAAAGTACCGCTTTCAGAGATATGGTATTCCATATGGTACAAGCCAATCCAGATGGAATTCGAGTGCATTTCTTGGGAGCTCTGGAAGTATTACATCAACTGGGATATACAGGTGTGGTGGAAGGTGATACAGGATTGCAAACCTTTAACTCTCACACCTTAGGTATACTCAATGACTTAGGATTTAGTACTGTCAATGTGTCCTTAGAGGCTACCTTGCATCAAATGAATACGATGGCAAGTAAAAATATTATGTCCATTGGTGCTATTGTGCAGGGCCGTGTAGAATTGATGATTTCAGAGTATTGTCCTATCAGCAGTTTTGCCGGTACTGGTTACAAACGAGGTTGTCCTGTGGTGTGTACGAAACAAGACTATGCTTTGCAAGATAGAAAGGGTGAACTATTTCCAATTTATACAGATCCATTCTGTCGTACCCATATTATGAATAGCCGTGAGTTAGATATGAAAAGCTATATCGATGACTTACGACGTTCTGGGTTACAACGATTGGTTATTGATGGAAGACAACGAAGTCCTAAATGGATTGCTAACGAGGTGAGTATGTATCATCAATTACTAGAGGGGACTGTGAAACCACCGAGCAAAGAAGGAGCTACTCATATCACAAGGGGACACTTTTTTAAAGGAATATTAGGGGAATCATAATGAATAGTGAACAAGTCTTAGACTTTCAACATATACGACAAAAGCTAGCTGATGTGTGTTCCTCTGCCATAGCTAAAGAATATGCACTGAATTTGCAACCTATGCACAACCGTCAAAAAATTGAAGATGCCCTAGATGAAACAGTGGAAGCTATGCGCTCCTTAGAGCAAGAAGTGGAGCAACCCATCAGTGGCACGAAAGATATTCGTACAACTTGTACAAAAAGTCGCAAAGAAATTATTTTGACTCGTGAAGAGCTTTGGGATTTACATACTACTATCTTGGCATATAATCGGATGCATCGCTTTTTTAAAGAAAAGTATTTGCTTTACCCATTATTATCTTTGTGGGTACAGGATTTGCCAAATCATGATAAGCTGACCAAGCGCTTTGAACGAACTTTTGATGCGTACGGTGTATTATTAGATAGTGCTACACCGAAACTACAACAGTTACGCATGACCATGAGTCGCACCAAAAATGCTATTAAAAATGATCTACAGAGAATATTACAGGATAAGGATAATCAAAAATACTTTCAAGAAGCTATCGTTACTATGCGTAATAATCGTTACGTGATTCCTGTAAAACAAGAATATCGAGGAGCATTTCCTGGTCTTATTCATGATAGATCTGCTACAGGTGCCACTTTATATATTGAGCCTATGCGATTGGTAGACTTAAATAATGAATTACAAGAAGCTACCTTGGCAGAAGAACAAGAAGTACTTCGTATTTACAAAGAATTGACAGAGTTGGTACGAGCTCATGCAGATACATTATTAGATGCATGTAAACGTGTATCCCATGTAGAATTTGTCTATGGAAAAGCAGAATTAGCCATACGGATGAAAGCCGTCCGTGCCATCATCAGTCAAGGTCGAGAAGTGAATTTACTACAAGCGCGTCATCCTATGCTAGCTCCGAATGTGGTAGTTCCTACTACCATCACTTTAGGGACGAAGTATCGTATTTTGTTGATTACAGGTTCCAATACAGGTGGTAAAACAGTGTCTCTAAAAACATTGGGATTGTTGGCATTAATGAATCAAAGCGGATTATGTATTCCAGCTGATAGTGGTTCTACTTTACCAATCTTTCACCATATCTATGCAGATATTGGAGATGAACAAAGTATTGAAGCCAGCTTGAGTACATTCTCTGCCCATATGTCGCAGGTAATACGGATACTGAAAAAGGTAGGACCAAATGATTTAGTATTACTAGATGAATTAGGTTCTGGTACAGATCCAGAAGAAGGAAGTGCCTTAGGGATTGCAATCATTGAATACTTCCGTAAAAAAGGAGCGCTCATGATGGTGAGCACTCACTATAATGAGCTCAAAACCTATGCGTATCAAACAAAAGGTGTTGAAAACGGTCATGTGGAGTTTGATGAAAGAACCTTACGCCCAACGTACCGTTTACATATTGGCGTAGCAGGTAGTTCACATGCCCTTAGCATTGCAGCACGCTTAGGATTACCACAAGAAGTAGTAGACCTAGCTCGTAAACAATGGGAACTGAATGGACGTAGTGCTATGGAAGATATGCTCCGTGAATTAAATCAAGAGTTACGTAAAACGCAAGAGCGTGAACGAGCTTTGAAAAAAGAGCAAGAAGAAGTGCGCCGTATGCGTACCCAAGTGATGCGTGATAAAAAAGCATTACAAGATAAGAAAAAGGTCATCTTAGAAAAAGCTCGAGAAGAAGCGCAAAATATGAAACGATCTGTTCGTATTGAAAGTGAACAAATCATCAAAGAGTTAAAAGGTTCTTTCAATGAAACGGATAAGCAAAAGCGTCAGGATGCTATATCTAAAGCTAGAAAAGGCGTATCCAATGTGGCGGTTCCTACAGCCGTTATAGAAAAACGAGATCCTTTAGATGTGACTAAGGTAAAAGTGGGCGATGTTGTGTTCCTAGATAACTTACAATCCTTAGGCACTATATTGGCTATCCAAGGGAAACGGATTCAAGTAGATATGAATGGACTGACAGTGACTGTGAAAGAAAAGGATGTATTAGCAGCCACTCGTGAGGAAGCCAGTGCCTTATTGCGTAAAGAAAATCCTGCACCTATGTCCAATCGTCAACGGAAACGATCTGGTATGGCGGTCATTCGTCAACAACAAGCCTCTACAGAGTTAAATATTATCGGAAGAACTGTGGATGAAGCTGTTGTAGAAGTAGGAAGATTCATTGACCAAGCTATACTAGCAGGTTTAAACTCGGTGCGCATTGTCCATGGTAAAGGAACGGGGGCGCTACGAGCGGGTGTTCATGATTATTTACGAACCTTGCCAGGCATTAAAAGTTATGATCTAGCCAGTTTAGATGAGGGTGGTGCTGGCGCTACCACAGTCATCCTATAAGAACGCTGAGAGCAATTCGATTTGTACAAACATCAGCAAATAGAGTATAATTAAGGGTGTTCTATAGGAAATAATGAGCTTTAGAGAGGTGACATATGAATCCTAGTTCATCAAGACCCATTCCTCCTCGGAGACGAGTTGTGAAAAAGAAACCAGTGAAGAAGAAATCATCATGGAAACGTTCCTTTTGGTTGTTCTTTATCTTATTTATATTGATTGTAGCAGGAGCAGGCTGTGGCTTTTTAGGGGCTACCATGTCTTCCTTGCCAGATGTAGGCAATGTAAAACCTGCGGCGTCATCTCAAATTTATGATGCCAATGGTGATTTGATTACTACCGTTCATTCAGAGGAAAATCGCTTGCCAGTAAAATTGGCAGATATTCCTCAAAAGTTCCAAGATGCTTTTATTGCTACGGAAGATAATCGATTCTACAGTCATCACGGCATAGACCCTATCGGTATTTTACGTGCTGTATGGGTAAATATTGCTCATGATGGAGTGGCAGAGGGTGGCTCTACGATTACACAACAGTTAGCTCGTAATGCTTTCTTAACACAAGATCGTACGTTTAAGCGTAAGATTATGGAAGCATTATTGGCTTTGCGCATTGAACAGCATTATACAAAAAAAGAAATCCTAGAAATGTACATGAACCAAATCTACTTTGGTCAAGGTGCGTATGGTGTGCAAACAGCATCTCATGTCTATTTTGGTAAGGACGTACAAGATTTATCTTTAGCACAAATGTCGATCCTAGCAGGCTTGCCGCAAAGTCCTAACTATTACTCTCCATTTAACAATTTAAAAGCAGCAAAAGCTCGACAAGCCGTTGTATTGGGGCAGATGGTAAAATATGATTACTTGTCCCAAGCTGATGCAGAAGAGGCGAAACAAGCAGATATCCACCTGTTGGATAAACCGCAATCCACTAATAGTTATGGTAGCATGGGGTACTTTGTTAACTATGTCATCAATGAAGTGTCGGAACGCTATGGTGATAATGCAATTTATAAAGAAGGTATGAAAATTTATACCACTATCGACATGAAAGCCCAACATGCTGCAGAAAAAGCGATGGAAAACTTGCCGGATTATTATACTGATGAAAATGGTTTGCGACAGCCACAAGGGGCTTTGATTTCTATAAATCCTCATAATGGACATATTGTAGCCATGGTGGGTGGTAGAGGAACAGATTCCTTCAACCGTGCTACTATGGCAGTACGTCAACCAGGTTCATCCTTTAAACCGTTTGTATATTTGGCAGCCTTAAAACATGGCGATAATCCAGGTACTGTGTATGTGGATAAACCGTCGGAGTTCCATGGTTGGAAACCGCAAAACTATTCACGTAAACACTCAGGTGCCATGACGATGCGTAATGCGGTAGCACATTCTAATAACGTGGTAGCTGTATTGGCCGCCGATAAAGTAGGTATGTCCAATGTGCTAGATTTAGCAGAAAAAATGGGTATTACCACATTGGATAAAAAAGGTGATGACAACTTAGCTGTAGCCTTAGGTGGTTTGACGAAAGGCGTTACACCAATAGATATGGCAGTAGCCTATGGCGTGCTTGCTAATAATGGTGTGAAAGTAAAACCTGTATCAATTACAAAAATCATTGATCGTAATGGAAACATTGTAGAAGAAGAGTCCTTGGACGAAACTCGTGTTGTGGAACCAAAATATGCGTATATGATGACAAATATGTTGGAATCTGTTATTAAATATGGTACAGGTGGCAATGCTTACTTCGGTCGACCAGCCGCAGGGAAAACTGGTACCACAGATGAAGAAAAAGATGCTTGGTTTGCAGGATATACACCTGATTTAGTGACAGTGGTTTGGATGGGTGACGACAGTGGTTCTGAAACATTACATGGTACCACAGGTGGTCAAACGCCAGCCGTAATATGGAGACAATACATGCAAGCAGCTTTGGCAGATACACCTGCATCTAATTTCACGGTGCCAGATGGAGTAGGACCAGAAGCATATGCAGGTAATGAAAATCCAGATAAGAAAAAAGACGATAAAGATAAAAAAGACAAAGATAAAAAAGATGGAGATTTAGATAGTGATGATGGTACAACATCAAATGATGAAAGCCCCTCTAAATCAAAAAGTAATAAAGGGAAAGATCCCGTTATTGCCCCTAAATCCTCTAAAAGTTCACAGTAATATAGGAGATAATCATGATTAGTGCAGCAGAACAGTTTCGCCTCATTTCCCATGGGGTAGCTGATCTTTTACCAGAAGATGAATTTAAAAAGAAATTAGAAAAATCCGTGGCCACTAATACGCCATTGATCGTCAAATTAGGATTGGATCCTACAGCTCCAGATATCCACTTGGGTCATACTGTAGTCTTGCGTAAGTTAAAATTGTTCCAAGATTTTGGACATAAAGTTATCATCTTAATTGGTGACTTTACAGCTCGTATCGGTGACCCTACTGGTAAAAGTGTAACTCGTCCACCATTGACAGAAGAACAAGTTATTACCAATGCAAAAACATACCAAGAGCAAATCTTTAAAGTCTTAGATCCTGAAAAAACAGAAGTACGCTTCAATAGCGAATGGTTGAGCAAATTAGACTTTGCTGATGTGTTGAAACTAGCATCTAAGTACACCGTAGCTCGTATGTTAGAACGTGATGACTTTCATAAACGATATACAGAAGGTCGGCCAATTAGCATTCATGAGTTCATGTATCCATTGATGCAAGGTTATGATTCTATCGCGTTGAAAGCTGACGTAGAATTTGGCGGTACTGACCAAACTTTCAACTTGTTGATGGGGCGTCATCTACAAGGCGAAGAAGGTATGCCAGAGCAAACAATCATCACGATGCCGATTTTAGAAGGCCTTGATGGGGTTCAAAAAATGAGTAAATCCCTAGGCAACTACATCGGTATTAGCGAGGCTCCTTCTGAAATGTATGGTAAAGCTATGTCCATTCCAGATGAATTGATGATGCGTTACTTCATGCTTGTTACAGATATGTCTATTGAAGAACAAGAACAATTGAGCAAAGATTTAGAGTCTGGTGCAGCACATCCAAGAGATGTAAAAATGAAATTGGCTCATACTATCGTTCGTCTATATCATGGAGAAGAAGCTGCCAATTTTGGACAAAATGAGTTTGTGCGTGTGTTCCAAAAACATGCGATGCCAACAGATATTCCAGAATATAAAGTGGCAATCACAGAAGAACCTGTGTTTGTACCACAGTTATTATCTGATGCAGGCTTAACAGCAAGTAATGGGGAAGCAAGACGATCTATTAAAGCTGGAGCCTTTAAAATTGATGGTGAAAAGTGCAACGAAGAACATATTCTATTGAAAGACGGTATGGTATTGCAAGTTGGGAAACGGAAATTCATTAAAATCGTCTCTTGTTAGTCTATGTAGCCTGTGGCGTTCTTAACTAAATAAGATAAAGGGAAGACCGTAACACACCCCTTCTCAAACTATACAGTGGTTATGTTTGTTCAGGGGTATGTTACGGTCTTCTTGTGTTTGTGTAATTTAGGTAGTAAGAGACGCCACAAGGCTACTACATCTAACTGCGTTCCTCAGGTGTTCTTATTGTATTTTGGGTGTGAATCATCTCTCCCTATTATGGGAGGAGGTGGTACTATGAAAAAGTTTAGAAATATGTATAGATTATTTTTAATCTTAAAATTAATAGTACATCTCATTGATTTATTTAAATAATTAATGAAAAAGCCTAACGTATAAGATAAGTACCGCTAATACTTATACACGTTAGGCTATCCATTTTGAAAGTTTTAAGATGAGCCTAACGCCAGCTACACGTTGATGGCTCTTCTTTTCTTGTCTTAATTATAGCACAGTTATTAGGTGTATTACAAATATCACTGGTTTCCCTATGTAGCCTGTGGTGTTCTTAACTGAATAGGGCAAATGGAAGAGCATCCTATAAGGATACTTTTTTATTTAAAATTACATTATTATGATGTATCTTTTATTAATAATGGGGTTTAATTTGCAACTTACTTTTGATTCCAATCCTAATAGTGCTTGACTATTTATTATATATGTTGTACTATATAATTAAATTATGAATACTATTTGTGATGGAGGGATAATCATGAGTCGTGATACTGCATATGTTCTTTGGTTTGATGAATTGCATCGTGAGGATGTGGATATTGTTGGTGGTAAGTCTTCTTCTTTAGGAGAAATGACTTCTTCTACGAATGTACCTGTTCCTTATGGATATGCTACAACAGCCCATGGCTATCGTTATTTTATGGAAGAAACTGGTTTAGTAGATCGAATTAAAGCTAAACTAGAAGAGTTACATGATGTGGAAAATTCTGCTTTGTTACGTAAGGTGACTGCAGAAGTACGTCAAATGATTATGGATGAAGAAATGCCAGCTCCATTAGCTGAGGCTATTCGTGAAGGCTATGAAGAGTTAGCACGTAAAGTAGGGGAAGAAAATCCATTTGTAGCGGTACGATCTAGTGCCACTGCAGAGGACTTGCCAGATGCTAGTTTTGCAGGTCAACAAGATACATACTTAAATGTTCGTGGCGCAGATATGATCATTGCGAAAGTAAAAGAATGCTATGCATCTACTTTCACTGACCGTGCTACCTACTATCGTGTAAAACAAGGTTTCGATCATATGACAGTAGCTTTGTCAGCAGCAATCCAAATGATGGTATACTCCAAAGCGGCAGGCGTTATGTTCTCTGTGAATATTATGAATGGTGATGACAAATCCATTATTATCGAAGGATCTTGGGGTCTTGGTGAGTATGTAGTGCAAGGTACAGTGACACCAGATAATTTCACTGTAGATAAAGGGACGATGCAAATTACAGATCGTATGATTAATGATAAAAATCTTGCATTAGTACGTAAACCAGAAGGGGATTGCGTTGAAATTCAAATTCCTGAAGACCAAGCTCGTCAACAAGTTATCACAGACGAACAAGTTATCGAATTAGCAACTTATGCAAAAGCGATTGAAAAACATTATGGTTGCTATATGGATATGGAATGGGGCATCGATGAGCGCGATGGAAAAGTATGGATTTTACAAGCCCGTCCAGAAACTGTATTCTCTCAAAAGAAAGAAAAAGAAGAAACTGTAGTGGAAGCGACTACAACAGAACGTAAGATTGTTGTAAAAGGTCTTCCTGCGAGCCCTGGTAAAGCAGCAGGTCGTGCTCATGTGATCGAAAATCCAGAAGATATCGATGATTTCAAAGAAGGAGAAATCCTTGTTACTACTATGACTGCTCCTGACTGGGTACCGGCGATGAAAAAAGCTAAAGCTATTGTCACAGATGCAGGTGGTATGACTTGTCATGCATCCATCGTAAGCCGTGAGTTGGGGATCCCATGTATTGTAGGCACAAAATCTCGCAGTGAAGAGGCGACAAAAACGATTACAGATGGTCAAATGATTACTGTAGATGCTACAAATGGCATTGTGTATGACGGTATTTTAGAAGAAGCAACTAAAAAGGCAGAACCTGCAGCAGAAGCTCACTATGTAGAGCCAACTCCAATTACAGGAACTAAAATTTACATGAACTTAGGTGACCCAGACTTAGCTGAAAAATATGGCGTATTACCTTGCGATGGCATCGGCTTAATGCGTGAAGAGTTCATTTGGACTACGTTCATCCATGAACACCCAATGCATTTAATCGAAACAGGTCGTCGTGATTTTGCTATTGATACCTTAGCCGAAGGTATGCGTAAAGTATGTGCAGCCTTAGCACCTCGACAAGTTGTATTGCGTTTGAGTGACTTCAAATCTAGCGAATACCGTGATTTAAATGGTGGTGATAAATACGAGCCAGAAGAATCTAGCGCGTTGCTTGGATTCCGTGGCGCTTCTCGCTACTATGATGAACGCTATGCACCAGCGTTCTTGTTAGAATTAGAAGCCATTAAAAAAGTACGCAATGAATTCGGTTTTAAAAATTTGCAAGTTATGATTCCATTCTGTCGTACTGTGAAGGAAGCAGCAGAAGTAACTCGTATTATGGCAGAACACGGCTTACAACGTAATGCAGACTTCAAAGTATGGTTGATGGCTGAAATCCCTGCGAACATTATCTTGGCGGATCAATTCAATCAATATGTAGATGGTTACTCTATCGGTTCCAATGACTTAACGATGCTTGTATTAGGCTGTGATCGAGATAATGAAACTGTACAACATATTTATGATGAAAGAAACTTGGCTGTAAAACGTGCTATTAAACATTTAATTGAAACAGCACACAAAGATGGCAAAACAGTATCCATCTGTGGACAAGCGCCAAGTGTATATCCAGAGTTCTGTGAGTTCTTAGTAAAACATGGTATTGACTCTATTTCTGTAAATCCAGATGCTGTGGTGTCTACGAAAAAAATGGTGGCACAATTAGAACAACGCATTATGTTAGATGCTTTGACAGGCAAAGGTCGTCAAAATACAGAAGCTTTAGATTGGTAATAGATGAGGAGGCTCTGGAAGGAGCCTCCTTTTTCATAGAAAGGTAACAATATGAATCTTTCAAAACGACAAGAATCGATTGTACAAATTGTACAACAAGAAGGGCCTATCACTGGTAAAGCTATCGCTACAAAATTAGACTTAACGAGGTCTGCGTTGCGATCAGATTTAACGGTACTGACAATGATGGGTATTTTAGATGCACGGCCAAAGGTAGGGTATTACTATGTTGGTAAAGTGGCAAATAATCCCTTAGCGGCTGAGATTAATAGTTTTACTGTGGCACAAGTTATGTCAAGTGTGGTAGCAGTCAGTTCCACAGCATCTGTGTATGACACAATTGTTACCATGTTCACAGAAGATGTAGGAACTATCTTAATCTGCGATGATGGTATATTAAAAGGAGTGGTTTCTCGTAAAGATTTATTGCGTGCCTCTCTTGGTGGGTCTGATTTAAATACTATGCCTATTTCCATGATCATGACACCTACTAGTAAAGTCGTAGTGGCATATCCCGATATGCCTGTTGTGGAAGCAGTAGAACGGATGATTGATTTTGAAATCGATTGCGTACCGGTAGTAGATAAGGTATTATTAGAGACAAGTAAAGAATATCGTGTAGTAGGTCGTATTTCTAAAACCACAGTGACCCGTTTATTTTGGGACTGTGGAAAACGATAGGAGTAATTATGGCTAAAATTATTTATGCAATTTCTGACTCCCTAGGAGAAACAGCTGAATCAGTGGCACGTGCTACGGCAAGTCAATATGATAAGGAAACGATTGATATCGTTCGTGTGCCCTATATTAATGATGAATTACAAATAAATGAAGTGGTAAAAGAAGCTGCTACCGGCGGACATGTGATCTGTCATACCATTGTATCACCAGCATTGCGGTCTTATTTAGATACAGCTTGTAAAGCACAGGGTGTGCAAGCCGTAGATATTATGGGCCCTGTTATGGATGCAGTAGGAACTATGACAGATACAGAGCCTAGATTAGCACCTGGTATGATTCATAAACTAGACCAAGAATATTTCAAAAAGGTAGAGGCTATTGAATTTGCCGTGAAATACGACGATGGTAAAAATCCAAAAGGCTTTGAAAAAGCAGATATTGTCATTATTGGTATTTCTCGTACTAGTAAGACACCATTATCTATGTTCTTAGCCTATAAAAAAATAAAAGCAGCCAATTTACCATTGGTACCAGAAGTACCGTTACCAGAAGAATTGTTCCAAATTCCAGGGCGCAAGATTGTGGGGTTAATTATTGATCCTTTCAAATTGAACAATATTCGTGAAGAACGTCTTCGTACCATGGGACTACATGCGGACGCTAATTATGCGAATGTAAGCCGTATTGAAGAAGAGTTAAATTATGCAAAAACTGTGATGAGACGGTTGCATTGTCCAGTACTTGATGTAACTAATAAATCTATCGAAGAAACAGCTGGTATGGTGATGCAAATCATTCAAAAAAATCGTGTCATGGATACACGCTAAGCTAGGAGGTGTCATATGAGTATTCGTGAAATGCTAGAAGAACGAGAATATACTATGTTAAGTCCTTATGCGGCTAAAAGTAGAGAATCTGTAAGAGATCGTAGGGAAGAGCCTGATCCATATCGGACGGATTTTCAACGAGATCGAGATCGTATTTTACATAGCAAATGTTTCCGTCGATTAAAACATAAAACACAAGTATATATTGCTCCAGGGGACCATTATCGGACTCGTATGACACATACCTTAGAAGTGGGACAGATTGGACGTACCATTGCACGGGCGTTGCGGTTGAATGAAGATTTGACAGAGGCTATCGCTATGGGGCATGATGTGGGACATACACCATTTGGACATGTGGGGGAATACGCCCTTCGTGATATGGTAGGTCATTTCAATCATAATGAGCAAAGCTTGCGCATGGTGGAAAGTATAGAAAAGGATGGACAAGGTCTTAACCTAACAACTGCTGTTCGTGATGGTATTTTAGGGCATACAGGTTCTCATATGCCTCTTACCTTAGAAGGGCAGATTATACGCACTGCTGATCGTATCGCCTATTTGTGTCATGATTTTGATGACGCGTTGCGAGCACATATGCTCAGAGTGAATGATTTACCGAAAGAAGTGGTACAGGTCTTTGGAGATACCCATTCCAAAATGATTACTGCCATGGTCACAGACATGGTGACATCCTCTATGGATCAACCGGTGATTTCTATGTCAGAACGTGGTGTGGAAACTATGAATATTTTCCGTCGTTTTATGTTTGAACGTGTCTATCGGGCACCGTCGTTAATTCCAGATCGGAATAAAGGTGACTATGTGGTAAAACACTTATTTATGTACTATAAAGAACATCCCGAGGCGATTCGCCATGAAATCCATCATGACAATCCCATTACAGACCAAGATATTGTGGACTATGTGGCGGGTCTGACAGATAACTATGCGATAAAACTATTTACTGAGTATTATATTCCTAAAGTATGGGATAACTAATCTGCTTTCAAAGAAATGCTGCGCTAAGGCGTGGCATTTTTTGCTTGCAAATTTAGGTTATTCATACCCTAAACTCTTTAAAAATAAAAGTTTGGGGTATTCATGCCCTAAACTTTCTAAAAATGAAAGTTTGGGGTATATAGACATCATCGAATTGATGGGTTTCATAGTTTGACATTTGTTCTTATTTTAAGTAAACTAAAGAGTAGTACTGAGTAGTATACTTTGAGTTTTAATAGATATAAAAGAGAGTATGAAAGGAGGGCTATATTGGTTACCGTTAAGGAGAAAATTTTAGCAGCGGCGGCCATAATGATTGAAGAGCAAGGCATATCATTCCGCATGGATGATTTAGCAAAAGCATTGACTATTAGTAAACGTACGTTGTATGAACAATTTCGTTCTAAACATGAAATTGTAGAAACCATTTTAGTCCATGGGGCAGAAGACTTTTACAGACAGCATGAGAATATTGTGAACAATAAAAGTCTTACTGTAGAAGAAGTATTAAATAGGTATTTTAGAGTACGATCAAATTTGTATGCGGCTTTCAGTGGAGAATCTTTCATAGAAATCTTCTTATATACCGCAACTACAAGAAACGTTGAAAACTTTGTTCAAGAAAGATTGGGACTTACTTAAACACTATTTACTACACCAACAAGAGCAAGGAACTATTGCTCGCTATGTGGATGTTGATATTATCATTATGATGTTGCAAGGTGCTGTACGACGCATTGTGTTTGAAAGCTCCAATCATCATGAGGATATTTATAAATATATGCCAAAGGTTATTTCAGTTATATTACAGGGTATTACAAATAAGGGTGAAATGAATGAAAAAACAAGCGTATAATGGTTTAGTGGCAGCTAGCTTGGCAGCCCTTGTACTTGTATCTGGTTGTGGTGGACAAGCTCCGGGGCAAGGTCCAACGGAGGTTAACTCCTATAAAATCACAGCTACTGATACAAATGTACAAGAATCTTTCAATGGTACTGTATTGGCACAAAATTCTATTGTGATTCGAGCGAATGTATCCGGTCGAGTTGTTGAAAAATATGTAAAAGGGGGCGACACGGTAAAAGCCGGTCAAGCATTGTATCGTCTCGATGGACGTCAATACGAAGCGAACCTAGCTAGTGCACAAGCCAATGCAGCACGATCTAGCGCAGCGTACCAAAACTCTCAAGTCGATTTACAGCGCTATCAAACATTA
Source organism: uncultured Veillonella sp. (assembly GCA_963515865.1). Taxonomy (GTDB): domain Bacteria; phylum Bacillota; class Negativicutes; order Veillonellales; family Veillonellaceae; genus F0422. The sequence continues at coordinate 164,608 of CAUPZH010000001.1, forward strand.
GCAAATGAAGATGCCATTGCCCGCCAAACACTGGATACACAAGCTAGTGTGGCTGCACAAAATCGCGCAGCCTTAGAAGCTATGGAAGCACAAATCCGCTTAGCGGAAAATAATTTACAAGATACGGTTGTATATGCGCCATTTGATGGTACATTGGAAATGGATGATGTAGATTTAGGTACATTCGTTACAGCTGGACAAACAGCACTTGTCACATTGAACTCTACCGATCCAGTATATGTACAATTTAGTATGAGTGAAGCAGAGTACTTAGAATATAAAAAAGCACATCGTTCTGTAGATGGCGAAGTAGAATTGAAATTGTCCAATGGTGAAATCTATGGTACCTATGATGATAATCACAAAATTGTAAGCACAATTAAAGGTCGCATTGTGGAAGCTGCCAAAAACTTAGATAGCGGTACAGGTCAGCTGATTTTAAAAGCAGCATTCCCAAATCCAAATCATATGTTGTTACCAAATATGTATGCATCCGTTATTACTAGCGGTGAAACTATTCAAGGCGCTATCTTAGTGCCATCTCGTGCTTTATTACAAGTATTGGATAAAACATTTGTGATGGTCATCCGAGATGGTAAAGTAGAACAAGTGCCTGTCACAACAAGTGGTACCAGTGGTAAATACACCATCATTCGTCCTTCCAAAGATGGTAAAGGTTTAACAGTAGGCGATGAAATCGTTGTAGATGGCTTAACAAAAGCGAAAAATGGCGCAGAAGTAAAAGCAACTTTATTAAGCAAAGAAGATATTGAGAAAGGTAATTAGGGTGATATTGTGTCAAAATTCTTTATTAATCGCCCTATCTTTGCCATCGTAATCTCTATTATCATTACATTGCTAGGGTTGATTTCCTTATCAAAACTGCCGATCGACAGATATCCACAGATTTCTCCACCGCAAGTACAGGTACGTACTGCCTACATGGGGGCCAATGCTGAGGTTGTAAGCGAATCGGTAGCGGCAGTCATCGAAAAACAAATCGTTGGCGTCCAAAATATGGATTATATGCAATCCACGAGTACAGGGGATGGTTCCTATAACTTGACAGTTCAATTTGAGCAAGGAACTGATGCCGATATGGATACGGTAAACGTACAAAACCGTGTAGCCCGTGCCTTGGCATCCTTGCCATCCGAAGTACAAACGGTGGGCGTGACCACTACGAAATCTTCTGGTGATATGGCCATGGTATTCTCCTTGGTATCGCCAAATGGTAGTTATGATAGAACTTTCTTGAAAAACTATGCCACTAACTACATGATGGATGCCATCCAATCTGTGAATGGTGTGGGTACAGTGCAGGAGTTCGGTGCTGACTATGCTATGCGCATTTGGCTAGACCCTACAAAAATGTCTAAGTATGGCGTTACCATAACAGATGTAAGCAATGCGATTCGCAGTCAAAACAAACAGGCTGCAGCAGGTGCGTTAGGTTCCGATCCAATTGACAAAGATCAAGCTTTCAACACATCTGTGAAAGTACAAGGTCGTTTGGCTGAAATTTCAGAATTTGAAAATATCGTAATTAAAAAAGATAAAAAGAATAATTTATTGCATTTAAAAGATGTAGCTCGTGTTGAATTAGGGGCACAAAGTTATTCTGTAGAGCCTACAAGCTTCTCAAAAGAAACGGGCAATGATAAACCAGTAGCTGTATTTGCTGTTTCATTAACGAATGATGCGAATACATTAGAAACAATCAATGCTGTAAAAGAGGTTATTCACCAACAAGAAGAAGCATTCCCACCGGATATGCAAGCGAAGATTATTGTAGATAATACAAAATTTGTAAAAGCTTCTATGAAAGAAGTAGTAAAAACCTTTGAAGAAGCCTTGATTCTCGTAGCGATTATTGTGTACTTGTTCTTGCAAACATGGCAGTCTACAGTGATTCCAATGATTGCAGTGCCAGTATCTTTGATTGGTACTTTTGCGGCGTTCCAAGTAATGGGCTTTACTGTTAATACATTGACTTTGCTAGCCATGGTGTTAGCGATCGGTCTCGTCGTGGATGATGCCATCGTCGTAATCGAAGCTGTAGAATATGAAATGCGCTACAATGGGTTGAAACCAAAGGCGGCTACCGTAGCAGCCATGGAAAAAGTACAAGGCCCTGTTGTTGGTATTGCTTTCGTATTGATTTCCGTATTCGTTCCAGTGGCCTTCATGGGTGGTTTAACGGGGGTATTGTATAAACAATTCGCTTTAACAGTAGCTATTTCTGTTATTATTTCTGCCTTTGTAGCATTGACATTGACGCCTGCATTGTGTGGTATTATGTTAAAACCACATAAGCCAAAAGAGACTACTAATATAGTGGGTCGTTTCTTGGAGTGGTTTAATGGATTCTTGGATCGAAGAATCGATCAGTATGGTATTCTTTTAGCTCGTTGGTCCAATCGTCTATGGGCCACATGGTTGGCATTGGCTATCTTCTTAGGTGCAGCTTTTGGTATGATGCGTATGGTGCCAAGTGGATTCGTACCTGCTGAAGATAGTGGCTATTTTCTGGTTGCGGTATCCTTGCCGCCAGGGGCGACTTCTAGTCGTACAAAAGATGTATTAACTGATTTAGGTCATTTCTTGAACGAAGATAAAGATTCTGATGGGACCATCACAGTACCTGGCTTTGATATCTTAGCTGGGGCAGCACAAACGAGTGGTGGTGTAATCTTTACATCCTTAACAGATTGGGGTGAAAGAACGCAACCAGATCAACAGCTTGGCTTAAAGATTCGAAATACTTTCATGCATGGTTCTAAAGATCCACGAGGAACGATTATTCCGTTGAATCCACCATCCCTCCCAGGTCTTGGTAAGACGGGTGGTTTCTCCATGTACCTCATCAATAAAGCGGGTCATAGTACAGAACAAATGAATGCGGTAGTGCAACAGTTCTTAGGAGAAGCTCAAAAACGTCCTGAGTTCCTTAGTATTTATACGACTTTCAATACGGCCACACCATCCTATAATTTTGATGTGAATCGTGATAGAGCGGCTCGTGATGGTGTAGCTGTGACAGATATTTATACAGCCTTACAAGGATATTATGGTGGTATGCAGTTAAATGACTTTACTAAGTTTGGTAAAAACTACAAAGTTATGTTACAAGCGGACAATCAGTTCCGTACCGATCCTAGTATGAATCATCTATTGACTGTTCGTAATGCAGCAGGTCAAATGGTGCCAGTTGATACGTATATTACACCGCAAAAAACGACATCTGCCTTTGTGGTAACACGATATAACAACTTCCCAGCAGTGAGCATTGGTGGTAATACTAAGCAAGGTGTTAGCTCTGGTGATGCTATCAAAGCCTTAGAAGAAGTGGCGAAAAATACATTGCCACAAGGATATACCTATGATTGGGGTGGACAAACTCGTGAGGAAATCAAAGCGGGATCCCAAGTGTTGATTATCTTTGGATTCGGTATTGTCTTTGTATTCCTTGTGTTGGCTGCCTTGTATGAATCTTGGAAAGTGCCATTTGCAGTATTATTATCTGTTCCAACAGGTATCTTTGGTGCTGTTCTTGGTCCATGGTTATTCAATATGATTGGTGCCATGATGAAATCTACACATTTCTTTGCCTTGGATATTTACTTCCAAATCGGCTTACTTACATTAGTGGGCTTGGCAGCGAAGAATGCGATCTTAATCATTGAATATGCTAAGATTCGTGTTGATGAAAGAGGTATGAACTATGTAGACGCAGCTATTGAAGCAGCGAAGATTCGTTTACGTCCTATCTTGATGACGTCCTTTGCATTCATCATTGGATGCTCGCCATTGATGTTGGCAAGTGGCGCTGGTGCTGGTGCCCGTGCATCCTTGGGTGTGACCGTAGTATTTGGTATGATTACAGCCACATTCTTTGGAGTGGCAATCATCCCTATGCTGTTCATCATTATAGAAAAACTAGGCTTTAAACGTCACTAATTAGGCTATGCAGCCTCGTTGGTCGTTGCTTGTAAGGCTATGCAGCCTTGTGGCGGTCTTAATTGAATATGATAAAAAGGGAAGAGCACGACATACTCCTCACAAACGGTATTTCATAATGTTTGTTCGGAGCACGCCGTGCTCTTCCTGTGTTTGTATCATTTTGTCAGTAAAGGCCGCCACGAAGGCTGCTACACCTAACTGCGTTCCTCTTGGGTAGGAAACTATATTGATACATGTTAATAGTTTGGGTAATTTTGTAGTATAATGAAGATTAGAAGAGTCATTAACGTGTTGTTAGGCTCATCTCTTCCTATTATGGGAGGAGGTGATACTATGACTGCATATGAAAAATTATCTTTATTGATTCAATTTTCTATGTTAATTGTAGAAGTTATTCGTTGCTTTTATAGCTAATGAAAACGCCTAACGAAATGAGGTTTTACGGCCCTCACACGTTAGGCGAAATCAAATTTTGACTTTTTGAGATGAGCCTAACGCCAGCTACACGTTGATGGCTCTTCTTTTTTACATGTCAAGTATACCATACTTTGCAAAAAAATACTACTTGTTCCTACGTCTAACTGCGTCCCTCTAAGAGTTAAATTATGGGAGAGGTTTGTGTTTTGTGGTATAATGAAATAATAGCCGATGAACTAAGTTCATTCGATGAGTGAGGTACAAATGAAAGTTATTATTTCAACGTTGAATTCAAAATATATACATTCTTCTTTGGCGTTGCGCTATTTGCAGGCTTATGGAAGAACGAAAGACGAGGCATATGAGATAGTGGAATACACTATTAATATGCCTATTTTAGATATTTTAAATAATGTCACTACGTTAGACGCAGATGTAATAGGCTTTGCTTGTTATATCTGGAATATCGATATGACATTGCATCTATGTTCTATGATCAAAGCGGTCCGCCCTAGTACTAAGATTATCTTAGGGGGGCCTGAGGTGAGTTATACAGCGCGGGAACTATTAGAAGACCACCCGTGTATTGACTATATTGTACAAGGGGAAGCTGAGGAGGCTTTCACTTCGTTTGTGAAAGCAATTCGTACAGGTCACTCTCCTGTTGATCCTGTCATACCTGGTATCCTAGGTAGAGAACAAGGGAACATTCAAGGGTCTGAAGAGGCTGTAGAGGTGAAGGACCTAAGTACAATACCATTCCCGTACACAGAGGAAGATATGCTTACCTTAGGGAATAAAATTGTCTATTATGAATCTTCTCGTGGTTGTCCCTTTAGTTGCCAGTATTGTTTATCTGGAAATCGCAACACTGTACGATTCTTTCCCCAAGAACGGGTAATCGAAGAGTTAGCTTGGTTCGTAGAGCACAATGTAAAACAGGTGAAGTTTGTGGATCGTACGTTTAACTGTGCGCCTCATCATCATATTCCATTGATGGAGTGGATGCGTGACCATGGGGGACAGACGAACTTTCACCTGGAAATGGAATCCATTTTAATGACTGAAAAAGAAGTAGATATTCTAAGTTCTACTCGTCATGGTCAAATACAGATTGAGGTAGGCGTTCAGAGTACGCATGATAAGACCTTAGAGGCGATCCATCGGCGCAATGATTGGGGTCGTATTCAATCTGTGATACCACCAATCATCAAGGCTGGGCGCACCCATGTGCATATGGACTTAATTGTAGGTTTGCCATATGAAAGTAAATCTATTTTCGAGAAGTCCTTTAATGATTTATTCAGTTTGCAACCTCATGCGTTGCAGATTGGGTTTTTAAAGTTATTAAAAGGCTCTGGCGTGCGTTCCATGGCAGAGTACGAGTATATTGCCAATCCGAAAGCACCTTATGAAGTATTACAAACCCATGTCTTGCCTTATGATGATGTACGCATGTTAAAACATTTTGAAGATGTGTTTGAACGGTTCTATAATAGTGAACGGTATCGCACAGTTTTTGGGTACATTAGTGAAAGCTTAATCCAAGAAGGATCGGCCTTTGCCTATTTTGAAGAAATGACCAAGCTATGGTTAGAAAAAGGGAATCAAGACCGTAAATTAAATGATGCTGATCAAATAGCATTCCTTTATGAGTTCTTTACCTTGAAAGAGGACCAAGTGGCCTGTGATTTATTGCGCTACGATGTATTGACATCTTTCAATGGGAAAATCCGTGATGAACGATTTGGTTTATCTAAGGATAGAAAGCAAGAAATGCAAGATGCCGAGATATTCTGGCGTGAGGAAGCATTAGTTCGACAATACATTTCTAACTATTCCTTTGTGGAGTGGCGTAAAGTGAGACAAGATTACCACACGATAGAGGTGTGTGGTGCTACATTGCCATACTTAGGGATTTCAAGGGGTTCTTATAGTGCTGTAGAGGTCATCATCGATGTAAAAGGTGAGACGAAACCTTTTATACGTCCTCAACAATGTGTAGATACGAATTTGAATTATCCAGAACATATTGCTAGTTCAACTATCAGGGAGGAGGTGTGATATGAGTGATACCACAAAGCCAAAGCGGTATCGTATGATATCTGCTTTTTACAAAGAGCGATATGGGGAAAAGGCTTATAAAATTCCAGTGGCATTACCGTTGACATGCCCTAATCGCGATGGATCAGCAGGTGTAGGTGGATGTACCTTCTGTGGTGAAATTGGAGCAGGCTATGAAAATCGACCAGCCTCTATGACGGTGAAACAGCAAATTCATGAAACAGTGGTGCATATTGCGAAAAAATATAAAGCCTATAAATATATACCGTATTTTCAGAATTTTAGTAACACCTATTTACCACCAGAGAAGTTTCGCCAGTATGTGGAAGAAGCTTGCTTAGAACATGTGGTAGGCATTGCCATTGCCACACGTCCAGACTGTGTACATGATGCCTATTTAGATATTTTAAAAGATATACAAAACAAATATGGTATTGATGTCTATGTAGAATTAGGCTTACAATCGGTGAACTATCATACATTACAAAAGGTAAACCGAGGACATACGATGGCGGAGTTTATCGATGCAGTATTGCGCATCAAGCGTTATGGATTTGAAGTGTGTGCTCATATGATACTGAACCTTCCATGGGACACCATGGACGATGTCATTGAAGGGGCAAAAACTTTATCAGCCTTACAAGTAGACCAAGTGAAGCTTCATGCATTATACTTAGTAAAGAATACGAAAATGGCACGTGATTATGAGGCTGGTGAATTTACCTTAATCAGTGCAGAAGAATACGCTCGACGAGTGGTAGAATTTTTACGTTACCTAGATCCTATGATTGTCTTACAACGACTAGTAGGACGTGCGCCAGAGGAAAATACAATCTTCACGAATTGGTCTATGGGCTGGTGGCGCGTACAAGATTTGATTGATCAAATTATGGAAGACGAAGATATTTCTCAAGGTAGCGGCTATGATTATTTACATGGCGCTGCGGTTCAAAAATTTCTGTGAAAGGGAGCATATGGCTAATCAGAGATTTACCATACCTACTTATGACATGGTAGGACCTATCGTGGGACCTCAAGGATCTCACATGAAAGTATTAGAAGAACTAGTAACAGTAGATATATTACATCGAGATACCATTGTGGATATAACAGGTTCAGAGGAATCTGTACAAGTAGCAATGGAAGTGTTAGATGTACTGTTATACTTGTTTAAAAATCATATTAAAATCACTGATCATCATGTGCGAACAGCTACTACGATGATCTTGAAAGGCGAAAAAGAATCACTTTTTCAGTTATATGAAGATACTATCAATGTGACTGTGAAGGGGAATCCTATCATTCCTAAAACAGTGGGCCAAAAACAATATGTAGATAGTATCCGTCGCAATACGATCACCTTTGGTATTGGTCCTGCGGGAACAGGAAAAACCTATTTAGCTGTTGCACTGGCAGCATTTTACTTGAAAAATCGTGAAGTGGATCGTATTATTTTGACGAGACCTGCCGTAGAGGCAGGGGAAAAGCTAGGGTATTTGCCAGGCGATTTACAAGAAAAAGTAGACCCTTATTTACGTCCTCTCTATGATGCTTTACATGATATGTTCGGTGTAGAACGAGTGCAGAAGATGCTCTTACAAGGGACTATCGAGGTAGCACCATTGGCTTACATGCGTGGTCGCACCTTGGAACGTTCCTTTGTTATCCTTGATGAAGGGCAGAATACGACGCCAGAACAGATGAAAATGTTTTTAACTCGCTTAGGGTATCAATCGAAAATGGTGGTCAATGGAGACCCTACGCAAATCGACTTGCCACCGAAGATAACATCTGGTTTGATTGAAGCAGAACAAGTGTTACAACGCATCAAAGGGATTCGGTGTATTTATTTTTCTGACCAAGATGTGGTGCGTCATGATTTGGTAGGTCGTATTGTGAAAGCCTATGAAGAATATCAACTTTCAGAGAAAGGGAAACGAGAATGATTGTAAGTATTTCCTATGATGAGGGAATCGAACAGAATAGCACTTACGAGGAAGTCATTCAACGGTGCTGTAATGAAGTGGCTCGTGTGTATGGATTGCACGAGGAAGATGAATATAGTGTGCTCCTCTGTAACAACGGAAAAATTCAGGAATTAAATCGTGAATACCGTGGTAAAGATATGCCTACAGATGTGTTATCGTTTGCCCTCAATGAAGGAGATGAAGCTTCTATCGAGGAAGAAGGACAGTTATTAGGGGATATTGTCATTTCCCTAGAGCGAGCGGCAGAGCAAGCGAAAGAGTATAATCATGATTTTATTCGTGAACTTGCCTATTTAACTGTTCATAGCTGTTTACACATTTTAGGCTATGACCATATGATAGATGAAGATAAAAAAGAAATGCGCACAGAAGAAGAGTTTGTACTTGGTAATTTAGGTTATGTACGAGAGGATATGCCATATAATGAATAGTGAAAAAGGATTTAAATCAGGCTTTGTAGCCGTTGTAGGACGACCAAATGTAGGAAAGTCTACATTAATTAATGCATTGATTGATGATAAAATTGTTATTGTTTCTGATAAAGCGCAAACGACGCGAAATCGTATTGTTTGTGTCTATACAGATGAAAAGAAACAAATTGTGTTCATGGATACACCGGGTATACATAAGCCAAAACATAAGTTAGGTGAATTTATGGTAGACCAAGCGGTAGATTCTTTACGTGAAGTAGAGGCTGTTTTATTTGTAGTAGCAGCGAATGAAAAACGTGGTCCTGGGGACAACTTCGTCATTGAACAACTTCGTAAGGTTAATGTACCAGTATTCTTAATTGTGAATAAAATTGATACGATGGAAAAACAAGACTTGTTAGAGGCTATCGTATCCTATGAAAATAGCTATCCTTTTGAGGCGGTAGTGCCTATTTCTGCGAAGGAAAAAGACAATATCGAGGAAGTGGTGAATTTACTAGAAAAACATTTACCAGAAGGTCCAAAATACTTCCCAGATGATATGATTACAGATCAACCGGAACGTTTGATTATCTCTGATATTGTGCGTGAAAAAATCCTGTTACAGACTCATGATGAAATTCCTCATGCCATTGCTGTCGATGTAGATGAAATGAAAACGAGAGAGGATGGCACTACCTATGTACGAGCTACTATTTACGTAGAGCGAGATTCCCAAAAAGGTATCATCATTGGTAAACAAGGAGCCATGTTAAAAACTATTGGCCGCCAAGCTCGTGGTGATGTAGAGCGTTTATTGGCTACAAAAGTATTCCTAGATTTATGGGTAAAAGTGAAAAAAGACTGGCGCAATAAATCTGGTATGTTATCTGAATTGGGATATCGGAATTAATACTTAAGGCCGGTTATTTTATGGCACGCTGTTAATCTTTTAGGTCATAGTGTAGACAACATTACGTATAAAAAATCACATACCTTGAGATAGAGTATGGCATTGTTAAAATAGTGTATATAGAAAGGACTGATTTATATCGATACCCCCGTCACGGGTGGCATGATTCTATTTGCCATCTTTTGTATTTTAATCATTAGTTTGTTTGTTATCAGTAAATTCTCCTTTGCTCGTTTACGAGAAGAACATCTAGAAGATATGGACTCCTTGAGTGATGTGAAAAAAGAAGAATTACGTGAATTATACCAACGGCCGGAACGGTTTATGAATACGTCCACTTTCTTTATTCTCTTCTTTATAGTCGTTTTAGCAGTCTATGTAGGTCGTTATTTAGAAGATGGGACTGATGTGGTATTACATTATTTAGGAGTGTATGATGCCACATATGCCATTATAGTAGAATGGATTGTATTAGCATTATTTGCTGTAGTAGTGCTCATATTTGGTGAAATTATTCCCAAAGGGCTGGCATTATCTTTCCCTGAACGCTATGTGGGGACTACAGTGACGATTGTTAGATTAGCTGGAAAAGTTGTAATTCCTTTTGTATATCTTGCGGAACAAATTGGTAATACAGTGCTGAAAGCTTTCAAAGCTCCCTATCGTACAGAAATCGACTTAGTTCATACAGAAGAAGAAATCCGTGCCTTGGTAAGCCGTAGTCATCAACAAGGTGAAATTGACCATGTGGAAGGTGAGCTTATCGATAATGTATTCGATTTTGTGGATCGCATTGCGAAGGAAGTTATGATTCCTCGACAAGATGTGGTGTGCGTATATACCCAAGATAGTTTTGAAGAGACCATGCATATCGTATCGTCTACAAGCCACACGAGATATCCTTTGTGCCTAGAAGATAAAGATCATATTATTGGTCTTGTCCATATTAAGGACCTTATGGAACGCCGTGAAGAGGCGAGTAAGGATTTACGCTCCATACGTCGTAATATTCTTATCATTCCAGAAGTGATGAAGTTATCTGTTCTATTACAACACATGCGGACACGTCGTATTTATCAAGCTATTGTGGTGGATGAATACGGTGGTATGGTTGGCTTAGTAGGTTTAGAAGATATCCTAGAAGAACTGGTTGGGGATATTCAAGATGAGCACGAACGTGATTTGCCTGCCATTGTTCAAAATCCTAATGGAACTTATAACTTTGCCGGTAAAGTGCTGGTGGATGAGGTAGAAGATCTATTGGATATTTCCTTTGGTGATGTGGACGAAGATACTATTGGTGGTGTTATTTTCGGTATGTTAGAGCGAACACCTGCCATTGGTGATGTCATTACCGTAGATGGATATACTTTCACAGTCACAGAAATGCAAGGCTATCGTATCGAACGTGTCTATGCGGTGCCAGTGCCTGTTGAAGAAGAAGTAGATGACGACTCAAATTAATAGATACTGTATGTAATACTTATAGGAATTTTAAGTTTGTAGAGTATGTATATGTAGAAGAATATCAAGAGTATATACAAGGATAATACATGTATTGCTGAATTAGTAGTAATATACTGTTAAGTATGAGGAATTGTAGATGAAAGCAAATACGTTTACTAGTGAAGCCATCGTACTGTGGCGTAAAAAACGAAAATACTATAGTATCTATGCATTTCTCACGAAGTTAGAAGGCATTATACTTTGTTCTGTGCCTCATAAACGTAAAGCTAACTATAAAGAAGGAGCGTATTTGCAACCTTTAAGCCGTTTATATTTGACAGTAGTTCCTAACGGAGACATGTACGATATTATCCAGATAGATGGGATTTCTACACGCGATTATGAAAGTTTAGAAGATATTTCCTATGCTACCTTTAGCGGCGAACTAGTAAGTGCTTTGTTTGAAAAAGATAAATTAGACCGCAGTGTATATACAAATATGAGCCGATTTTTACAATCTATACAGGACAAACCCATTCGTTTAGGCTCTATTGTATTAGGTTGGCATATGTTAAGTCTGGCGGGATTTGTGCCACAAGGGCAACATTGTGAAGACCCTGAGGTAATGGCAAGTCTTTGTGATGAAATCTATGAAGCCTGTCAGTATGTAGTGAAACAAGAGCTACAACAAGGTATAATAATGCTTTTGAACTATGATTGGATTCCTACAAAGCCTCTACTTCTTACTGCGAATCAATGGGATCAATTAGAAATTCTATTACGGAAACTTTTGACATATCAACTAGGTTATACATTACATAGTATTGAGTTTTTAGAGACGATGATATAAATAATAAAAACGCGGTCATGTGACCGCGTTTTGTTATTATAAGATACTAGTATAGTTTTATGATAAAATGTAGTTTCTAAAAGTAATGTGTAATAAAGTATTAGATATTTAATAAATCGGTATGGGTACCAGTATCTACTAATGTAAGAGTTAAGATATCATCTTCTAACATGTAGATTAGTAGCAAATCTGGTTGAATATGACACTCTAACTTTTCTTGTATGCAGTAGTAAACTTAATTGTAAACATATTATGCCTCTAATGCTTCTTTTAGCTCTTCCATGGTAGTATAACCAACTATGTTAGGGTTTTTAGATATACGTCGAGCTTCATTCATAGCTGCTAATACTTTATCTGAATAGTTCGGTACTTCTATTGAAAATGGAATTCCACCTCGTAGTATACATTGGTTTAAAAACATATTTACAGCACTAGACATATCTAAACCGAGCAATCCAAAAAGTTCAGTAGCTTCTTTCTTTACATGTTCATCGATACGTATTTGTGTAGGAATTGTAGCCATAGTCTTACCTCCTTTTTCTTATTTTACTACATTCAGTTTACAATGTAAATTAAATGTAGTTATAAAATAATAATGGGGAATATTAACTTTTGCTCAATTTGCTAATAATATAGGCCGTTGCAATGGTTGCTAATGCTGTTCCTACGATAGTAGATAGGCTAGCCCCTAAGAATGGATTGCTGTCAAGGAATTGATGGTACATATAAGTACCAGATGCCCAGCAAATGATATATAGAGTAGGACCATGGTCAAGCTGTGGGCAATGACGCAACAAGAAATAGTGCGTTAATAAAATAGCAATCATTGGGGCGAACACGGATCCAATCATATATAAGAAAGGAATGATATTATCCATTGGATAGATGGATGCACCAATAGTACCGATGATGGTAACGATGATACCGATAGTACGACCAGAGTATTTAGTTTGCAGACTTTCAGAGGAAATACCAGCAGATAAGGTATCCATAAAAGTAGTTGTGACAGTAGAGAATACAATGATAATTAACCCACCGAATCCTAAGCCAGCATGAAGTAGAACCTTTGCAATGTTGCTTTCATTTGTATAGAGGGCCGCAGAGAGGCCTAATACATACATGACAGAACTAGTTACGCCGTATACGATGGCACTAGATGCAGTACCTGCCACAGGGTTCTTGGATAATCGAGTATAATCACTAATCAATGGTAGCCAAGACAATGGCATAGCGATGGATAATTCCAAGGCCGCTGTGAAAGTCATTTCATCAGTGATGATTCCTTGGCTGTGAATGGAACTTTCTTGTAATAAGCTAATCAACAAATAGATGCAGAGGATACCTAAGCCGTAGCCCATGATACTGTTGATGTATCCCATGTTACGGATACCAATGAAGAGCCATACAATGATGAGAGCACCGATAATGAAAGTCCACGCAGTGAATGGTAGATTCCATAACTCTACGGCACCAAGAGCACCGTCATAAATCATAATACCGGTCCAACCAATCAGTTGTAGAACGTTTAAAATAGAAAATAATTTCATGCCCCCATTGCCAAAGACAGTGGATACAGTTTGCATAGAACTCATGTGTTCACGAGCGCCGATGAGTCCTGCACCAAATAATAACAAACATCCGATGACGTGACCGATGATAATGGCTAATAGGCCGTCGGAAAATCCTAGAGGTGCAAAATAGGTGCCCGTCATAATCTCCGCAATAGAAAGAGCGGCACCGAACCAAATGAGGGACAACCGTGATGATGAAAGTTTTGATTCTGTCATAGATACTCCTAACTATGCCAGTGGGAACAAAAAAGACTAATCTGAAACGATTAGCCTGTAGATGATAGATATTCTTAAGAGACCTAGTATTGCAAATAGGAACCATATGGTAATGTGTCCTTATGTGTTTGTATAGGTACTACAAAAATATACTAATATATCCCTACGTTGGCATTATCCAAATCAGGTTATGGGTTAGTAGCACATAGCCACTTCTCAGCCCACTTCAGTGAGCACCCCTTACAGATGTATTATACGAATTGAATGATACTACGTCAATAGGAATGTATAGGTGAATATAATGTATTATATGAAATACATAGGATATATGAATATCTATATTGAGAGAGAATCTCTTCTAGGGAAAGTAGTTTAGCTGTAATTTATTGTATTGCATTGGTTACTATTTCATGTTATAACTAAATTAATACAAGAACCACTAGGGGTGCTTATGCTGAGATTGATGAGTATCAAAACCCTAGACCTGAACCGGATAATGCTGGCGTAGGAAAGTGGATGGCATCGAATACTAGACATTGTATAAGAACCGTCCCAAGAAACGGTTCTTTTTTATTGCTAGTAAAGGAGATACCTATGAAATTACATAGAGCATTAACAATTGCAGGAACGGATCCAACAGGTGGTGCAGGGGTGATGGCAGACTTGAAAAGCTTTCAAAGTCGTCACGTCTATGGCATGGCTGTCATTACATCAGTAGTAGCGCAAAATACGAGAGGTGTGACACAAATTGCTCACATGGACCTTTCTATGATTGAAGCACAATTGCAAGCCGTATTTACAGATATTGTGCCAGAAGCAGTGAAAACGGGTATGTTAGCTACAGCAGAGATGATGGAACTAATTGGAACTTACCTAGATTCTAAAGTACCCTATGTGTTAGACCCTGTGATGATTGCCACCAGTGGGGATCGTCTAATTTCCGATGAAGCTGTGAAAGCCTTGCAAAGTAAACTGATTCCGAAAGCAACCTTGATTACACCGAACCGCAGTGAAGCTGAAGTACTGGCAGACATGAAAATTGATACGGTAGAAGCTTTGCATACAGCAGGTTTACGAATCTTAAACGAATTAGGACCACAAGCGGTTATTATTAAAGGTGGTCATATTGGATCTGAGGCTACAGATTACTTGTTTACAAAAGATACCATGTCCATGCGTCGCTCTTGGACAAGTCCTAAATACGACACAGTACATACACACGGCACGGGTTGTACTTTTTCAGCTGTCATTACAGCAGAACTAGCTAAAGGAAAATCCTTGGAAGATGCCATTACCATTGGTAAAGAATATATCCGATTAGCTATTTTGCATAACCCTGGTCTGGGCACAGGCAATGGACCGGTGAATCATATGGCCTATGGGGATGAATATTCTGAGTAATACAGGTATGATCCATATCATATCAACCATACTTAGTGTCGTGGTATACTATAAGTAATCTGTTTTGGTTGTTAGATAAGAAACGAGGATTATTTTGAAACATCATGATATAGATACAGTACGCTCCATGATGGGGTTGTACTTCATTTGTGGAACACCGAATACGAAGGATATTCACAAGACCCTTACAGAAGCTTGTAAAGGGGGTATTACTTGCTTTCAACTTCGTGAAAAAGGAGAAGGTGCTTTAGTAGGTGACGAAAAAGAACAGTTGGCACGAGAGTTGCAACACATTTGTAAGGAATATAGTGTGCCTTTCATCATCAATGATGATGTAGAATTAGCGGAACGAATTGGTGCTGATGGTATCCATGTAGGTCAAGATGATATGGATTTAGAAGAGGTGCGAAAACGATTACCTCATGCCCTTGTGGGTACGTCCATTAACTCTGTAGAAGAGTTAGAGAACACAAAGTTGGACTATGTGGATTACATCGGTGTAGGTCCTATGTATGCGACAAGTACAAAAAAAGATGCCAAAACTGTGCGAGGACCAGAATTAATTTTAGCTTTACGAGCTCACAATCCAACAATTCCGATGGTGGCCATTGGTGGCATTAATCGAGATAATTTTGATGATGTCCTAGCTGAACCTGTGGATGGTATTGCGGTGATCTCAGCCATCACGGAAATGGAAGACATCGAATATGAAACGGCCATGTGGATAGAGAACATGGAATGGTGTAAGATGTTCTTGGAAAAATAATATGCTGAACTATTGATGAATATGGATATAGTAAAAGTAATGAAAAACTTACATCGTTGATTCAGCGGATACACCTTGACACTAACCCCCTTTATCCATACAATAGTATATATACATAGGCGATGAAGCAGAGGAGTATACTCCCGTTAGCGAGTGAGGATGGTGAAAGCTCACAATTGAGTAGAAGGCGCTGTGGAGCATGAGCAGGAACGTTGTACCATACTAGGTATGGACAATTAGTAAAGGCTATTTTTTAAAAGAGGGCATTAGCCAATTAGGGTGGAACCGCGGGTATATCTCGTCCCTGTAGCGATTTTCGTTGCAGGGACTTTTTTTATTCCCTGTAAAACATAAGGAGGAATGGAAATGACATTTCAAGAGATGATTTTTACACTCCAAAACTTCTGGGGTGAACAAGGTTGCATTTTGCAACAACCATATGACATTGAAAAAGGGGCGGGTACGATGAATCCTGCTACATTCTTACATGCGTTGGGACCTGAACCATGGTCTGTATGTTATGTAGAACCATCCCGTCGTCCAGCAGACGGTCGTTATGGTGACAATCCGAACCGTTTATTTCAACATCATCAATTCCAAGTGATTATTAAACCGTCTCCAGACAATATTCAAGAATTATATTTGCAAAGTTTGGCAGCTCTTGGCATTCATGCAGAAGATCACGATATCCGTTTCGTAGAGGATAACTGGGAGTCTCCAACATTGGGCGCTTGGGGCCTTGGTTGGGAAGTCTGGTTAGACGGCATGGAAGTAACGCAGTTTACGTACTTCCAACAAGTGGGATCTATCGATGTAAAACCAGTGTCCGTAGAAATTACATACGGCTTAGAACGTTTGGCTATGTACATTCAAGGCGTAGAAAATGTATACGATTTGCAATGGAACGAACAATATACATACGGCGATGTATGGCATGCGAACGAAGTAGAACAATCTACGTACAGCTTTGAATTAGCAGATACAGATATGTTATTCAAATTGTTCGATATGTACGAAGCAGAGGCGACACGTGTATGTCAATTAGGTTTCGTGTTGCCGGCTTACGATTATGTGTTGAAATGTTCTCACACATTCAACTTGCTAGATGCACGTGGTGCCATTTCTATTTCTGAAAGAACAGCTTTCATCGGTCGTGTTCGTAACATGGCTCGTATTTGTGCACAAAACTATTTGGCGAAACGAGAAGAACTTGGTTTCCCATTGTTGAAAGGAGATAAATAAGATGGCTAAGGATTTACTCTTTGAAATTGGGGCAGAAGAAATTCCTGCAGGATTTTTGCCAAATATTATTAAACAATTAGGTGAATTAGCAACAGCTGCATTGGCAGAGCGTCACATTCCACATGGCGCTGTAAAAGTCTATGCCACACCTCGCCGTGTTGCATTACTCATCAATGACGTAGCAGAACGTGGTGAAGATGTTCATGAAACACATAAAGGTCCATCTGTATCCATTGCTTATGATGCTGACGGCAATGCTACAAAAGCAGCCATCGGTTTTGCTCGTGGTAAAGGATTAGATGTATCTGAATTAAAAGTAGTAGATGGTTACATCTTTGCGGACACAACAACAGCTGGTTTAGATACAAAAGAAGTCTTATCTGACGTATTACCATCCTTGATTACAGGTTTAAGTTTCCCTAAATCCATGCATTGGGGCGATTTAGAAGAACGGTTCGTTCGTCCAGTACGTTGGTTGGTGGCATTATTTGGACAAGACGTAGTGCCGGTGATATTTGCCAATGTAACAAGTACAAATGTAAGCCGTGGACATCGTTTCCTTGGTGAGTCTGAATTGACTATTACAGAACCAAAAGACTATGTGGATACATTAACTAAGAACTTTATTATGATCGACCAAGACGTTCGCCGTGAGACGATCCGTAAACAATTAACAGAATTAGCAGCCACTAAAGGGGCTACTGTGGTGTGGGATGAAGATTTATTAGACGAAGTTACATTCTTAGTAGAATATCCAACAGCACTTTGTGGTACTTTTGATGAAAGCTATTTAGCGTTACCATCAGACTGTATTATTACACCAATGAAAGACCATCAACGTTATTTCCCAATGGTGGATGGCAAAGGAACATTACTTCCTATGTTCTTAACTGTTCGCAATGGGGATAGCAAATCTCTAGAAGTGGTAGCAGCTGGTAATGAACGTGTACTTCGTGCTCGTTTAGACGATGCGAAATTCTTCTTTAATGAAGACCGTAAAACGCCATTAGCTGGTCGTTATGAAGCATTGACAAAAATTGTCTTCCAAGAAGGTTTGGGCAATTTAAAAGATAAAACAGAACGTCTCTTAACATTAGGTGCTGCCTTAGCACAAGAAGTAGGCTTTACAGATACAGTTACTTTAGAACGCGCTACACATCTTGCTAAAACCGACTTAACGACAGGTATGGTGAGCGAATTTACTGAATTACAAGGTATTATGGGTAAAGAATATGCTCTACTAGATGGTGAAACTCCAGCTGTAGGGGAAGCAATTTTTGAACAATACTTGCCTCGTTTTGCAGGGGATATCTTACCAAGTACCGATGCAGGTCGTATTTTGAGTATCGTTGATAAAGTAGATACCATTGTAGCTACGTTCAGCCGTGGTTTAATTCCAACAGGTTCCCAAGATCCATATGCATTACGCCGTCAAACGATTGGTATCATCAACATTTTGATGGATAGTAAATGGTCTTTATCCATGCGTCCAATCTGGATGAAAGCAATGGAATTATTAGGCGTGGCTAGTGAAAAACAAGAAGAATTACTAGGTCAATTAGAAAACTTCTTCATCCTTCGCTTGAAAAATATCTTGCTAGAACAAGGCATGCCATACCAAGTAGTGGATATTGTATTGAGCCAAGAGACTGTCACAGTTGCTTTAGCAGAAGGTTTGGGACAAGCCTTAACAGCAAACCGTATTGATGAAAACGAACCATTAATGCAGGCTTACACACGTATTTTTAATATGGTAAAAGATGTGACTTTCACAGGCGTTGACGAATCCTTGTTAAAAGAAGATTCTGAACAAGCCTTGTACAAAGCGGCATTGCCGGTATATACAACAAATCGTAATGCCTTAGAAGCTGGGGACTATGTGAAAGCTGTAAGCTTGGCAGAATCCTTGGTGCCATATATTGAAACATTCTTTGAACATGTTATGGTTATGGATAAAGACGAAACAGTGAAGCAAAATCGTCTTCAATTATTACGTATGACTTACGAAGTAAGTAACTTAGGTAAATTGAAATAAAATCTTATGATTATTACAGTACTCACATTTTTTGCGAATGTATTTATCATTGGCAGTATTCTGTACATGTACCAAGTTATCTTTGGTCCTATTGATCATCCTTTTCTGATGAAAGCGATGGACCTCTTTCATGTGCGTATTAACCTGGAAAATATTAGCTATGCCGTAGCAGGTACATCTGTGTTACTTGTGGCGGCACTAGCGCAAATTCCTTGGTTTCATCGCATTACCATGTGGCTCTATGGGGGACGTCGTCCTATAGGGCAAGAAGTAGAGATTCTACAGATGATTCAAAAAGATATGCAAAATCATACTGGTATCGATATGTCACAATTTGATTGGTTTATTAAGAATGATGATTCCATCAATGCCTTTGCGATGGGTCATAACCGAATTTGCATTAATACGGGAACCATAGCAACCTTACCGTATGATGAATTACTAGGCATAGTGGCTCATGAAATGGGTCATATTCATTACAAAGATAGCGCCTATGGATTCTCTCGATATTATATGAATTATTTGGGTCAAATGTGTATTCGTGTGTATGAACTATTTGCTCGTGTCATATTGTGGATTCAATACTTACGGTTGCCGGTGATTACTATCATTGTACAGGTATTCTATTTCTGTGTAATCTTGCAGATTTTGTTCATGCAGTGGGTGATTAAAGCACCGTTAATCATTACTGATTTGTTCACAGGCAGACGAGCAGAATACCGTGCTGATAAATATGCTTATGAAATCGGCTTAGGGGCTGAACTACATAATGCCTTAATTACCTTGCGTAACTACACCGCTGAAAGTAGTGAAAGTGGACTTATGAGTAAACTTTATAGCACACACCCAGCCACAGAAAAACGAATTGAACGATTGCGACAATATGTAGAGGGGAAGTAAGTTCTCATGTATGAGCCCTGAAACATTGGATAGTTTCATCGTACCTATATAATTGAATACAACTATAAAAATACCTAGCTCTATGAATAGATCATGAGCTAGGTATTTTTGTATCTATTTAGGATGATAATATGGAGTGGTTAATTATAGAAGTAACATTTCCATACAGGTACTGTCAAGAATTTTGTGTAAATTCTTTAAGAAATAAATGCTCCTTAAATTGCAAGTAGAAATTGAACGCCATAGTATAAAAAAATTAACTAAATAGTGCATTAGAAAAACTTACAAAAGATGAACTAGAGCTTATTGAAAGGATTTATTACCGTGATGAATCTTTAAGATATCTTGCAAAACTTAAAAACATTTCTCATCAAGTGATGGTGAAAAGAAAAAATAAAATACTAGAAAAGTTACGAGAATTTTTATCTGACTTTTAAGTAATTCTAAAAGTGCAAGTTGGTGTTTTTACATCAACTTGTTCTTTATTCGTGAATTATTTCGATTTATAAGGGTATATGCAAAATGGTATAATTAATATAGAAAAGTAACTATGAATTTATATTCTACAATCTTATTTTGAAAGTAAATAAGGAGAAAATTTATGGATAATACATTTATAAGATTAAAATCTTTTTTAGAAGATACGAACAATTTTGAAGAACTTTTAGAATCCGATACTCTTATATGGGTCGATCATAGAGAATATGATGAAGATATCATCTCTTATGTAAATGAAAAACTAGAAGATAAGATAGAAATAGTATTAAAAGATAATGGGAAACCTTATGGAGAAGATATTTATTTAAAACATAAAGATAAGTCATTTATGATACCCTATAAGGAAAAAATGGATAGAGATACAACCATTAAATCTATAAATGAGTTTATTCAACCCAAGTATGAAATTCGTTTTTGTATTGAAAGTCTTGGGAATGATACTTTGGCATTTGTGGTATTAACTAAAGATTTATGGAAACAATTAGAAAATGAATTCGACAAAGAAAAAGTGAGCTATTATTTTGAAGAAATAAATTTCAAAAGCAAGATGTTTGATATGGATGTCGATACTATTTTTAAAATACGTGGTGAAAGATTAGGAATAGCGTAGAATGATAAATTTTTAAAGGAGTATATATGAATACAACAAAAGAATGGATTAAAAAATATGAAACAGTAAAACATTTATTAGTTGCCCCTATGAACTATGCAGAAGTTTTTGAAAAAAATGAAATTCATGGAAAAAAAATATTTGTTTTAGAAATGGGAGAAATCATATTTCCTACGGGAGAACTTTTGGTAAGAGATCCTTTGGTTTGGCTGAGTAGAGAAGAAAAACCTTACTTAACCAAAGTGCCAAGAGGAAAGTATAGCATTGAAACTTTGGTAGCAGAAATCGAAGAAGAACACTATCGTTATGTACTTACAAGAGTAAAATTTAATGAAAATAAGCCAGTGATTTATTACGAAGCTTTAAAAGGTGATGAAAACCTAGAAGGTGTAAATAATGAAAGTATTTTTGGATTTATGGTTGATGCAGGATTGGCAACTATAGTTGATGTAGAAACAAGAGATAAATATTGTGATTTTGTAGAGAAGTGGTATAAAGAAAATACTGAAAAAAATATTTATAATGATTTTTTTGCAAAGGAATTTAAAGAAAATGCCATGAAATATCCAAAATTTCAAAGAGAAGATGGAGACTGGATAAACTTTAAAATTCCTAATACAGATTTATCAATTCCTATGATTCAGTCTGGTTTTGGAGATGGACAGTATCCTGTATATTTTGGGTATGATGAAAAGGGTAATCTTTGTGATATTGTTTTAGAGTATATACCGATATATTAATTTCAAAGGGGGATATATGGACTATTTATTAAATTGTAAATGTCAATATAAGAATGTACAATTTTGACGATTTGATGATTATAATAATCTGTGAAACATAGTGATTCAAATTTTATAAGAAAGGATATCCACTTATGAACAAAGAAATAACGAATAACGAGTTTAATTTATTAAAAGAAGATGAAAAAAACAATATACATTCTGACTATGCTAACGAAGAAGGTTCTGCATCGGAAGAGGAAGGTGCAGGCTCATTTTGTGGAAGTGTTTTACTTTCAGAAGATGTATGGGATAAAGAAAAGTTAATCAGCGATTTAAAAGCGGATTGGGAAATTGAACTATCAAAAGAAGATACGGGAGATGAAGATACAATCGTTACCTATTTTGATAAATGTAGCATAATAATCAGTAACTTCCCTGCACCTGTACCAAATGAAGAAGCTGAAATCAACGCAGAAAATAATTGGATGTGGGAAGAGGCTGTAGAGGTTACAAAGACTCATAAGGCTCACATTTTTGTAGCTATTTTGGGGGATGAAGAAGATGTAATATCAAGGGGCATACTTTATACGAAAATCATGGCTACTTGCTGCAAGCAAGAAAACGCCATTGGCGTATTCACATGTGGTGTAGTATTTGAGCCTAGTTATTATATGCAATCTGCTGAGATGATTAGAGATGGGGAGCTTCCAATTTTTACCTGGGTATGGTTCGGCTTATATAGGAGTAAAAATGGGCTATCTACCTACACTTATGGAATGAAAACTTTTGGAAAATTAGAGCTTGAAATCTTAGATGTCGATGAAGAGGCAGGAAAATTGCTATCGTTTATATCTTCAATTTCATCATATGTATTGCAAGATAATGTGGAATTTAAGGATGGAGAAACAATAGGACTTTCTACAGATGATATTCATCAAATCACACGGAGTAAAGGTGTTGCTCTTCCTGATCAGGACACACTAAAGATTTCTTATGAAAAGAAGAAAAAGAAGTCTTGGTGGAAGAGATAAGGAGAAATTTACTATGAAAACTGAATTTATTAAATTCTAAATAGACCTGAGTGCTTTTTTTATATTATTAAAATTCCTACTTGCATAAAAACTTTTATTTATGATAGAATAATACTGTTAATTTGAGATGGTCCTCTGCTTATAAGGTGTAAGTAATGAACGTCTGCAAAATAGGAGGAAAAAATCGTGAATATTATTGATGTATTAGAAAAAGAACAGCTTCGCTCTGACATTCCTGAGTTCCGCGCTGGTGATACTGTAAAAGTACACGTAAAAGTTGTGGAAGGTAGCCGTGAGCGTATTCAGGTTTTCGAAGGTTTGGTAATCAACCGTCAAGGTGGTTCCGTTCGTGAAACTTTCACAGTTCGTCGTATCGCTTCTGGCGTTGGTGTTGAACGTGTATTCCCACTTCACAGCCCACGTCTAGCAAAAATCGAAGTAACTCGTCGCGGTATCGTTCGTCGTGCTAAATTGTACTACTTACGTAACCTTACTGGTAAAGCTGCTCGTATTCGCGAAAAACGCTAATTTAAAAGGGTTAGCCATGAGACGTAAGTCTATGGTTAGCCTTTTTTTATTTCCATACGTATTATGATATAAATATAGACGAATAGGTGAAGTATGAGTCAAGAAATTTTTCCAGTCGTGCAGTGGTTCCCAGGCCATATGGCAAAAGCCACTCGCATGATTACGGAACATAAAAAGAAAGTAGATGTGGTTATCGAATTATTAGATGCACGTATTCCTCGGAGTAGTGCCAACCCAGTCATCCGAGAATTGATCGGAGATAAGCCACATGTAGTGATTTTAAATAAATGCGATTTGGCGAATCCGAAAGCTACAAAAGAATGGATTGAATTTTTCAAAAATGAAGGTATTCATGCCATTGCTATTGATTCTAAAAATGGCAAAGGTAATAAACAGTTAGTAAAAACTGTAGAATCTTTAGCACAACCAATCATTGAGCGTTGGTTAAAGAAGGGAATCAAAGGTCGCACAGTGCGCACTATGATTTTGGGTATTCCTAATGTAGGAAAATCTACTTTAATTAATAAATTAGCTGGATCCGCAGCAACACGTACTGCTAACAAGCCAGGTCATACACGTGGTCAACAATGGGTGAAGGTAGGTAAAAATCTTGAACTGTTAGATACGCCAGGTGTATTATGGCCTAAGTTTGAAGATCAACGGGCAGCTGCACGGTTGGCAATGACAGGGGCTATTTCTGACGATGTATATGACTTAGATTCTGTTATTAAGCAGTTGTTGGCATATCTAGAAGAGCATGAACCGACATTATTACATGAACGCTATAAATTGACGGAAGAAGAGCGGACATCCGTAGATACGATGTTAGAGGCTATTGGTCGTCGTCGTGGTTGTTTGGTAAGCGGTGGCGTCGTAGATTATGACAAGGTGCGCCGTGTGATTTTGACGGATTACAGAAATAATAAATTGGGATACATTACCTTTGATGGCGTCGATGAGGAGCCGTACTATGTTGACGAAGAGTGAGTTTGAGGAACTTAAAGTTAAAGATATTAAAAATCTACTGCAAGGTGAATGCCCTTTTGATTATGTACAATGGGCATTAGAAGATTCTCGTGAATCTGTGAAACACGCAGCTGGTGTGTATTTGCGAAAGCAGAAAAAAGTCTTAGAGGAGCAACAGCGTTTAGAAGCTATGTACGCTTATGAAGAAAGCTTTTATGAGGAAGGCAAATACCTAATCGCTGGTGTAGATGAAGTAGGTAGAGGTCCTATTGCAGGTCCTGTGACAGTAGTAGCTGTTATTTTACCACCTCATTGCAAACTAGTAGGCCTGAATGACTCTAAAAAACTGAGTCCAGAAAAACGAGATGCCTTATTTGATCAAATCATGGAGGTAGCCGTAGCGGTACACTGTGTGTCCTATGAGGCAGAAGTCATTGATACACTCAATATTTATGAGGCTACACGACAAGCTATGTATGAGGCGATTCGTAATTTACCAGTACAGGCAGAGGCTGTATTATCGGATGCGATGAAATTACCAGATTTAGAGGTACCTGTAGAATCTTTGATTAAAGGAGACTCTAAAAGTGCATCTATTGCGGCTGCTTCCATTGTAGCAAAGGTAACACGGGACCGCTTCATGGAATCTATGGACGAAGAGTATCCAGGATTTGGGTTTGCGATCCATAAAGGATATTATACAGATGTACATAAGCAGGCGATAAAAGACCTTGGCATTACGCCATTACATCGTCATAGTTTTGAACCTATCAAATCGATTGTGGCAGGTAAGCCTGTAGAAGAAATCTAAGTATTAGTATATCGTTTAGGTTATATATGCTTAGGATACCTATAAAGATATCTCTGCCCATAGCGATTCCATTGTTTGAAAATGGTTATAATATTATATTACTTATAAAAGCATTCTTATAGAGTACTCTATGAGGATGCTTTTTTGCATATCGATAATTGTATATGGATTATAACACTCTTAGTAGAGTACCCTCCTAACAGTGTGGGTTGTACGGTTTACATTCTTTCATAATAAAAGTAATGTAGAACTAAGGAGGTGCCTATGAACCATATTGAATTAGGAAGATACGGTGAAGACCTAGCTACCAACTATTTGAAAAGCCAAGGCTATGATGTATTGGAACGAAATATACGCTATCGATTTGGTGAAGTAGATATTATTGCTAAAAAAGAAAATATGCTCATTGTAGTAGAGGTGAAAACAAGACGGACCCAAACCTATGGAATGCCCTGCGAGGCGGTGCATTGGAAAAAGAAACAACACATACGTCATGTCATATCTATGTTTTTGGCAACTCGTGATATAGAGTATGAATCTATACGATTTGATGTCATAGAAGTATATGTGCCTCAAGTGGGAGATTCTGAATTACGGCATATGAAAGCGTGTCATTTATAAGATGGGAGGAGTATCATGTATGCAAAAACCTATGGAGTATGTGTGAGTGGTATTGATGGATATGTGGTGACTGTAGAAGTAGATATTAGCCCAGGTCTACCAAGCTTTGATATTGTTGGATTACCGGCGACCTCTGTGAAAGAGGCAAAGGAGAGAGTGCGATCGGCTATCAAGAATGGGGGTTTTGAGTTTCCTATGAAACGCATCGTGGTCAATCTAGCACCTGCCCATATTCGTAAAGATGGGTCTTCTTTAGATTTAGCCATTGCCATGGGAATTTTAGCCGCCCAACAGAATGGTAAACATAAGAAAAAACAGTCTATACATTGGAATCACCATGTATTCATAGGAGAATTATCGTTAAATGGTTCTTTGCAACCGGTGATGGGCATGTTATCTATGGTGATGGGAGTGACAAATCAGGAGTTAGGGAGTGACAATAATTATCTTTCTATGGTAGAAGATATTATTGTGCCTATAGAAAATCATGAAGAGGCTGTTAGTGGGTCCTCAATACCTGTATACGGAATTTCTACATTGCCTGAAGTTGTGGAAGTATTAGAGGCTCCTGAAAAGAAAGAAAATCTATGTGCACAGGTGGCTATAGTGCCATCAAAATATAGTGCGGAAAGACTAGATTTACAAGATGTAAAAGGGCAAGTAATGGCAAAACGAGCCTTAGAAATATCTGCTGCTGGTGGTCATCATTTACTGATGACAGGACCTCCGGGGTCGGGAAAGACTATGTTAGCTAAACGGTTGCCGTTTTTATTGCCTCCCCTTTCACGGGAGGAGCAACTAGAGGTAAGCCGCATTTATAGTGTAATGGGTTTATTAAAAAGTGGTCGATTAATGGAACAACGACCATTTCGCAGTCCTCATCATACGAGTACATTAGTGGCTATGGCGGGAGGAGGACAACCGCCAAAACCAGGAGAAATTACCTTGGCACATAAAGGCGTTTTATTTTTGGATGAAGCACCAGAATTTCGTAGGCCTGTCATAGAGGTTTTGAGACAGCCCTTAGAAGAACGACAAGTACATATTGCACGGATTGGAATGGCGACTACCTATCCCAGTGATTGTATTGTTATCATGGCTATGAATCCATGTCCATGTGGATGGTTTGGAAAGGAAGAAGATCATCGATGTACTTGTACAGCTACGCAAATTCAAAGATACCAACGAGTGTTATCAGGACCTATTTTGGATAGAATGGATCTAGTGGTACCCGTAGAAAGACCTACTTTAACAGAGATATATGCCCCTAAGGATGAAGTTAGTACAGAGCAAGTACGTAGCCGTGTTATCCGTGCTAGATCTATGCAAACTGAAAGATATAAAGGAACGAATATTGGGGTGAACTCACATTTAAGTCATAGTGATATAGAAATGTATGTGAAACTTTCTGAGCAAGCTAAAGAATTGCTAGATTCAGCTTTTACTACATTACATTTAAGTTTACGTAGCTATGACCGCATTATCAAGGTAGCAAGAACGATTGCTGATTTAGCAGAATCTGAGGAGATTTTAACAGAACATGTGGCAGAGGCGTTAAGTTATCGGCAAGTACAGGAGGGATTGTAAATGAAAGATGAAATTTATGCGAGTGCTCTCCAACATGTAGTAGGATTAGGAAATGCAAGCTTAGGTAATTTGTTTACCTATTACGAAAGTGCCAAAGAAGCTTGGCATCATGTGTTATATCACAATGTGGAACCATCATTGGGTTGTAAATATGAATTATTTGATGAAATTCGCCGTCCTATCAATGAAAGCTTTCTATTACAATTAGAAGAAGATTTAGAGCGTTATCATATGGAAGTGATTACTTGGGAATCTCCATACTATCCAAAATCTTTATTAGAAATTTATAATAGTCCCCGAGTGTTGTATGGACGTGGGAATATAGAAGTGTTGCAACATACGGATCGTTCTTTGGCGATGGTAGGCGCTAGAAAGTGCTCTACCTATGGTGTACAAGTAGCTAGACACTTCGGACGGGCTTTATCTAATTTAGGTATTATTGTTGTTAGTGGAGGCGCCATGGGAATCGATCGTGCTAGCCATGAAGGGGCCTTGCAAGGACAAACTCCAACGATTGCTGTTATGGGCTGCGGTTTAAATGTAACCTATCCAAGAACAAACCGAAGTTTATTTTTAGAAATTTTAGAAAAAGATGGATTGCTATTATCAGAATATGGACCGCACATGCAAGCAAAGAGTCATCACTTTCCTTCTCGAAATCGAATTATCAGCGGTATGACGAGAGGCACTATTGTGGTGGAAGCAAAAGCTAGTAGCGGATCTTTGATTACTGCTGATATGGCGATTAATGAAGGGAGAGATGTATTTACCATACCTGGTAATGTATTGACGCATACTTGTGATGGAAATCATTGGCTTATTCAACAAGGAGCTACAGTATTAACAGATCCTGAGCAAGTGTTGCATGAATATGGTTGGCAAAAAGTCGCAAAGTATAGTAACATGGATAGTAATAAAGTAAACATAGTGAATGAAGAAGAACAAAGTGTGTTGAAGGCTATGAATCCTGGTGGAAATACAACGATTGAAGAACTTGTGCATAGCACACAATTACCTTTATCAAATCTTCATACATTGCTGTTACAGTTAGAGCTAAAACAAATGATTGCACATACCCCTCAGGGGTACGTGCTACATACTTAGAGGAGGAAGATTTTTGGCCATTACTAGATCCTTCGTTACAGGGGAGAAGAAAAAAGACAAAGATACAAAAGAAGCTGTCAAATCAAGCGCCAAAGCACCAGAGTCTAGACCTTTGGTCATGCGTCCGGAACCGATTGAAATAGAGCATAAACGGACTTTCAAAAAAGATGGAAAAACTTTAATCATCGTGGAATCACCAGCAAAGTCAAAGACCATTGAAAAATTTTTAGGTGATGATTATGTGGTAAAAGCTAGCATGGGCCATTTAAGGGATTTACCTAAAATGCAAATGGGTGTATCTATAACTAATGGTTTTTTACCTAGATATTTGAATGTACCAGGTAGAAAGGCTGTTATTGAAGATTTGCGCAAAGAATCAGATAAGGCGAAGGCTGTGTATTTGGCAACTGACCCTGACCGTGAAGGAGAAGCCATCTCTTGGCATTTAGCACATATTTTAAATATAGATGATACTACACCATGTCGAGTGACTTTCAATGAGATTACTAAGCATGCTATTCAAGAGGCGATGGCAACACCTAGACCGATTGATATGCATATGGTGGATGCTCAACAGGCTCGCCGCGTATTGGACCGTATTGTAGGCTATAAATTGAGTCCTTTGTTGTGGAAAAAGATTTGCAAAGGACTTAGTGCCGGACGTGTTCAATCTGTAGCGGTACGCATTATCTGCGATCGGGAACGAGAAATTCAAGCATTTATTCCAGAGGAATATTGGACTATCGAAGGCGTGTATCAAACAGCTAAGAATGAACAATTTGATGTGGTAGTGACACACAAAGGTGATGAAAAGCTAACGATTTCTAGTGAGATAGAAAGTGATGCAGTGTTACGTGTGATTCGTGACCGTGAAAGTGTAGTTAGTTCTGTACAATCAAAACAACGTAGTCGCAAAGCACCAGCTCCATTTACGACATCGACGATGCAACAAGAAGGTGTACGCAAACTGAATATGAATGCAAAACGCATTATGTCTGCAGCACAACATTTATATGAAGGTAAAGAAATAGGGGGCTATGGTCATGTAGGTTTGATTACCTATATGCGTACAGATTCCACTCGGGTATCAAAGGAAATGCAAGAATCGGCTAAAGCCTATATTCTCAAGACCTTTGGGAAGGAGTTTTATCCGAGTAAACCAAATGTATTTGGAGCGAAGGCGAATGCTCAAGATGCGCATGAAGCGATTCGTCCTACCATGTTGGAATTACCACCTAAAGCGGTAGCGTCCTATCTATCTAGTGATGAGTTAAAATTATATACCTTGATTTGGAATCGCTTTTTAGCGAGTCAAATGGCTCCACAGAAAAGTGAAACTATCACTATGCAATTTCATGTAGATGAGTATACATTGAAGGCTTCTGGGAATCGTGTATTATTTAAAGGCTTTACAGAAGTCTATGAAGACGCTAAAAAAGAAGATGACCATATATTGCCAGCCCTAGAGGAAGGGCAAGCTATTATACCTATCTCTATGGATGGTATACAGCATTTTACGCAACCTCCAAGCCGTTATTCTGAGGCGGGTCTTATCAAGGTCTTAGAAGAACAGGGAATTGGTCGACCAAGTACGTATGCAGCTACCATTGATACGATCTTAAAACGGAATTATGTGGAGCGTAAGGATAAACAATTTATTCCTACTGATTTAGGATTTGCTGTGGTGGAATTTTTAACAACTCATTTTGAAAAGTTCATTAATACGAAATTTACTGCCTCTATGGAGGAAGATTTAGACCATATTGCACAAGGGACTAACTTCTACGAAGCTGTTATCCATTCATTTTATGATAGTTTTGAGAAGGAATTATACACAGCTGAATCGGCTGAGAAGATAGAACTGGAGGCAGAAAAGAGTGGTATCCTTTGTGAAAAATGTGGACATGATATGGTCTATAAACTAGGACCTTATGGTAAATATTTAGCATGTTCTAACTTTCCAGATTGTCGAAATATTAAGTCCATTACAGTTAGCACGGGAGTGACATGTCCTAAATGTAAATCTCATGAGATTTTAGAACGTAAATCCAAGAGAGGTCGTGTTTTTTATGGTTGTGAAGGGTATCCATCTTGTGATTTTACAATGTGGGATAAACCTATTGATAAAACTTGTCCCGTTTGTGGTAGCTTAATGGCTGAAAAAGTATATAAAAATGGAAATAAAAAAGAGTTTTGTTCCAATCCTGACTGTGAAACAAGGCCAAAACGTAAACCTAGAACAAAGAAAGAAGATAAAGAATGAAAGATTTTGTAACTATTATTGGAGCTGGTCTTGCTGGCTCTGAGGCAGCCTATCAACTGGCTAAGCGTGGTATCCCTGTGCACTTATATGAAATGCGTCCCAAAGTGTCTTCACCGGCTCATCATACAGATCAATTTGCAGAGTTAGTATGCTCTAACTCTTTGCGTGCGAATACGATAGAAAATGCAGTGGGTCTTTTGAAAGAAGAAATGCGTCGTTTAGACTCTTTAATCATGGAATCTGCTGATGCTACTCAAGTTCCAGCAGGTGGTGCCTTGGCTGTAGATCGTCATGCTTTTAGCAAAAGGGTCACAGAACGTATTAAAGAACACCCTTTAATCACAGTGATTCATGAAGAAGTGACAGAGATTCCAGAGGAAGGTATTGTTATTTTTGCAAGTGGTCCACTCACATCAGAAGCGTTAGGAACTAAGATTAAAGAGTTAACTGGTTCTAAAGATTTTTATTTCTATGATGCAGCAGCGCCGATTGTAACAGCAGAGTCTTTGAATTACGATAAAGTATTTGCAGCCTCACGGTATGATAAAGGGGATTCAGATTATTTAAACTGCCCTATGACGAAAGAAGAATATGATGCTTTCTATGAAGCATTAACTACAGCCGATGTAGTACAACCAAAAGATTTTGAAAAAGAAATCTATTTTGAAGGATGTATGCCTGTAGAAATTATGGCATCTCGAGGGGTAGATACATTGCGCTATGGGCCTTTGAAACCGGTTGGTCTTGTAGATCCACGGAACAATATTGAGTGGCATGCAGTAGTGCAGTTGCGCAAGGAA
The DNA here is from genome assembly GCA_963515865.1 of uncultured Veillonella sp. Classification (GTDB taxonomy): domain Bacteria; phylum Bacillota; class Negativicutes; order Veillonellales; family Veillonellaceae; genus F0422. The sequence goes on from CAUPZH010000001.1 coordinate 196,331, forward strand.
AATAAAGAAGCTACTATGTACAACTTAGTAGGCTTTCAAACGCATTTAAAATGGGGCGAGCAAAAGCGAGTATTCCAAATGATTCCAGGGTTAGAGAATGCTGAATTTATTCGCTATGGCGTTATGCATCGTAACACATATATTAACTCTCCAGAACTATTGAACCAAGCATTCCAACTACAATCTGATCCACGATTGTTCTTTGCTGGCCAAATGACAGGTGTGGAAGGGTATCTAGAATCAGCAGCTGCGGGTATGATGGTAGCTATCCAAGTAGCACGTATGTTGCATGGCAAAGAATTTGTTACATTCCCTAAAACAACGGCTCTTGGAGGATTAAGCCATTATATTAGTGCTTATGAAGGTTCAAATTTCCAACCAATGAATGTAAATTTTGGTATCATGGAACCTTGGGGAGCTAAAGTACGTAAGAAAAAAGAAAAAAATGCATTAATTGCTCAACGTGCATTAGAAGAATTAGAGGCATTAATTGTAGCAGAAGAGTTACTGTCTTAATTAATAGTTTTGTACTTGATAGATATAGTGCTTTACATATTCAAAGGCAAGAGAATTTTGCAATATTTGAAGTTTTATAGATAAGAAAAAGAGGAAAGGATTTGCTATGTGCAATCCTTTCCTCTTTATATTTCTTATTAGCTTGATTTTATAGGCATCACTTTGTGTTGAAACTAATGAATCATTATTTTCCTTTTTTGCCTTTCCCTATAGGGAATACATGTGTATCCGTTGTTCCTTTATAATGAAGGTATAGCCAGATGCCAAAGGACACAGCCATGACAATTAAGCTTGTAACTTGTGCAGATTTAAAGCCTAATGTTAAGTTTACATAATCTCCACGTAGGAATTCTAAGAAGAATCGTAAGCCGGAATACAAGAATGCATATAAACAGAAAATTTGCCCTTTTTTATGAGGGAACACGTTAGCCAATAGTAAGATAACAAACAAAATAATATCTACTTGACCTTCCCATATTTCAGCAGGCCATAATGGTTGATTACCATAAGTGCGGTATGCTAAGGTAGTTTCTGGATAGAGAATACCGAAGTTTCCCCCAGTAGGGTGACCAAAGGCATCACCATTCATGACATTCGCCATACGGCCCACAGATTGACCTACCATAAGGGCTGGTGCAAATAAATCAGCAAATGCCCAAGGGTCAACATGTTGTTTTTTTAAATAATAAATTCCAGCAATAGCACCTAACAATACGCCGCCTTGGATAGCCATACCACCTTGCCATACGTATGGAATTTCCAATAAATGATTGTGATAGTATCCCCAGTCAAAGAAAAACACATCCCATAGTCGAGCACCGATGATACCAGCTATAGCAACAGTAATGGTGAAATCCACCATATGTTTTTCCCATCCACGGCCATCTTTTTTCATAATGAAGTAGCCTACAACGGCAGCACTAATAATACCTAAAGCGAGAAGTAAACCGTAGGCGCGTACTGGAAAGCCTCCGATAAAAAATAAATATTGATGCATAGAACCTCCTATTATTTCTATTTTAAATGTTTCTAACAAATCCTACCTTTGTAGTGTACCATAAATTTTAGAGAAATAGTATAGTGTTCCCACTATATAGGCTGAATGTGATATAATATAAAGGTTAAAAGGAGCGCTTATGAAACACTTACAAGTTATGAAACATTTGGTGCTAGGAATATCTGCATTTAGTTTGTTTGCTTCTTATCCAGTAGCAGAGGCAACAATCCATATTCCCTTTCCAGCACTGTCCAATACAACAACAGCAGTAGAACCTACACAATATGTAGGTCCCATGTTGTATGTCCCAGAAAAGCAAGAAGTTACATTACCTATCACTATGGTATTTGATCCGATAGTATCAGAAACAGCGTATGATAAAAAGTATGTACAGAATGGTACGTCAATTATGTCTCCCAGCTGGTTTGAGTTGACTACGACTGGTTTAAAAGCTAGTTCTAAGCTATCGTATGACTATGTAAATAGTTATAAGGAAAAAGGATATCGTGTATGGCCTTTGATTACAAACCAATTCGATCCAGATATGACTAGTAAAATCCTTGCTAATGAATCTATGTGGGAACGATATAAACAAGGCCTCATTAATTATGCTACAGAGTATGGTTATGATGGATATAATTTTGATTTTGAAAATGTTCATTACAAAGATAAAACACAGCTAACTAAGTTTGTGGATTTTCTTGCTAAGGGATTGAGAGATTATAACCTACATAGTTCTATTGATGTAACGGGTTATTCTAATAGTGAAAACTGGTCTTTAGTGTATGACCGCAAGGCCTATGCTGATGCAGTAGATTATGTGGTACTTATGGCGTACGATGAAACTTGGGCATCTAGTGATACAGCAGGACCGGTGGCTTCCTACCCATGGGTGAGAAAGCATACAGAGCAAATGCTTTCAGAAGTACCAGCATCAAAACTTGTATTGGGTATCCCATTTTATATGCGTGAATGGTCTGTACCAGTGAAAGGTTTTTGGGAAGGAAAAGCAAAAAGTAAAACGCTAGCGATGACAAGAGCCCTTGATTTAGAACGTGAGTACAGAGATGTGATGCTTTGGGATAATCATTTAAAAGGTAATTATTTAACGTTGACGAATAAAAATGGTGTCTATGGTATTTATGATGAAAAGAAACCATATGAGGGGACACTCACAAAAATTTGGTTTGAAGATCCACAGTCGTTAAGCTATAAAGTGGGTCTTGTAAAAGAATTGCAGCTTGCAGGTATAGCAGCGTGGCGTAAAGGTTTTGAAGCTAGTGATGTATGGCCGGTGCTGAGTTTTGCTCTAGATGGTGCTACTACAAATAGCACTGAAAAGGAGCAAGCAATTTCAGACAAAAAAGATCATAAAAAAGAAGTAAAAAAACAAGAGAAAAAGAAAGGTAAGAAAAAAGATAAGAAGAAAAAATCTAAACATACAGATACTTCAGAAGTGACAAAGATTTCTAAAGACGGTAAAGAAATTGTGTTAAAGTTTAAGAAACCTCATAAACACTCTGATGAAACAGGTGTTGTAACGATTACAAAAGAAAAAAAGTCTTTGCCTAAAGACTAAGACTTGGAGTATACTTAAGAGTATTAATACATACAATTGAGGAGGCATAGCATGTACGAAAAATACGTGGCACAAGACATTGAGAAAAAATGGCAAACATATTGGGAAGAGTCTGGGGTATTTAAAACAGAGTATGACCCAAGTAAAGAAAAATATTATGTGTTAGAAATGTTCCCATACCCATCTGGTAACTTACATATGGGACATGTGCGTAACTATTCGATTGGTGATGTAGTGGCACGTTTCAAAAAAATGCGAGGATTCAATGTATTGCATCCAATGGGATGGGATGCATTTGGTATGCCTGCGGAAAATGCAGCTATTAAAAATGGTGTGTCTCCTAAAGATTGGACATTAGATAATATTGCCAACATGACACGTCAGCAAAAAGAGTTGGGTTTATCCTATGATTGGGGCCGTGAAGTTGCGACTTGTAAAGAAGATTACTATCGTTGGACACAATGGATATTTCAACAATTTTATAAAAAAGGCTTGGCCTATAAAAAAGAAGCCAAAGTAAACTGGTGTGAACATGATCATACAGTATTGGCAAATGAACAAGTTATTGATGGTAAATGCTGGCGCTGTGATAATGATGTAGTGAAAAAAGACTTAAAACAATGGTTCTTTAAAATTACAGACTATGCAGATCGTTTGCTAGACGATTTAGATACATTGGACCAATGGCCTGACCGTGTAAAAGCGATGCAACGTAACTGGATTGGTCGCAGTGAAGGTACTCAATTTGCTTTTTATGTGCCTAACATTGATAAATCCTTTGAAGTTTATACTACTCGTGTAGATACTTTATTTGGCGTATCTTATGTAGTATTAGCTCCAGAACATCCATATGTAAAAGAGTTGATTCAGGATGCTTCCAATAAAGCAGAATTGGAGGCGTTCATTGAAACATTACGTAACCAAAGTGATATCGAACGTACTTCTACAGAGGCAGAGAAAGTAGGTATGTTCACAGGTTCTTTTGCAACACATCCTATTACAGGCAAAGAAGTGCCAATTTGGATTGCTAACTATGTACTAGCAGACTATGGTACTGGTGCTGTTATGGGGGTTCCAGCTCATGATGAAAGAGACTATGCCTTTGCAAAAAAATATGATTTACCTGTGAATTGGGTCATACAAAATGCAGCACAAGATTTGGATTTTGCTTCCTTAGATACAGCATTCACTGAAGATGGTATATTGGTGAACTCCGGCGACTTTAATGGAAAAACTTCTGAAGAAGCGCGTCAAGCATTAGGTGATTACTTCACTGAACAAGGTACAGGTCGTAAAACTGTAAACTTCCGTCTTCGTGACTGGTTGATTTCTCGCCAACGCTATTGGGGTTGCCCTATTCCAGTTGTATACTGTGAAAAATGTGGAGAACAATTAGTGCCAGAGGATCAATTGCCTGTAAAACTTCCAGAAGATGTATCCTTTGACGGCGGTGCTATCTCTCCATTAGCCACATCTGAAAACTTCCTGAACACAACATGCCCTTGCTGCGGTGGTCCTGCTCGACGTGAAATCGATACCATGGATACATTTATCGATTCTTCTTGGTATTTCTTGCGCTATACAGATGCTCGTAATGACAAAGAAGTGTTTAATAAAGAAATCGCGAAATACTGGATGAATGTAGACCAATACATTGGCGGTATTGAACATGCGATTTTGCACTTATTATATGCACGTTTCTTTGTGAAAGTACTACATGATATCGGTTTAGTCGAAGTGGATGAGCCTTTCAAAGCCTTATTAACACAAGGCATGGTATTAAAAGAAGGTTCTAAAATGTCTAAATCTAAAGGCAATGTAGTATCTCCAGAAGAAATCATTGCCAAATACGGTGCAGATACAGCTCGTTTATTCATCTTATTCGCAGCACCAGTAGATCGTGATTTGGACTGGAGCGACCAAGGGGTAGAAGGTTCTTATCGTTTCTTAGGTCGTGTATGGCGCATTATCGATACATACCAACAATTAGGTACATCAGGACATCATGATAGCTTGTCCAAAGATGAAACAGCATTACGCCGTGAATTACATCGTGCTATCAAAAAAGTAACAGAAGACTTAGATGGTAAATTCAATTTTAACACTGCCATCAGTACTGTTATGGAGTTGGTAAATGCTATGTACCAATTTAAAGATAGCCATGAATCTGTGCAAAGTGATTTAGCAAAAGAACTAGTTGAAAAGTTAACATTATTGCTAGCACCATTTGTACCGCATATTACTGAAGAAATCTGGCATGAATGTGGATTTGAAGGCTCCGTGCATGCTGCATCTTGGCCTACTTATGAAGAATCTGCTCTAGTGGTAGACGAGGTAGAAGTGGCAGTTCAAGTGAATGGTAAAGTACGTGATAAATTGACAGTATCTGTTTCATTATCTAAAGAAGAATTAGAAGCAGCTGCGAAAGCATTACCACGTGTACAAGAGTTTACAGATGGTAAAACTGTTGTGAAAGTGATTGTGGTACCTAAAAAATTAATTAATATTGTAGTCAAATAAAACGAGGTTCCTATGGAAAAACGTAAGGACTATATTAGCTGGGATGAATACTTTATGGGTGTTGCCATGTTAGCAGGGCAACGCTCTAAAGATCCTAATACACAAGTAGGGGCTTGTATTGTAAGTGATGATAATAAAATTTTATCTATCGGCTATAATGGTATGCCATTAGGTTGTGATGATGATGAGTTCTCTTGGAATCGAAACCGAGATGAAGACAATAAATACTTTTATATCGTTCATAGTGAATTGAATGCCATATTGAATTATCGTGGTGGTTCTTTAGAGGGCAGTAAAATCTATGTTACTTTATTCCCTTGTAATGAATGTGCCAAGGCCATTATACAAAGTGGCATTAAAGAAGTGATTTATTGGCGTGATGATTACAAAGATACACGAGAAGTGCAAGCATCAAAACGATTGTTTCAAACTGCAGGAGTAACGATTACGGCTTATGAACCAAGCGGTAGACAATTATCGTTACAACTATAATTGAATAGACTACATATGTATATAAAAAGGCTGAACTTAAGGATTATTCCTAAGTTCAGCCTTTTGTGTGTGTAAAATATAATATCGAACAAAATAACGGCTAGTTCCCATTAGAGACTAGCCGTTTATATGTTCGATATTTATTTAGTGTTGCCTATTACTTTTTTGATAGCTTTGACACCTTTAGAAGTAATATTTTTGCCAGTTTTTGTCAATCGTGTACGAGTGCGTGTGACTCTACCCATAGCAGTCAAAGAAGACTGTTTACGTGGCTTCATATCTCTTTCATTACCGAAGTCACCACGACGAATACTAGTAGCCTTTACTTTTTCAGAACCTACAGAGCGTTGTAACTCTTTCATAATTACTTTGGTTTCTACAGATTTTTCAAATGTATATACATCTGCTGCTACATAGCCTAATTGTGGATACGCATGAAGAATTACATGGCAATGATGGGATACAGCTACCAAGAAGATTTCATCTTCTAAAATTTGGCAATCAATTTCCTCAACACATTGATTGGTAATTGCTAAGGCATTTACAATAGCATCTTGTAAGACAGCAGGAGATTCTATTTTTTCATCAATACAAGAATATAAATCAATTAAGACGTGCTCACCTAAAACGTGCATGTTTTCACCTACTTTCATTCATAGTCTATTATATAAGATAATTTTAATTTTGTAAATTTGTTATACTTTTTTGTAATAGTACTAATTATAAAAATTAATTATAGAATTTACTAAACTCTACTACTATGGTAAGCTATAGATAAGATATAGAGAGCTATGTCCTTTTGAACGAGTTGTTCAAACATGTAAATGATACTACATATAGTAATGCTAGGAGGTCCTACTATGAAAGCACCGTTACGTTACGATTTTGCTTCTTTTTCTACAGAAGCGCAGGCCGTATGCCCTGAACGAGTATTTACAGATTTTTTACACCGCTATGCCTATGGTGTAGATGCTTCTTGTTATTCCTATGTACCACAAGTAGTGGTGAAAGCCAATAATGAAGCAGAAGTCATTCGTATTTTAAAATTAGCAAATCAATATGGTACACCTGTTACTTTTAGAGCTGCAGGCACATCTTTATCTGGTCAAGCTTCTAGTGAACATGTGTTAGTGGTGGCTAATGATGGCTTTAAACGTATGGAAGTTTTAGATGGGGGCAAAGCACTGCGTTGCGATTGCGGAGTTATTGGTTCCGATGCGAATGAAAAATTAGCTCCTTATGGACGTAAAATTGGCCCAGATCCAGCTACTATTGCTAGCGCTTTGGTAGGGGGTATTTTTAACAATAACTCTTCTGGTATGTGCTGTGGGACTGTAGAAAACTCTTATCAAACAGTAAAATCTGTTCGTGTTGTGTTGGTGGATGGTACGATTTTAGATACTAGCGATCCAGCTAGTGTACAAGCTTTCATGACCTCTCGTGCAGACCTTGTAAAAGGCCTATTAGACCTTCGTCAATGGATTTTTGATGATCCTGAATTAGTAGAATTAATCCAACGTAAATTTAAAATTAAAAACACTACAGGCTATTCTATTAATACATTAGTAGATTTTGAAGATATTGTAGATATTTTAAATCATATTTTTATTGGTTCTGAAGGTACCTTAGGGTTCGTATCAGAAGTAGTATATAATACAGTAGAAGATAAAAAATTCAAGGCTTGTGGCCTTGTGTTCTATAAAGAGCTATCCGATGCGTCTCGCGCAGTTGTAACCTTAGCGAATATGGGACGTCAATATGTAGTATCTGCGGAAATGATGGACTACCTAAGTCTTAAGAGTGTACAAAAGTTAGAACAAGTACCGGACTTTGTACGTGGAGTGCCAGAAGGTACTAGCTGTATTCTATTCCAATCTGAAAGTAACAATGAACAAGAATTAGAAGAACAAGTGGAATATATTAAAGAACAATTAAAAGATATTCCGACTATCATTCCTAGCTTATACTCTACAAATCCAGAAGAATATAATTCTTGGTGGTATATCCGTAAAGGATTGTTGCCAATTGCAGCAGGACAACGCAAATCTGGTTCTACAGTAATTACAGAAGACGTATGTTTTAAAATTGAAGATTTTGTTAAAGGCATCGGTATCATTACAGAGTTATTCCGTAAATATGATTTTATGGATAATGGTATTATCTTTGGTCATGCCTTAAGTGGTAATGTTCATTTTATTATTACTCCAGACTTGAATGATCCAAGAGAACGTGATAATTTCAGTGGACTAGTGAAAGAAATGGCAGAACAAGTCGCTGCTGTGGAAGGTAGTATCAAAGCAGAGCATGGTACAGGTCGTATGGTAGCGCCATTCGTTGAATTAGAGTGGGGTGTGAAAGCTTACCAAGTTAACCGCCGTATCAAAGAATTATTTGATCCTAATTACCTAATCAATCCAGATGTTATCATTACAGATGATCCAGATGTATATAAAAAGAACTTGAAAGCGATGGCTGCTATTGATCCATTGTTCAATATGTGTATTGAATGTGGCTTCTGTGAAAAGAACTGTCCATCTAAAAATTTAACATTAACACCACGTCAACGTATTTCCTTGGTACGTGAAGAAACACGTCTTCGTCAAGAAGGTAAACATGCGGAAGCAGATGCTTTAGCGGAAGGCTATCAATATTATGGTGTAGATACATGCGCAGCATGTTCTATGTGTTCCATGCTATGTCCACTAGGTATTGATACAGCGCAAATCGCCTTATCTGTTCGTAAAGTGACAGCAAAAGGTCATGGCATTGCAGAAGCCATTTATGACAATTTCCCAGCTACCTTAGCTGCAGCTCGCATGGGTGTGACATTAGGTGGTGCAGCAGGTAAAGTGATTACTAATAAGTTAATCTCTAAAATTACAAAAGGGGCTCACAAATTAACAGGGGTCACACCATATGCACCAACGACATTGCCAAAAGCTAACCGCCACACATTGAAAAGCCAACGTAATACTGTAGGCAATGATAATGTTGTGTATTTCAGTACTTGTGCAAATCGTGCATTTAAACCAAATCAAGGTCAAAAAGATACACGTAGTTTACAACAAGTGATGGAAAACTTGTGTAAAAAAGCAGGCTATAATGTGATCTATCCACCTCATATTGAAAACTTATGTTGTGGTTTGAGCTTTGAAAACTATGAAGATATTGATAAACGCGCTTTGCGGGATTTAGAAAATGCTTTATTAGAAGCAAGCTGTGGTGGAGTATATCCAGTTGTTATTGACCATTCTGCATGTTTCACCCATGCGTTTAAACATATTAAATCTGTAACAATCCTTGATGTGTCTGAATTTTTATATACTCATATCGTGCCTAAATTAGATATTGTGAAATGCAAAGAACGTGTTATCGTGCATAAACAATGTAAAATCAAAAAAGCTGGTAAGGAAAAATATATTGAACTTATTGCACGAGCATGTACTGATGAAGTATTCAATATTAAATCCTTTGCATGCTGTGGTTTCGCAGGGCAAAAAGGTTTCTTCACACCTGAATTGAACCATTCCGCTACACGCGATTTGGGAGATGAAGTGAAAGAGTATGGAGCAACACTAGGAGTAAGCTCTAGCTCCACATGTGAAATCGGCTTAGGCGAACGTGCAGGCATTCCATTTATTGGTATTGCATACCTATTGGATGCATGTTCTAAATAACAGTGTAATGCAGTCATATAATATGAAAAGCAGTCCTTTTAGGGGCTGCTTTTCTGCTAATGATATATTCTATTATTCACCAAAAATGGCAATCCCTTTTGTAGTGATTTTAATCTCTGGAATGACTGTTAAGCATAAGAAGCTTAAATTAATAAAAGGATCTAATCCACGGTTTACCCCCATAGAATAGGCAATTTCTTTCATTTCTGCAACTTTTGCATCCACAACTTCGTGGCTTTCATTCGTAATCAGTCCCATAATTTCAAGTGGAAGCTCAGCGATCACTTTACCTTCACTAGCAATGACATAGCCACCACCGATTTCTTTCAAACGTTCGATAACGACCAACATATCTTTATCATTGTCGCCAACGACAATAACATTATGTGCGTCATGAGCTACAGAGGTACCGATGGCACCATGTTGAATATCATAGCCTTTGATAATGCCAACACCATTGTGTCCTGTTGCATGATGACGTTCAATGCATGTTATCTTATTAAATGTGCCATTTTCTATGAAAAGGTCATTGGATACAGGAACTTCTTCATGTGTCATCTTGGTTAACAACGTGCCAGGAATTAAATTAATGATTGGCATTGGACCAGTGACAGGTAAATCTAGTTGAGATGGTTTAAATTCTCCAATGTTGACAGTATGTAATAGGTGAGTAGGTGTTTTCTTCTCATGTGTATAGATACGAGAAATTTTTTTGCCTCCTACTAATACATCATGGATCGTTACAGTTTTGTAATCATCTAAAATGATAAGGTCAGCTTTATAACCAGGAGCAATGGCACCTTGATCACGAAGGTGATAGGCTACACAGGAATTATAAGATGCCATTTTATAAGTTTGAATTGGATCTAGTCCAAGTTCTATAGAGCGTTTTACATTGTAACTAATATGTCCTTTAGCAATGATATCCTCAATATGTTTATCGTCAGTACAGAAAGAATATTTATCACAACAAACACCATCTTCAATCATGCCTTTTACGATGGCTTCTAGATTATGAGCAGCGCTACCTTCACGAATTAACACTTGCACACCAGCCATGACTTGAGCTTTTGCTTCTTCATAAGATCCGGCTTCATGATTCGTACGTACACCTGCCAATACAAAGGCTTGTAGTTCCTTGTCACTTACACCAATGATATGACCATCGATAACACGATCCTCATAGACTTCTAACTTTTTTAGCATAGGAATATTCCCGTTGATGACACGAGGAATATCCATCACTTCGCCTAATCCTAAGATACGAGGGTTTTGTTTAAGCTCGCTCAATTTTGGCGCTTCTAGTATGCAACCAGTTTCTTCACCATCGATGGCAGGAACACAAGATGGTGCCATTACATATACATGTCCCTCTACATCGTTAGTTTCATCAATGATAAATTGAATCCCTTCAAGCCCCGCTACATTACCAGCCTCATGAGGGTCTACAATGAAAGTAGTAGTACCAAATTGTAGTGCCTGATGAATTAACTCTGATGGATTAACTAGTGTGGATTCTAAATGAAGATGACTGTCTACGAAGCCTGGTACGATATATTTTCCTTGTAAGTCTAATTCTTCTTTACCTTCATAGGATCCAAGACCAACAATGATACCATTTTCAATAGCCACATCTGCTTGTACCCATTTTTCGCTAAAAACATCTAAAATAGTAGCATGTTTTAAGACTAAACTTGCTTTTTCTTTGCCCAATGCCACATTGGACATTTGACTGTAAGAATTATAGTTAATCATAAAAAGGCTCCTTTACCAACTAAATAATAAATGGCATAACTTCTTTTACGATAAAAATAAGTGCTAGTACATACATAATGGCGGAAATATCTTTTTGTTGACCTGCTAGTAATTTAACCACCACATAACTTACAAGACCCCATTCAATACCAACACCGATGGAGTAGGTGAAAGGCATCATGATAATCGTTAAAAATGCAGGAATCCCCTCAGTGATATCTTCAAAGTTGATTGCTTTAATACACATAAGCATGAATAAGCCTACAACAATTAAAACTGGTGCAGTGGCTGCTGCTGGAATCACCATCAATAATGGAGCAAAAAATAAAGCAACTACAAACAGGATAGAAGATGTAATAGCGGCAATACCAGTACGCCCACCCTCAGCAATACCAGCGGCAGATTCTACAGCTACGATATGTGGAGAGGCTCCAAATAAACCAGCAATAGTAGTACCTAGAGCAGCTACTTTCATGCAATTACCATTCACTCGTTGACGATTTGCTTCTGGAACTTCTGCTTGTTCACTGAGTCCAATCAATACACCTACGATGTTAAATAAGTTAACAAATAAGAAGGTGAAAACCACGAAGAACATATCTGCTGTTACTAATTCAGAAAAGTCAAACTTCATAAAAACAGGAGCCATACTAGGTGGCAATGATAGAATGCTATCTGGAATCTTAGTGACACCTAAAAAAACACCTAAAATGGCACAGGCAATGATAGCGATGAACATGGTTCCTTTTATGCCACGAGCGGTCATTGCTGTAATTAAAATGACACCAATCATGGCGATGATGACATTTGGATCTGTAAAGCTACCTAATCCCACAATCGTTCCCTGATTTGCTATAACAATATTCACACTACTAAGACCGATTAAAGCGATGAATAAACCGATACCGGCGGTTACTGCTAATTTTAAATTGTGTGGAATAGCCTCAAAAATGTAATCCTTAATAGGTGTAAGTGCAATGAATAAAATCAATAGACCAGCAATCAGTTCAGCAGTCAAAGCAAACATAAATGAGTGGTGCATTTGGATAACTACGGTGTAGGAAAAATACGCATTAATCCCCATCCCTGAAATGCCAATATAGGGCATATTCGTGTAAAAACCTAATAATAAAGTAATGATAATACCGCAGATAGCAGTAGCTGTAAACACAGCTCCCTCATTCATACCGCTAGCACCTAAAATGATAGGATTAACTGCTAATACATAAGAGACACAGAGAAAACTCGTAATACCTGCAAAGATTTCTCGCTTAATGGTGGAACCGCGCTCCGTTACATTAAATTTACGATCCCAAAAACTGTTGTTACTACCAATAGTTGGACTGGTATTCATAAAAATACACTCCTTTCGCAATGATTTTGATAGTAGACCTTTACTATGTCCTCATCATAGCATATATTCTCAGGTATTACACATATCGATTAATCATTTTATAGGTATTTATAAGATTCTTAATTAAGTATTGTTGAATTTATATTTGGTAAACATAGAAAAATATACAAAATAGTTAAAGTATACCTAAAATGTCAAGTTTTTATCAATTAATGAAGATATAATGATAACATTGTAAAGAATGGTATTGGTAAAAGACATAAATATACAAATATTTATTATGCTGAACTGTAATATATAGAATGCTATTATGTGATAAAAATCATTTCTACTTATCAATACATATTAAATAGATAGATTTCTTCTAGTAAACAACGTATACTTAAGCTATGAATGACAAAAGATAAGGAGTTACAGGTTAAATACTAAAACCCTATGAATATATTTACTTAGGGGAAAACATAGGCATAAATATGGCACATAAATCTAAAATTGTTTGCACTTATTACAGTTCCGGACAGAGATCTATAATCGCTGGAAACACCATATGGCCGACTTGACTTCATTTAGTTTATTGGCATTACAATGAAGGAGCTACAAGAGATCATAAATGAAAAAATCACTGTAAAAGAGTTGTACGAAAAACTTGGCACTGATGTAACAAGTTATACTAGAAAGTCTGTGATATAGTTAGGGTGAATGGCAACTTTCATTGCTATATCAAGAAATCTATGATACAATAAACTCATCTTATAAAGATAAGAACTAAAATCAAATACAGAAGTCTTTGAGGCAAGGTGCGAGGGGAACCTCAATTCCTGACCGGCGGTATAATAGTCCGCAAGCTCTTGAGAGCAGATCCGGTGATATTCCGGAACCGACAGTAAAGTCTGGATGGGAAAAGACAGTATATTGATGGCTATTGTATATGCTATCAAATATTTGGAATGCTAAAGGGACTATGTATATAGTCCCTTTTTTGTGTAGAGGTGAGCCATGACACATATGACAACTGATGAAAAATATATGGCAAAAGCGATTGAATTAGCAGAAAAAGCAAGAGGATGTACATCTCCAAATCCTATGGTAGGGGCTATTATTGTAAAAGATGGTCGCATCATTGGTGAAGGATATCATCAAAAAGCAGGTGAACCTCATGCAGAGGTGTATGCTTTGCATCAAGCTGGTATGGATGCTAAAGGAGCTACCTTGTATGTAACACTTGAACCATGTTCACATTATGGAAAAACACCGCCTTGTGCTAAACGTGTGATAGCCGCAGGTATCTCACGGGTTGTCATCGGTATGATTGACCCTAACCCTTTAGTTGCTGGTAAAGGCTTAGAGATGCTACGAGAGGCGGGCATAGAAGTCGAGGTTGGTGTATTAGAGCGACAATGTGTGGAAATGAATGAAGCATTTATTACATACATTAAAACAGGAAAGCCTTTTGTGATTTTAAAATCTGCCATGTCTATGGATGGAAAGATTGCTACTGCCAGTGGCGAATCAAAATGGATTACCAACGAAGAAGCGAGAATCGATGGACATCGTATTCGTAAAGAAGTAGATGGTATGTTGGTGGGTGTGGGTACAATTATATCGGATGATCCATTGCTAAGTTGTCGTCTTCCACAAGAAACAATAGAAAAGCAACCACATCTATTTATTCTAGATTCCAAAGGTAGAACGCCATTAGATGCGACTATTTGGACAGTACCTAATCGCAATATAACAATATTTGTTGGCGAAGAGTGTGGGCTAGAACAAATGGGAGCTTTTAGTGATAAAGGCGCAGAAGTCATTATGACGCCATCAAATGAAAGAGGCTTAGATATTTCTTTTATTCTGGAAGAACTAGGCACTCGTCAATGTATGAGCCTGCTTATTGAAGGTGGAAGCCAAGTGGTGGCTAGTTTTGTAGAAACTAAATCTTTTGATAAATTGGTAACTTACATTGGAAATCGTATTATTGGAGGTATTGGAGCTACACCAGCTGTGGGTGGTTTAGGCTTTTCTAGTTTGGATGAAGCAGTGCAACTAGACATTGATGAAGTGATGGCTGTTGGTGATAATATGAAAATAATTAGTTATCGAAGAGGAAGAGAAGGCGTTTATGTTTACGGGGATCATTGAAGAAATAGGGATTATACAGAGTGTAAAACGTTCCCAAAGTTCACTTACCCTTGAAATCGCAGGAACTGTCATTTTCGACGACTTAAGAATTGGTGATTCTGTAGCAGTCAATGGTGTGTGCTTAACAGCTACCACTATTGGCTCTAATCAATTCACAGCTGATGTGATGCCGGAGTCAGTGAAAATGACAACGTTATTGAATCTTTCGACAGGCAGTAAGGTTAATTTAGAACGAGCTATGGCTGCCAATGGTCGTTTTGGTGGACACGTTGTGGCAGGTCATGTAGATGGACAAGGTATTATCATCGGGAAGGACCATGTGGGTAATTCTATCGTGTTCCGCATCACTACTGATTCCGATATATTACATTATATTATTTACAAAGGGTCCATCACTGTGGATGGAGCTAGTTTGACTGTATCTAAGGTGGGACCGAGTTGGTTTGAAATTTCCATCATTCCTCATACCATTGGAAACACCATTTTACAATATGCCTCCATAGGGACTACAGTGAATTTAGAAACAGATATTTTCGGTCGTTATATTGAACACTTTATGAAAGGGCCTCAAGAGGTGCCGACTAAAGGTGGAAAGGTAACGATGGATACATTGTTAAGTAACGGATTTTTATAGAAAGGATGATACAAATGTCCTATACATTAAATACTATTGAGGAAGTAATTGAAGATTTGAAAGCAGGTAAACCTGTGATTATTGTAGATGATGAAAGTCGGGAAAATGAAGGCGATTTAGTGATTGCAGCTGAATTTGCTACTCGTGAAAGCATTAACTTTATCATCAAAGAGGCTAGAGGTTTGCTATGCACGCCTATGTTAGAAAAAGACTTGATTCGTCTTGGTATCCATCAAATGGTAGAAAAAAATACGGATAATCATGAAACGGCATTTACTGTATCAGTAGACCATGTGGATACGACCACTGGTATCTCTCCAGAAGAACGTGCTGTAACGATGCAAAAACTCATTGATCCAAATACAAAACCAGAAGATTTTAGACGCCCTGGACACGTATTTCCATTGCGGTATAAAGAAGGTGGAGTATTAGTACGTCAGGGCCATACAGAAGCGTCTATTGACCTTTGTAAACTAGCTGGATTATATCCTGCGGCAGCAATTTGTGAAATTACCAATGATGAAGGTTATATGTCACGTATGGATGATTTATTGGCTTTCAGTAAAAAACATAATTTAAAGATTGCTTCTGTAGAAGCTTTAGTGGAATACAGAAAGCGACACGATAGATTAGTAAGCATTGCAGCAGAAACAAAGTTGCCTACAAAGTTCGGTGAGTTCCGCATCATTGTGTTTAAAAATGAAGTAGATCATAAAGAACATCTTATGATTGTAAAAGGTGATGTACGTGGAAAATCTGATGTGTTGATGCGTATTCATTCTGAGTGCTTAACAGGAGATGTATTTGGTTCTCATCGCTGTGACTGTGGGGAACAATTGGAAAATGCATTGCGCTCTATTGAAGAGCAAGGAGAAGGTATCGTTATCTACATGCGCCAAGAAGGTCGTGGAATTGGATTAACGAATAAAATTAAAGCCTATACACTACAAGATCAAGGGTATGATACAGTGGAAGCGAATGTAAAATTAGGTTTCCCTCCAGATATGCGTGAATACTCCTTAGCAGCACAAATGTTACGAGAATTAGATGTAAAAAGTGTTAAGCTATTAACGAACAATCCAGAAAAGAAAGAGGATTTAGAACGTTGGGGAATCACTGTATCTAAGCGAGTTCCTATTGTGATTAAAGCAAATAGTATAAATGCAAAATATTTAAATACAAAAAAAGAAAAAATGCGTCATATGCTGTAATAATATATGAAAATGACACATAGTATACAGAGTGCTTAGGTCCATATATGTCTAATATGAATAAGGAGAATGACAATGATTCAAGAAGGTAAATTAATAGGTACAGGTAAGAAGTTTGCTATTATCGGTTCTCGTTTTAATGAGTTCATCACATCTAAATTAATTAGCGGTGCGAAAGATGCATTATTGCGTCATGACGTGCAAGATAGTGACATTACTACTATTTGGGTACCAGGTGCTTTTGAAATTCCTTTAATCGCTCAAAAAGCGGCTAAAAGCGGCAAATATGATGCTGTTATTTGTTTAGGTGCAGTCATTCGTGGTGCTACTACCCATTACGATTATGTTTGTAATGAAGTAGCAAAAGGCATTGCCCATGTGTCGTTAGACTCTGGGGTACCTGTTATGTTCGGTGTAGTCACAACGGAAAACATTGAACAAGCTATCGAACGTGCTGGTACAAAAGCTGGTAATAAAGGATTTGATTGCGCTATGGGTGCTATCGAAATGATCAATCTATTGGAATCTATGTAGAAAGAAGGATATCCGTGGATTTTATTAAACGTTATACAACAGCAGAAGGATTGCGGCTATCCATTGCCGTAACGACTGATGCAGTAGAAGAGGCGAGAGTTCGCCATGATTTGTGGCCGGTAGCAACGGCTGCGTTAGGTCGTACTATGACTGGGGCTATGCTAATGGCTAGTGATTTTAAAAATGATGAAAATGTAAGTATCCGATTGCGTGGTGATGGACCTTTGGGCATTGTTCATGTGGATGCATTCAGTAATAACACTGTACGAGGATATGTGGACCATCCCCATGTAGATGTACCACTATTGCGAGAAGGAAAGCTTGATGTAGGGGCTGCTGTAGGGCGTAATGGAGAGGTTCAAGTGACTCGTTTTACTAAACTTCGTCAAAACTATACTTCCCAAAGCCCTATTCAAACAGGTGAAGTGGCGGAAGATTTAGCCTATTATCTTGCTATGTCTGAACAAGTGGGGTCTGTATTAAGCCTTGGTGTATTAGTAGATCCAGATTATCATACTATTGTAGCAGGTGGCTTTTTAGTTCAAGCATTGCCAGATGTAACTAATGATGCATTTGATAAAATAGAAGCAAATCTGAAAACCATTGGACCTGTTACTAATTATTTGAAATCAAATCCTAATGCGGAACATTTAATGGAACGCATTTTGGATGGATTTACTGTACAAGAAGTCTATAGTGAGCATATTCATTTTGCATGTCCTTGTAGTCGAGAACGATTTTTTGATCGATTAGCAAGTTTGCCATTGCATGATAAAGAAGAATTAGCCCAAGATGAAGTGACAGAATTAACTTGTCACTACTGTAATGAAAAATATCACTTTTCTAAGGAAGACATGCAAACCTTATTAATCGAAGAAACGCATTAATGCTACTTGTTTCTATGGAGGGAACAGTATGAAAAGTATTGAATGGAATGGATCAGAAGTTATTATCTTAGATCAAACGAAATTACCTACATCTGTGGAATATATTCGTTGTACTGACTGGCGACAAGTGGCTGAAGCTATCAAAATGCTTCGTGTGCGCGGGGCTCCTGCTATTGGTGTATCTGCTGCCTATGGGTTAATTCTTGCCTTCCGTGAAAGCTATCATCGTGGTGGTGCTAGTGCAGAGATTTTATCTGAATTTAGAGCTTTTGCGGAAACCTTACGCCAAACTAGACCGACAGCTGTTAATTTAATGTGGGCTATTGATCGAGTATTGCGTGTGGTAGATACTTTCACAGGCGATATTGGCGAGTTAGATGCGGTTCTTGTGAAAGAATCTATCGCCATTGATACTGAAGATATTGCCTTAAATGAAAGTATGGCAAAACATGGTGCTACATTATTCCAGGATAAAGAATCCTATCGTATTTTGACACATTGCAATGCTGGCGCCTTAGCAACAGCGGGGATTGGTACAGCCTTAGGTGTTATTCGAGAAATACATGCGCAAGGTAAACTTGACCGTGTGTACGCCGATGAAACTAGACCACTATTACAAGGGTCTCGTTTAACCGCCTTTGAACTGCATGAAGATGGTATTCCTGTGACATTACAAACAGATAATATGGCTGGTTATGCTATGCAACAGGGTCTTATTGATGCAGTGATTGTGGGGGCTGACCGCATTACTTTAGAAGGTGATGTGGCCAATAAGATTGGCACATATAGTGTTGCTGTATTAGCTAAATATCATAATATTCCATTTTATGTAGCCGCTCCGTATAGTACATTCGATTTCTCTATGGCAAGTGGTAAGGATATTCCTATTGAAATGCGTAATCCTCAAGAGGTACTGCAATTCCAAGGCGTTCCTTCGGCACCGCAAGGAATTGAAGTATTGAATCCGGCATTTGATGTAACACCTCATGATTTAGTGACCGCTATTATCACAGAAGAAGGTGTGTTACGACCTCCGTTTAACGAAAGTATTCGTAGTTTACAAGAAAAGAAAAGGAAATAGGAGTTGAATATGGTTGATGTTGTTATCACACATGTAGATGTGTTACAAAAAAATTCAATTGTAAGAGATATTGCTATTGTCATTGAAAATGGATACATTAAAGAATTTGTTTCTAATGATGCTGTACCTCAAGCTAAAGAAGTGATTGATGGTAAAGGTATGCTAGCAGCCCCAGGAATGGTAAATACGCATACTCATATTGCTATGGGCCTGTTGCGTAATTACGCAGATGATTTGGAGTTAATGGATTGGTTACAAACTGCCATCTGGCCAGCGGAAGCTAAATTGAATAATCACTTAGTATATTGGGGTACACAGTTAGGCATTGCAGAAATGTTCCGTTCTGGTACTACTTGTTTTAGTGATATGTATTTCTTTATGGATCAGACGGCTGAGGCTGTGAAAGAAACGGGTATTCGTGCCGTTTTATCTCGTGGTATGGCTGGTGTGGCACCTACGGCAGAACAAGCTTTAGTAGAAAGTAGAGAATTATTCCTTAACTATCATGGATATAATCAGCAGCAAATTAAAGTTATGCTAGGTCCTCATGCACCATATACTTGTCCCGATACTTATTTAGAACGAGTGGTTCAATTAGGTCATGATTTAGGGGCACAAGTTCATATGCATTTAAGTGAAACAAAAGGAGAAGTGGAAAATGTTATAAAAGCTACTGGTAAAACTCCTATTGCACATATGCATGAATTAGGCTTGTTTGATTTAGGTTGTTTAGCAGCCCATTGTGTGCATGTAACAGATGAAGATATGGATATTATGAAAGAAAAATCTGTTCGTGTAGCTCATAATCCACAATCGAATTTAAAATTAGCCAGTGGTATTGCACCAGTGCCAGAAATGCTTGCTAAAGGAATTGTGGTAGGCTTAGGTACAGATGGTTCTGCTAGTAACAATAATGCAGATATGCTAGAAGAAGTGCGTTTAGCAGCTATGCTACATAAAGCTCGTTTATACGATCCATTGGCAATACCTGCTCAAACGGCTTGGGAGCTTGGTACAGTCATGGGAGCTAAAGCATTAGATTATAATGATTTGGGCATATTAGATGTAGGATATCGGGCAGATATTGTATTGTATGATACGTCAGGATTGCATTGGCAACCACGCTATAATGATGTAGCATCCTTAGTGTATGCGGCTAATTCATCAGATGCTACTACCGTTCTTGTGGGTGGTAAAGTAGTGATGAAAGATAAGGAGCTACTAACCATTGATGAAGAAAAATTGCGTTATGAAATAGCTCAAGCACAAGCTGTATTTCAAGCGTAGTAGGAGCTCTTATGAAAGCGTGTAAAAAGTTAGCACTAGGACTTGTTTTGGCAAGTGTATCTACCATGGTGACACCGTTTATAATACAAGCAGAAACACATGTATCTGGTGGCGTTGGTTATCACGGTGTAGGCTACTATCGTGGCATGGAATATATGCGTGGATACTATGACGGAAGGGCCTTTGTATTGGGGGCTTTTAGTAAACATATTGACCATCCTACAAAGAGTTATAAAGTCGCAAATGAGGCTAAGGCACTGGGTGATGTGCAATCACAAATGGAAAAACTTAGCCATGAGCCATACTATTATATTGGTAAATCTAAAGATGGTAACAGTATTCTATCATCAGAGGGACAACCTGTAATGGGACCTAAAAAAGAGTTACATATAGGTCGCTTAGATAGTACAGGAAAGCTAGACGTTGTACTATATGAAGAGGCAGGTAAAACAATATTAGAAACAGTAAATACGGGTTCCTCTATTGTCATGCCAACAAAGCATGTGGAAGTATCACCTACAGGATTAATCTATGCTATGAAAGGCGAGGAAACTAGCTATTATAATCTGCAAGGTCAAATGTTGCATAGTAAGCCGTTTAAATTTGATAAAGAATTATATGGTGACTTGCATAGCGTAGGTACAAGCAATAAATTAGTAGCAATATTTAATGCTCGAACAGGAGAATATAAATCGGATGAGATATTTACCTCTCTAACTTGGAATCAAAATACAGGTCTTATTTCCGGTTATCAAAGAGATGGATCTATTTTATATTTTGATGATGAAGGTAATCATGTAGAGGCGGCTACAGCTTTGAAAATTATCTCACAAACGGAAGCTACTCAACCCCGTAAAATACCAATGCCACAACAAGTTGAGGGTGAGCGGATTCAACGCGTATTAGCTCCTTTCAGTGAAGGAATTGCCTTTGTATTATTAGGCAATAAACAAAAGGTAGCTATTGATGAAAGTGGAAAAATACTATTTTCTGTGAAAGAGTATGATGAAATTGAACCCTACCTAAATGGGATAGCTCGTGTAACACGAAAAGCTCATGGGTTAAATTTTGGTGGAATTTTTAATACATTGGCGGCTGCTTTGGTGAAAGGTGCATTCTATCATCAGGCAACCTATGGTGAAACTGACTATGCTTGGACAACCTCTAAATTAAAACGAGGGTATATTGACAAAACAGGTAAAGAAGTTATTTCTTCTAAAAATCAGATGGTTAGTCCATTAACTGAAGCCGGGATTATGACCTACAAAGATGGTCGTTTTGGGTTGTATACCAAAGAGGGGATTGAAGTATTCCCAATGGTCTATAAAAATATTACATATATGCCAGAACTAGGAGCCTTTCTCTTACAAGATGAAGAAGGGCGTTGGGGTGTAAAACGTCAAGATAATAGTACTGTGCTTCCATTTGCGTATTCAAAATTAGAAGTAGTAGCTCCTACGGTTTTGGTTGGTAAATCTGGATCCTCTTATCGAATGATTTCCTTAGATACATTCCGTGAAATTGGTGAAAGTTATGATTCCATCACGGCGCCTAAACCATTCTATGGTGTGTATAGTGGATTAATTGGTAAACGAGGAAATAATACATACCTTGTCAATCCATTAACAGGGGAAAGTCTATTGCAATTACCATCGGACACATCTAAGGTGGATACTGCTACTTTAGAAAGCGTAGTTTATAAACAACATGGTAAATATGGTGTTTTAGATTTTACAGGAAACACTATTATTGAGCCAAAGTATGAGTCTATACAAGTATTTGTTGGTAAAAGCAATTAGTATACACTATAAGATCTAACGTATAGTATTATCAATAGATATGAATCGATTAGATAAAACTAGTCTAGCTTGTCCGAAGTTAATTTTAATTAGCTATGTATATTTGAAATAAAAGAGAGGTCTCTATGGCCTCTCTTTTAATTGACAAAAATTTTCATTTATATTACTATAGAATAAATTGATTTAACAGTTTGTAAATTTAAGTAACAAGTGAGCAAGTGCTCAATATATAGTGTTCGGATAAGTTTCATTTTCCATAGGGAAAATGGATTTTTTTATTAGGAGGAAACTAATGCGATTGTGGAATGCAGTAGCTTGTACCTCTGTTCTATGTGGTTTGATGGCACTATCAGGGTGTTCTTGGACTACTGATACGCCAACAGCAGTAACACAAGAGGCGGCAACAAGAACGGAAATTGACAGGACGGGAACTTCTGTGACCATGCCAAGTCATCCCAAACGGGTTGTGATCTTAAATACAGCCAATATTGATATGTATTTGGCCGTAGAAGGAACCATTGTGGGCCGTATGGATGCGGCTTCCTTATCAGGAGAGTTAAAAGATAAGGTGAAAGATATCCCGTCTGTAGGGAATACATATAATCCAGATGTAGAAAAAATTATTAGCCTCAATCCTGATTTGGTGATTGGTATGAATATAGCAAATCATATAAAACTTCGAGAGGCTTTAACATCGGCGAACATTCCTTTATATATTAATGATTTAGATTCCTTTGAGGATGTCAATCGGTCCTTGCAATTATTTGGTGAACTTACAAACCATGAAGACATAAGTAAGAAAGAAATAGAGAATATAGACCAAACATTTACTATGTATAAAGAAAAAATTAAAGATAAACCACACCCCAAAGCCTTATTATTACTAGGAACACCAGGTAACTTGAATGTGAGTACAGACCGTTCTTTTAGTGGTAAATTATTGGATAGCTTAGGGGCTAATAATATTGGTAAAAATATAGGTGGTGAGGCTCCTTATGTACCATTAAGTTTAGAATTCGTTCAAGAACAGAATCCAGAACGTATTATTTTTGTGGTTATGTATCCTGATCCATCTATTAAAGAGTCCTTTGTGAAAGAAATGCAATCAAACCCAGCGTGGCAACATGTGCAAGCGGTGAAAACAGATCAGATTCACTATGTTCCAGGTGGTTTGTTCGCATTAAATCCTGGTACACGGATTACTCAAACTCTCGAATTAATGTACAAAGCATTATATGAATAATTTTTAGGAGGTTATGTCATGAATACACTTTTAAAAGCATCCTTATGCGGAGCTATTTTCAGCACTTTATTAGCGCCTATATATGTGACACATGCAATGGAGGCAAGTGATAATTATATGGCGGTTGTTACGGCTTCGAAACAAGCAGAAACTATTAGGAATAGTTCTGCAGCTGTACAATTAATTACGCAAGATGATATGAAACGTTTAGGAGCAGATACGGTAGAAAGTGCTCTACAATTGGTGGAAAATATTAATTTATCAGAAGCAGGTATGACTGGTAATCAGGTGATGATTCGTGGTATGGAATCACGCCACTCTCTTGTGCTCGTAAACGGCCGTCGTTTAGCCGGTGAAGACGCATCTAATACGACAAATGTATACACGCTGCGCCGCATTAATTTAGACCAAGTGAATCGCATTGAAATTGTTCGTGGACCTTCTTCTGCTTTATATGGATCAGATGCTATGGGTGGTATCATTAATATTATTACGAAGCAGCCTACCGATACTACCGATATGTTACAATCTTTGGGTGTATCTAGTGGTACTAAGCACGAACAAGCATATTATGCATTGAGCAGTGGAAACCAAGGTCGTTGGAATGCAAGCTTCAATATGAATGTGACGAAAGAACGGCCTATCAATCGACATATGTCAGAAAAGACTTTCAATACGAGAACAAAACAGTTAACAGGCTATACAGAAGGATATCGTCGTATCATGTATGGTCAAAAACAATCCTATAATAGTAGTGTTATGTATGATTTTAAAAATCCTAACCTAAATACAATTAAAGTAGATTTCAGTTATTTTAAAGAAAAGCTACACACTGATAATGCTGATAAATATGCTACTGTATTTCACAAAAGTGGAATGGTCTTTGCGGCAGATTCAAGAATGGTACCTGTCAATTTAAATAAAACAGAATATTTTAACAATAAGAGTATACAAACAGGTATTACCTACAGTGGTAGAACAAATAGAAATAATTATGAAATAGGAACTTATTATAGTCAATTAGATAAATCCTATTTAATGATAGATGATCGGACTCTACCTGAGGGTGTTATTAATGTAATGATGCCAAGCAAACCACCAAAACCACCAACACCATTGAAGTTTGATTACCAATCTTTGTATCCGGCTACTGATAATGATACTGCTACATACAAAAACATTGTTCTCGAAGGAAAGGACACAATGTATGTAGGAGATCATCATGATGTAATGTTTGGCGGAGAGTACCGACGTGTTATCTATGAAGGCACTCGCCTAGGCGGATTGGATGTCCACAAAATGAAGCAAAGTAAAAAGTTTCATTATGATTCTTGGGCCACATTTGTAGAAGATTTATGGCGACCGATTCTAAAACTTTCATTAACATCGGCAATTCGGTATGAAAACAACAGTCAATTTGGGCATAATGTTACACCAAAATTGGGAGTAGTCTATGAATTTGATATACATACACGGGTGAAATTTAACTTTGGAAAAGGATATAAAGCTCCAAGTATTTCAGAATTGTACTTAAATATGTTCCATACGACACCTATGGGTGTATTGAATATTATAGGAAATCCAAATTTAAAGCCTGAAACGTCTACGTCGTTTGATATAGCTTTAGAAGCAGAACGTGGTAAAACATTTGGAAAAGCATCGTATTATCATACACGAGTAAGCAATCTAATAGATACTAAACAGATAGAATCTGATGTACCTGGTGTGGCACAACGTCATCAATATTACAATATAGGGAAAGCAAAAATTCAAGGTATGGAACTAAGCATAGGTCACAAATTCACAAATCGATTCATGGTAAAAGGTACTTATAATTTAGTGGATGCTAAGGATATGAGCACCAATGAACGTTTAAGCAATCGTCCACGGTCTGTGAGCACTTTACAGTTGATCTATGATGACCATAAGTCCAATGGCTATAGTGCTGTGTTGTGGAATAGCTTTACACATAAATATGGTTTTGAAGAAGCGCGAAATCGCGGTGCTAATAGTTATAATGAATACTCTTTTAATACGTTAAACTTTAGTGTCAATAAAAAATGGAATAATGGATTATCTGCCTATGTAGGAATTGATAACTTATTAAACCGTGAAGTACATGATTTATATATTGATGGTCGCATGTTCCGTGTTGGCATGGAAATGAAATTGTAAGATAAAATCCTAGAAACTATAGGGGACTAGACTTGACAAATGTAGGTCAACTGCTTATAATATCTGTATGTGCGTATATAAATTACCTGCACTTCCATTATACGTTTTGGAGGGGGGGATATAGATGTCAGAAATTAAAGTCGGTAAAAATGAATCGCTTGAAAGTGCACTTCGTCGTTTTAAACGCTCCTGCCAAAAAGCAGGTGTTTTATCTGAAGTACGCAAACGCGAACATTACGAAAAACCAAGCGTAAAAAGAAAGAAAAAATCTGAAGCAGCAAGAAAACGCAAATTCAAAGCGTAAGTCAATCTTGGAGGTACAACATGTCCTTAAAAGATCAGCTTAAAACAGATATGAAAGAAGCTATGAAAGCTCGCGAAGCGGGTAAAGTGGCTCTTTCAGTCATTCGCATGGTAAATAGCGCCATAAAAAATACAGAAATCGATAAGAAAATTGAATTAGAAGATTCAGACATTCTCGCTATATTAGCGAAAGAGATGAAAATTCGCCAAGATTCTTTAGCTGAGTTTGAGAAAGGTCGTCGTGATGACTTAGTGACTCAAGTGAAAGCAGAGATGGAAGTATTAGCCAAATATTTGCCTGCCCAATTAAGTGAAGAAGAAATTCGTCACATTGTGGTAGAAGCGATTTCCACTCTAACTGCACCAATTAAGATGGGTGACCTTATGCCATTGGTTATGCCAAAGACTAAGGGTTGTGCAGATGGCAAGTTAGTCAATGCGATTGTCAAAGAAGAACTTGCAAAAGTCAACTAATGTGTTGACAGACTTAATTGATTATGTTACTATAATAATATAATATAATACTAAGTCAATGAGGACTCTAAGAAACCTAGTTTCTTGGAGTCTTTTTGTTTATTATGAGGAGGTTTATCATGAGCAAAGAATTATTATATTACATTCCAGCAGGCCAATATGGTAAAGAAGGTGTTCTTGCCTTACTAGAACAACATCCAGAAATTCGTTTTGTATCTTTAGTAGGGGTTGACCTTGCTGGTAATGATACAGATGAAAAAATTCCAATGGAGCAATTCTTTGATGATTATGAATCTTTCTTTGAAGGTCGCGCAGTACAAACAGACGGATCTTCTGTTGTATTGACCAATATTGCTACATTGAACAATGCTCGTGTCGATATGTGGGGTGACCCTAGTGTAAACTGGTTTGTTGACTACAACTATGAACACATTGATGAAGCTACAGGCAAACCAACTGGTACACTTCGTATTCCAGCATTCTTGAAACATTGCGATCGTTATGTAGACTCTCGTTCTATCTTAAAACGTAGCTGTGAATATGTAAAAGAAGAATTGATGAAATTATTACAAGCGAACCAAGTGAAAGGCATGGAATTTATCGATGCTAATGAAATCGCTGACGTTATCTTTACATCTGCTACAGAATTGGAATTTTGGGTGAAAACGCCGTCCAGAAATGTAGATGCAAAAGCGTTATCCGTATCTCAAAAATTACAAGAACAATACTGGCAACGTACACATGGTTCCGTTCGTACAGCATTAGAAAAAGCAGTATCTTTGTTAGATAAATATGGTTTACATGCAGAAATGGGCCATAAAGAAGTTGGCGGTGTAAAAGCGAAACTAGATGACGAGGGTAATGTAGACTGGGTATTAGAACAATTAGAAATTGACTGGAAATACACAAATAACCCATTGCAAACAGCAGACAATGAGTTACAAGCTCGTATCATCGTTCGTGAAGTATTCCGTGAAAATGGCTTAGATGTTACTTTCAATGCGAAACCAATCATCGGCGTAGCAGGCTCTGGAGAGCATACACATTTCGGTGTGATGGTAAAAATGAAAAATGGCAAAGTGTACAACTTGTTCTCCCCAGCTGATTTGCGGAAAGAACATGCAAGCCCATTGGCATATGGAGCTATTATGGGGCTATTAAAACACTACGAAGCGATTAACCCATTTATTTCCTCCACAACAGACTCCTTAAACCGCTTAAAACCAGGTTTTGAAGCACCTGTATGTATCGTTACATCCTTGGGTACAGATCCTGCGTTGCCAAGCCGTAACCGTACGATCCTTTGCGGATTAATTCGCGATGTGGATACACCAATGGCAACTCGTTTTGAATTGCGTTCTCCGAACCCATATACAAATACATACACAGCATTGGCATTGATCTACTTATCTGCTTTCGATGGAATGAAATATGTCATTACATCGGGTAAAGCACCAGAAGAAATTTTGGCGGAATTGTCCAAAAAAGAAGGGGAGGCAGCTGATTATTTAGAAGCATCCCGTGAATATCGCTCAGAAGTTGACGTATTCGATGATTTCACAGCAGAAGAGCGTGATCGTAAATTTGGTAAAGCTCCTGCTACTGTATGGGAAAATATCCAAGGCTATACAAACAATCCAGAAAAAGTAGCCTCATTAACTTTGGGTGGTGCTTTTGAAAAAGATTTGATGGATTCTTTCATGGCTGGTGTAATAAATCGTTGGAAATTAGAATTAGCGAATCGTATTGTTCCAGCTAATATTCAATTAGTGCGTTCCCTACAAGCCATTCATGATGCAGCAGATGCTTTTGATAGTGCGAACTGGAACAAAGTGAATACTTTGCGCTTATACCTAGCAAAAGATAGTGTAGACAGCAAATCTTTATTCACACGCATCACTGATGCATTGGTGAAAGGTGACTATAATACGGCGTCTGCATTACAAGTAGAAATGAACGAAAAAGTAGTTGAATTAGAAGCATTGTATGCAGAATATACTCGTAACATTTTATAATAGATTTTTACGTAGTGTTTTTACATAGCCCTATTCTATTGGTATGGCATATAATAAGAGTTCTAATATATATTTTGGGGATGACAATAGCCCCCAAGGTATATTTTTATGGAAAATAACATATCATACAGTTTGACTTACAATATAACTAAAGGCTTAAATAAAAAGGACTGAACACGAAATCGTGAACAGTCCTTTTTTATGTAGTATTGAGTTACTATGAATAATTTGCATATGATACAACTCTAATATAGAGAAGTCAAAACGCTATACAAGCGATTCAATTTTATAAACGCTCGTTGCTATTTGGCTCCTTACCATATCTTACAACTAAGACCAAACTGATGACTAATGCTAAAATAGCAGCAGACCATAAGAATAGATCCAGTGATGACTCATGAGATACGATGATCAGTCGAATGATGGCAGTAATGCCGATGTAGATAAAGTACCGAAGAGGAAAGTGGAAGTTATTTTTAAAATATTTCACTACTAAAGATAAGAATTCAAAAAATAGGAAGAAATTAATAATTTCTTCTAAAAATGTAGTATATGCTACATCAGTTGTAAATAAACCTGGTATGAGCGTCACAATATAAAACGCTGTATTCAACACAGCTACGGTTAATACGATACCAATAGAAAATAAAGTGAAGTTTAGAACCCACTGAAAAAATGTAGACACCTGTTGCAAAAAATAATTCATACGGACCTTTCCAATAAAAAAGGGTGGAGTGACGAATCACTGCACCCTTATATACTTTGTAAGTAACAATTATACTAACGCTTTAGTAGCTGCTTCAGCTGCATCAAAGTTTACAGCAGAAGTTACCTCTGGTACATATTCTACATAACGAACTACGTCGTCTTTGTCGATGATAACGATACCACGAGATAATAAGCGTAAGCCTTCAAGAATGAAGCCATAGTTTTCACCGAAAGAAAGGTCACGGTGGTCAGATAAAGTTTCTACTTGGTCGATACCAGCAGCACCACACCAACGTTTTTGAGCGAATGGTAAGTCTACGGATACAGTCAATACAACAACGTTTTCACCTAATTTAGAAACGTTTTGATTGAACCAACGAGTTTGCGCATCACATACGCCAGTATCCAAAGATGGTACTACAGAGATAACTTTTACTTTACCTGCGTAATCTGCTAATGTTTTTTCACCTAAACCATTGTCTAATAATGTGAAAGCAGGAGCTTTGTCGCCTACTTTAACTTCTTTGCCCAATAAAGCGATTGGGTTGCCTGCAAATGTTACTACGCCTGTACGTTTTTCCATTGTATGTTCCTCCTTAAAATACGGAATAATATCTTTTGTATAATGACATTATAACATGGTACAATAAAATTAGTAAATAAACTTTATCGAAAAAAATCGAAATTATCATAGAATGGGGGTACGTATGAAAGGTTTTCACTTATTCCGATACTTTTTTAAAGAACATTCCTATAAATATATCATTGGTATCATTCTACTTCTAACAATTAATGGATTATTCTTGTTAGTGCCTACTTGGATGGGGGAAGCTATCAATACATTATATGTGGGAAAAGATGGAATTTGGTATTACGTTAGTTTGTTTGTCCTGTTAGCTATTGTGATTACTGTGTTGAAATTTATTTCACGTCACATGCTCTTAGGATCTATACGCAATTTCGAGTTCTATTTACGTCGAGAGTTGTTTCGTCATGCCTTACGAATTCCTACTTCGTATTATGATGAACATGGTCCAGGGAAGGTTATGGCATTAATGACAAATGATGTAACCTCTTTACGTGTATCTCTGGGATTAGGGGTTATGTTATTTGTAGATGCCTTATTCTTTGGGGTCATTGCATTTTGTATCCTCGTTCAAAAAATGTCCCTATGGTTAGCAGTAGTAACTATATTGCCGATGCCATTTATTGTGTATGGCATGTTGAAGCTTTCAAAACATTTACGAAGTCGTCAAAAGAAAGCACAAAGTTCCTACAGTGATGTAACAGAATATGCCCAAGAGTTATTCTTAGGAATGGCAGTCATTCGCGCATTCAATAAAGAATATACAAGCTGGAAACGTTTTACCAAAGTAAATGCAACCAACTATGAAAATAATCTAGATGTGGTGCGAATTGATTCCTTATTAACTCCATTAACATATATGGCACCCTTTGTCTGCTATGCTCTCAATATGTATGTGTGTGGTCAAGCTATTATCAATGGAGAACTAACGGTAGGGGAATTTGTGGCGCTTAACGGCTATGTCATGCTTGTTATAGGACCTATCATGGCGATTGGTTCTTTAACATCTGTGTTGCAAAAAGGTTTTGCCTCCTTGGAACGAATGGAAGAGTTCTTTGAACTCCCACAGGAAGAAATTCAAGAACAAGTAGGGCGTTTACCATTAGAAGATATACATATTCAAGGGTTGAATTTTGCCTATGCTACTAGTAAGGAACCAATTTTAAAAGATGTATCTATGCATATTCCAAAAGGATCGTTTATTGGTATTGTTGGTGGACCGGGGTCTGGAAAGTCTACTTTATTTAAGTTATTATTGGATATTCAGCATGCCCCTAAAGACAGTATCCATTTTGGTGCTACGGACATTCAAGATATTCCGCTTAGTACATTGCGTCATAGTATTGCCTATGCATCATCCACGCCTTCTTTACTAAGTGTATCCATTCGAGATAATATTCAATTTGGTTATACAAATGGAAAAGATTTGTCAATGACTATTGAAGAAGCTGCTCAACGAGCGGGTTTGTTTAGAGATTTAGAGGAACGTATTGAGGGGAATCGTAAGTTTGATAACCTAGAAGAAGGTGGTACCGATGTATCTGGAGGACAACGACAACGAATTTCTTTGGCTCGTGCATTCTTTAAAGATGCTCCCTACTTGCTGTTAGATGATGCTTTCTCTGCTTTAGATGCTCATAGTTTATGTCATATCTTAGACACATTGAGATCTAATACAGAACAAACTATTATATGCATTTCACAGCGCCTAGAGGCCTTAGAAGGTGCAGATTGTATTTATGTGTTCCACGAAGGTCATATCGTTGAATCTGGTACGCATTCAGAATTATTACAGCAAAAAGGTATGTATCATCAGTTGGTGATGTTGCAAAAGCGAGGAGATAGCCATGAGAACTAAACAAAAAACAGATTATCATGTGCTATTGCATTTGTGCACATTTATCAAACCCTATATGGCTTATATGTGTCTTGGCGTTTGTATGTTACTGTTAGTGCTCGGTGTACAACTAGTACGACCAGTCATTATGAAAGAATTTATCGATGTCGGCGTGGCAACTAAAGATATGGGGCTCATAACAAATTATGCGGTAGCCTATATTGGATTAATTTTGTTTGGAATGATTGCGTTAGGTGTTGAAAACTATGCATTGCAAAGTTTTGGACAACGTATCATCTATGATATTAGAAATAAAATTTTTGAAAATATATTAACTATGAGTCCTAGAGAGTTTACGGCATATCCTGTAGGAAATTTAGTGACAAGAGTTACCAATGATACAGAGTCGATTCGTACCTTATATACAGAGGTACTCGTAAAAATAAGTAGTAGTATCCTTCAGATTATTGGCATTTTAGCGTTTATGTTTCTAATAGACACTACATTGGCTACCATAGTATTACTATTAGTACCTGTATTTGCTGGGGTTATTTTTATTTATCGTAAGTATGCTAGAAAAGCTTTCAGAGGCGTTCGTAGTAAAGTGGCTGCATCCAATGCATCCGTGCAAGAAATGTTAAATGCTATTTTGATGATTAAAACCTATGTAGGTGAAATTATCATGGAAAAAAGCTACGATAAGGTAAGTCGAGAGTTTCTAGAGGCAGGCTTATTTGAGGTAAAAACATTTGCTATATTTAGACCTATCGTAGATGGATTATTCTTTGTGGCTCTGATTGCTATTTTTACTGTAACTGGATATTTTGATTCTATTACGGAGGCAGGCACTGTATTTGCATTTTTACAATATATTAATCGAATTTTTGAACCTATTAAAGAAATTGCTGAAAAATATGGTAACTTACAGTCTGCCTTAGCAGGAGCCGAACGTATTTTACCTATGTTGGAAAGTGAAACTAAGCAGGTACAAAAGAATATTGTGATACCAAAAGAATTTTCTGCGATTCATTCTATCGAGTTTGATCATGTCTATTTTTCTTATGATGGAACAGAAAATTACGTATTGAAAGATATTAATTGGTCCTTACAGGAGGGGGGATTCTTAGGAATAGCAGGTCCATCCGGTGGAGGTAAGTCTACAATGATGCAATTATTACTTGGTTTTGAGCAGCCTACCAAAGGGTGTATTCGTATAAATGGACATGATTTAAGCACGTTGGATCCAAGAATCATACGTCAATCTATGGGCTATGTATTCCAAGACTCCCATTTGTTTAAAGGGTCTATTGAAGAGAATATTTCCTTATTTGATAGTTCTATTACAGAAGACATGGTAAAAGAAGCTGCTAAACGGGCTCATTTGGATAGTTCCGTACAGCGATTGGAAGAGGGATATCAAACACCTGTAGGATATTTGGGATCTTTACTTTCACAGGGGCAACGTCAATTATTGTCCTTAGCTAGAACCTTGGTACAGAATAAATCATTATTAGTATTCGATGAAGCTACTTCCAATATAGATAGTCACACAGAAGAATTATTGCAACAATCGATTGCAGATATGAAAGGTGAAAAAACGATGATTGCCATAGCACACCGGTTATCAACCTTACGTGATGCTACAAAAATTATTGTCATATCTGATGGTGAAATTGTAGAACAAGGTACCTTGGAGGAAGTGTTAGATAAACAAGGTTTATTCTATCAATTATGGAATGCATAAAGAAAGGGTAATATGGAAGAAATTACTTCACGAGATAATAAAAAAATTAAGCACATTGTACAATTATATAAACGAAAATATCGTACTACGCATCAGGAATTTGTAGCCGAAGGATATCGCACTGTAATGGATATATTGCCTACTGGTACAGTACGGTATATCATTGTCAATATAGAATCCATAAAACAGGAACAGTTAGATCTATTGCTATCTTTATGTGACACCTATGATGTTCAGGTATACTCTATGTCAGATAACCTATGGAAAGGGATTGAAACAACCGTTCATGGGCAAGGTGTAATTGCTGTAGTATGTCAAAAAGTACGACGATTAAAAGATTTTCGTGTAAAAGAGAATGGTTTATATGTGCTGATTGATGGGGTACAAGATCCAGGCAATTTAGGAACTTTAATACGAACTGCTGTTGGTGCTGGTGTAGAGGCTATGTTCTTAACGTCTAATACGGTAGATATATACAATGAAAAAACAGTACGAAGTACTATGAGCGGATTGTGTAAATTACCAATTTATACAAATGTCACAAAAAATGAGGTAGTAAGGCTTATAGAAGAGCAAGGAATTACACTGTATGGAACCGTATTAGAAGAGAGTGTAGATTATGGACAACCAACCTATGAAGGGTCCACAATGATTGCTTTAGGAAATGAAGCAAATGGTATTACAGAGGATATATTACAGTTGGTTACACAGCGAATTTCTATCCCTATGTATGGTCCTATGGAATCTCTGAATGTTGCCATAGCTGGAGCTTTGTGCATGTATAAAGTACAAGAAAGAAAACTTTGTCTATCCAAATAGCAATAATTTTGGTAGAATAAGAATACAATTATCCATTTAGTGCGTACAGGAAGGTAACTATGAAACGTCTAATTGTGAATGCAGATGACTTTGGTTTACATCCTCTTATTAATGAAGGAATCCTAGAAAGTTATCAACAAGGAATAGTAACAAGTACGTCTTTATTAGCATCTGGAGACTATTTTGAGGATGCCTTATCATTAGCTAAGACAACGCCCACACTAGGCGTGGGATTGCATATTTGCTTGGTCGGTGGTCTTTCACCTGTTTGTGATCCTAAAGAAATTCCAAGTCTGTTGATAGATGGTAAATTTCCTATGACACACACGGAATTTATAAAACGCCTTTTTAAAGGACAAGTAAAAGGTTCTGAATTGCGAAAAGAAATTGAAGCACAATTTCAAAAAGTAATGTCTACAGGATTACCTATTACACATGTAGATGGACATCAACATATGCATGTACTACCACAAGTGTTGCCTATAGTGGCAGAACAAATGAAACGGTATGGATTAACTAAGATTCGAATGCCCGATGAAACACCATTTTTATTGAATGGTGTGTCTTCACTAGGTCGTTGGATTGGTAAAGTAGGGCTAACTGTGATTACACAACAAGCCTATACTAGATCTCGTGATTTTGGATTTTCATCGCCCCTATATTTTTGGGGAATGATGAATGGTGGACAGCTTAAGGAAGATGCCTTATTAGCAATTTTAAGAAAGGTTGCTAGTAAACAAGGAGTCCATGAAATTATGACACATCCTGGTAAAGATAATCATACACTCCAATCCTTGTATGATTGGGGATATCATTGGGATGAGGAACGAGCGGCTATGACATCGGCTAGAGTAAAAGAATATATCGCTACTCATGATATTAGCCTCATCCATTATGGACAATGGACTGAAGGAGACCATTCATGAGTACCATGGCAAAGCGAGGAATCTTCATTGGATTTTTACTCCTTATTGTGTCAGGTATAACAATTTATTTTACAATTGATTTAGATTCATTAGCTACATTAGGTACATTTAACTTTACATCTTTATTGTTGGCAATGGTAGCACTTGCTTTAGGTATGTACTTTGATGGTTTGCGGCTACAACGGTTGGTACGTATGGGTGGATATAGTTTATCCCTAATTGCTATTCTACGAGTTATATTTGGTAATTATTTTATGGCTATGCTAACACCTGGTGCTAGTGGTGGTGCGGTAGCACAGGCTTTGATTTTACGGTCTTATCATGTACCTATCGGTAAAGCAGCACCTATTGTATTAGTGCGAACTGTATTTTCTATTTTATTTTTAATAATCATGTTACCCTTTATTCTGGTAACAGAGCCTATCGATGTACCATATATTACTAATTCTCAATTGATAGGTATATCAATCTTTGTTGTGATTTCAACATTTATGGGAATGTATCTATTACAAACACGACTTATGAAATGTTTAGTAACTTGGATATGTAAGATAACAAAAAAAGGAAACCCAAAAGGTTGGCTCATTAAGTTGGATGAATTTAATGGGGGGCTTAGTTTATTATATGCAAACCCTATGCAATCCTTCATCGTATTTATTGAGTCTGCATTGAGCTTATTATTTTTATATGCTATTGCGCCAGCATTGATGTATGCGTTTACTTCAGATATTAGTATTGTTGAAATCTTAAATCGTATGATTTTATTAAATTTAATATTATATTTTGCTCCTACACCAGGTGGAACAGGCGTTGCAGAAGGATTATTTGTGTATTTATTTGCTTCTTTTGTGCCAATTGGAACGGTGGGGCTAGTTGCAGTGGCGTGGCGGATTGTAGCAGAATATGTTCCATTTTTTATCGGTATGTATTCCGTATTTACTCTATATGGACAACATATCGCAAGTTCCGTTTCCACTAGTAGTGAAGAGGTGTAGTTATGGCTGTGAAAGGCAAAAAAGACAAATTTTATTTAGTGAATGAAGTAATCTTACCAGAAGCGATTAAAAAAACGATTAAAGTAAAATCTATTTTACAACTAGGAGAGGCTAAAACGATTAATGAAGCTGTTGAAAAAATGGACTTAAGTCGTTCTGCTTATTATAAATACAAAGATTATGTATTTCCATTTTATGAACTTTCACAAGGTAAAATTGTGTCAATTAACGCACTGATCTCTAATGAGTCTGGTATGTTATCTAATATCTTACGGATTATTGCAGATTATAATGGCAGTGTGTTAACAATTAATCAGAATTTACCGCTACAAGGTGTAGCACATGTGAATATTTCCTTTGAAACGAAGGAATTGACATTACCAGTAGAAGATGTTTTGCACGAAGTACGACAATTAGAGGGAGTTATTAAGGTGGAACTAATTGGTCAAGCCTAGTGCCTAAGGAGATTTAGAATGAAGCAAGGCGTAAAGATTGCCCTCTTGGGTTTTGGTACAGTTGGACAGGGTACAGTTGAACTATTGACTAAAAATTTAGATGTCATACAAAATCGTATTAGTGTACCAGTAATAGTAGATAAAATTTATGTGAGAAATCCAGATAAATATAGTCATGTTGCACTACCTTCAACAGCTACGTTTGTAACAGACTATAAAGAAATTTTACAGGATTCATCTATAGATATTGTAGTAGAAGTAATGGGTGGTACTACCTTTGCCCGCACTTGTATTGAAGAAGCCATTATTGCTGGAAAACATGTGGTGACTGCTAATAAAGATTTATTAGCGCAAGCTGGTCCCTATTTAATGGAGCTAGCTACAAAGCATCATGTGGACTTACGTTTTGAAGCGAGTGTGGCAGGGGCGATTCCAATCATCCGCGCCTTATATGATTCATTTGGTAGTAACCAAATTACAGAAATTATGGGTATTTTAAATGGAACCACTAACTTTATTTTGTCTAAGATGAGTGAAGATGGATTAGGCTATGAAGAAGTTCTAAAAGAAGCTCAGGAGTTAGGCTATGCTGAAGCAGATCCAACATCGGATGTGGAAGGCTATGATGCTGCACGTAAATTAGCTATCTTGGGGTCTATTGCATTTAATAAACGTATCTTCTTTGAAGATGTAAGCTGTGAAGGGATTACGCAAATTGATGCTAGTGATATCCAATTTGGTAAAGAGTTTGGCTATACTATTAAGTTGTTAGGCATTGCGAGAGAAACGAAAAAAGGTCTGTCCTTAAACGTACATCCAGCCTTCATTGCAAACACTCATCCATTAGCCTCTGTACGGGGTTCTTTTAATGCTGTGTTCTTACGTGGCAACGGTTTTGATGAGGCTATGTTCTACGGTCGTGGAGCTGGTAGTTTACCAACAGGTAGTTCTATCGTGAGTGACGTCATGGAAGTAGCTCGTAATGTTGTGCAAGGCAAAACAGGGGAAATGAAGCAGTTCTATTATCCGCAAAAAACAATGTATAGTTCTAGCAAAATCGAATCTGCTTACTACATTCGTATGACAGTGGATAACTCTACAGGCGTATTGGCGAAAGTAGCCACGAAGCTAGCGGAACAACGCATTTCGGCTCATTCTGTGATCCAGCGCAAAGCAGATAACGATACTGCCACATTAGCCATTATTACATCTAAATGCCCACATGCATACATTCAAAATTTAATCGATTCTTTCAACCATTTACGAGTCGTTAGAGAAGTGGGTAGTGTGATCCGCATCATGGTTGAATAAAGGAGTTTTCATGAAATCTATTACGGTACAAGTACCGGCTACGAGTGCCAATTGCGGTCCAGGATTTGATTGTCTTGGAGTAGCATTAAATTTATATAATGTATTTACTTTTGAACCGGATAAAGAGGCAACATCTAATACATATACCTTTGAAGGTTTTGGGGCGGACTTATTGGAGAAAGAAGACCATAGCCAAAATCTAGTGGGTATTGCCATGGAGCGTGTATTTAAAGAAGTAAATGCTGCACCTGTTTATGGTCGCATTCATTCTAATACACAAATTCCACCATCAAGAGGTCTTGGCAGTAGTTCTACTGCCATTGTGGGGGGGTTGCTATTAGCCAATGCCTACTTACAAGAACCTTTAAATAAAGATCAATTATTGCTCATTGCCAATGATATGGAAGGGCATCCTGATAATGTAGCGCCGGCTATTATGGGGAATTTAGTCTGTGCTATTGGTGGGAATGATACAGTATTCCATTCCCATATCGATGTACCAAGTAATTTAACCTTTGCTGTAGTGGTACCAGAAGTGATTGTAGAAACATCGTATGCGCGAAGCGTATTGCCAACGGAGTTAAGCTATAAAGAAGCTGTTGCCAATGTAGGATTTGCCACATTATTTGTAGGATCCATGATACAAAATAGGATGGATAATTTGTCTGTAGCATTACAGGATTATCTACATGTACCGTATCGTAAAACCTTGATTCCTTATTGTGATGATGTATTTACTGCAGCTAAGAATCATGGGGCCTATGGGTCTACTATTAGTGGTTCAGGCTCAACCTTAATTGCCTATTGTTCTCCGGAACATGCAGTGACAGTGGCAGATGCTATGAGTTCTGTCTTTATGAATCACGATATTGATTGTCGTCGCTTTGTGCTTCATGCAGACCGTGAAGGGGCTAAAGTTGTGAAAATTAAATATGAGTAGAACACTTCATGATTCTTTTAAACTGTATATGATATAATTAAGTATATATATTCTATAATATATCTAAGTAGGAGGAATACATGAACAATATAAAAACAGCAGCCTTGTTGGCATTATTATCAGGATTATTAATGGTGATCGGTCAAATGGTCGGAGGTCACTCAGGAATGATACTGATGTTTATTATTTCTTTAGGTATCAACTTCTATACCTATTGGAATAGTGCATCTATGGTACTACGTGCGTATGATGCCAAAGAAATTACCGAGCAAAACAATCCTACCATCTTTAATATTGTAAAAAAACTAGTTCATAATGCAGGGTTACCGATGCCAAAGGTGTATATTATTGAATCGGAAGTACCTAATGCATTTGCTACAGGTCGCGACCCAAAACATGCAGCAGTGGCTGTGACAACAGGTATTATGAACTTATTAACAGATGATGAAATTGAAGGTGTATTGGCTCATGAACTCTCTCATGTGAAACATAGAGATACATTAATTAGTACTATTGCAGCCAGTATGGCAGGATTTATTGCTATGGTGGCGAATATGTTACAATGGGCAGCTATTTTTGGAGGCCGTGATGATGAGGAGAATTCTAATCCTTTAGCATTACTTGGCACTATTATTTTAGCCCCATTGGCAGCTAGCTTAATTCAAATGGCTATTTCACGTTCTCGTGAATATTTAGCAGATGAAGAAGGGGCGATGATGAGTCGAAAGCCATTATCCTTAGCATCTGCATTAGCCAAAATTGAGCATTATGCTAAATTTGGTGTGCTTCCTGGTCAAAGCGAAAGCCGCGTATCATCTACAGCACACATGTTTATCATTAATCCTTTAAGTGGAATTTCTTCCACAATGACTCAATTATTTAGCACGCATCCATCTACAAAAAGTCGTATTCAACGTTTGCGTGAGATAGCGAGTCGCATATAAAAGGAACAATGCATATCTTATGTTACAGAGATCGTAAGGTTTCTAGTTGTTAAGGAGGTATACTATGGCAAAAGTGTACACGAAAACAGGCGATGCAGGTTCTACTGGTTTATACACTGGTGAACGTGTAAGTAAAGCATCTCAACGTGTTTGTACGTATGGAACAATTGACGAGGCACAAGCCTTTCTTGGAGTAGCTCGAGCGTACTCTGACAAAAAGGTAGTACAAGACACATTATTGCAACTTGAGAAAGAACTATGGATGATTATGGCTGATATCTCTAGTTTAGGACAAGAAGCTACTATTACAGATGAGCATGTGACTAATTTAGAACAGATCATCGACAAATTTGATGAACAATTAGAGCCATTATCTAAATTTATTTTACCTGGTGATAGTAAAACATCCAGTTTCTTGCACTTAGGTCGTACCATCGTTCGC
Source organism: uncultured Veillonella sp. (assembly GCA_963515865.1). Lineage (GTDB taxonomy): Bacteria > Bacillota > Negativicutes > Veillonellales > Veillonellaceae > F0422. The sequence continues at coordinate 236,707 of CAUPZH010000001.1, forward strand.
CGTGCAGAGAGAGACCTATGGAAGTTAGGAGAAACAGAAGAGATTCATATGTCGAATCTTCGCTATTTGAATCGTTTATCCGACTTGCTATTTATCTTAGCTCGTGTAGAAGATGAAGTGAAATAGTATACGATATAAAAGGAGGTACTCCATGTTGGGTACCTCCTTTTAGTATCTCTTAGATTATTTCTATCAAATCTTCTTGGATGTGCTATAATACTATGTATGTAGTTACTGTGATTAATGTTGTACCTCTTGTACATCTACAGTTTTGTTTAGCACATCTTCAGGGCTTGGATAGAAGAAATAGATTTGATCAATTTCGTTTTTAAATTTTTCTCGGATGTGTACGGATAATAAGGTTTCAAACTGAATGATATCTTCCGATTCCATCACAGCGTCTTCTACCAATACAAATAATTGTGGATCTGCTTTTGGTGCATTGGGTGGTAAACGATCTGGTGAAAGTGGAACATTTACGATAATGCGTACAGAAGCTACATAATTTCCATTTTGATCTTTAATGGCTGCACGATAGGTATTTTCCCATAGAGTGGCCATTAATTGGATGTCTAAATTTAATAATTCCATAGTTGTCTCCTTTATAATGAACGTATAGTACATATGATAACTGATAAAGGGCAACTTTGTATAGGTATACTATGAAAAATCGTATAATATTTTGTACAGGTGGTGCCCGTAGTGGCAAAAGTGAGTTTGCAGAAACACTAGCTTTATCTAAAGAAGGACAAAAAGGATATATTGCTACAGGGCAAGCGTATGACGAAGAGATGAAGCATCGTATTCATTTACATCAAGAACGACGGAAAATGATTTGGAACAATTATGAAATCCCTTGTGCCATTAGTGCAGAGATTCAAAAGGTATTAGATGAATGCTCTGTAGTATTAGTAGATTGCTTAACGATGTGGACTACTAATCTATTATTACAAGATGGTGAATTTACATCTCAGGAAGATATAAATTGCCGTGAAAGAGCTATACTTTCAGAAGTACAAGCAGTACTTGATGTGATTCGATCTCACAGAGGAGACGATGAAAAAACGGTTATTTTTGTGACCAATGAAATTGGCTTAGGGATTGTGCCAGAGAATAAATTAGCTCGTATTTTTAGAGATATTATGGGACGTGTCAATCGTATGGTAGCCGTAGAGGCTGACGAAGCGTATATGACAGTCAGTGGTATGACAATAGATATAAAAGCATTGGAGGTAAGCAACCATGGCTAAAAAAATTATGTTTCAAGGTACCAGTTCTAATGTAGGTAAAAGTATTTTAGCTACAGCAATGTGTCGCATTTTACATAATAAGGGATATAAAACAGTACCTTTTAAAGCACAAAATATGGCGTTAAATTCCTATGTTACAAAAGCAGGGGATGAAATTGGGCGAGCCCAAGTAGCGCAAGCGGAAGCAGCAGGTCTAGAGCCTATTGTACAAATGAATCCCGTTCTATTAAAACCTACAGGCAATCAGTCCTCTCAAGTTGTGTTAATGGGCAAACCGGTAGGTGTGTATAGCGCTAGAGAATACCATACAAAATACTCCTTAACAGCCTTAGATAAAGTAAAAGAAAGTTTACAATATCTTGATGATAATTTTGATATGATTGTCATTGAAGGGGCTGGTAGTCCTGCAGAAGTCAATTTAAAAGCTAATGATATTGTAAACATGCGTGTTGCCAAGTTAGCAAAGGCTCCTGTCATGCTTATTGCCGATATTGATCGTGGTGGTGCTATCGCCTCTGTGGTGGGTACTTTAGAATTATTAGAGCCAGATGAAAGAGATCTAGTAAAAGGTATTATTATTAATAAATTCAGAGGTGATGTCACATTATTACAACCTGCATTGGATTTCATTGAAGAAAAAACGGGTAAAAAAGTAGTAGGTGTAGTACCGGCAATAGAAAACCTTGATATTGATGAAGAAGATTCTGTAGCATTAGAAAGTAAATATCGAGGCGTATCTAAGGAGATTACGATTGCGGTCATGCAAACTCCTAAAATTTCCAACTTTACAGACTTTGATGCTCTTGCCTATGAACCAGATGTATCAGTCCGTTTTGTGAAACAAGGGGAGCCAATTGGACATCCAGATATGGTAATTTTACCAGGCTCTAAAAATACATTAGCTGACTTATCGTACTTGCAGGAGCATGGCTATGATAAAGATATCCACGACTTAGCAAATGCTGGGGTGCCTGTATTGGGTATTTGCGGTGGTAACCAAATGCTGGGAGAAATGCTTTATGATCCAGAAGGGATTGAAGGGGATATTCCTGAATTAAAAGGCTTAGGTTTGCTTCCAACAGCTACTACTATGAAAACTGAAAAATTAACACATCAAGTTTGTTTTGATGTAAAGGAGTTATCTTTCTTAGGTGCTAACTATAGTGGTGAAAATCTTGTAGGCTATGAAATCCATATGGGAGATACACAGCCAGTAGGACCGGGAGAACGTTGTTTCCATATTCAAAAGCGCAGTGATGCTAAGGTAGATGTAATCGATGGTTTTGTCACTAGTAATGGTCAAGTGATGGGCACATATATTCACGGCATTTTAGATAATGATGGATTACGTCGCTCAATCTTGAATGCATTGCGTACAAAAAAAGGATTAGAGCCATTAGATATTGTATTCCGATACTTTGAACATAAAGAAGCTGCCTATAATCGATTAGCTAAGATTGTAGAAGAACATTTAGATATGGAATATATCCAATCATTATGGGAGCAAGACTAATGGAATGGTTTTTGCACCATCTTCAATATTTTATTCCTTTAGGGGCACTTTTGTTAGATACTTTAGTGGGTGACCCTAGAAGTAAATACCATCCTGTTGTTTTAATTGGTAATTGTATTTCTTTCTATGAACATCTATTGTATAAAAAGAATACTATCGCAAAGAATCAAATACTATTAGGGATATCTACTGTATTACTAGTCTTAATGACTGTGATGCTTATTGTTACAGGACTCCTATTTATAGGAGGGACCATACATCCAATCGGATATTTCATAGTCTCCTTATTGTGCCTATACATTGCCATTAGCCCTCGGTGTTTGGCAGAGGCAGGCTTAGAAATTGCTAATTTGTTGAGAAAACAAGATATATCTGAAGCACGTCGTAAAGTGGGATGGATTGTAGGTCGTAAAACTAGCGAACTTGATGAAAGTGAAATTACTCGTGCCACCATTGAAACAGTAGCGGAAAATACAGTGGATGGCATTATTTCCCCACTATTTTGGTTTGTCTTATTAGGTCCATGGGGAGCTATTGGATACCGAGCTATTAATACGATGGACTCTATGTTAGGCTATAAAAATGACCGCTATTTATACTTTGGTCGTTTTGCAGCCCGCTTAGATGATGTAGTTAATTATATTCCTGCACGTATTACTTGTGTTTTATTTGTGATAGCTTCTTTTCTCTGTGGCAAAGATTGGAAACATGCCATCCGTATAGCCATTCGTGATGCGTATAAACATCCTAGTCCTAATGGGGGCTATGCAGAGGCTCCCGTAGCAGGGGCTTTACATATTCGGTTAGGTGGACAAAATGTGTATCATGACAAAGTCACCTTTCGGGCCTATATGGGAGACCCTATAACATCTATGGTAGGGAAACACATTTATCAAACTATATATTTGATGTATACTGTTTCTATATTAGGTGTTGCGTTAACGATGGTCAGTACATATGTAATTAATCAATGGTAGAGGTGGCATATGAAAGGATTTTTTGTAGGACTTCAGTTTTTAACACGCTTAAAAATTGTAAACCAAACAGAGTGGAAAGTAGAAGACTTTGGCGCATCCGTTACATATTTTCCTTTAGTAGGACTTGTTATTGGCGCCTTTATGTGGGCTCTTTATAGTTTAGCAAATTCGTATATTCCGGTATCCTTACTGATGCTTATGTTAGTTATCTTTGAATTTCTATTTACTGGTGGACTTCATGCAGATGGATTTATGGATACCTGTGATGGCTTATTTTCAGGACGAGATCGGGAACGTAAATTAGAGATTATGAAAGATAGCCGAGTAGGGAGTAATGGAGTAGTAGGCTTTGTATTTTTAACCCTTTTAAAATGGCAACTATTAGTTAATTTACCAATCTATGTAGTCCCTTTAGTCTTGGTCAGTATGCCTCTGTTAAGTCGATATACTATGGTGATTAGTATTCAAAAATTTCCTTATGCAAGACCAGAAGGAATCGGTAAATTTTTTGCAGACAATGCTCCTAAGTATGCTTTACCAGTAGCGACCCTATTAGCATTATTACCATTGTTCTTCTATGAATGGTTTTATGCGTATCTATTTGTCATTGCTTTAGCTGTGAATCTTATCATTAATTCCTATGTGACAAAACATTTAGGAGGAACTACAGGGGATACGTATGGATTTGTATGTGAATTATCAGAAATTTTTATTATTTTAGGTGCAATTATTGTAAGTGTTGTATAAATGAAAGGAGGAAGTAGAGTTGGCATTTTATGTAAGAACGCCAGGCACTTGTGGAGAATTTATTCAAGGCTCCATAAAAGGACAACGATTTCTAGTAACCTGTCCTATTAATCGCTACTCCTATGCCATTGGTGATGTACAATATCCACTTCCTCTTTCATCGATTTCTTTACAGTCAAAGGCCTATCAAGCTTACATCACGGTATTGGATACTTTGGGAATCGATCGATCTACGGCGAAGCCTGTATATTTACATTCCGATATTTTACAAGGAAAAGGATTGGCTTCTAGTAGTGCAGATATTAGTGTAGTAGCTATGGCTACAGCAAAAAGTCATGGCTACGATCTTTCTATGGAGCAATTAGCCTCTATCTGCTTATCAATCGAACCTACAGATGCTCCCTTTTACCCTGGTATTGTTCAGTTCGATTATCTAAATGGTACCTGTTGTGAATTACTAGGCACATGTCCACCCATCCGAATCGTCATGTTTGATGAAGGTGGTACGATAGATACGGTACAATTTAATCATCAGCAAAATTTAGATGCTTTAATTGATGAAAAAGAAGAGTTGATGGTAGAAGCTTTAGCAAAATTTAAAGAAGGGATTCGTAAGCATAATGTGAAACTTATCGGTGAAGCCTCTACCATTAGTTCTTTCGGCAATCAACGTATTTTGCATAAGGCAAACTTATATGCATTACATCAAATTGGGGTAGAGTGTAGCGCCATTGGAACTATTATTGCCCATAGTGGAACCGTACTGGGCTTGCTATTTCCCCCGGACTCACCAAGTATTGTACACTGCTTGCAACGAGTGAAACAGGAATTACCAAATCTTACCTTCATGGATATAGTAGAAACTACGAATGAAGGAATTACTTTCATGGAACGATAAAGGAGGTTATGATGGTGAAAACAACGAATGTGCATGGTGGTAATGTGCATAAAGCGAGTCGACTATTAGATACTTCCTTAGATCAGATTTTAGATTTTAGTGCCAATATTAACTCCTTGGGAATGAGTGCCAAGGGGATGGATGCTATGAATGAGGCATTTCAACATGTGATACATTATCCAGATCCAGATATGACGGACCTCTTTGCTATCACGTCTGAATTGTGGGATATGCCAAAAGAATGCATTGCTTTCGGTAATGGTGCAGCTGAATTAATCTATGCCATATGCCGATTGCCCGAAATAGAAGCTGTGTATGTACCAGCTCCTGGATTTTCAGAGTATAGCCATGGTGCTCATTCATGTAGCCTACCAGTTATAGAATATGAATTACAATTTTATGCGGACGTATTCTCTTTTTCGTATCCGGTGGAACAAATGCTATATGATTTAAATCAGTCTAAGCATCGCTTAGTATTTATTGGGAATCCCAATAATCCATGTGGCACCTTGTGGAAACATGAAAGTCATGAATTATTTGAAGTTTGCAAGAAAAATGGTCACTATCTAGTGTTTGATGAGTCATTTGTTGATTTTTTAGGGGATGACTATTCTATGCGAAACTATGTGAAAGAGTATGATAATGTGATAGTTGTACATTCTTTAACTAAGTTTTATGCAGTTCCCGGTCTACGTATTGGGGCGATGATGGCAAATCCTATGATTATTAACTTCATTAAATCTCATATTCCATCTTGGACTGTAAATCATTTAGCGCAAATATATAGTGAAAAAGCCTTACAAGATACAGACTATATACAAGAGACTCGGACAGTACTAAAACAAGAAAATGAATGGCTATATAAGGAGATTGTACAGATCGATGTATTACAGTGCATTGAACCATCTGTGAATTATATTCTCTGTCATCTAGATGATCAGTATTCTTTAGAAGATATGATTCAGTACTTGTATCATCAATCTATATTAATTAGAGACTGCTCTCACTATACTGGGCTAGGCCCCAATTGGTTTCGTATCGCTGTCAAAACAAGAGAGCAAAATGAACAATTATTACAAGCTTTACGAGCATATTTTACATTATAACAGGAGATACTATGATACAAATATACTTTGTCCGCCATGGTGAAACGGATTGGAACCATCTTGGGAAGCACCAAGGGTTCAGTGATATACCTTTAAATGAAAAAGGTATGGCCCAAGCTGTAGATGTGGGTGATGCCTTACGAGATGTTCATTTTGATAGAGCTATCGTTTCAGACCTAGTACGAGCTAGGGTTACGGCTGAAGAAATTTTAAAAGGCCGACATATTCCTACCACTTTTACAGAAGGGTTACGGGAAATTAACTTTGGCGATTGGGAAAGCCTAACGTATTCTGAAATTAATGAAGGTTGGCCGGGACAAATCGAAGCTATCTATGAAGATCCGTCACAAAAACCAATTCCTAATGGAGAGACTGTAGAAATGGTGCAGGAGCGTGCCTATACTCGTTTATTAGAAGAGCTAGTCCGTATGGAAGATGGAGAACGGTTATTGGTAGTTTGTCACGGAGGAACCATACGCACATTGTTATGTGCATTAACTGGTATTCCATTAAACTGTTTATGGAGGTTAGCACAGGGGAATACAGCCGTTAGTGTGGTGGATTTCTGGGCTGACCAATCTCCTTATAATCGTATTTGTATATTAAATGATACATCGCATACTCATGTGAGAGAAGGTGGTTACGGTGAGGATTGATAAATTTTTAGCCCATAAGGCTTTTGGTACAAGAAAAGAAGTGCATGATTTAATTAAACAAGGACTAGTAAAAGTAAATAACTCTATTATTAAGAAGAAAGATATGCATATCGATCCTGATGTAGATGTTGTTACTGTTCAAGATCAAGTTGTACAAGCACAATTAGAATATTATATTAAATTTCACAAACCAGCTGGATATGTAACTGCTGTTGAAGATTCTGTAGACCCTACTATTATGGAATTGCTTCCTGAAGAATTTCAAACGTTGAAAGTATTTCCTGTAGGACGACTCGATAAAGATACAGAAGGGTTGCTATTATTAACCAATGACGGTCCTTGGGCTCATAAAATTATTCATGGCAAAAAAAATATAGGTAAAACTTACTATGTAGAATATACTGGTGCCCTGTCTGAGGTAGGCATTCGTCGCATCCAAGAAGGTTTGATTCTAGGGGATGGTACAGAATGTAAACCAGCACATTTAATTCTTCACAATGATGAGGACGTGATAAATGAGTCGGGTGAACTTATTCACTCCTGTGAGTTGACGATTTACGAAGGAAAGTATCATCAAGTGAAACGTATGATTGGTGCTTGCGGTGGAACAGTAACGTATTTACAACGCACTGCTATTGATAACATTACACTTGACTCTATTGAAGAAGTGGGAGCTTTTACAGATTTAACAGATGAAGAAAAAGAAATTGTTTAATCGAATCTATTCAATTTGTCATAACTATGCATTATATGGTATCATTAGTTGATGCTTTTTAAGGAGGCGAGACGATGAATGGATTAGTCGCTTTGCAAGCATTCCTAACAGAAGAAACATATGGAGGAGCCATCCTCATTAGTCCTATCAACTTACATTATTTTGCAGGATTTACAGGGACCACTGGAGTGGCATTTGTAACTCCTGACAAAGCCTATATGATAACGGACAGTCGTTATACAGAGCAGGCTAAAGAACAATGTGAAGGGTATGAGGTCATCCAATATACGGGGGATGTGTATGATACTATCAAGAGTATACTAGCTTCCTCCAAGATTAGGTTATCCACATGTTGCTTTGAAGGAAATTATATGAGTGTCGATGTATTTCAAGAAGTTTGTGATACATTAAACGAAACAGAATTTTTATCCTTTGATTTTGCCAGTCTACGTATAGTAAAACGGGACGACGAGCTACAGTGTTTACGACAAGCCTTTCGCATTGCTGATGAATCATTTGCAGCCATGTTGCCACAATTAAAAGTGGGGATGACTGAAAATGAGGCTCGCATCATTTTAGAAACTGAAATGTTACAACGTGGTTCTAGAGAGCCATCGTTTACAACTATTGTAGCATCGGGCTATCGTTCTAGTATGCCTCATGGGGTAGCTAGTGATAAAGTGATGGAACGAGGCGATTTTGTTACCTTTGACTTTGGTGCTATGTATAGCGGATATCACTCTGATATGACACGAACCATTGTGTTAGGTAAGGCTAGTGATGAACAAAAGAAACTGTATTCTATCGTACTAGAAGCACAAAGTCGAGGTGTTGCTTTCATTAAAGAAGGCGTTACCGGCGCTGAAGTGGATGCAGTATGTAGAAATTATATTAAAGAACAAGGTTATGGCTCTAATTTTGGTCATGGTACGGGACATGGTGTTGGTTTAGATATCCATGAATTGCCAGTAGCATCACCTAGATCCAAAGATATATTAACAGAAAACATGGTCGTCACCGTGGAACCAGGTATTTATTTACCAGGCTATATGGGGCTTCGCATTGAAGATACAGTTATAGTTACTAAGGAGGGCTGTGAAATACTCACAAAAACTCCTAAAGATTTAATAGAACTAGATGTGTAATGGAGGGATTTACAATGATTTCCAGTAATGATTTTCGTCCAGGCGTAACTGTCGAACTTGACGGTAATGTATGGCAAGTAGTTGACTTTCAACATGTTAAACCAGGTAAAGGTGCGGCTTTCGTACGTGCTAAATTAAAAAACCTACAAACAGGTGCAGTAGTAGAGCGTACTTTCAATGCTGGTGAAAAAGTGCCAAAAGCTCATGTTGATCGTCGTCGTATGGCTTTCTTATATGAGTCCGATGGAGCATATACATTCATGGACAATGAAACATATGACCAAATTGAGTTAACAATTGACCAATTAGGGGACGCAAAAAACTTCTTATTAGAAAACATGGAAGTATCCATTATGTTCTTCCAAGGCATTGTTATCGGTATTGACTTACCTGTAGCTGTTGAGTTACGCGTAGTTGAAACTGACCCTGGTATCCGCGGCGATACTGCAACTGGTGGTAATAAACCTGCTACGTTGGAAACAGGTTATGTTGTTAAAGTACCTTTATTCATCGAAGTAGATGATGTATTGCGTGTAGATACACGTACTGGACAATATATTGAACGTGCTTAAACCACAGAATTGATCTTTTAACAACTAGTATAGTATTGTAATTAAAAGCATTTGTTGGCCTGTGGTAGGGCGACAAATGCTTTTTTTGGTAAATATATGGAAGATAATCGCTTTTTTGAAGGACTAATACAGTTCGATCATTCTGTTTATGAAATGATTGCAACCATGACAGCACTAGAAACGAAAGGTGTTGCGGGTATGAGCACCACTTTTGGAGATACGGTAAGTAGTTTATTTGGTAGAAAAAATGCCATGGAAGGTGTAAAAGTACAAGTTTTGGAAGATGGTTCATTACAAGTATCTCTACATATTGCCGTATTTTATGGATATCGTGTTCCAGATATTGCATTACGTTTACAAGAACGAGTCAAAACTGCTCTTGTATCTATGGCCGATGCTACTGTAAACAGTGTTGATATTTATGTGCAAGATATTATTTTTGAAAGTACCATATCATAGGGGATTTGTATGTCAGATCATTTAGAAATTGAAATTACAGATGCCGTTATTTTAGATGTCACTGCAAGAGTATTATCATCATTCGATGAAATTCACTCTATGAGTAAACGATTTTTTGATGGTGTTGTTGATGGTATCTCACAAAAATTAGGTCAAAAAAGTTGGCCTGGAATGAATGTAAAACATAAACGAGATACCTTTGGAGATGCTTTCATAGAAATTAATTTATATCTTCGTTTATACTGTGGATCACATCCATTAGAAGTGGCACGACAAATACAACAACAAGTGCGGCAAGATTTACGAAATATGTTAGACTTATATCGTGTTCGTGTAGATGTACACATTGACGGTCTAGAAAGAAGGGAACCTAATCATGAATCATCGTAGGTTAGCAAGAGTGTTTGCATTTGAAACTATTTATGCAGATACATTTTCAGAAGAAATAGTTGAAGACGCAGTTTTAGATACGACTAACATGCAAGGAAAAGCCAATCAATTTGCAGAGCAATTAATTGCAGGTGTACGTAATGAAAAAGAACAATTAGATGCAGCGTTACAAGAATTCTCTCCAAAACGTAAAATGGAGCGTTTTCCTAAAGTAGAACTTACTATTTTGCGGATGGCAGCGTGGGAGCTATTACATCCACAAGAGGATACACCCGCTAAGATTGTCATCAATGAAGCTGTTCTATTAGCAAAAGAGTTTGGTGGAGAGACTTCCTATAAGTACATTAATGCTATCCTTCATAATTTAGCTAAATCGAGACAATAACATGGCCTATTATTTAGGAATAGATACAAGCTGTTATACTACATCTTGTGCTCTTGTTGATGAGGAAGGTAGATTAGTACAGGAAGTTAGAAAGCTGCTAGAGGTACCACAAGGGAAACGAGGATTACAACAGTCACAAATGGTATTTCAACATACTCGTGCTTTAGGTGAACTGATTCAGTCTTTACATTTGGATCAGCCTATTTCAGCAATCGGTGTCAGCGGGTTTCCAAGACGAGAAGTAAATTCCTATATGCCGGCATTCTTAGTAGGTATTAATACAGCAAAATCACTGGGACATTGTTTACAAGTTCCTGTACATGTATTTTCTCATCAAGAGAATCATATATGGGCAGCCTTGCGTGAAATTGGTGAAATTCCAGAAGGGCCCTTTTTAAGTTTACACCTTTCTGGAGGAACCACGGAATTTGTTCTTTGTGAACGCATTTATAAAAGTGGTTTTAAAGTGCAAATAGTAGGTGGCTCTGATGATATAGCAGGAGGCCAGTTAGTAGACCGACTAGGTGTTTTAATGGGATTACAATTTCCAGCGGGCCCAAGTATGGAAACATTGGGAAGGCGTATTAAATACAATGTAGACTCGGTGCTCCCTGTATCAGTAAAAGAATCTACCATCAGCTTTGGTGGGCCATATAGCGCTGGACAACGCTGGTGGGAATCATTACAACATAGACCTATAGATTGGACTGATAGGGAATCATTTAGTACAGAAAAAAATGCACAAATCTTGGCAGCCTCTGTGTTCCATTGTATTGGAAGTTCCTTAGAGAAAGCCTTATCTCATATTTTAACAAAACATAATATTACAACCTTAATTACTGCAGGTGGTGTCATGGCTAATACCTACTTACAAGATCGCTTAGTTCATTGGGGACACCATCATGATTTAGATGTGTTATGTGTATCCTCTAAATATAGTGCAGATAATGCCTCAGGTAATGCCTATGGAGCAAAGGTTGTTGAAGGAGAATAGAATGGATGCTTACTCCGTTGGAGAATTAAATAAAATTATTAAGCAAACCGTAGAGGGAGAATTTCTCTTAAAGAACTGTATTGTTGAAGGTGTTATCTCTAATGTAAAACGTCATAGTACAGGACATTATTATTTTTCTCTCATCGATGATACAGGCTCTATTGATATGGCTATGTGGCGTTCTAAAGTGCAACAACGTGGCTTGGAAGGTGCCCTTGAAAACGGTTTGTTAGTACAAGTACGAGGAAACATTAGTTTTTACGAAAAAACTGGTCGTTTAAGTTTTATTTGTGAAGATATTCGTATTGGTGCCAAAAGTGACTATCAAATTGCTTATGAGAAATTAAAACAAGAACTATATGCATTAGGGTATTTTGACGAACGGCACAAACAACCTTTGCCACCTGTACCGAGTTGTATTGGTGTTGTTACTTCTGCATCAGGAGCGGTTATTCACGATATTTTACATGTAGCATCCCATCGCAATCCATTAGTAACATTTAAAGTATTTAATGTACCTGTACAAGGACCTACAGCGGGCCCTGTTATTGCTCGTGGCGTAGCTATGGCAGATGCGGATCCAGATGTAGATCTAATTATTGTTGGTCGTGGTGGTGGTTCTATGGAAGACTTATGGTGCTTTAACGATAGAGCTTTAATAGAAGCTATATTCCACTGTACAACACCGGTTGTATCTGCAGTCGGTCATGAAGTAGATTATACATTATGTGATTTTGTCTCAGATGTAAGAGGGGCTACTCCAAGTCATGCTGCTGAACTATCTATTTACCCATTGGTAGATTTGCAGGAAGAAGTGCAGCAGAAATTAGACTTCATTCACAACACAGTACAGTATCGTATTCAAAAAGAAAAACAACAGTTATTTTCTATTACAAATCGCAAGATTACTGTACCTGCCATGAATTTGGTACATCAACAGAAAAATATATTACAACGCTTTGAACACCTATTACATAATGCAATGCAAAAGAAATCTCAAGATGAATCTCGTAAATTAGCTATATTAGCGACGCAATTAGATAACAAAAATCCCTTAGCTAAGGTCATTAAAGGATTTGCAAAAGTAGATCTTAATGGTAATCCATTGCAAACGATTCAAGATGTACAACTAGGCGATACATTGGATATACATATTCAAGATGGTTCTGTGAAAGCAACTGTACAGGAGGTAACACAACGTGGCTAAATCTATTAAAAATTACGAAAAGAAATATACAGCCCTAGAAGAAGTAGTAAAAAAACTAGATGACGAAAGCTTATCTATGCATGAATTGTTAAAAACTTACAAAGAAGGATTAACTCTAGTTAAAGAATGTTCTGATTTATTGCAGCTTGTAGAAGAAGAAGTTGAACAAATAATTGAAACTGTACAAGTAGATACGAATTAGGAGACAAAGTACGTTTTTTTAGGTATAATAGAGTTAGAATATTTATACAAAAAATTATTATCTTTCAAAGAATTGAGGATATTATGTTAAAAGAGTACTTGCAACAAAGCAAAGCAGACATTGAAAGTTATTTATCCTCTGTATTAGAATCACCTAATACGGAGTATGCTCGTTTATACGATAGCATGAATTATAGCTTATTGATGGGTGGTAAAAGAATTCGTCCAATTATTACAAAAGCTGTCATTGAATCTTTAGGTGGATCTTGGGAAGCTTATAAGGATGTAGTATGTGCTATTGAATTGATTCATACCTATTCTTTAATTCATGATGATTTACCAGCCATGGATAATGATGATTATCGTCGTGGAAAACTAACTAATCATCGTGTCTATGGTGATGGTATGGCTATTTTAGCTGGAGATGGATTATTAACCTATGCCTTTGAATTAGTTAGCAAACATACAAAATTATCCGCAGAACAAGTGGTGCAGATCATTCATGTCTTAGCCAAAGGTGCAGGGCCTAGCGGAATGGTGGGTGGTCAAGCTTTTGATCTACAATCAGAAGGAAAATTCCTACCATTGGATGAATTAATAGTTCTTCACAAAGGTAAAACAGGAGCATTATTTAGTGCCGCTGTTGAAATTGGCCTGATTATTATGGAGGCCACTACATCCGTAAGAGAGGCATATCTACGATATGCAGATCATTTAGGCTTATTATTCCAAATTACCGATGATATCTTAGATGTAGTAGGCACACAAGAAGAATTAGGGAAAACACCTGGCAGTGATGAACGTCAACATAAAGCAACCTATGTATCTATTCTAGGCTTAGATACCGCCAAAGAACGAGCCCAAGAGGTGGCTCATCTAGCATTAACAGCATTGCACGATTCCAATCAAACATCACCTGTTCTTGAAGGTCTAGTCCAATATTTAATGGACCGCACACAGTAGGAGATACCTATGAGTCAAAAAGAACGTCTTGATATACTACTTGTGCAACGTGGTGTATTTGAAAGTAGAGAAAAAGCCAATGCTGCTATTATGGCGGGACTTATTTTTTCGGGTACACAGCGATTGGATAAAGCTGGCACTAAAGTTTCAGTAGATGCACATTTGGAAGTAAAAGGTAATACCTTACCATATGTGAGCCGTGGTGGCTTAAAGTTGGAAAAAGCTATCGAGTTATATCCCATCGATTTAACGAATGCCGTTATGGTAGATATTGGTGCTTCCACAGGAGGGTTTACAGATTGTGCCTTACAACATGGGGCTGCCAAAGTGTTCGCCATTGATGTAGGATATAATCAATTAGCCTGGAAATTACGGCAAGATCCTAGAGTCATTAACATGGAAAAACAAAATATTCGCACTGTTACACCGGTACAATTAGGAGAACTTAGTGATTTTATTTCCATTGATGTGGCGTTTATCTCTCTAGATAAGGTGCTTCCAGTAGCGACGACCCTATTGAAAGATACAGGCTCATTAGTAGCTTTAATTAAGCCTCAGTTTGAGGCTGGTAAAGAACTAGTCGGTAAAGGTGGAATCGTACGTGAAAAATCTACACATAGATTGGTGTTAGATCGTATCTTACACATTGCTAAAGATTGTGGGTTATATTTACATGGACTAACCTATTCTCCCATTAAAGGAATGGAAGGAAATATTGAATTTTTAGGATATTTTACAAAACAAGTAGAGGGTTCCTTAGATATTACTGAAGGGCTTATTACAGCCACAGTAGAGGAGGCTCATCAATTATAGGAGGATCTATGAGAATCGGTTTCTTTCCTAATATGAAAAAAGAGAATATTCGAGATATTTTATCACAAGCAATTACCTATTGCCATAGATATGGCATAGAAGTTTATATGCCTAAAGAATTAGAACATCATGATGTATGCGCATTGGGGATAAAAAAATCTCACTTATTACCAAGACCAGAAGTATTTGAACATTTAGATATGGCATTTAGCTTTGGTGGTGATGGTACGATTATTCAATTGGCACGTCAAATCTATTCTTATAATGTACCAATTTGTGGTATTAATTTAGGGGAATTAGGTTTCTTAAATCAAATAGAGCTTGATAATTTAGAAATGGCTATTGAAAGAATTAGTAAAGGCGATTATTATGTGGAAGATCGCATTCATTTAGTGGGAACTTTACATACTCAAGAAGGAGAACGCGTGCTACGTCCTGCTATTAATGATATCGTGGTGTCTCGTTCAGAACCGGGTAAAATGGCTCGCATCAATTTATCGATTAATGGTGGACATACACAAATGTATCCTGCTGATGGTTTAATTGTAGCATGTTCTACTGGATCTACAGGGTATAACTTATCCGCTGGTGGGCCTATTATGGCACCAGATAATCGCTCGCTTATCGTAACACCGATTGCACCTCATTTATTGCAAGGTGTATCCTTGGTACTTAAAGAAAGTGCAAAGATAGATATTACGATGCCAGAGCGTCAGAAAAATCTGCATATTTCTGTAGATGGTACGTTTGATTACGAATTTAGTAATACTGATTCACTACATATTGAAGCGCATCCACAATATTGTAAATATGTGCGATTTAAAGATCAAAAATTCTTTGCTACTTTGTTTAAAAAGTTGACAGCACGATCTAAGGAGGTTCTATGATTCCTCTACACCATAGTGTAGAATTTCAGCATCACTTATGGTTAGACGCCCTGGTTACAGCTAGAACTATTGTAGATATTACTTGTGGCAATGGACATGACACGGTATACCTATTGTCACATTGTCATAAAAATTCTCATGTATATGCCATTGATATACAAGAAGTAGCGCTAACAAGGACGAAAGAAAAACTTTTGAAAGAGCTTCCGCAGGCTATAAAACAAGTGGATTTCATATTGGGGTCACATGATAGTGCACTGGAAACTCTTCCTGTATCTACTATCGATTTAATAGTAGCTAATTTAGGGTATTTACCAAATGCAGACCATCAAATCATGACCCAATCTACATCAACAATTAAAGTTGTATCAAAGGGATTAGAAAAACTTTCAGTAAATGGTTTATGTACCATTGTAGCGTATCCTGGAACAGAAGCTGGTCGTAAAGAAACAGAAGACCTAGAAGAATATATAACGTCTATAAATCAAAAAGAATTTCACTGCAGTACGTGGCGACCATTAAATCAAGCGAATCAACCACCTATTTTATATATTATTCGTCGGAGGAAATAATGAAACGTTTTCGTTATAATAAGATAAAAGAAATTATTCAAACTAAGGCTATTGAAACACAAGAAGAGTTAGCACAAGCTTTGGTAGAAGAAGGGATTACTGTTACACAAGCAACAGTATCACGTGATATTAAGGAATTGATGTTAATTAAAGTTCCTACAGGAGATGGACGTTATCGATATGCCTTATCTCCTGAAGAAAATATTATGTTATCTAGAACTCGCATCAATCGCTTGTTCCAAGATTCCATTTTGCGTATCGAGCACGTCTTAAATCAAGTAGTATTACATACTTTGCCAGGATCCGCACAATCTGTGGCATTTGCCATTGACCATGCAAAATGGCCCGAAGTAATAGGAACAATTGCAGGAGATGATACGATTCTATTAATTTGCAATTCTGTAGAAAGTGTAGAATTAGTATTAGAACGTATGCAAGACTTAATGAGGGATTAATATGCTAGTACGTATGGGGATTAAAAATTTTGCCCTCATCGAACATATGCAGTTAGAGTTTGCCAAGGGTATTACTATTTTTACTGGGGAAACAGGTTCAGGTAAGTCAATTTTGATGGATGCATTTTCAATTTTATTAGGGGAAAGAGCTAGTAGTGAATTTATTCGTCATGAGAAGGACTCTTTTCTCATTGAAGGTGTGTTTGACATTGCCGGAGATAGTGCATTACAAGAACTGTTAGTAAATAAAAACATTTTAGTAGAAGAAGATACTTTAATTTTATCTAGAACTTTTAATCGAAACGGTAAATCACAAATTTTAGCTAATGACCAAGTGATTCCATTGAAGGCATTACGTGAAATCGGCACCTATTTAGCAGATATTCATGGTCAATATAGTAACCAACAGCTCTTATTACCGGAAACACATCATATCTATTTAGATACGTATAATGATGATGCTATGAAGGCTTATGAAAATTACGTAACAGCCTATACTGAGTATGCCAGTGCAAAGCGACAATTAGAAACATTGCGTGAAGAGTCAGCACAAAGAATTCGTGAATTAGATATGTTGAGGTTTCAGATTGATGAAATTGAAGAAGCCCAATTACAAACTAATGAAGATACAGCTGTATCGGAAGAATTAGAAAGATTAGATAACTATGAGCATCTTCAATCTACAATTTCTAGTTGTTATGATGGTATCTATGGGGGCAGAACTTCCCTGATTGATGGTTTAAATAGTGTTACTAATGAAGTGACTGATCTTGTAAAATATGATAAGGACATGGAAGAAATAGCTGAGTTATTGCGATCCGCCTATTATCAATTAGAAGAGGCTGCACAAGCGTTAGATAGATACCGTGATTCCATTAGCTATGACGAAGAGCGTTATTTTTACTTACAAGAAAGAGATACACTTATTTACAATTTAAAACGTAAATATGGAGATACTATTGAAAGTATTTTAGCCTTTGAAGAAGCAGCGCAAACTCGACTGGAGCTACTAGAATCTGATGAAAGTGAAGAATCACAGCTAGTGGAACGCGTGGAAACCTTAGAAACACAAGCATTACAAGCTTTAGAAAGGCTTACAAAAATACGTTATGCTCATCATAAAGAGATTACTGATGCCTTACAGCAAAACTTAACTCAATTAGGTATGCCAAAGGCAAAGTTAGAATTTGTCATAGAAGGTACTGAGATTTTATCTCCTTTGGGAGCGAGCCGGATAGAGCTATTGTTTTCTGCCAATGCAGGGGAAGCTTTATTACCACTACATAAAGTTGCCTCTGGCGGTGAATTAGCGCGTATCGCCTTAGCTTTTAAATCCGTATTTAATAAAGCAACTCGTAAGACATTAGTATTTGACGAAATTGATGTAGGTATTAGCGGTGATATAGCCTTACAAGTGGCTAAACAAATTCTACAGTTAAGTTCTGGTAATCAGGTATTCTGTATTACTCACTTACCACAAACAGCAAGCGTGGCAAAACAACATTATCATCTACACAAGGTAGAAGAAGAAGGTCGAACTATTTCTAAAGTTACCATCCTTTCAGAAGAGGAACATGTTGCACAAATTGCCCGTATGATGTCAGGCCAATCTTTCTCAGATACAGCCTTAGAAACAGCAAAAGAAATGATTCAATACTTTCAACAGGAATTACTCTAGGAGGAACAATGAAAGTTTTAGTAAATGGAGCAGCTGGCAAAATGGGCCGTGAGGTTCTAAAAGCTGTTCATAATGATACAGAGTTAACCTTAGTGGGGGGGGTAGATCCTAGCCATGGAGGTAAAGATGTTAGTGAATTTATGGGCACTAGTCCTTTAGACTGTAAAATCTACAGTCAATTAGAGGAAGCTATTGAAGCCGTACATCCAGATGTGATTGTGGACTTTACAACGCCAGCCATTATTTTTGAAAATGCAAAACTTATGCTAACAAAAGGAATTCACGTTGTGATTGGTACAACTGGTCTTACAGAAGCACAGCGCCAAGAATTAGATTCCATTGGTAGAGCACATAATGCGAATTGTTTGGTAGCTCCTAATTTCTCGTTAGGTGCGGTGATGATGATGAAAACGGCAGCCGAACTAGCTCCGTATTTTCCAGATGTGGAGATTATTGAATTACATCATAATCATAAATATGATGCACCTTCTGGTACAGCTGTATTAACGGCTAAATTGATCAATGATGCAAAACAAAAAGCCAATGTGAAAGCTGCTGAAGATTTAACTCGTGAGAGTCTACCAGGTGCTCGAGGTGCTAAGGTGGATGATGTGACAATTCACAGTGTCCGTTTGCCAGGTTATGTGGCACATCAAGAAGTTATTTTTGGTGGATATGATGAAACATTGGTGATTCGTCATGATTCATTAAGTCGCTTATCCTTTATGCCTGGTGTGGTATTAGCTTGTAAAAAAATCAAAGATTTTGCAGGCTTAACTTATGGATTAGAACATTATTTATAATTCTATATTCTATATAATTCTTGCTAAAGAAAAACTTAAATAGTATAATACATATAACTATACATTAAGTTATTAATATTAAGGAGTCACTATGAGAAAACCTCATTTAGCCATATTAGGTGCTACTGGTGCAGTAGGACAAGAGTTTATTACATTAATTGAAGAACGTAAATTTCCTTATGAAAGCATTAAACTATTAGCATCTGCTCGTTCTGCGGGTAAAGTATTGACAGTAGATGAAAAAGAGTATGTGGTGGAAGAGGCAAAACCAGAATCTTTTGAAGGTGTAGATATTGCTTTATTTGCAGGTGGTTCTATTTCTAAAACATTGGCTCCAGAAGCTGCTAAACGAGGTGCTATTGTTATCGACAATTCTAGTGCTTTCCGCATGGATCCAGAAGTTCCATTAGTAGTACCAGAAGTAAACCCAGAAGATATTGATACACATAAAGGAATTATTGCTAATCCTAACTGTTCCACTATCATCATGGCACTAGGCTTAAAACCATTACATGACTTATCTCCTATTAAACGTATTGTTGTCAGCACATACCAAGCTGTATCTGGAGCAGGTAAAGAGGGCATTGAAGAATTAGATTCTCAAGTAGCTCAACATGTGGCAGGGGAAGAGATGGTAGCTAATTTATTGCCTACAGGTTCTATGGACAAGCATTATCCAATTGCATTTAATTTGATTCCTCAAATTGATGTATTCATGGAAAATGGATACTCTAAGGAAGAAATGAAAATGGTATTGGAAACACAAAAAATATTCCATGATGAGTCTATTGCTGTAGTACCAACGACAGTACGTGTACCAGTATATCGTTCTCATTCTGAATCTGTATTAGTAAAAACAGAGTCTCCAGTATCTGTAGAAGATTTCAAAGCTGCTTGTGAAAAATTCCCTGGTCTACGTGTGAATGATAACCCAGCAGCACAGGAATATCCAATGCCTTTATACACATCAAATCAAAATGATTGTGAAATTGGCCGCATTCGTAAAGATTTGTTTAATGACCATGCTATGAATTTTTGGATTGTAGGAGATCAAATTCGTAAGGGTGCTGCATTAAATGCATTACAAATTGCAGAATACTTGGTAGAACATCAATCTTTCTAATTATATATTTCAGGGGGTGCTAAGATGACAACATTTGGAAATATCTTAACAGCAATGATCACTCCTTTTACTGACGATGGTCATGTAAATTTTCAAGAAGCACTGCGTTTAGCTGGACACCTATTGGACAATGGTTCTGATGGCTTAATTGTATGCGGCACTACTGGTGAAGGTCCAAATATTGATGATCGTGATAAACTTGAGCTATTTACATTAATCGCTAAAGAGTATGGTCATCGTGCTACCATTATTGCAAATACGGGCAGTAATTCCACTAAAAAATCGATTGCTTTAACAAAAGCTGCTTCCCATACTGGTATTCATGGCGTGATGACTGTGGTACCATATTATAATAAACCAAATCAAGAAGGTTGTTATTTACATTTTAAAGCTATTGCAGATAGTACTGATTTACCTGTTATGCTATATAATGTACCTGGACGTACAGGAGGTCGCATAGAACCACAAACAGTAGCAAGATTAGCAAAGGAATGCCCTAATATTACATCTATTAAAGAAGCTACAGGTGATATTAGTATTACTCAACAAATTCGTGCATTACTACCAAGTGATGATTTCATGATTTATTCTGGTGATGATGCATTAACATTAGATGTGATACAAAATGGAGGAGCCGGTGTTATTTCTGTGGCCGCACATATTGTAGGAAATGAAATGCAAGAGATGATAGGATTATTCAGACAAGGAAAGGTAAAAGAAGCAAGAGCTATTGAGCTATCTTTGGTACCTATCTTAAAAGCTATGTTTATTACCACAAATCCTATTCCTGTAAAATATGCGATGAAGCAATTAGGCTTTACAACAGGGCCATTACTATTACCATTGTGTGATCCATCTATGGAAGAAGCACAAATTATTGACGCAGCTATAGAATCATATAAACAATAAAAATTTAAAATAAAAAAGATAGTAGTCTTATTAAAGACTACTATCTTTTTCTTTATTATCTTAGATTATATATGGTCACGAATGAGCCCAATCACTCGACCTTCAATCACGCAATTTCGTGTGATGATAGGCTCAAACTCTTCATTTTCTGGCATTAAGCGGATATGGTCAGACTCTTTATAAAAACGCTTAACTGTGGCTTCATCATCGATACGAGCTACTACAATATCGCCATTATTTGCTGTAGACTGATTACGCACTATTAGCAAGTCACCTTCATACATGCCAATATCTCGCATGGACTCGCCACGAACACGTAATAAAAAGCATTCAGAGCTACCTAATAGAGCAGTAGGTAAGACGAACTCATCTTCACGGTTTTCAATAGCTGTTACAGGAAGACCTGCTTGTACAGTTCCAATCAAAGGCACACGACGAAGCCCAGCTTCTAAAAAGTTAAATTCATTACTTGATGTAACTTCGTGTGTTTCCTCATCCATTTCTAAAGCAGGCACATCAGGCATATTTACAACGGTAATAGAGCGATTCTTATTCGCATCACGAGTAATATAGCCAAATTTTTCTAATGTATTTAAATGACTTTGAACAGTAGAAGTGGAGCTTAGCCCCATATGATCGCCGATTTCACGAACACTTGGGCAGCGATAGCGCTGTTGTAAACTTTCAATAATGAAATCTAATATTCTTTGTTGTTTGCTATTTATATCAGTTGCTGGACGTCTCAAGGGAATAACCTCTCATTCTACAGTATTATGGAACTTAATTTACATAAACCTATTATAAATATAATATCGAAAATTGTCAAATATGCGTTCTAAAAAATTACACTTGACCGAACATTTGTATGTGTGTTAGAATATGAACGTAAACAAACAGATGTACTATTTATTTTGTTCGATATTATTAGAGGGAGGTATAAATTATGAATAAATTATTTTCTATTTTACTAATGGTAGCTATGGTATTTGTAGTAAATGGTATGATAAATACTACAACATTAGAGATGGATACTCAAAATATTAAAGCTGTACAAGTAGACGCTGGGGACACCTTGTGGAGTATCTCTCAAAAGGCATTGGCACAAACTGAAGATATTGATATCCGTGAGTATATCGTAGCGATCGAAGAAATTAATCATTTACAACATGGTAAGGCATTACGTGCTGGAGAAACTTTAATGATTCCTACACTGAAAGAAAAAACTATGTTCGGTTTTATTACAGCTTGGGCAAATAATTAAACAATAGTATATATATGTTCGATAAAATATTGAAATATGCATATTGAATGATAGAATAAAAAGACTGTATATCCTATGTATTATTCATAGGGGTATGCAGTCTTTTTTGTCTGTTCTTTCTCATGTTTTTGAGACAGAATTGTATCTGATTATTTTCTGTACCATATAGTATATGTACGCCTATATAAAGGCTTAGTATACGCTCCAGTTAAGTGATATGTATTTAATATGATGTTATTTACGATTAAATATAGAAGATATAGGATTATCTACAAATTTATTGGCTTCATTAATATATCGCCGTACCATATTGACACTATGATGACGTGTTTGTTTCATTATATTACGTTCTTCTACGCCATAATGGGCGGCTGTGGTAGCGAATCCATGACGTAGACTATGAGCCCCATATAAAGATGGATCTTCGCCAATAGCTGCCATATAGTATTTTACAATATCAGCAATGCTTTTATCGCTGATAGCAGTTTTACGTATCCCCATACTTTTCGTAAAACCTCTAAAAACTGGACCTGTAGTAATAAGAACATATCTTAGCCATGCTTTGACAGCTTTTACAGCACATAATGACTCATTTTCGATATATGGTATGGCTACGATAGCACCTTGCCCTTCTTGGTCGGCTTTTGAACTGGATACGAAGATTTCTAATCCTTGTGGCAAAAACTTTAAAGATTCTACGGTTAATGCCGATAATTCGCTACGTCGAAAGGCTCCCATAAAACCTAATAATAATATAGCTTTATCCCGAAGTTTTTGTATAGGTGCTATATCGGCAGTTTGCATATAGTCTATGATATCCATAAGATCATCCAATAGTACAGGCGTTTTACCTTGTTGGTAAGTGCCTAAGGACCGACGTATACCTCGCATAGCTTGTTTAACGATAGGAGCGCTACAAGGGTTACTTTCAATACCAGAAGCATTAAAATTTTCCGATAAGGCGCTAATACGACGTGATATAGTATTAGCCTTAGCGTAATCAGCTAAATCATTAATATAATTGACAATAATTTCTGGTGAACTAGGAAAAAAGGATTCTTGTTTATGTCGACACCAATCCACAAAATCCATCCAATCAGATTCGTAGGCATCTACAGTATTTTCTGCTTTGGATAATAGAATACTAGACTTAGCCTTATCGCTAAGCTTGGAGTTGTTCATAATCTCTTTATAATTGCGTAAATAGAAGTGTGTATTAGATTGACTCATAAGCACCTCAAATGTACTATATAGAGATATTGGTACCTATATAGCTATTTTAAACCAAAAAATTACTTCCGATAATATATCGTTATCGGAAGTAATTATATCATAAGCCAAAATAAATGGCAAA
Source organism: uncultured Veillonella sp. (assembly GCA_963515865.1). GTDB lineage: Bacteria > Bacillota > Negativicutes > Veillonellales > Veillonellaceae > F0422. The sequence continues at coordinate 260,740 of CAUPZH010000001.1, forward strand.
TATGTTGTTTTATAAGCTTTTTAAGAACTCTTTCAATACATTCCAAGTAGTAACAAAACTTTCTAACTCCATACGTTCTGTAGGTGCATGTAAGTCATGAATGTTTGGCCCAATGTTAATAGCATCTACAGGGCCTTGTAAATTATCTAACATGTAGCCAACTTCAAGACCTGCATGGATCACATTGAACTGTAAGTCTGTAGCACCTGTCACAGATTCATATGCCTTTTGATAGGCTTGTTGTAATGGACTATCAAATGTTGGTAGCCAGCCTGGATATGGGCTTTCAAGGGACGTCGTAGCACCATGAGTTTCTGCCAATTGCGCTAACCCTTTATAATGAGTCTCTAGGTTTTTCGTATCTGTACTGCGTACTTGCATTTTAAGGTAAACAGCATCATCCGCCATACCCAAAACACCAATATTATTAGAATACCATACTTCATCCGGATTATCAGGAGCATGTTGTAATACGCCTTGTTCAATTCCTTGAATAAGAGCACATAGTTTTTGTACAGTGTCACCGCTGAAAGCTCGTTCCATGGTGATAGCATCTAAATCTAATTCCACTAAATCTTCACGATCTACTTTAGGGACAACAGATAAAGATATTATCATACTTTCACCAGCCGATGCATAGTGAGCATTCCACTTATCTTGTTCTTCTTGTAAAAGAACTTGTACATACGGCACATCCTGTAAATGTAGATACACATCAGCATAAGCACGTAATGGAATTGCATTAGGCGCACTGCCACCGCTTACTTCAGTGATGCGAATGTTATGTTCCCCTGTGATACGTTCTAATACCTTAGATAGGATATAAATGGCATTACCCCGCCCTAAATGGATATCACAACCAGAATGTCCACCTTTTAATCCTTCTATCGTGATTCTACGCTTGGTCATTTCATTATTCACAGATACTTGTGCAATAGGCAATGTTACGGTAGAACCATGACCGCCAGCACTGCCGATGGTCACTTCATTCATACGTTCTCCATCCATATTGATGAGACATTTGCCTTGTAAATGACTGTAATCTAATGTTTTTACACCTTTGAAAGTAGTTTCTTCTTCTACAGTGAATACTACCTCTAACGGAGGATGTGGAATCATTGTAGATGCTAAGATAGCCATGCCATAGGCTACTGCAAAGCCATCATCTGCCCCTAACGTAGTTCCATTGGCATGTAAGATACCATCCTCTACATGCAAGGCGATAGGGCTGTTAATAAAGTCATGCTCCACAGACTCTAATTTAGTGCAAACCATGTCCATATGACCTTGTAGAATCACTGGTTCATGTGATTCATATCCCTCTGTGCCGGCTTTTTTAATGACTAGATTGTACTGTTCATCCTGGAACACATCTAAGCCCAAGTTTAGAGCCCAGTCTTTAATATAATTGGAAATAGCTTGTTCATACCCAGATTTTCTAGGAATATTAGCAATTTCTTGAAAGTAATGCAGAATATTATCCACATTATATTGATTTATAATAGTTTGTTCTATTGACACTTGTTCCTCCTAGATTAGTCAATATTTGGCCAACCTAATTCTTTACCGCCCAACAAATGTGCATGTAAATGGAATACAGTTTGACCTGCTTTCGCGCCTGTATTTAATGTTAAGCGATATCCATCAGCGGCAAGACCTAATTCTTTTGCAACCAATTTAGCAAATGGTAAGATACCTTCCACATAGGCTTCATTATTTTCATTTAAATGAGCAATATTAGATACATGATTCTTAGGAATGATCAACACATGAACTGGCGCCACTGGAGCTATATCATGGAATGCTAAGAATTTGTCATTTTCTAATACAACCTTAGCTGGAATTTCTTTATTAATAATTTTACAAAATAGGCAATCTTCTTTCATGGGAATCCCCTCTCTTATCTACTGTATGATACTTACATACTATGATATTAACTATATCAAAAATATTCTATATAGTCTATTATTTATTTCTTAAATACGATCAATTCATCATTAAATGTCTTCAAAAAATTCTTTCCATTAGATGATGAACCTCGTAACAAATTAATTCTAAATCTCCACCAGCACCACATCACTATGCACTTCAGTGACTGTGCCTGTCACAATATCCCCTACATTAAAAGTATGGTCTTGTTTAGGTATTTTACTATGTACGTATTCATTGGTTAAGCCATAATAGTAAAAGTCATCGCATTGTTCGATGAGAACCTTCACAGGTTGGTTAAGGAAACGGTTAGCATAGGCTTTAAAGCCTTCCTTCCCAAGTTGATTTAATAAGGCTACACGTGTCTTTTTCACGGCTTCTGGAACTTGGTCTTCCATCTTAGCAGCTGGCGTACCTTCTCGAATAGAATATGGGAAGGCATGGATATGCGTAAAACCAACTTCTTTGACTGTGCGCATGGTTTCCTCGAATAATTCGTCTGTTTCCCCTGGGAATCCGGCGATAATATCTGTTGTTATGGATAGATTGGGAATGCGACTACGTAAATACTTCACTAAATCTTTGTATTGTTGCAAATTATAGTGACGGTTCATGGATTTTAATACTGGATCAGATCCTGCTTGTAACGGCAAGTGTAAGTTAGGGCATACACGAGGGTTCGTTGCCATTAACTCGATTAATTCTTCCGATACTTCTACAGACTCAATAGAACCAAAGCGAATGCGTTCTAAGCCGTCAATCGTCAATAATTCACGCACAACACGGCCTAAGGTTGGTCGCTCAGGTAGTTCGATACCATAGTTACCAAGATGTATCCCTGTGAGGACAACCTCTTTATACCCATAAGCAACCAGGCGTTTTGCTTCTTCCACAATGTCTTCAATTTTTCTAGACTTTAATTTTCCTCGTGTATAAGGAATGATACAGAAGGAACAGAAATTGTTACATCCTTCTTGTATCTTCATGAAAGCCCGACATTTTTCAATTTCATTGCCAAATAAAGGCATTTCTTCAAAGGTAGACTCTTCCATTACATTACGAACGATGGAAATCTGTTCTTCTGTAGATGGAATATTTTCAACTAATTCTACAATTTTATTTCGATTCGCTGTACCGATGACAAGGTTAACCCCATCGATAGCAGAAATTACTTCTGGCGCTAACTGAGCGTAACAACCAGTTACTACGATAAATGCTTCTGGATTACGGCGCTTTGCTTGTCGGATTAATTGGCGTGATTTTTTCTCTCCCATATTGGTTACAGAACAAGTATTAATCACGTAAATAGAGGCTTCTTCATCGAAACCAACAGGAGTATATCCTGCTTTTATAAATAAACCTTTCATGGCATCCGTATCATATTGATTGACACGACACCCTAAGGTAGTAAATGCAACTGTCTTCATGAGACTCCTAATCTAGTAATTCATATTGAATCATACTCACAGCACTTAATGCCGCTGTTTCAGCACGCAATATAGTGGCTCCTAGGCTAACCTTATGGCCTCCACAGGATTCCAATAGTTCCATTTCAGTAGGGCTATAACCACCTTCAGGACCAATGCAAATGGCTATGGTATGGTATGAATTAGTATGTAACTGTGTTTGTAAAATATCTTTGATCGTCTTGTCATCTTCTCGTTCATAGGCACCTAACAAGAGAACTCCCTCATCAGATTGTAAGGTTTGCAGTACCTCTGAAAGTGACTGTTCTACTGTTAATGTAGGTACATCAGGGCGACCACATTGTTGGCTGGCTTCTATGATAATTTTTTCCCATCTACTTTTCTTGGCGTTTAATTTTTTAGCATCATATTTAGCTACACAATGGACCGAAGATACACCGTAGATGTGATGAACGTTTAATTCCGTAGCCTTTTGCAATAAAAACTCGAACTTATCGCCTTTCAAAAAGGATTGAATTAACACTACTTTCGTAGCTGATGTAGACACGTCAATGGTACGTAATCGTTTCGCCATATATATATCTGATTCCTCAGATATTAGCACAAATTCACCTGTATGCCCTTGATGATTGCTCACAATAAAAGGTTCCTTTTTAGAATGGCGCAATACATGAAAGAGATGATGCGCTGTATCTGCAGGTAACTGGATACTTTCATCTATAATGCCATCAATAAATATTTTTTTCATATACTTCCTATCTTATGCCAAGGCAAAGGTATGCCAAGGGCCCTCTACCATTTCTTCGATAATAGTCCAGTGGTTAGTAATATACGGCATAATTTCATCATACCGATCGTCTACAATACCACTTATTATTAGTATACCATTATCGTGTAGTTTTTCCCTAATCATAGGCAATAAAATTTTTAGAGGATCTACTGTTAAATTCGCTAGTATGAGATGAGCTTTACCGTGAAAGTCATCGCTTAAATTGCCATGAATGATGGTGGTCTCAATACCATTATTTTCACAGTTTTCCTTGGCCTGTATAGCTGCCTCTTCTTCTAGGTCGATGCCCACTAGGTTAGGTATCCCTAAATGATGGGCTGCTAGTAATAAAATACCTGTGCCAGTACCAATATCTAGGCAAACCTGTTGGCTCAAATCTACGGGAATACGGTGTATATATTTGCCTAATAAAGTGGCGCAGTTTCTAGTAGTTTCATGGTCTCCTGTGCCAAAAGAAAGCTTTGTATCCATGGTCATTACCACATCTTGTTCTGTAGCGAGTGGATCTGTAGGGGCATCATAGCTTTGCCAAGCGGGACAAATCACCAAGTCTGGTAACAATCTCGTAGGCATAATATATTGTTGCCAACTATGATACCATTGCTCATCATCTATAGTTTTACTTACCATATCTCTATAGGAAATATTAGCATCTTGTAATGCTGTTTCTATGATCTGTTTCCATTGCTTCTCATCTTTGTCTACACTTAAATAGATGGTTACACGGCTTAAGTTGGGGTTATTTTCTATTGTTTCTTCTATGTATCCATTACTCTCTATATCATTAAAAATGGCAGCCATTTCATCAATGACTGCCACTTCTACAGTAATGGATATTTCTATCCATTTCATAGATGACTCCTTACTTACCAAGGTTTAATCTTGGCAAAATAACTGTTTCACCTTATCACTTAAATTTTCTAATATGCTTTTGTTCACTTTCAAAGTATTTACATCTTCTTTGTTTTCCGCAGCAAACTCAACTAATAATTGACGTTGTTTATCTGTCAATTTTTTAGGTGTTTCCACAGTGACCACCACGTGTTGATCACCACGTTGGCTTGGTTGACGTAAATACGGAACACCTTGTCCTTTGATTCTGAAAGCAGTACCAGTTTGTGTGCCTTCAGGGATTTTTAACTCCACTTTACCTTCTAAAGTAGGAACTTGTATAGTAGCACCTAGTGCAGCTTGTGAGAAAGAGATAGTTTGACGTAATACAACATCATTGCCACTACGTTCAAATTCTTTATCACGAGACACAGAGATATACACATATAAATCGCCCTTAGGACCACCTAAAGTACCTGGTTCACCTTCACCAGATACACGAAGACGTGCACCATCATCAACACCAGCTGGTATTTTGATTTCTATATCACGGCGTTTAATAGCTTGTCCTTGTCCACGACATACTTTACAAGGTTTTTCAACAATTTTACCTTGTCCACCACATCGAGAACATGTGCGCACCGTTTGCATACGACCAAATGGTGTATTTTGAATAACAGCCTCTTGTCCGGAACCATGACAGTTTGGACATGTTTCTACTTTAGAACCAGGCTCACCACCTGTACCATGACAATGATCACACTCTTCATGGCGCTGTACATTGACTTTCATCGTTGTTCCAAATACAGCATCACGGAAAGAAATGCGTACATCTTGGCGTAAATCGGCACCACGCTCTGGACCACGTTGACCACGGCCACCACCGCCGCCGAACATGTCAAAGATATTACCAAAAATATCTTCAAATCCGCTGCCACCGCCGAAGCCGCCAAATCCACCGCCAAAGCCACCAGCGGAGTTACCTCCGCCAGCAGTAAAGGCATCATGACCGTATTGGTCATATTGTGCTTTTTTCGTGTCATCAGATAATACTTCGTAGGCTTCATTCACTTCTTTAAAGTTCTTTTCTGCCTCTTCAGGATTATCACGGTTTACGTCTGGATGGTATTGACGTGCTTTCTTACGAAATGCTTTCTTAATTTCATCTTGGGATGCATTTTTGTTGACGCCAAGGACGTCATAATAATCACGAGCCATTATCTATGTCCCTTCTTATTATTTTTTGTCTTCGTCAACTACTGTGTAGTCAGCGTCTACTACATTATCATCTTGTTTAGGAGCTTCTTGTCCACCTTGTTCGCCTTGAGCTTGCGCTTGTTCGTACATTTTAGAGGACAATTCGTATAAAGGAGCTGTCAATGCTTCGCTATCAGCTTTAATTTTTTCAATATCGCCAGACTCAATAGATGCTTTTAACGTTTCTGTCGCTTTTTTAACAGCTTCTAATTGTGCTGCATCAGCTTTACCTTCAAAGTCTTTCACTGCTTTTTCAGCTTGGTATACTAAGTTATCAGCATTGTTTTTCACTTCTACTTCTTCTTTTTTAGCTTTATCTTCAGCTGCATGTGTTTCAGCTTCTTTTACCATGCGATCGATTTCTTCATCGCTTAAACCGGAAGAGGATGTAATTGTGATTGCTTGCTCTTTACCAGTACCAAGATCTTTTGCTTTTACATTAACGATACCGTTAGCATCGATGTTGAATGTAACTTCGATTTTAGGTACTCCACGAGGAGCTGCTGGGATACCGGACAATTCGAAACGGCCCAATGTTTTGTTAGCTGCTGCCATGTCACGTTCCCCTTGTAATACATGGATATCAACGGAAGGTTGGTTATCTGCTGCTGTGGAGAATACTTGAGATTTAGATGTAGGGATTGTTGTGTTGCGATCGATAATGCGAGTGAAGATACCACCCATAGTTTCGATACCTAAAGACAATGGAGTTACGTCAAGTAACAATACGTCTTTTACTTCACCTACTAATACACCACCTTGAATCGCAGCACCGATAGCTACACATTCGTCAGGGTTGATGTTTTTAGTTGGTTCTTTACCTAATTCACGTTTGATTGCTTCTTGTACTGCTGGGATACGAGTGGAACCACCAACCAATAATACTTTATCGATGTCGGATGCAGACAAACCAGCATCTTTCATTGCTTTACGAGTAGGTTCGATAGTTGCTTCTACAAGGTCACGAGTCAATTCATCGAATTTAGCACGAGTCAATGTTACGTCTAAATGTTTAGGGCCAGATGCATCAGCTGTAATGAATGGCAAGTTGATTTGTGTGCTAGCCACTCCAGACAACTCAATTTTAGCTTTTTCAGCAGCTTCTTTTAAACGTTGGTCAGCTAATTTGTCATTGGATAAATCAATACCAGTTTCTTTTTTGAATTCGCTGATTAAATAATCCATAATGCGTTGGTCAAAGTCGTCACCACCTAAATGGTTGTTACCAGATGTTGCCAATACTTCGAACACGCCTTCACCCAATTCAAGAATGGATACGTCGAATGTACCACCACCAAGGTCGAATACAAGGATTTTACCGTCTTCACCTTTATCTACACCGTATGCCAAAGCAGCTGCTGTAGGTTCGTTGATGATACGTAATACTTCTAAACCTGCTACTGTACCAGCGTCTTTTGTAGCTTGACGTTGAGAGTCAGTGAAGTATGCAGGAACAGTGATAACTGCTTGTTTTACTGGTTCCCCTAAATGAGCTTCTGCATCAGCTTTAATTTTTTGTAGAATCATAGCAGAGATTTCTTGTGGTGTATAGGATTTACCTTCTACATTCACTTTATAGTCTGTACCCATATGACGTTTAATAGAAATGATTGTGTTTTCAGGGTTAGAAACTGCTTGACGTTTAGCCAATTGACCTACTAAACGTTCGCCATTTTTTGCAAAACCTACTACGGAAGGAGTCGTTCTAGCTCCCTCTTGGTTTGTAATAACAGTTGGTTCGCCGCCTTCCATTACTGCGAAACAAGAATTTGTTGTACCTAAGTCAATACCAATTACTTTTGCCATTTAACATGACCTCCTAATACTACTTCTAATATGTTAATTAAAATTATTTATACATTATCCATTATGAACTACTTTTACCATGGCTGGACGTACCACACGGCCTTCTACAGTATAGCCTGTTTGTAATACTTCACACACGGTGTCATCTTCTATATCTTCAGCTGGCACACGCATGATAGCTTGATGGAAATTTGGATCAAATGGTTGTCCCACAGCTTCAATGACTGCTAAACCTTGTTTTGATAGGCTTGCCATCAAGCTTTGTTGAATCATTACAAATCCTTCCATGAAAGCCTTCGTTTCTGGCGTTTCAGGTGCTGAAAGTGCTCTTTCAAAATTATCTAATACTGGGAGTAAATCTTCAATAACATGAGATTTAACAAATACCCCTAATTGTTCTTTTTCTTGGTTCGTACGACGTCTGAAGTTTTCAAAATCTGCTTGCAAACGCATGTATCGTTGCTCCCATTCTTTCGTAGGGTCTACTGCTTCAGGAGCTTCTTCTTCCAAAACTTCCACTTCAGGAGTGACTGTTTCTTCTTGTTTATTTTCTTCCATACTTCACCTCTTTACAGTTTCTTTTTCTGTTCTTGTAATTCTTCCATGCACTTATTAATATAGGCTAGGATACCCATAATACGGCCATATTCCATTCGTGTAGGCCCTACAATAGCGAGGGTACCTACTTGATGAGGAACATTGAAACTTGCTTGAATAACGCTGATATCTTTCACCAGTTCGTTGGAGTGACCTATTTTTACATCGATAGGACTACTAGAGTTTGGTGTTAATAATTGAGTTAACTCATCTTGCTGTTCTAATAAGGCTAACAGTGGTTGAGCCCGTTTAATATCGTTAAACTCTGGTTGTTCTAATAAGGATGTAGTTCCTATTGTATAGAATAGTTTTCGCTTAGCAATGGCTCGATATAATGTGTCACAAAAAACTACATACGTTGTATCTTGTAAATCCAAAGTTACTCGCATTTTGTCTAAGTTTTCTTGCGTGATATCCTGGATGGATACATCATGAAGTACACTATTAAAGCGATGCGCATGCATAGCTAATTCTTCTTTATTAATAGGTTCTGTAAAATAAATTGGCTCATTATCCAAAGCACCTGTATTCGTTACCACCACCATGACCGCTCTATGTTCATCGATAGGAAGAACATGGATATAGGTTATAGTAGATGAATCATGGGCGGGAGCTAAAAACATACTCACATTATGACTAATACGAGAAATAAGTTTTGCTATTTCTACAAAAAAATCATCAAGTTCTTGTTGATGAGCCTGCCATAACTCTTGAATTACAGGAATATCTTCAGCTGCATCGTCTTCAAACCCCTGTAAAGTGTCTACATAGTACTGGTAGCCTTTTGCCGAAGGTATGCGACCTGCTGATGTATGAGGTTGTTCAAGAAAGCCAAGATCTTCTAAATCAGCCATTTCATTTCGTATCGTCGCAGGACTGATACCTAAATCATAATTCTTTGCGATTGTACGAGAACCAACCGGTTCCGCTGTTTTAATGTAATCTTGAATGATAGCACGCAGAATGCGCTCTTTCCTTTCATCCATAGTATCACCTCGTTATTATTAGCACTCACTAAGGTTGAGTGCTAACTACAAGATATATAGTATCACATTTACAACATATGTCAAGTGAAAAATTGGTGAAAGTTCAGTAAATACCGTATTAGTCAAAAAAACAAACTTTTTGATTGTTTAGTTTGGTGAGGTATGTCAGTACTAATTTGGGCAAAGGGAAGAGCACGGCACATTCCTCCACAAACTGATCCTACGGTAGGTTTGCTCCGGAGTATGTCGCATTCTTCTAGTAATATCATAATTAATCTAAACCCGTGACATACAAGTCATCAATATACAGTATCCCTTTTATATGACATACCTCACCAACGCATCCACTCGGAGTGGCATTTGTGGCGAGAGTGTTGCATTGTGATTCTACGTTAGTGGTTACATAGTGCATTATCAAAAAGGTTTGGAGATACATAATTGTACTTCTAAAGAAATAATAGTATAATATCTGTAGATTGAAAAGGAGGGGATTATAATGCCTATTATAAAATCAAGTACTGATTTAAGAAATAATTATAATGATATTTCTTCATTCTGTAACGAAACAGGTGAACCAGTATTTGTTACTAAAAACGGTCGAGGCGATCTAGCTGTTATGAGTATAGATTCCTATAATAATCTTATGGCAAGATACGAATTATATCACCTACTAGAAGAAAGTGAAACAGATTTTAAAAATGGTCGTAGTATGACTCTTGAAGATTCTATGAAAAATATAAAAGAGGCACTTACGAATGGAAACTTATAACATATACGTATCAGATTCCTTTCAAAAAGATCTCATGCAGATCGTTTACTATATAAATCATTCTCTTAGTGCACCATTTACGGCAGCTAATTTTTTAGAAATAATAGAAAACACACTTTACGACCTTACTTTAATGCCACATAGATATGTATTGCTTTCTGATCCATACTTAAGTAAAAAAGGTTTTAGAAAGTGTATTATAAAAAAATACATTCTATTCTTTACAATAGATGAAGATTCTAAATCTATACACGTACATAGAATCCTACATTCACGACAAAACTGGATCAGCATTCTATAATACATCCATATACAAAGCGACTTTTTAAATGAACCAGTACGAGGGAAAACATACCATGAAACTTATTACACTACAACGAGATATGATTGAAAACTTTATACATAATGAGCATACGCACATTCATGACATAATAAATAAAGAGCATCACCAAGAATTAGAGCATATATTGGACTATGCAAATTACAGGGAGCAATTACAGTTCATAAAAAAAAGCAGTACACTCCTACCTAAAGGATTACGACTGCTGTATATTCCACCCTTGGAAGAACTCGGCATTACCACTGACGAAACATCAATTACACTTGAGTGGACTGGATTAGAAGAAGATACATTATACATCATACAAGATGAAGAACCACTTAAACTACGTATTACGAATCCAAAAGCAGGAGTGTACTATAAAACTATCCGTTAATTTACTCTCATTAACTAAGATATCGCATTTGATGTAATATAATACATAATTCCTATGTTTACATTTATAAGAATTAGTAGTAATTAAATTTGACATATATTTCTTCATTCACTAAAATAGAAACAAGAGCAGTGCAATAATCCCTACGGGGACCTGTGCGAAAAATCCCCCCTCTGTTTTATAGAGGAGGGGTATTTTTACATCTATTCATAATTAACTCAATCACGCCCCCTGAGGAACGCCATTAAGTGTAGCAGATCTTGTGGCACTCCTTACTACCTAAATTACACAAATGTAAGAAACGAGCAACATGTTCCGGAGGAAACCTAACCACTGTATCAGTTTCCGGAGGAATATGTTGCTCGTTTCCCTTTGCTAATTAACTTATGCCACAAGATTACATAACAGAACAAGTAACGACCCTAACCACTGTATCAGTTCGGGTCGGAATATGTCGCGCTCTTCCCTTTGCTTAGTTAATCACTAGCCACAGGCTACATAACATCACAAGTGACGTTTTACTGAAATGGATTCCCCAATCGTTGTAACACATGCTCGAACTTCTCTTTTGGCTTCGCATTGGTGCTATACCATTCTAAGAGCTCCGAGATTTTTTGTTCTGCTTCTTCCGGGGATAATCCTTCTAGCAAGGTAATTGCTTTTCGAGGCAAGGCACCGCTTGTGCCACCTGCTACTAAGGTAAAGCCATTTGGTTTTCCCACTAGGCCGATATCTTTAATCATGGATTCAGCACAGCATCGTGGGCAACCGCTGATGCCGATGCGAATTTTGTTCGGCATATCTTTGCCGTAGTGTTTTTGGTCTACCATGGTCGCCATCGGAATGGTTTCCATAAAGGCATGGCTACATCCATCTGTACCTCGGCATGCCACGATGGAATTCACCGATTTATGTTGTACTTGCACCACTCCATCTGGTAAGTGTTCCAAGATGGATTCCTTTTGTTCTTTTGTAATGTCATAAATTTGAATGCCTGTAGGAACGATACGGAACTTTCCATTATGTTCTTTCGCTAGGCTAAAAATTGCCTCCATTTGGTCGTATGTGAACTCACTAAATAAGGCATGTAAAATAACTGCTGTTTTCATAAAACTCTCCTAAATTAACTGTATGGGCGTACATTCCTACTTAGGACGTAAGGAACTGACTAAACACATAATTCCCATGCTTGGCCCCTTCCTTAGTGAGACGATATGCATCATCTTCATAAACAAGCAATTGTTTACGCATTAGATCTGCAATGACAGATCCATATATATTATGAAAGTCTAGATTAAATCGACTTTCAAACAAACTAGGTACTAAGCCCCACTTCGTGCGCAACGCAAGAAAGCAAAAATCCTCATAGTCACGTGGACTCGTGATGATTTCTTCCTCAATGCATGGACTTTCACCCATTTCAATCTTATGGATGTAAGGTACGACGTAAGGAGTATTCTGAAATCGCCGATTCTTCACAAAGGAATGGGAACCGGCACCAAAGCCGATGTAATCAGCGCCATGCCAGTATTTGATATTATGACGACTGAAAGCTCCATCTTTACCAAAACTAGCAATTTCATATCTATCGAACATCTGTTTTTCTAACCCTTCTACAAGGTAGTCGTACATCTGTTCGCATATATCTTCAGACGGTAATATGACCGAATGATCCATAACTTGGCGATGCAATAAGGTACTAGGTTCCACTTGCAGGCCATAGATAGAGATATGATTTATGGGCAAAGACTGAATGACCTCTAGATTATAAGAAATATCTTCCAATGTTTGTCGGGGTAATCCATAGATCTGATCAATGCTAATATTGCAGAACCCTATCTCATGGGCATTTAAGACAGCTTGCTGTGCCATCTTTGCCGTATGAGTTCGGTGCAATACACGCAAATGGTCATCACGAAATGTTTGCACACCAAAGCTGATACGGTTGATGCCAATCTCATATAAGTGTCGCATGTATTGTGCGTCTACTTCACCAGGGTTAGCCTCAATGGTAATTTCTACATCACTGCTAACCGTATATGTTTTGTACACTGTCTCTAATATACGATTCAATTCCTTAATGGACAACACAGTCGGGGTACCACCGCCGAAGTAAATCGTATCGAAGGGCTCTGTCCCCAAGAAGGCCTGATTAGATTCAATCTCTTGGCGCAACGCATAGGCGTACACATCAAAATAGTCTTCTAATCCTTGGTACGAAGGAAAATCACAGTAGGTACACTTTTGACGGCAAAAGGGAATGTGGATATACATTCCCCTGTGACCTACTGGAATACGAGTTGTATTCATTAGTTTTCTACTTTCAAAATCGCCATGAATGCCTCTTGTGGAATCTCTACAGACCCTACAGCTTTCATCCGTTTTTTACCTTCTTTTTGTTTTTCTAGCAATTTACGTTTACGGGAAATATCACCGCCGTAACATTTTGCCAATACGTCTTTGCGCCAGGCTTTTACCGTTTCACGAGCTACAATTTTTGTGCCTACTGCCGCTTGGATTGGAATTTCAAAGTTTTGACGTGGAATCAATTCTTTTAACTTCTCAGCTAAGGCACGGCCACGCAATTGAGCGCGATCTTTGTGAACGATAATACTCAAGGCATCGACAGGATCTCCGTTTAGCAAGATATCCATTTTCACCATTGGCGATTGTTGGTATCCAATCAATTCGTAGTCCAAGGATGCATAGCCTTTCGTAGCAGATTTCAATTTATCAAAATAATCGTAAATGATTTCTCCTAATGGCAAATGGTATACGATGGATACACGACTTTCATCGATGTATTCCATACTGATATATTCCCCACGTTTATCCTGTGAAAGTTCCATAATAGCCCCAACATAGTCTTTTGGTACGATAGTTGTAGCCTTTACATATGGCTCTTCTACATAGTCAATTTCAGTTGGTGGCGGTAATTTAGCAGGGTTATCCACTTCGATGACTTCCCCATTTGTTTTGTATACCTTATAGTTTACGCTTGGAGCAGTCGTAATCAAGGATAGATTATACTCCCGTTCCAATCGTTCTTGGATGACATCCATGTGTAATAGTCCAAGGAAACCGCAACGGAATCCAAAACCTAGTGCCAAGGATGTTTCTGCTTCGTATTCTAAAGCAGCATCGTTTAGATTTAGTTTTTCTAAGGCATCCCGTAAGTTTTCATAATCTTTGGAATCTGTTGGGTATAGACCACAATATACCATGGACACGGCTTTACGGTATCCTGGTAATGGTTCTTCAGCTGGATTATCTGCTTTTGTGATGGTATCCCCTACACGACAGTCACGAACATTTTTAATACTTGCCGCTACACAGCCTACAGAGCCACATGGTAATTCTTGGACTGGTAATAAATGCGGTGTAAATACACCTAATTCAGTGACCTCAAAATCCTTAGAACTGTGCATCATACGGATGGTATCTTTTACTTTCAAAGACCCTTCTTGCACACGTACGTAAGCAATGGCACCTTTGTAGGAGTCAAAGCGAGAGTCGAAAATCAATGCACGTGCTGGTTTATCAGAATGATCTGGTGGCGCAGGAATTTTCTCTACAATAGCCTCTAAAATATCTTGGATACCAATACCAGACTTCGCACTGGCTAAAATTGCGTCAGATGCATCTAAGCCGATAACGTCTTCGATTTCACGTTTCACACGTTCAGGATCTGCACTTGGCAAATCAATTTTATTAATGACAGGAATGATTTCCAAATCATGCTCCAATGCTAAATAGACATTGGCCAAAGTTTGCGCCTCTACACCTTGTGCAGCATCCACCACCAACAAAGCCCCTTCACAAGCTGCCAGGGAACGTGATACTTCATAACTGAAGTCAACATGACCTGGTGTGTCGATTAAATTTAATGTGTATTCTTGTCCATCCTTTGCGGTGTGCAATAAACGAACGGATTGGGCTTTAATCGTAATGCCCCGTTCCCGTTCTAGGTCCATGGAGTCTAAGACTTGGGCTTGCATTTCTCGTTTCGTCAAAGACCCAGTTTCTTCGATTAAACGATCCGCTAGCGTGGACTTACCATGGTCAATATGAGCAATGATACAAAAATTACGAATATGTGATGTACTCATGACTTCCCTTTCTAACAAACAATATCTATTACACCACCACCAAGAACTCGACTTCCTTCGTAGAATACGACGGATTGACCCGGTGTAATGGCGCGTTGTGGTTCCGTAAATTCAACTTTCATAGTACCGTCCTCTGTGAAAGTAACAGTACATGGTGATGGTTTCGCAGCATACCGAATTTTACCTTCTGCTTGTAATGATGTGGGTACAACTCCGTCTAGGAAGTTATAGTTGTTACACAACATCGTGCGAGAGAATAAACTTTCATTAGGACCTACGATAACCTCATTCGTTTCGCCATCTAATTTCACAACATAGAGAGGATATGCATAGGCAATGCCCAAGCCCTTACGTTGTCCAATTGTATAATTGTATAATCCATTATGCGTGCCTAACACCTCACCATTTTCATGGACAATACGCCCTGATTTAGGTTTCGATTTCGATGTTTTTTCGATAAACCCTTGGTAATTGTGATTCGGCAAGAAACAGATATCTAAGCTATCTGGTTTATCCCATACAGGCAATTCTTTTTCATGAGCCATTTCGCGAGTTTTCGTTTTTGGTTGATTCCCCAAAGGAAAGACTAAATGTTTTAAAATATCTTGAGTTAATGTGTACAATACATAACTTTGATCCTTCGTTGGATCGTCACCTTTATGTAATTCATACCGCTGTGCTGCCTCGTTATACATAACCTGCGCATAATGACCTGTCACCATGTGTGTAGCCCCTAAGGATAAGGCACGTTGTAATAACAAATCGAATTTAATATTGCGATTACAGAACACGCATGGATTCGGTGTACGACCATTGGAATATTCCGTGATAAAGTAATCTACTACATTATCTTTGAAAATATCTTTCGCATCTACCACATGATGTTCAATGCCAAGAAAATCGCACATCTTCTTCGCATCCACCACAGCTTGGGGAATTTCGTCTTCCTCCGTGTCGCTGACCCACAAACGCAAGGTAATACCAAATACCTTATACCCCTGTTCTAATAACATTGAAGCGGTTAAAGAACTATCTACGCCACCGCTCATAGCTACTGCATATACTTTGTCCATATTATCTCCTACCATCAAATTGATACATCAAAACAGATTGAAAGTCTGAAGATGTATAATTGAACAAAAAATTATACTTATACATATTATCCTATTATATCGTACTTTCTAGGTATATTACAAGAATCTAGGGGGGGAAGGCCTATTTTCTCTATGGTTATTTCCGCTACTAGCGACCAATATAAAGTATTTCATATGGTTCAAATATTGCTTGCGGTAAATATATCTTTTTAAAGAACAAATTATTGTTGGCGTAGACCATTGAGTCTGATTGTTTATATACATTAGAATGTTTTAAGTCAAAATATTCATCATATACCTTGAACAGTAAAAATTGATTACTATACACTCCTTGAAATCGATACACTGTATTAAATCCACAAAAGTCGCGCTCATGTTTTTGTATCTGCCAACTATTTAATATATATTCACCTTTTTTCAAAATGCCTACCACATCATCTGAATATACTCTAGTGCCATACTCCTCATATTCTATAGTTAAATCGTTATTCTGAAATAACACTTCTTTTTTCCCTTGAGAATTTGTTTCCTTATATACAGTATCACTAAAAGGCACTCGAGGAGATCCTTTAAATTTTGTCCTAGGTGGATGTTTTTCAATACCATCATAATGTATGGGCTTTATATCATCTATTGTTTCATTCATTATATTGTCTATGGGAATACGATATTGTAAGTCATATTGACCTTTCCCAAACTCATAATCCTTCATATAAATACATCTATAATTAATTTGTAAGTTATTTTCCATCAAATATAGTTGCTCTGTACTAACCCCCTTGACACCCACAAGAGGTATCTTACGGATAATCGTATTGCTGCCCAAATCAAATACGACTAGCTGTGCTGCATCTACATAATTGACGATAAATAATAATTTTCCATCAACCTCGACTGAATTAGAAACATCTAACATCGCCGGATCTCGCCAAAGTACTTCTGATGCCCCATCCTTGTGCATACTTTCAATCTGCTTGTCATGTATATTATAAACAATATATGTACTAGGTCCGAATAAACTAAATTTTAACTGTGTCCAGTAATAGGTATTAAAGAATATTATTCCTATCATTGATAATAATAAGAATAAAGTAGCTAGGATTCTTAGATTACGTGCTTTCAATCTTCCATTTAACTGAGTGTCTATAGCCAACTTGCTTTCCCCCTTCTTAAGCTAATTAGTCATTATCGTATCAATATAACTATATTCGTTAGGTTGAAGTCCAAATAGCAATTCCCCTATCTCTATCTCTTTTTTCATTTCATCTCCAACTACATCTATACACACCTTATAATTTATTTCTTGTTGTCTTACATATCCTAGGCTTTCCAATATCTCTATAGTTTCATAATACATCTTTGCGGTAGAATCCAATAATACCTCTGCATCTTCAGAAAATGTATTTCTTTTGATACTAAATGCATTAAACTCATTATCCTGTACCGTTACTGTTTGGCGTACTTGTATATAAAATGTTTTTATATACAAGGATATATATAGAGATGTTGATGATACAACCTGAATATCTCCCTCATTAGTGCAACAAGTACCTATATGCCATACATGACTTTGCGCTTTATCTGGTAGCTGACATCCACCATATTCTTTACATAAATCACCTACTTCTTCAAATGTTTGAAAATGTATATATTTAGGAATTCTTTCATCCACAACATAATTCCCGTTTATGAATTTACTGTGATTTGCTAAATGTATGATTTCTTCTGCAATATTGCTTAGAGATTGATCAATATCCATTGCAATGTTACCATTAGCATCACTATATTCCTCACCATAACACAATATATGTCCCAAATAGTGTTGGCCTCCTAAAAACTCCTTAGCTGATTTTGATGCATTAATAGGTACCAAAGGAATCCTTTTACATATGTCAACAGTAGACATGTAACTATAGCCATAAAATTCCAATAACTCTACAATATATTGTTTTTCATTTGAATAATCATTAAAAACATCATTTGTGGTTATTGCATATAAACTAAGGCTATCAAATAATATGCCACTCTTTTCACGATTACTTAGGATCATTTCATATTCATAGTATATTTCATAATATGGGGACTTCGGATAAACTTTAACCTTCATAGTAGTTATTAACGTATCGCAATCATTAAGAGTTGATTTTATCCCCTTATATTGCATAAGTAATTCTGGACCAAAACTATTTACTATATAATCTTTAAGTCTACAGTCTACATATAAAAAATCAAATGAATATTGATTTTCTATTTTACTCATAATTTCATTTTTATCTCTAACACATGGGTTCAGTAAAACTTTCATTATATTACCTTACTATTGATTTTATATATACTTTTAACAGTTTAAACTTACAACAACTTACACAGGATGTATATACCTCAGTGCCAATAGAACCATAAAAGAAATATTTCAAAAAATGGGGTAATCTTTAAAATTTTGCATATTCATTTTCTGGTACAATATTCGCTAACTTATCTTCAGACAAGTTAGGACTCTTAATTCCTAATTTTTCATAAGACCAAAGGTCAAAGAGTTCATTGTCATAGGCTTGTTCTGCTAATACATCGTAACCAAAGTTACTGGAAATATGCATTTCTTCATCTAACATATAGGAGAACACCGTCCACGGTTCAAG
>CAUPZH010000002.1:0-172009 GCA_963515865.1 uncultured Veillonella sp.
CCTGCTTTTGCTGCATTTGCTGTTGCTTCTACTGTACCTACTTTTGTTGTTAAGTTAGCTACTGTAGATTTATCTGCTTTATCTGCTAAGCCTGCTTTTGCCGCATTTGCTGTTGCTTCTACTGTACCTACTTTTGTTGTTAAGTCAGCTACTGTAGATTTATCTGCTTTATCTGCTAAGCCTGCTTTTGCTGCTTCTGCTGCTGTTTTTGCTTCTGTTGCTTTAGTACTTGCTGCATCTGCTTTTGTGCTCGCCGCCGTTGCTTTTGTTGCCGCACCATCAGCTGTGGATTTAGCAGTATCTGCAGTTGCTTTTGCTTGGTTCGCAACGCCTTCTACTGTACCTACTTTAGTTGTTAATGTATCCACAGATGCTTTTGTTGCTAATCCTGTGATTTTTACCGCTTCGTTAGCTTTTTCAGTACCTGCTCCATCTACTTTTGTTAATGTTACTGTACCGTCGTTTTGTACTGCATAGGATCCTTCTTTTATATGGCGTTCTGCAGTTGTATCAATTTTTGCTGTCAGTCCAGCTTTTGCCTCAGCAGCTGCTGTTTTCGCTGCTTCTGCTGTTGTTTTTGCAGTATCTGCTGTAGATTTCGCTGTATTAGCAACTCCCTCTACTGTAGTTACTCTGCTTGTTAATGCAGTTACATCGGATGCATTTGCTTTTGCTGCTAAATCGGATGCATTCGCTTTTTGATCCAACGCTGATTTAACTATACCAGCTGTCACCAATTTATTAGCATCTGCAGTATTAGAAAGATTGCTTGCTGTATTTGGTGTAATTGTTACTGTACCATTGTTATTGTTTACTGAAAGTGTATTTGCATTGCCGCTATTAATCGCATTGATAGCGCCTGTAGCAGAAATAGTTACTTCACCAGTAGCTGCGTTTGGCGTTAACGTTACATTGTTACCTGCTGTTAAAGTAAGTTTACGAGCTTGTGGTGTTAAATCTGTTTTTGTACCACCATTATTAATAGTTAATGTTTTAAGACTTGTATTTTCAAGAGCTTTCAACTGTTTTACATTGACTGCATCTGTATCATTTGTACCACCTGCTACGTTAACGATACGACGTGTGATATTGCTTCCACCAGATGTGTTACCTACAGATACGACACCATTACCGCTATTATTTACCGTATCACCAGTTAAGTAAGCTGTACCATTTGTTGCATCTGCTTCAACTGCTCTAGATCCTTCACCTAATACTACGGAGTGAGCAATATCAGATTGTGCAGATTTACCGATAACTGTAGAAGCCCCACCATATGCTTTTGCACTGAAACCAATGGCTACGGCAAATGTCGTTTTATCGCCGGTAGAGGAAATTGCTTTACCTGTTCCATTACGTTCTGCTTTACCAACATAGGTATCTGTACCGATAGCAATGGAGTTTTCCCCGTTAACTGTCGCATAGGAACCAACTGCTAATGTATTTTCACCATGACCAAATGTAGACTGACCTAGTGCAATCGCTTGGTTACCGTTTGCTACAGAGTTACTACCCAACGCTACAGAACGAGGTCCAATACCATTTGCCCAAGGACCTAATGCTACGGAGTTATCTCCACGAGCCCCTTCATTGTCATAGTTACCCATAATAGTAATGTTGGATGTAGTCGCCGCCGTAGTGTTACCATCAGCTGCTGTCGTAGCAGGACTTCCAATGGTCCACGTTTTATCTGGATAATTTGCTTTTGTACGATTTGCTGCGCCATTAATGGATAAGAACTTTTGTACAGACTTTGCTTCTAAAGCTTTCAACTGTTTCAAGTTAACTGCATCGTATTCATTAACGCCACCTGCTACACCTGTTAAACGACGAGCAAATCCAGTAGAACCATCACGTCTTGTTCCGATTGCGACTATACCATTTCCTGCATCGTTAACAGTATCTACAGTACTAGCATCTAGCAAGTACGGTTTTACATTAGCAGAAGAACCCGTAGCCACATCAGCTGCTGTAACCTCAGTATTCCAACCCAAGGCAACACTTCCTGCTCCTGCTACTGTTGCCCCTCTACCTATAGCCGTACTATTTTCTGCACTTGCACTAGCGCCTCGACCAACAGCTGTACTATTATCTGCACTCGCACCAGCACCACGACCAATTGCAGTACTACTGTCAGCACTGGAAACAGCACCACGACCATATGCAGCTGCACTATCTCCACTTGCTTGAGCAGAACTACCGATGGCTAAAGAATCATTAGCCGTTGCACTAGATTCTGAACCAATAGCCGTTGCTCCTATCCCCGTTGCATTAGGACTTTTACCAATAGCAATGGAGTTATTTCCTATCGCATTCACAGTGCTTCCATCACCAGAAGATCCAATGCCTACAGCATTTTTACCTACTGCTCTGACAAAGTAACCCAGTGCCGTGGAATATTGTGCAGAACTTTCAACACTATTTCGCGCACCCACACTAACGGCTTGGTTAGCCGCTACACTAGATTTATAACCAATGTTAGTATTCGCTGTATCCGTACTAGTCAAATCGTAACCCATAGCCGTAGATTTTTCGTTAGATACATTTACATTTCGACCAATTGCCGTAGACCCCAAACCACTAGCGGTTGATAAATAACCCATAGCAATGGAATCTGTACCAGATGCTGTCGTATTTAAACCTACAGATACAGCTCGAATACCAGATGCTGTTGTATTATTACCTAGTGCTACTGTCTCTGTATTCGATGCTGTAGAGTTGTTACCCACGGCTACAGCAGTACTTCCCGTAGCTGTTGCATCCTTACCGATACCTACCGTATTCGTACCAGTCGCCTTGGAACCAACACCCCAAGCAACAGACCCTTCCACTGCAGTTCCCGGTGCATTTGGTGCAGCCTGTACATGTACTACAGCAATTTCAGATCCTACTGTCAATGCAGCTAATACACTAGCAACAACAATTTTCTTTTTACCAGAATGATTTTTAGCCACTTCGGATACAACTACATAACATTGTTTTGCCTTGCTCCAAACTACTTTAAAAATCTTGTTCATTGTGACGATTCCTCCTATGTGTCCAACAGTTCAACTACTGTACATCATACTAACTATAAAAACTACTAATTTTGATTTCCACACTATCTGTATATGAATTAACAAAATAATAAATGCTTATGCATCTTATTGGCTACCAATTAACTTTGGCCTGTCATATAAGATGAATAAGCATTTACAAACTGTTAACTATATATGTGTTCTCTTATTCATATCTCTTTATGATTGGCTTATTATACAAAACTTTCATGAAAGAAACATGAAGATTAAAAACTTTTTTTATTACACAGTTTCCAAAATTTAATTATTATATATCATACTTCTAGTCTAAATCAATGATATTTTTAGCATAAAAAGGACACCCAGCCTTTCGACTGAGTGTCCATTTTTGTCATACCCTAAGGCATTCACCTCATGTATGGTGTATTATTTTTTTGCTTCCAGCATTGTTACACGTTCGATAAGCATTTTAATTTGTGCTTTCATTTCCTCATTCTCTGCAACTTGTTTAGCATTTTCTACATCTTTTCTAGCATTTTCTGCTTTCAAAGCTGTAATTTCATCTTGCATTACATACACAGAAGAAATTGGACCGCCTTTGTAACGTTCTGGGATCATGCTGTCTTCGCCGCCAAATCGGTACGTCATGCCTGCATTCACCATGTTTTCACCATTGCCTACGCTGACCCCTACGTTGAATAGAGTATCTTCGTTAGCATAGTGAGCCACGCCGAGTGCCAATGCACTATTACCTTTATAAGCTCCGTATCCAGCCATGACTTGAGATTTTTTGAGAGGATCATAGCTCAACGGATTCATCGCTGCTAGTGCTGCTGCATGAGCCCCAGTTTGGTTCACCTGACGGCTCACCGCACTGGCTGCTGCCACCACTTGACCAAGGGTTGCCGCATCATCTACTGCTGTGCCCGGTCCTACATGATGAATCGCATTGCCACCATTATCCAATCCATCTGCCGTTAAGCTAACGGATGGTTTGTTTAATCCTTTCACTGGAGCAATCCTTATACCTTCTCCATTCACAGTGGTAGTGACAATAGAAATCGGATTACCCTCTTTGTCTGTTTGGTATTTCACAGTTCCATCTGCGTTCTTAGCGATGTCCTTCGTACCATCTGCTTTTGTGATTACCTCAGGCAAGTAGTAATTGTAAGACGTAGAACCGTCTTTCATTTCTACATTTTTTGCCAAGCGTACTGTCATAGTAGCTGGTGTTTTGCCGTTAGCTGCAGTTAATTCTACACCAATATTGTGATCTGTCAATGCACCTTTAGCCCCACCTTTAATCGCTAATGTATCTCCTAATGCCACTGTAGTAGACGATACACCAGTATCAGCTGCAAATACACGACCTTTTTGTAATGTATCAGATACATCTTTCATTTGGCCTTGTGTAGCCGCTTTACCACGATCCGCCTCAGTTACTTTTGTTGGATCCCATTTCGTATTCGTCAAGCCAGACACTGTACCATCTTTAATCATCACAGTGGATGTTACCGTACCATCTGGTTGTTTTGTCGTTACAGTGACACCTTCAGGGGTTACCGCCGTATTTGTTGTATTAGCATCACCAACTTGAACTGTGTTCGTATTCACTACATTGATCGTAGCATTTGGTGCCGTAATAGTACCTGTTGTGCCATCCACAGTGATTTGCTTATTACCTTGACCGAAAGTCACTTTGTCGTCCAGTTTCGCTGTGAAAGTTTTCACTCGTGATGTTGCATCTATTTCCGGTGTGACAGTAATACCATTGGTACCTACTACATTGACTAAACCTGTTACTACATCTTTTCCTGCATTAGTCAAGTTACTCAAATCTTTTGTCGCTGAGTTGCCTTGTAATGCTTGAATTGCTTGGGCATTCTTGCCAATGTTAGTAGTATTATTCGCAATATTCGATGTGTTAGTTGCAATGTTACCTGTATTCGTAGCTATATTTTTTGTATTAGTAGCTATATTGCCAGCATTAGTTGCAATATTCTTAGTGTTCGTAGCGATATTACCTGCGTTAGTTGCGATATCTCCTGCATTTTTAGCAATATTAGCTTTGTTAGTTGCTATGTTTCCTGCGTTAGTAGCAATGTTGCCAGCGTTCGTAACGATATCTGCTTTGGCTTTCGTCATATCCCCTTGTAACGTCGTGATATTTCCTTCCGCTGTCGTTAAACGAGTATCAATACCTGAGATTCTATTGATTTCCGCTTTTGCTGCATCCGTCAAATCTACAGTATATTCACGTTCGCCTTTAGCATTTAGATCGCCACCTGTTACAGATACGCTGCCACCTGTAGCTGCTTTCACAGTCGTATCTCGACCATTCACGGTATACGTTGTGACATTATCTTTCGTTTCTGTACCAATCGTTACATTGTTGCCAGCCGCTACCTTAACAGCCCCTTGTGCTGCATCGGTAATTGCTTTTTTACCTGCTGTAGTCAAGTTGCTCAAATCTTGGTTCGCTGCATTGTCGATAGCACTACGAGTATCGTTGTCTAAACCGATATTGACTACACCATCAACGTCTGTGGAAATAGCAATACCTTTTTTAGTCGCCACTCCATCTGTCGTCGCTGTTGGGCTAGTTACAGTGGTTGCACCTGCTGTTGGATTTGTTCCATCAGTTGCTGGAGCTTTAGGCGCTACTGTGCCAGTACCTGCTACGAAGTTAAATCCGTCTGCTAATTTTACAGAATTTGCGTTTGCTTTTTCTGCATTGTTGGCACGATATTTGATAGATGCATCTAAGTTTTTCGCTACCACATTGCTATCACCGAAGTCTACGGTAGCTGGTTTAGCTGGAGTCGTTTCATCTCCAGTAGCAGGATCGTTTACAGCTGGTTTTGCTGGTTTCAACGTAATCGATGCATCGCCATTTTTGATGACTAAATCAGTTTTACCATCACCAGCAATTTCTTTGATGTTCGCAAGGTTTTCTGCCAATTTCACATCGAATCCATCACCGGCAGCGTTTTTCACTACATCGATGTTGTTTGTAGCCGTTGCTTCACGTTTGAAGTTCTCAGCACCTTTCACTTTTAAAGTTTCACCCAAGTTACGGTGTACTTTATCTGTGTCAGCAGCGTCTTTATTACCGTAGAAGTCCAAGCCTTTTGTAGATAACGTGGAGTTTGCATTGTTGATACGAGTATCTAATTTAGAAATCGCATCACCTACATTTTTAACAGGTTCAGTCCCATTAGTACCATCATCTTTTGTGATGTTGTACGTAGGACCTGTAAAAGATCCGTCAGTGTTCACTTTGGAATCACCGCCAAGTGCTGTAGCTAGGTCAGATTTCACTGTGTGTAATTGACCACCGTTCACAGCTTCTTTGGAGTTGGCTGCTACTTTGCCATCTGCAATGTTAGATAAAGTCGTAGAAGCTTTTGTATCTCCATTACCATTCACCACACGTGCTTGTGGGTTGTCTACTGCTTGCGGTTCTTTGTTATTATTTTCCGTTGCAGTTTTTACAGTACCGTCAGCTTTTACTTCGTCAGCTTTGTAGTACTTGCCATCTTTTGCTTTTACAACACGGTCCCCAGCTTCGTTAGTGTATACCACAGAACCAGCTTCACCATTACGTAAAGCGTTTACTTTGTCATTTAATGTGGCATTGTTTAAACCATCTGCACCCGTTAAGCCTTTCGCTCCAGATACGCCATCTTTACCATCACGGCCGTTAGAGGCTGTATCGCCTACTTTAGCTAGTTGGTCTTTCACAGCTTTCGCTAATTCAACAGTAATTGTATCGCCTTTTGCTGTAGTAACAATGTTTGTATTATCCCCATTAACATGTAATGTACCCTTTGCTAAGGATAAGCCTACTTTTTCTGTAGCTTGATCCTGTGCGTCTTTCGTCACATTACCAGCAAAGTTCAATGTCGCGTTATTCGTTAAAGTTTCACCTAACTTATTGATAGCGTTATCTACGTATTGTTTATTCGTCGCATCGCCATCATTTTTAGCTTCTGCTACATTCGTGATGTTCATGCCACCAGCATTGATACCATCTTTGCCGATCGTTACCGTTTTTGTATCACCAGTTGTCGCACCTGCTGCTGGAGCTTGCGTATTCGTAATCGTTACTCCATCTGCACCAATAGTGATTTTGCTGCCTGGTTTATTATCTGCATCGGCATTCGTGATAGATGTGATATTTTTCAAATCACTTGCTAATTTTACATTTAATGTAGTCGCATCGGTACCATCTTTTTTCACAGTGATGTTGTTTTGACCATGGATATTTAAAGTTTCTCCTAATTTACGAGCTACTTTATCTGCCGTCGCATCATCACCGATGAAAGTCATACCACCATCTACTAAATTGGTAATTCTTGTACCTAAATTCGTAATTGCTGTATTTTGACCTTGATTAGCTGCATCCAGTTTTTCGATAGCATCTTTTAAAGTATTTGCAGTATCAGTACCGCCAGTTGCTTTTGTAATATTGAAAGTTGGTCCTGTTACAGTACCATCTGTAGCAATCGTTGTGCCACCAATGACAGTTGCTAAGTTACCTACCGCTGCTAATTTTCCTTTCGTAGCATCAGATAAGTCTAATGTATACGTACGAACTCGATCTGTAGTACCTAAGTCACCACCAGAAATAGCTAATCCATCACCTGTAATGGCTACTTTTGTATCATTTGCATTGACTTTGTAAGTCGTTACACCTTCCGTTGTAGTTACATCTGTATCCACCGTTGTATTGATACCAGGTGCCACTTTAACTACTTCTTTCGCAGCTGCTTTTGCTAAGTTAGTAATTTTATTATTACCATCATCAGATAAATTGCTCAAGTTTTTATCGGCTGCATTGTCTACTTTACTACGAGTATCTTTATCTAAGCCAAATGTAACTTTACCATTATCCTCTGCTGTAATCGCTATACCAGATTTAGGACCATCTTCAGTTGTAGTTGCTACGTCGCTTGCTACAAAATTTAATCCTTTTTGCAATTTTACAGATTTTGCTTCTGTATCTGGTGCACTATTCGCACGATATGTAATAGATGCATCTAAGTTAGAAGCTACTAGTTTCGTATCTCCGAAATCGATACTGCCTTTGTTTCCATCTTTAGGTGCTTTTACAGTAACCGTAGTATCGCCATTTTTGATCACCAAATCAGTTTTACCATCACCAGCGATTTCTTTGATGTTCGCAAGGTTTTCTGCCAATTTCACATCGAAGCCATCACCGGTAGCGTTTTTCACTACATCGATGTTGTTTGTAGCCGTTGCTTCACGTTTGAAGTTCTCAGCACCTTTCACTTTTAAAGTTTCACCCAAGTTACGGTGTACTTTATCTGTGTCAGCAGCGTCTTTATTACCGTAGAAGTCCAAGCCTTTTGTAGATAACGTGGAGTTTGCATTGTTGATACGAGTATCTAATTTAGAAATCGCATCACCTACATTTTTAACAGGTTCAGTCCCATTAGTACCATCATCTTTTGTGATGTTGTACGTAGGACCTGTAAAGGATCCGTCAGTGTTCACTTTGGAATCACCGCCAAGTGCTGTCGCAAGGTCAGATTTCACAGTGTGTAATTGACCACCGTTCACAGCTTCTTTAGAGTTTGCTGCTACTTTGCCATCTGCAATGTTAGATAAGGTAGTTGCTGTTTTTGTATCTCCATTGCCGTTCACTACACGTGCTTGTGGGTTCTCAATTCCTTCTGGTGCTTTACCATTATTTTCATCCGCAGCTTTTACAGTACCATCTGCTTTTACTTCATCAGTTTTGTAGTATTTGCCATCTTTTGCTTTTACCACACGGTCTCCAGCTTCGTTAGTGTATACAACAGAGCCAGCTTCACCATTCCGTAAAGCATTTACTTTATCATTTAATGTGGCATTGTTTAAACCATCTGCACCCGTTAAGCCTTTCGATCCAGATACGCCATCTTTACCATCACGGCCGTTAGAGGCTGTATCGCCTACTTTAGCTAGTTGGTCTTTCACAGCTTTCGCTAATTCAACAGTAATTGTATCGCCTTTTGCTGTAGTAACAATGTTGGTATTATCGCCATTGACATGCAATGTACCCGTTGCTAAGGATAAGCCTACTTTATCTACCGCTTTATCTTGTCCGTCTGTTGTCACATTACCTGCAAAGTTTAGATTTGCATTATTAGTAACTGTTGTTTGTAGCTTAGTAATCTCATTATCTACATATTCTTTATTCGCTGCATCGCCATTCTCTGTTGCTTTCGCTACATTAGTGACTTTCATGCCCCCAGCATTGATGCCATCTTTACCGATAGTTACAGTTTTTGTATCCCCAGCTGCGCCATCTGCACCTGCTGCTGTATTAGCAATGGATACACCATCTGCGCCTAAGGTAATTTTGCTACCTGGTTTATTATCTGCATCAGCATTTGTGATGGATGTGATATTTTTCAAATCACTAGCTAGTTTTACGTTCAATGTAGTCGCATCGGTACCATCTTTTTTCACAGTGATGTTGTTTTGACCATGAATGTTTAAAGCTTCTCCTAATTTACGAGCTACTTTATCTGCTGTTGCATCATCACCGATAAACGTCATACCACCGTCTACTAAATTGGTAATTCTAGTACCTAGATTCGTAATCGCTGTATTTTGACCTTGGTTGGCTGCATCCAGTTTTTCGATAGCATCTTTTAAAGTATTCGCAGGATCAGTACCACCAGTTGCCTTTGTAATATTGAAAGTTGGTCCTGTTACAGTACCATTTTCTGCAATCGTTGTACCACCGATGACAGTTGCTAAGTTACCTACCGCTGCTAATTTGCCTTTTGTAGCATCGGATAAATCTACTGAGTATGCACGCACTTTATTAGTATCTGGAGTTGCATTATTGATCGTTAATGCATCACTACCGACTGCTACTGTTGTGTCAATTGCATTCACTTTGTAGATTGTTGTTCCTTCTGTAGTCGTTGTATCCGTAGTAACCGTTGTA
Organism: uncultured Veillonella sp.; assembly: GCA_963515865.1. Taxonomy (GTDB): domain Bacteria; phylum Bacillota; class Negativicutes; order Veillonellales; family Veillonellaceae; genus F0422. The sequence continues at coordinate 9,985 of CAUPZH010000002.1, forward strand.
TTGATACCAGGTGCTACTTTTACCACTTCTTTCGCAGCTGTTTTAGCTAATGCACTTACTTGGTCTTTACCAGCTTGTGTCAAGTTGCTTAAATCCTTGTTCGCCGCATTGTCGATAGCACCACGTGTGTCACTATCTAAACCGATATTTACTACGCCATCAACATCCGTGGAAATAGCGATACCTTTTTTAGTCACCACAGAGTCTGTAGTTGCTGTTGGACTTGCCGTACCTGCTTCTAGATTTTTTGGCGCTACTGTACCAGTACCTGCTACAAAGTTCAAACCTTTTTTCAGTTTTACTGTATTTGCAGCTGTATCTTCAGCACTATTCGCACGGTATGTAATAGACGCATCTAAGTTTTTCGCTACAACAGTGCTATCACCGAAGTCCACTGTAGCTGGTTTAGCTGGTGTTGTTACATCACCTGTCGTAGGGTTAGTTACAGCTGGTGTAGCAGGTTTCAATGTAATCGTTGCATCACCGTTTTTAATAACTAAACTATCTGAGCCATTACCAGATATACCTTTCATATTGCCAAGATTTTCTGCCAATTTCACATCGAATCCATCACCGGCAGCGTTTTTCACTACATCAATGTTATTCTTAGCCCCTTCAGCACGAGCAAAGTTTTCTGCGCCTTTCACTTTTAAAGTTTCACCCAAGTTACGGTGTACCTTATCTGTGTCAGCAGTGTCGTTATTACCGTAGAAGTCTAAGCCTTTATTTCCAACATTGGTATTGGAATTATTGATAGCATTATTGATAGCATTATCTACATATTCTTTATTTGTTGCATCGCCATTCTCTTTTGCTTTCGCTACATTAGTGACTTTCATGCCCCCAGCATTGATGCCATCTTTGCCGATAGTTACAGTTTTAGTTTCACCAGCTGCTCCATCTGCACCTGTTGCTGTATTAGCAATAGATACACCATCTGCACCTAAGATAATTTTGCTACCTGGTTTTCCATCTGCATCAGCATTAGTGATGGACGTGATATTTTTCAAATCACTAGCTAATTTTACATTCAATGTAGTCGCATCGGTACCATCTTTTTTCACCGTGATATTGTTTTGGCCATGGATGTTTAAAGTTTCTCCCAATTTACGAGCTACTTTATCTGTCGTCGCATCATCACCGATAAACGTCATACCACCGTCTACTAAATTGGTAATTCTAGTACCTAGATTCGTAATCGCTGTATTTTGACCTTGGTTGGCTGCATCCAGTTTTTCGATAGCATCTTTTAAAGTATTCGCAGGATCAGTACCACCAGTTGCCTTTGTAATATTGAAAGTTGGTCCTGTTACAGTACCATTTTCTGCAATCGTTGTACCACCGATAACAGTTGCTAAGTTACCTACCGCTGCTAATTTGCCTTTTGTAGCATCTGTTAAACCGATTGTAACAGCGTCACCTTTTGCAGTTGTTGTAATATCTGTAGCATCACCTTTGATATGTAATGTTTTTGTTGCTAATGGCAATCCTACTTTTTCTGTATCTTGATCTTGTGCGTCTTTTGTTACATTACCTGCAAAGTTTAGATTTGCATTGCCTGTAATTGTGCTATTTAGATTAGCAAGTTCTGTAGCTACATAATCTTTACTTGCAGCATTGTCGATAGCACCACGTGTGTCACTGTCTAAACCAATGTTTACCACGCCATTTTCTGCTGTGGAAATAGCGATACCTTTTTTAGTCACCACAGAATCTGTAGTTGCTGTTGGACTTGCAGTACCTGCTTCTAAATTTTTTGGCGCTACTGTGCCAGTTCCTGCTACAAAGTTCAAACCTTTTTTCAGTTTTACTGTGTTTGCAGCTGTGTCTTCAGCATTATTCGCACGGTATGTAATATCTGCTTCGATATTCTTAGCCACTAACGTTGTATCACCGAAGTTTACACTTCCTGGAACAGCTGGTTTTTCACCCTCTTTTTCTTTACCAGGAGATACTACAATTTTAGAGTCACCATTTTTGATGACTAGATCAGTTTTACCATCCCCAGCAATTTCTTTGATGTTCGCAAGGTTTTCTGCCAATTTCACATCGAATCCATCACCGGCAGCGTTTTTCACTACATCGATGTTGTTTGTAGCCGTTGCTTCACGTTTGAAGTTCTCAGCACCTTTCACTTTTAAAGTTTCACCCAAGTTACGGTGTACTTTATCTGTGTCAGCAGCGTCTTTATTACCGTAGAAGTCCAAGCCTTTTGTAGATAACGTGGAGTTTGCATTGTTGATACGAGTATCTAATTTAGAAATCGCATCACCTACATTTTTAACAGGTTCAGTCCCATTAGTACCATCATCTTTTGTGATGTTGTACGTAGGACCTGTAAAGGATCCGTCAGTGTTCACTTTGGAATCACCGCCAAGTGCTGTCGCAAGGTCAGATTTCACAGTGTGTAATTGACCACCGTTCACAGCTTCTTTAGAGTTTGCTGCTACTTTGCCATCTGCAATGTTAGATAAGGTAGTTGCTGTTTTTGTATCTCCATTGCCATTCACCACACGTGCTTGTGGGTTATCTACTGCTTGCGGTTCTTTGTTATTGTTTTCCGCTGCAGTTTTTACAGTACCGTCATCTTTTACTTCATCAGCTTTGTAGTACTTACCATCCTTAGCTTTTACAACTCGGTCCCCAGCTTCGTTAGTGTACACCACAGAACCAGCTTCGCCATTACGTAAAGCATTTACTTTATCGTTTAATGTGGCATTATTTAAACCATCTGCACCCGTTAAGCCTTTCGATCCAGATACGCCATCTTTGCCATCACGGCCGTTAGAGGCTGTATCGCCAACTTTGGCTAATTGGTCTTTCACAGCTTGTGCCAATTCAACAGTAATTGTGTCACCTTTTGCTGTGGTAACAATATTTGTATTATCTCCTTTGACATGTAATGTGCCAGTTGCTAATGCTAAACCTATTTTATCCGCAGCTTTATCTTGTGCGTCTTTTGTTACATTACCTGCAAAGTTTAAATTTGCATTACCTGTAATTGCGCTATTTAGATTAGTTAGTGCATTTTCTACATACTCTTTACTTGCTGCATTATCAAGAGTGGTACGTGTAGCTTTGTCTAAGCCAAATGTAACCTTCCCATTATCCTCTGCTTTGATCGCTAAACCAGATTTAGGGCCGTCTGCCGTAGTCGTTGCATCGTTACTTGCTACGTAATTAAAGCCATCTGCTAATTTAACAGATTTCGCATTTCCTACTGCTTCATCGTTTACACGATATTTAATAGACGCATCTAAGTTAGAAGCTACTAATTTCGTATTCCCAAAGTCGATACTACCTTTGTTTCCATCTTTAGGAGCTTTTACAGTAACCGTAGTATCGCCATTTTTGATCACTAAGTCATGTGTACCATCCCCTGCGATTTCTTTAATATTACCAAGGTTTTCAGCCAATTTCACATCAAGAGCTTTATCATTTTTCACAACTTTAATATTGTTCCCATTAGCTCCACGAGTGAAATTTTCTCCCCCTTTGATGGTTAAAGTTTCTCCTAAATCACGGTGTACTTTACCATTGTCTGTTGTATCGTCACCAGTGAAGTTCAACCCTTTTGTAGTCGCCGCTGTTGTAGCTGCTGTTCCAGCATCAGTAATTTTTTTAGATAAATCATTATAATTATTAGTAACTGTTGTTCCTAAATCTGTTACTTTGCCTTCTAAGGTTGTTACTTTACCAGCAGTATCAGAGATTTTTGAATTTTGACCTTCATTAGTTGCATTTAACTTATCGATAGCATCTTTCAAGGTAGTTGCATTTTCACTAGTACCATCTGCTTTTGTAATATTGAAAGTTGGTCCTGCCACAGTTCCATTTGCAGCAATTGTTGTGCCACCGATAACAGTAGCCAAACCACTTACAGCTGTTAATTTACCTTTCGTAGCATCGGATAAATCTAAGGAATACTTACGAACTTTATCTGTACCTAGATCACCACCAGTAATAGAAAGGGCATCTCCTGTAACTGCTACTGTTGTGTCATTTGCATTCACTTTGTAAATTGTTGTACCTGCTGTAGTTGTTGTATCTGTATCCACTGTTGTATTAATACCAGGGGCTACTTTTACAGCTGTTTTCGCCGCATCTTTCGCTAATTCTTTTACTTTGTCTTTGCCAGCATCAGATAAATTACTTAAGTTCTTATCTGCTGCATTGTCTACTTTACTACGAGTATCTTTATCTAAGCCGAATGTAACTTTACCATTATCCTCTGCTGTAATCGCTAAACCAGATTTAGGACCTTCTGCAGTTGTGGTTGCATCGTTACTTGCTACGTAATTAAAGCCATCTGCTAATTTAACAGATTTCGCATTTCCTACTGCTTCATCGTTTACACGATATTTAATAGACGCATCTAAGTTAGAAGCTACTAATTTCGTATTCCCAAAGTCGATACTACCTTTGTTTCCATCTTTAGGAGCTTTTACAGTAACCGTAGTATCGCCATTTTTGATCACTAAGTCATGTGTACCATCCCCTGCGATTTCTTTAATATTACCAAGGTTTTCAGCCAATTTCACATCAAGAGCTTTATCATTTTTCACAACTTTAATATTGTTCCCATTAGCTCCACGAGTGAAATTTTCTCCCCCTTTGATGGTTAAAGTTTCTCCTAAATCACGGTGTACTTTACCATTGTCTGTTGTATCGTCACCAGTGAAGTTCAACCCTTTTGTAGTCGCCGCTGTTGTAGCTGCTGTTCCAGCATCAGTAATTTTTTTAGATAAATCATTATAATTATTAGTAACTGTTGTTCCTAAATCTGTTACTTTGCCTTCTAAGGTTGTTACTTTCCCAGCAGTTTCAGAGATTTTTGAATTTTGTGCAACATTAGTCGTATTTAATTTATCGATAGCATCTTTTAAGGTAGTAGCATTTTCACTAGTGCCATCTGCTTTGGTAATACTGAAAGTTGGTCCTGTTACTGTACCATTTGCAGCAATATTTGTACCGCCAATAACAGTAGCCAAACCACTTACAGCAGTTAATTTACCTTTTGTAGCATCGGATAGATCTAAGGAATACTTACGTACTTTATCTGTACCTAAATCACCACCAGTAATGGCAAGGGCATCTCCTGTAACTGCTACTGTTGTATCATTTGCATTCACTTTGTAAATTGTTGTACCTGCTGTTGTGGTTGTATCTGTATCCACTGTTGTATTAATACCAGGGGCTACTTTTACGGCTTCTTTAGCAGCTGCTTTCGCTAATTCAGAGACTTTATTAGTACCAGCTGTGTTTAGATTGCTCAAATCCTTGTTCGCAGCATTATCAATAGCACCACGTGTATCACTATCTAAACCGATGTTAACTACGCCATTTGCTGCTGTAGAAATAGCGATACCCTTTTTAATGGCTACTCCATCTGTTGCTGCTGTTGTGCTTGCCGTACCTGCTGGTAAATTTTTAGGTGCTACTGTACCAGTACCTGCTACGAAGTTAAATCCATCTGCTAATTTAACCTTATTCTTCGCTGTCTCAGTACCTGCTTTATAGGCAATATCTGCGTCTAAATTAGATGCTACCACTTTTGCGTCACCAAAGTTAACAGTCCCTTTATCATTCCCTTTACCAGGTGTTACTGTCACTGTATTTGTGCCATTTTTGATCACTAAATTATCTGAGCCATTACCAGCGATTTCTTTCATACCAGACAGCTTGTCAGATAATTTAACAAGTAATCCATTGGCTCCATTAGAACCATCTTTTTCAACACGAATGTTCGTATTCGCTGTGGTAGATGTGTAATTAGCGCCGCCTTTCACCGTTAACGTCGTGTCTAATGTACGAGCTACGCCAGCATTATCGTCGCCTGTGAAAGTAATTGCTTTACCTTTGAAAGCGTCAAAATCAGATTGACTAACTTTTCCCCCTACCGCAGTAGTAAGATTGGAAATCTGTGTCGTATGGGTATTCACTGTTGTATTGATACCATCTACTACAGATTTTTTAGCCACATCTTTAATCGTGAAAGCTTTATTATTTTGAGCTTGGCTATTAGCGTTTTCTTGAATTAAAGATACATCACCATCATTACCAACTGTATAATTACCAGGTTTTACATGCAATTCATCCGTTTTATTAACTTTCAAATCAAGGGCTGTTTTCACAACGCCAGAAGTAACTAGTTTACCATCTTCATTCGCTGCTCCTACAGAGCTTGCAATATTAGGGGTAATAGTCACAGCACCGTTACTAGGATTCACCGTCAATGCTGTACTATTTCCACTAGAAATTGAGGTTACTACATTTTTAGCCTTAATGGTAACCGTACCATTACTGTTTTCGATGGCGATGTTATCACCTGCTTTTAAGGTAACAGCTTTTTTCGTCAAACCACTCACAGTTTGTGGAGTAGCATCTGCTGTAGTAGTGCCATTTTGCGTGCGTAGCATCCATTCATCGGATTTTTTTGCTACGTCCGTAATTTCAGCTGTTTCACCAGAAACATCTTCTCCTTTACCGTTTACGTAATTTAGAGTGATTGTACCAGTAGCATCTGGTTTATAGGCTGTATTTCCCGTTTTTGCTTTGATATGGCGCTCATTGGATTCTAATGCTTTCACCTGTTTCAAGTTTACCGCATCATAATCACTCACACCACCTGCTAAGCCTGTCAAACGACGGGCGATAGTTTGTCCATCATTAGAGTCTCGTTTTTTACCGATTGCTACAATGCCGTTTCCTGCATCATTAGCCGCATCTTCCGATGATTTATCTAATAAATAGGCATATGTTTTTTGTGCGTCTGGTACTTTGTTGGAAAGTGTTACTTCATTCTCCCCAATCTCTGTTCCCCAGCCAATCGCTACGCTACCTTGTCCGCCTAATACTTTCGCACTCGTACCAATAGCCACGCTATGGTTTGCTTTAGCTTGTGCAGAATCACCTAATGCAATAGCAGAGTTAGCAGAGGCAGCAGCACTATTACCAAGAGCCACAGCTTTTTCAGAGGAGGCCGTTGCAGATAAACCAAGGGCTACCGTTTTTTGAGCAGATGCACTAGCTGATGAGCCCATCGCCACCGCACTATCAGCAGAGGAATTAGCAGCTGAACCAAGTGCTAAAGAATTAGAAGCCGTAGCTTTTGCCCCTTTGCCCATAGCAGTAGCACCTTCCGCTTTTGCTTGTGCCGAGGTACCAATGGCTACGGAGTTTGTAGCAGAAGCAATTAACTCATCCCCTGTATCTGGGTTAGAACCGATTGCAATAGCATTTTTACCTTCTGTCTTGGCTTTATAACCAATGGCTGTAGAGTATTGTGCTGCTTTCGCTGTAGTGTTGGTGGAACCAATATTAACAGTTTGATTCCCCTGTGATGTAGAATTATACCCCAACAACACGCTAGCAGTAGCCGATTCACTAACCGTCAGATTCATGCCTACAGCCGTTGTATACTCTTTCGCATTTTGTACGTTTTTACCGATAGCAACGGCTCCACTGCCACCTGCTGTTGTTCCAGAACCGATAGCAACGGTATACGATCCTGTAGCACTCGTTGTGTTGTTACCATCGTTATTACCAATACTGATGGCTCTATCGCCAGAAGCAGTCACTTTATAACCAATACCTACCGCTGCTGATCCGGATACAGATGTATTAGAGCCGGCACCAAAAGCCTGATTTCCACTTGTATTTACAGTATAACCAATGGCCGTTGATCCACCACCAGTTGCGTTGGCTGCATTACCAAGTGCACTATCATTAGCATTCGACGCACGGGAAGTAGTACCTACTGCAATAGTATCTGCTGCTTGTGCTTGCGCATCATTACCCATAGCAATACCACTTGTGCCACCTGAAATAGCTCCTTTACCAATGGCAACAGCATTCGCTTTTTCTGCATTAGCTCCATCACCGATAGCTGTAGCACTAGCCTCTGCTGCTTCTGCTTCATTACCTACTGCAATGGATTTAGCTTTTGTAGCTTGAGCACTTTTACCGATGGCTGTAGATGCATCCCCTGTACCTTCTGCAGATGTACCCAGTGCAATGGCATTCGTATTCCCTGCCAGGGCCTCTTTACCTATGGCTGTAGAACTATCATTATTCGCCTGTGCTTTTGTACCAACAGCAATGGCGCTTTCCCCTGCAGCCACTACTTTTCTATCAGCCTTGTCACTAGAGCCAATAGCTACCGCATTATTTCCGGTCGCTCTAACTTCATAACCAATCGCTGTGGATCTAACTTTACTGGCTTGTGCATCTGTACCAACGGCTGTAGCATTTTGCGCAGAGGCTGATGCTTTTGTACCAATGGCTGATGCATTCTCTGCAGAGGCGGATGCCTTTGTACCTAAGGCAGTAGCACTTGTACTTGATGCGGTGGCATTATAGCCAATAGCTGCGGCTTTTTGCCCACTAGCTATTGTATTTTCTACGTTATCATTAGAAGCCTTTCCATCACCGCCACCAATAGCAATAGCATTCGCTGCTGTTGCATTAGCACTACGACCTAGGGCTGTAGCATTTCCGCCTGTAGCCATAGCTCGCAAGCCAACAGCCATATCACCCCATTGTCCATAACTATTAATAGTACTTGCGTTATCGTTATTAATATTATCTCCCGGTCTACCAGCTGTATACACATCAGCACCTGCTAAGGCTTGCCAACCTACTGCAATGGCACCATTGCCATAACCGCGGGAACTAACACCTAGTGTAGTGGCACCTTCCTTCAATGCTCTAGCCTGTTCACCAATAGCAACACCATGCAAGTCTGCACGTACATTATAGCCAATACCAATACCATAGTCACCTGTTGCCTCGGTACTACGACCGATTGCTACTGCATAAGACTTCCTCGTTTTCGAATTTAAGCCTACTGCTAAAGAAGAGTTGCCTTCCGCTACTGCATTAGCTCCAATCGATATACTAGGATCTATGGTATTCACACCAGGATATGCGGTACCTTTTGCAAAACTATTACTTCCAATTGCAATTGACCCTGGGCTCGCTGCATTGCCACCATCTAAACCACCTGCATAAACAAAACTAGCCATCTCCGACCCCACAGCCATAGCGGCCAAGATACTTGCTACGACGATTTTCTTTTTCCCAGAATGGTTTTTAGCCACTTCAGAGACAACGATATAACATTGTTTAGACTTGCTCCAGATAACTTTAAATATCTTATTCATTGTGTTTTGACTCCTATACACACTGTTAACTACGCTTCATATATCCCGCACTCGATGCTACTACACGCTTTCACCTTTGAAAGTCCTACTACGACCAGAGCGATTCACACTTACTTACTATCTCTCGTCAGCCTACTATTGAATGCTTATGTATATTATTATGTTTTCTTTTACTATCCTACGTAATCCCATAGATAAACACTCACTACGTGTACTTCATACCTTATAACCTCCCATACTATCTAGATCAGTTGATTTTTAAAACGTAAAATTGACATCATTCCACTCCTAAAAAATGATGCCACATAATTACGATTATATACCTAATTAGTATTTTTTACAAATTGAAAAAAATCGACTTTCTTTTGTATTTAAAATGTGTTGCAATTATATCAAATTTAGGCACTACAAGTGCATTGCCTAAAGCACATATTCACTAGTTTGTAATCATTCTAGATTCTATAGATGTGCCTTCTCATTATAGCAAAATACTATAACAATAAGCAATCAGATTGTTACATTTTTCACACTTTCATAGTTAAAGCTAACAACTTCTATAGCCTCCCTCTTATGTGATATACTATACATATATACATGTACGCATGCTTGCCCATGGTACGCTAACTCATCATCAGATATTCGCAAAAGGGGGTGCGTATATCCAACGTTTTCTGTGTCCATCGTAAATCAGTAAGAAAAAGAAACGGGAGAGATATGATGAAAGAAGTATCTACTAACACACAACCAATCCGCAAACACTGTACCTTGGCAGCTTCCACTGCTGCCCTATTCGCATCGACTATGCTATTGTTTCCGTGGAGCCAAGCCCAAGCAGGTTTACCAAAAGACATCGAATTGCATGATGCAACAGGTGTCCTATATGATGCCATGGCTGCCAACACTAGCACGAATATTACGGTCGGTCCTAAAGCCACCGTCATGATGGGTGGCGGCAAGCAAGAAGGGATCTTATCCTTTGGAGAAACTTTCAGTGGACGAGATATTAGAAATGAAGTAGAAATTTTAAAAAATCTACCAGCCGGTATAGCTGTGGGAGCTAATACCTATGCTCGCACGGGTTCTATTGAAGTAGGTGACCACACGCTAGAAAAGAATGATATTGCCATTGGTGATAGTTCTGCGAGCAAGCTTAAACAGTTTGGTGTAGCCTCTACTACGGTAGGCACCAACTCCTATACAGGTGGCGGTTTTGCTACTACCTTGGGAAGCTATAATGTGCAGTCTAGTCCGTTCAATGCCAATGGATTCTTTGATACCCTGTCGAATGCGACAAAAAATGCCTTCGCCACTGTGGTGGGATCATTGAACTCCAATGAATCTATGTCTAGTCGTTCTTCTACTTCTGGCGTTGCCAATGTGATCACTGGTACAGCCAACTCTGTGAAAAATAGTAATGGTGCCATCACTATGGGAGCTGGAAACCGCATCGAAAATTCCATCGGCGATTTCAGCGTCTCTGCGTATAATACTAAATATGCCTCTGTGAAAGACATGCAAACTGCGCTACAAGAAGGGGTTGCGAAAAGTGCGGGCGGCGCAACCTTAGCCATCGGTGGCGCTAATACAGCCGATTATACTTCACATACACAAATTATCGGGGTTGGTAACACCGTAACAGGTACTAAATCTGTGCCAAGCAAATACAACATGGTAAATGGTTACAAAAACACTGTAACCAATGCCAGCCATCTATCTGTAATTGGTGCGGAAAATGCAGTCACTGATACTACGTCCTCCATCTTGTTTGGGGATCATCGGACCTTGACCGCCGCCAATGAAAGTGTCCTCATCGGTGGCGCTACCAAGGACATGACTACCAATGTAGCTCGAGCGACTGCTATCGGTTTTGACTCGAATGTAACCACTGCAGGTGGTGTTGCCATTGGTAGTCAATCTGTGAGCAACACAGCCGCAGGTGCAGCAGGCTATGACCCAGCTACGAAAATGGCTTCAAAACTGACAGACCACACATGGGTATCTACTTTAGGTGCTGTGTCCGTGGGCGATACTGACAAACAACTTACTCGCCAAATCACTGGCGTGGCCGCTGGTGCCAACGATACGGATGCCGTCAATGTGGCACAACTAAAAGCAGTAGCGGCAAACAGTCAAGATGGTAACGATACCTTGGTGACTTCCACTACCGGCTTGCAACTACAAGATAAAACATTGTCTTTGACCGTAACAGATACAGCAGGGCATTCAGTAACTGGCACAGTAGACTTATCCTCTATCGCTGCCAATCCTGAGGCGTTCAAGCGAGTAGAGTCTTCTGTGGATCGTCTAGGCGGTCGTGTCGATTCCTTAGGGGCTAGTGCGGCGGCTCTTGCGGCTTTGCATCCACAAGATTACAACAGCGAAGATAAATGGGACATCGCTGCTGGCTACGGACATTACCAAGGTTCTCACGCCTTAGCTCTAGGTGCGTTTTATCGACCAAATGAAAAAACTATGGTTTCTTTCAGTACCAACCTAGGTGGTAGCGAACGTTTATTTAACGCTGGCCTTAGCCTTAAATTCGGTGAAAGTAACCCTTATGCGACATACAGCAAATCTCAGCTCGTTACATTAGTCCAGCAACAACAAAAGCAAATCGTCCAACAACAAACAGACATGCAACAAGTACAAGAACAGTTGCGTCGTATCATGGAGCGGTTGGAGATTAAATAAGCTATATAGTGGTGCCAGTAGTATTTTTTCTAGGAATATGCTATACTACACATATGAATAAGAAGAGCCATCAACGTGTGAACGGCGTTAGGCTCATCTCAAGGATTAAAAATGGATTTGCCTAACGTGTTAAGGTGTGTGAGACCTTATACGTTAGGCTTTTTCATTACTTAAATATTTACACCCTCCTAAAAAAATAGAGGGTGATGACTCACCCTCTAGCTGGAATTTTTCACAGTTCCCACTGCAATTAAAATGGGTTTTTAGTCTCCACTCCGACCACTTGCTATAAATTTAAAGTCTCTATACCGACTATTATTTGCATGTATTCTAAACTTCATTTGGCAAATTGTCAATATCTTTAATAAGCTAGACGAATTATAGTCTTACTATTTACCCAATTCTGCTCGAATCTCTTTTGTTGCTTGTATCATGTGTTGTAAGCTAGCTACTGTTTCTGTTTCGCCACGTGTTTTGAGTCCGCAATCTGGGTTTATCCATACATGTTCTACTGGGATTTTTGAAACGATCAAACGAATTACGTCTTTGATTTCTTCTACGCTTGGCACTCGTGGAGAGTGGATATCGTACACGCCAGGCCCTACTTCTGTTTGGAAGTTATTTTCTAATAAGGCATCTAATAACGTTAACTTAGATCGTGACGCTTCAAAGGTAATCACGTCTGCATCCATCGCATCGATTTCAGAGATAATATCTTCAAACTCGCTATAGCACATATGCGTATGAATTTGTGTTTCCACTTTCACTTTCGCATGGCATAGACGGAAAGCTTTGATGGCAAAATCTAGGTAATCGCTATACCAATCCGCACGGCGCAACGGCAATTTTTCACGAAGAGCCGCTTCATCGATTTGGATGATACGAATACCTGCCGCTTCCAAGTCAAGCACTTCTTCACGGATGGCCAAACCGATTTGGTACATCATTTCTTTCGTAGAAATGTCTTCACGAGGGAAGGACCAATTCAAGATGGTCACAGGACCTGTCAACATCCCTTTTACTTCTTTATCTGTCAAACTGCTAGCATACGCATTATAATCTGTGGTGATTGCTTGTTTCCGTTTGATGTCACCGAACACGATTGGCGGTTTTACGCCACGTGTGCCGTAGGACTGTACCCACGCATTGGATGTAAACACATAGCCTTCCAAGTTTTCTCCGAAAAATTCCACCATGTCATTGCGCTCGAACTCGCCATGCACTAGTACATCTAAACCGATGTCTTCTTGTAACTTGATACAGTCTTTGATGAACTCTTTCGCTTTCGCACGGTATTCTGCTTCAGAAATCTCACCTTGGCGGAACAATTTACGATTTTCTTTTACCGCCTTTGTTTGTGGGAAGGAGCCAATCGTTGTGGTTGGCAACAATGGTAGTTGGAAGATGGCTTTTTGCGCCGCTTGACGTGCTTTGATATTTTGTGGACGGTTGAAATCTTCTTCTACCAAGGCTGCTACTGCTTGTTGCACGCTTTCATCGGTGCGAAGTTCGGATTTTGCAAACAACGTTTGGTTCGCTTGGAATGCTTCTTCAGATGTATACTCTGAAAGCTCTGCTAGATCGGCGATTTCTTTCAATTCCCCTAGTTTTTCATAGGCGAATGAGAAATGTTGTAACACCTCTTGTGAAAGTTTCGGCTCGTTCGCCACGGTGTATGGCACATGCAGTAAGGAGCAAGATGTGCTAAGCACCACATCGATGCCAGCTGCTCTTAATTCATCTACCTTTGCCAACACTTTTTTATAGTCGGTACGCCAAATGTTTTTACCGTTTACTAAGCCTGCAAAGAGTAATTTACCTTTCGGGAATCCATGAGATTTCACTAAGGATTCTGTTTGTTTCCCTTCAATGAAGTCCAAGCCAATGCCGTCAAAGTCAAGCCCTGCCACTACTTCATAAGCATCGCGGATATCTCCGAAGTAAGTTTGCAATAATACATGTAAACCTTGTTTTTGTGGAAGCAAGCTTTCATAGATACGAGCAAACAATGCCACGTCTGCTTCACTAAGATCATACACCAAATACGGCTCGTCTAGCTGAATCCAGGACACTCCTTCCTCTTTGGCTGCCTTGAATATGTCCGCATAAGCTGTGATGACATCATCCACCACGTCGTCGATACTTTTAGTACCTCTAACATCTGCTAATTGCAAGAATGTGAAAGGCCCCACCAAGACAGGTTTCGTTTCGATACCTAAAGACTTCGCTTGACGATAGCCATCTAAGAACGCTGTGGAACGCAATTGCAACTTCACGTCATCATCGATTTCTGGCACCAAGTAGTGATAGTTCGTATTGAACCATTTCTTCATGGAGAAGGCTTTCACATCGCCCTTCTCACCTTGGTAACCACGAGCTGCCGCAAAGTATGTATCTACTTCGCCTAACCCTAGGTCTAGATACCGTTTAGGAATCGCATTCAATGTGAAAGCTGTATCCAACACGCTATCGTATAAGGAATAATCATTGGATGGAATGAAATCTGCCCCAGCTGCCTGTTGCACTTTCCATTGTACCTCTCGTTGCTCTTTCACAGCCTTCGTCAAATCCTCTAGGCTCACATCACCACGGAAATAAGATTCAGTAATAAATTTTAACTCTCGTTTCGCCCCAATACGTGGGAATCCAGTTACAGAATATTTCATATATACAACACCTCCATAGTGTACATCGATAAACATCAATCTGATATCTATACTATACTCCTTAGGTAGGGATTTGTATAATATGTATAAAAGATAGTATGTTATATATTAAAACTATAACAAAGATATTTCGCATGTGAAGTAGTAATAAGAGCCCTGAGGAATGCAATTAGGCGTAGCAGCCTTGTGGCGTTCCTTATTACCTAAATCACACAAACATAAGAAGAGCACGGTGTACCCCCGAACAAACATCACAACCTATTCTCTGAAAAACGCAGTGATGAGTAGAAAACTTGTGGCACCCATATTGACTGAATTACACAAATACAAAACGAGCGCGACATATTCCGGAGCAAACCTACCGTAGGATCAGTTTGTGGAGGAATGTGTCGCACTCGTTCATTTAAGCACTCAATGCATGCCACAAGTTTTCATAGCATCGCAAGAGACGATTTATAAGAGCGCATGCTCTTTTCCAATTTGAATCACTTGCTCTACAGACATATTGGTAATACGAGCAATCATCTCTACCGATAATTTTTCACGTAACATACCAATAATAGCCTCTAACATACCTTCGTCTTTTCCCTCACGCCAATATTTCTTCCGGTCCATTTCCAGCTTCATATACTCGCCCCTCCATTCCTTACTTTGCTTCACTATATGTACAATCTTATCCATCTGTTGTACTAAACCATCTACTGGTGGTCTACCATCTACATAGTCTAAAAAATTCTGTAATAATTCCGAAACATCATTCATTTGTGCCTTAGTGCTTAAAAATATAGTAGTTAAACCATCTCCCAACTCTCTGCCCAGTTCTTCTGTACATTTTTTCGTATACGTGTACTTATGACGCTTTCCAGAAAATATAGGAAACGTACAGATAAAAATGACAAAACAATCATTCAATGTCATATAGTCAGCGCCCTTTTCCATAGAATAATGGTCAATCGCACTATGATAAAATCTCGACCGTTTCACTAACTCATGCATATTCTTATACGTTTGCATTTCAATATTGTAGATAGTTCCTTTGTCATCATTCACATACACATCTAAGCGCACACCTTTATCATCAAGACCAGATTCCATTGTCTTTTCTGTTTCAATATACGCAATATCAAGGATTGAAATCTCCAACAATCGTTCTAATAATTCCTTACAAATTGATTTTTCACGCATTACCTTTTCAAAGATAAAATTATCTTGAATACTCAGATCTTCAAAGGGCTTGAATTGCATAGATATACCTCACTCTTTGCGTTAACTAAATTATACCACATCTATCATGCAGTACGGTAGCACACCATGCACTACCTATCCATACAATTCATAAACTGTCACTTATATTCCTTTAAAATTTCCTACTAGTATATATTCTTCCAAGAAACATAGTTAGGCGTAGCAGACTTTGTGGCGGTTCAATAGTATTTTTCCTAGAAATATGCTATACTACACATATAAATAAGAAGAGCCATCAACGTGTGAACGGCGTTAGGCTCATCTCAAGCAACTTTAAAAAGTGATGATGCCTAACGTGTATAAGTGCTGCCAACACTTATTTTGACGTTAGGCTTTTCACTTACATTTGCATATAAGTTAAAACTGCTACAACAAGCAATCCGAACTGAATCAATAACATTAAAACTTCAAATAGTGTCATAGTATAACCTCCTCCCATAATAGGAAGAGATGAGCCCAACTCACGTCGGTGACTCTTCTATACCTGTATTATACTACGAAATTTTGCAAATCCTTAATAAATTTTAAAACTCATTCTTATATATTATCCACATGTAAAGAACCCTTCCCCAAAGGAATGCAGTTAGGCGTAGCAGTCTTGTGGCGTTCCTTATTACCTAAATCACACAAACATAAGAAGAGCACGGTGTGCCCCCGAACAAACACCACAAACTATTCTCTGAGGAACGCAGTGATGAGTAGAAAACTTGTGGCACCCATATTGACTGAATTACACAAATACAAAACGAGCGCGACATATTCTGGAGCAAACCTACCGTAGGATCAGTTTGTGAAGGAATGTGTCGCGCTCGTTCATTTAACCACTCAATGCATGCCACAAGTTTTCATAGCATTACAAAAGACGACACATTATGAAATATCGTTTATGAGAGAGGTATACCGTACTCTTCCTTCCCCAAAGGAACGCAGTTAGGCGTAGCAGTCTTGTGGCGTTCCTTACTGACCAAATCACATAAACACAAGAAGCCCATGGCGTGCTCCTGAACAAACATTATGAAATACCGTTTGTGAAGGAGTATGCCATGGGCTTCCCTTTTCTATATTCAGTTAAGAACGCCACAGACTACATAGCGTTACAAGAAACGTCTTACTCTGGTTGAATCGTAAAGGACAAGCTAGAGAAGTATTTAGTTTGTTCACCTTTTGTTTCTGTTGGGAATGCTACTTCTACGCCTACTACGTTCACGCCATTAGCACTCACTGTTACCATTGCTTTACCTTGTGCATCAGCTTGACTTTCATTAGTCAAATCATTGATAACGTCTTTGATTAATGGAGCGTTAGCATAAGGCATACCATCTTTGAATACTTGGATTTCGTAAGTATCGCCTTTGCGCAATGTTAATGGATTAACGCTTGGAACGATTTCGATTGGCATGTTCAAACGTTCAGGTTTTACTGCCGCATTCCAATAGTTTACATTATATTTCACAGCATGCGTAGATTTCACCGCATTTGGTACATCTTTCATCATAGCTTTATGCATTTTGCCATCTTTATCTTTTGTAAAATAGCCATAGTCAAATGTAGTTGCTGTAGTACCTAACATTTCATTTTTCTCGATTGTTACATTGTGCTCATGAGGAATCACTTTCATATCCAATGGATTATATGCTACATCATAAGCTTCAAAACTTTTTACCATAGATGGTTCATATGCATTATCTACAGGACCTTCCCCTAATACCAACGTTGGTTGATCAACACGTTCTGCAAACCACACGCCATGGGCAGATGCATTTGCCCCCACAGATACTGCACCTACTAATGCCAATGCAAGAATAGCTAACTTACTTTTTTTCATTTTGGATACCCTCCTATGAAATATAAAATTATAATACTTACATTGTATATCTTATGAGAATCACTAGCAAGATTTATTTTTTAATTATGAATTATTTCTATAATTAACTAGCATCTATCTCAAAATGTAAACAAGATGCATACTTACTAATTATAGAATTAGCTGAACAATACTTTCAAAAACACCCAAAATCACTGCAAATACTGGACGTATCACAGCACCTAAGAATCCAAATTGTCCCAATACCAAAATGCCAATAAAGAACCACAACTGAGCGCCTAATAGTTTTTCTTGCCATTCATAAGGCAAATATTGCAGTAGCACATAAAATCCAATAAAGCCTGGCACTGGTAACATATTAAAGACCCCAAAGCCTATGCACAGTGTCACGATATAGGACATGACCATTTGTAAACCAGTGCTCACCGTGCTGACTTGCATAGCCACAGACATGCCCACATAGGCTAAGAACGCCACTAAGATATTAGCACCTAATCCAGCTAAGGCAATTTGTATCATCGCAGTGCGTGGGTTTTTAAAATGATAGGGGGAAAAGGGAATTGGCTTACTCCACCCTACGCTAGCAATAAGCATTACCAAAATACCTAGTAAGTCAATATGAGCAAAAGGATTGATTGTATCTCGCCCCCATTGTCTAGGTGTCGTATCCCCTAGACGGATAGCCATCTTTGCCTGCGCATAGTTAAATATCGAAATTGCGATAGCAATAGCTGGTAGCATCGCAATATAATGAATCATATCTTTCATAGTATCTCCTTCTATCATCAAAACTGTTCCTTTTATTATACACGATAGGCGTACTCTCCCTCCATAGGTGATAAAAAATTTCCTGCCAGTCATACACACTTCTACCAGTGAGTGGACAACTTGTATGATTCTATGCATACTGAAAGTAAACTATCTTAACAGCAAAACATACGAGGAGGCCTATTATGAGCAAACCAAAAAAGTTCATCATTTCGATTCCCTATGAATTACTGTATCAACTCTATATAACTCAGCACTTAACTACCAAAGCTATCGCAGATCAATTACACTGTAGTCAAAGTACTATTTGCCAACGACTACGAGAGTATGAGATTCCCTTTCACAGTAGAACCCCGAATATCCCTAAAGAGGAACTGACTCAACTCTATGAAAGTGGTACATCCATCAAAGCCATCGCTCAGCACTTTCATGTGTCCCCTCGAACCATCTATAGCCGTTTACATGATTGGCACCTAAAAGAACCTCGCCCTAGTTCTTTCCTAACAGCATTACCTATCTCCTATATCCTAGAATCCTACGATAGAGGGTCTAGTGCTGCCATGATTGGTCGAGAATTACAGGTGGCACCTTCTACGATTATTCATATCTTACAACGTCATGGTATTTCTCTTCGAAATAGTATAAAACGGATTGACTTACCTATCGATGATATTTGTCAGCTCTATACACAACATAAACTCTCTACCATCCATATTGGTAAACTATACGGCGTCAAACCCTCTACCATTGCCTCGCGGTTACGAGAACGGGGAATTATTTTACGTGGGAATAAAGAGCAACTTCCTACGTATGCTATTATTTCTGACTATATGCAAGGTACGTCGTTGCAACAATTGGCCACCACCTACCAAACTAAGTACCATACAATTCGCAATTTATTAATCCGCCACGGAGTCTACCGAAAAGCGCGACGTATCCGCGAACATACCTATGCTATACAAAATTTACACAAAAGGGAGCAACTATCTGTAGCAGAAATTGCTTCTCACTATGGATGCCATCCAGAAACAATTCGACGGATTATTAAAGATACACGTCCACAAGAAATTTCTCCTAATACCCACTGATATCTATTGATATCCTTGCTATGCGTTCCAAAGTAACGTATACTAAAAGTGAATATATCATTTTTTGAAAAGGAGTTCATCATGGAGTATATCTTTGCCCTACTGCCTTACTTTACGATAGGTATCGTAGCAGCGTTTATCTCTCGATTCACGGGAATTACTATTTCTTTCTTATTAGTACCAACCCTATTATATTGGGGAGCTACGCCGGTAGAAGTTGTATCATTTATGTTAACATTTACTTTGTATAATACATTCACCTTAGAAACACAGGATGTACGATTAGACTTTAAAGAGTTAACCTTCTTCCCTGGTTGGAAATTAGCCATCCCGCTTGTTATCTCTTTTGGATTAAGTCTTGTATCTCCTCATGTATCCATTGGGTTATTTATTTTCTTCTTTATCTTAGAATTAGGGGCTGCCTTATACAAACGCATCCCACAAGCAGAGCGACCTACCCTAAAACAAATCGGGATTTCCTCCCTGCTAGCCGCTGGTTGGACGATCGTCGGTGTCTTAGCATATCGTCATATTCCTGATACTTGGTACTTCCTATTGGTGGGGATTGCTATGTTGGGCTTAACTTGGTTTGCTTACTATGCAGGGGCTAATCGCTATGCTATGCGGCAATCTTGGACTGCTATTTGGCCATCCTTATCCCTACTATTAGGTCTATTCGGATTAGAAATCTCCTCCTATATTCATGGTGTGAAACGAAATTTCCCATCTCCATTTGATCATATTGTACCTATGGTCACAGTCATCGGTGCTTTTGCTGGTACCATGGTTCTATTTGTATTAGAAAACCAATTCTCCTTAGCGTCCTTAATTGCTGCCGTTGGTTGTGCTTTCGGTATTCGCATGTTTGGATACTACGGATTCAGTAAATCTGGAAAATTCTCTTGGTTAATCATCGGTTTAACCATCCTCATTGTGCTTTGCTTATATTTGGTAAGTCCCGCTCCAGTTGGTATGGATACAGGCAATCAATTATTACAAGCACCGATTGCAGAATAATCTATAGCTAGCTATAAAGGGAACTACAGCAAATTAGTTCCCAATACAAAAAGAGGAAAGTTGATCAAAATGTATCAACTTTCCTCTTTTTTATAAGTCTATCCTTGTGGAAACGCCCCCACAAACTCCCAAACGCTCATATCTGGCAAATGATTTTGTACGCACATGGTTTGCAATGTATCCATACACCATGGTATGGTCACATTCTTCTTCACATACATATAATTATGACCATCTTTGGATAAAGCAATTTCTAAATTTAATTGATCCGGATGTTCTTCATCCATAATAGCTTGGACAAAATGGCAGTTTTCTTTTGGTGTGTCCCAAAACAAACTAAAGAACACCCGTTCATCTGCCACAATCTGATGTAGCACTGCCTCTACATCGTTCCAAGTGCCTTGTTCATAGGTTTCTTCATCCGTCACTAAGCGAAACATTAGGCTTCTCCTTGTTCAATGCGGATTACATCGCCAATACGGTTACATAATTCATCCAGTTGGTCTTGGTCTGGACCTTCTGCCATAACACGAATCAATGGCTCTGTACCAGATGGACGCACCAAGATACGGCCATTGCTACCTAATTCTTCTTCTGCTTCACGAATCACATCTTGGATAGCTGTATTCGTTTCCCAACCCGCTTTGGTTAACACTCGTACATTCACCAACAATTGTGGGTATTTCGTCATCAAACCAGCTAATTCAGATAAAGATTTTCCTTTTTCTTTCATTATCGACAAGGTTTGTACTGCTGTCAATAAACCATCACCAGTACTGTTGTAATCCAAGAAGATGACATGTCCAGATTGTTCCCCACCAATAGAGTATCCATCAGCGAGCATTTTTTCTAGTACATAGCGATCGCCTACAGCTGTGCTGCATGTTTGCATCCCCAACTCTTTAGCCGCCTTATGGAATCCGATATTGCTCATCACAGTGCCTACAATCATGTTCTCTTTCAATTTACCTTGCTCTTTCAAGTGTAAACCGCAAAGTAACATAATTTGGTCACCGTCTAAAACTTGGCCTTTTTCATCTACCATTAGACAACGATCTGCATCACCATCATTGGCAATACCCACCTGAGCGCCTTCTCGAAGCACGGCCTCTTGTAAGCCTTCTAAATGCGTGGACCCTGCATTGTCGTTAATATTCGTGCCCGTTGGTGTTACATTGATAGCGACTACCTCTGCTCCTAATTGGCGAAGAATCTTAGGTCCCACATAGGAAGCTGCCCCATGGGCTCCATCATAAACAACTTTCAACCCCGTTAACATATCGCTAGTAGATACTACGAAGTTTACATATTCTTCCACCCAATCTTGATGGTAGAAGATTTGACCAATATCACCTTTTGTTGGTCGTGGTAAGCAATCGTCTGCGCTAGCTGTACATAATTTTTCAATTTCATCTTCTACGGAGTCTAGCAATTTAAAACCGTTACCATCAAAGAACTTAATACCATTATCTGGATACGGATTATGGGATGCAGAAATGACAACCCCTGCAGTACATCCTTGCTGACGCACTAAATAGGCAATCGCTGGTGTCGGTGCTTCTCCTAAAATAATCACATCTCCACCTACAGCGCAGATACCGGAGGCTAAGGCATTTTCTAGCATACCTCCCGATATACGTGTGTCACGTCCAATTAAGAAGGTTGGACGATCTACAGATTGACCAAAGTAAGACGCCGCTGCACGACCTAAATGATAGGCCAACTCTGGCGTTAAAAATTCATTGACTAAACCTCGTACCCCATCTGTACCGAATAATCTACTCATGATGATCTCCTTTCAAAGGGCCATATGTATTCATAATTAATATGGCAGTTTCTGCCCCATCTAAGGCGGCACTCATGATGCCTCCTGCATAGCCTGCACCTTCCCCAATAGGATATAATCCCTTCGTGGACTGTGAAAGTCTGTTTTCGTCTCGTACTATGCGAAGTGGTGCTGATGTTCGTGTTTCCACCCCAGTCATGCACACATGGTCCGCATCAAAGCCTTGTATTCGTCGCCCAAAATATGGCAAGGCATCCGCTAATGTATTCGTCACATAGTCTGGCAAACATTGACGAATATCTGCTGGTGTCACGCCAGGTTCATAGCTATAGGCCTCACGTTGTACGTCATTTGTCTTTGTACGACCTAAGAAATGACCTACGGTCTGAATTGGCGCGTGGTAATTGCGTCCTCCCACGATAAAAGCTTGTTCTTCCCATTTACGCTGAAAGTCTACCCCAGCTAATGGATGCTCTCCAAAGTCACGAGGGCCTACAGTAACCACCAATGCACTATTGGCAATGCCACTGTCACGAGCGTATAAACTCATACCATTGGTCACAACGCCTCCCTCTTCGGAGGCACTGGCAACCACTTGTCCTCCTGGGCACATACAGAAACTATAGCAAGAACGATCTTGTTCTTTATCGTGATACACCAAGGAATATTCTGCTGCTCCTAAGCCAATATCTGCTGGATGCACGCCATATTGTGATGTATCGATCACATCTTGATCATGCTCAATACGAACACCGATAGCAAAGGATTTCCCTTCTAAATAAACACCTCTGTCATAGAGCATACGATAGGTATCGCGCGCACTGTGACCAACCCCTAACATCACAATATCTGCAGGGATTCGTTCTGTTCCATTAATAACAACACCGGTTACCACTTGGTCTTGTACTTCAATATCTGTAACCTGTGCACCAAAATGGACTTCTCCGCCCCATGCAATAATCTGCTGTCGCATAGCTTTGACCATATGGCGTAAAATGTCTGTCCCTACATGAGGTTTATGTTTATATAAAATTTCTTCAGGAGCTCCAAATTCTACGAAGTACGTAGCAATCTCATGAAGTCGTGGATGAGTTACACGAGTGGTCAATTTACCGTCTGAAAAGGTACCTGCTCCACCTTCACCAAACTGTACATTCGATTCGGGTTTGAAAATACCTTCTTTCCAAAACTGTTCTACATCTAAGGTACGTTGGTCTACATCTTGACCTCGTTCTAACACGATAGGTCGATATCCTTCTCGTGCTAAATAGAACGCTGCCAGCATGCCAGCAGGGCCAAAACCAACTACTACAGGGCGATGTTGCATAGGTGCCGTACCACGTACAATAGGATCTGGCATTTCAGGCTCCATTAAGGTAATATCTTTGTGCCGACTTAATTTTTTCATCAATTGGTGCTCTTGGTCTACTTCTAAAAACAAAGTATACACAAAAGTAATATGCGGTTTCTTCCTCGCATCCACGGCCCGTCGCACCACATGAATTGCTTTAATATGTCCTTGTAATGGGCTATATTTTTTTACAAGTAATGTTTCTAACCGCTCTGCCTCTTGCACGGGTATCCGAAAATTAATAATACGTAACATGTTTCTCTCCTACATATGTGGTTCAATTTCTACTTTCACCACAACTCGGTCTGTCGTTGTTGTCACACCTTCTGGCAAGACTAGACTATACCCACCAGTAAAGCTACTAGTAGCACCATGGATAGGGATGTCGATAGTTTTGACCCCATCAATGCCATTGAGGATAGATTCTTTTCCTACAATCGTCAACTCTTTTGGTTCTACCACCACTCGTTTCACTGTATAGCCGCTAGGTACATTACCAACTACATTAGTTTGGACGGGAACCTTTTTTTCCATCCGAATGCGTTCTAGCTCATATTGAATTTGCGCGCCTTTCGGTGTGATTGTCAATCCTTCTACCACATTGCCCGCAGAATCTACTGGTAAAATATCCCCTACTTCTGTAAAGCTTTCACGATGTTTATCTAGGTTAATGCGAATCACTGCATAGGATGCTCTGCTTACCAAGTGGGCTGGTCCAGAAATCGTTACCGTCGTAGGCATAACTTTAGAGTCTTTAATGGCAATGTCATTCGGTACCGTTCCCAATGGTTGAGCCTGCACTTGCAACTCTTTTACCATGTATTCATCTACCGTAACCGTTACATTCTCTGGGGTTATGCTATCGATGAAAGTCCCTGTTGGGGCTGTAAAATTGATGGCTACATTTTCCTGTCCAACACGGGCATTCTTCATGTTTACATAAGCTTTCAATACAGATGGGTTAATATCAAAGATTGCATTACGAGGCCCTCGTAAATGAACACGCACTTCGCTAGGTACACCTTCTACCAAATAATTTTGATCCAAATTCTGCACTTGCACTGGTACAGTATATGTCATTTCTATCACAGGGTTTTGGTCCTTCATAACAAATACCCACATACCAATGGCACAAAATAAACAGAATAATTTCATCCCCCAATTATGTTTTAACCCTACTATCCAATGCATCATTTCGATTCACCTCGTTTTATTTTAAGTAAAGAACTGACTGCACTTGGTGTTGGCTCTAATAAAGACAACATAACTGTGCGCAATGTATCTTCTGTAACACCACGATGAATTTGTCCACCTAAGGCATAAGAAATTTGTCCTGTTTCTTCGCTGACCACCACCACTAAGGCATCACTTTCTTCGCTTTGCCCTAAGGCAGACCGGTGTCGTGTGCCTAATTCTTTGCTTACATCTCGGTTTTGACTGACAGGTAATAAACTAGCTGCTGTCTCAATACGACCATTACGAATAATAACCGCTCCATCATGAAGCGGAGATTTCGGATAAAACAAATTCATCAGTAGTTCACTGGTCACAAGTCCATCGATACGAGTCCCCTGCATGGATAATACATCTAACTTCATGTTTCTTTCAAAAACCATGAGAGCCCCTATCTTGCGACGAGACATACTACGACAAGCAATGACGACTTCTTTCACAATGGATGTAAGCTCTTCTTTAGAAATTTTAGTACGGGATGAGAAAAATCCAGTACCACTGCCCAATTGTTCTAAGAGGCGTCGTAACTCTGGTTGAAATACAATCGGCAAAGCAATCATTAGGACGGCCACACTTTGTTGCATAATCCAGCTGATGGTATGCAACCCCATGAAGTGTGCCACGATATTGATGACTACTAACACGCCTAACCCTTTCAATAAGCCTAAGGCTCTCGTATTTTTAACTAGTCGATATAACCAATAAAATAAGGTGGCTACCACTATAATATCTACGATATCTAAGAATCGTAATGTTTCTAATGTAGTTTGTAATTGAAACAGCATAGAATATCTCCTATCCTTTCTAATACAAAATAAGGGTACATGCTATTGCATGTACCCTTTTATTGTATCCTATATTGGTATTTTTTTCTAGTAAACCTACGATTTATGCACGGTAAGTTTCGATAAGTACGTCCATATTACCACCACAAACCATACCTTCTTTGACTGCTACATCATCGTTTAAGTCCACATAGATACGACGAAATGCCTCTTTCTTCTGTAAAGCATCTACCGCACTTAATCGAATTTCATTTTCTGCACGGCCCCCACCAATGGTACCAAAGATAGAGCCATCAGGATGTACAATCATAGTAGTCCCTGCTTTTCGTGGAGTGGAGCCATGTGTATTTAAAATTGTTGTCACTGCTAATGTGTCTTGCTTATGTTGTTGTAAATACTCAATAAACTCATACTTCATGTGTATACCTCTTTTTCGATAAAAAACCACCTTGTTTACGATAAGACACCGCCATGTATTCTGCTACAATGGATAGTGCTATCTCTTCTGGTGTTTGGGCTCCTAAATCTAAGCCAATAGGACCATATAACATATCTAACTCTTGCTGTGTCCAACCTTCTTCTTTCAACACTTCAAAAGCATGGAAAATACGTTTTTGGCTGCCCATCACACCCACATAGGTTGGCAACACATGACGCACTTGGTGCAAGCACATGCTATCGAACTCATGGGCTCTAGTGACTACCACTATGCCCGTATAGGCATGAAGATTCAAATTATCCTGTAATGATGTAAAGTCTAAATGCACTCGTTTTACACGAGAATCAAAAAAGTTTTCTTGTAAGTATTCCGCTCGGTCATCAACGACTGTTACGCCACAACCAATGAATAAAAATTGGTCAGCCACACAACGGCTTACGTGACCAGCCCCTAGTATGAGAACTTCTGGATCTTTTTCTACTGGTTGTAGAAAACATTCCATATCTTCAATAGAAAATAATTGTGGTTCTATTCTTTGAGGTACTGTAAAGCCTTCAATAGCATTGCCATACACCACTTCACCAGTATGGCTATACATCACTTTATCGCCTTGTCGCTCCCCAGATAAAATCGTTACAATCAACGATGATTCATCCTTTGCCATACGTTCTTGCGCAATATCAATCAGATTCATGGTACTACTCCTTTATCTGCTCATATTCCCAAGCAGTGATGGCCTCCATCACACCACCGCCGACAGCTAATGCTTTATCTGATATAGTAAAGCAATGGCTCTCTTCACATCGTGCGTCCACATCCGCTAATTTAAAGCCTTTCGTTACTAATATATTAGAGGCTAAAATACCTCGTAAAGTGCCGGTAATTTTTGCATGCACTGGTACATCCTCTACATAGCCTATGATAGAACCCGCCTCTACTTGATCTCCAATATGGCTTTTCGCTACAAATAGACCTTCTGTTGGAGACTTAATCACTCGCTCATGAGTATAGCCTCCCACATTGCCAGGAATCCCCGTATTGGCTAAAGCTGGTCCCTCATAAATGCATCGTCCTAAGGTATGACCACGCATGGTTTCAATGACCACATGCACATCCTTACCAGCACTAAACCCAGGACCGCATCCAATGACTAAAGAAGCATCACTTTTTTTGGTACCTACATTTCGCTTTGCCAAGATTGCATCCACCACAATAGATGGTTGTATCGTAGTTAATACCGTTTCATAGGGCTCAGTGACCACAGGAATTGCCTCACGGCTAGACAACAATGTTGCTACCTCTTGTAAGGGTACATGGCGTGAGCGCAAGCGCTCTAAGATCATTTCCCCTCGGTGCACTGCATTTCCATAGGACACTTCTCTACGAATCATGGTAGGAATGGCAATTTCATTAATCACCACAGGATACCCTGCTCGCCACAAACGATACACAGCGCCAGATGCCACATCTCCACCACTACGGATGAGAATGATTGGTTTCATAAGGTCCTCCTTCACTCACAATACGGTCATAGTCTTCCTTCGTATCAATATCAATACCACTATGCATAGTACGTTGCCTTTCAAGCCATACATATGTAACATAAGGAGCCCCTTCGCCCCTCAAAATGACACGTCCCCCCATATCGCCAGGAATCAAGCGTAACGCATCCACCCAGTATCTACCAAACACTACGGGATTACCGCGTTCTTGATGCGGTCCATACTGTGGCTGTACAATGGCTTTCTCGTCGCCTATGTCTCTGAAAGTGTTACACAAGTCGTCAATGACTTGTCCATCCAATAGAGGTTGGTCGATCACACCACATACAATTGCTTCCAGGCGTTCTTTCTGTGTGTGTTCCCATTGCAATAAGGCCTCTACCCCTAATCGGATAGATGTGCCCTGTCCCCATTGTGGATGCTTATTGGGCACTGGAATACCTTGTACCTTACGCACCATATCTTCCACACCCATACGTGGGTCAATGACAACCGCTAGCGGTTGTATTCCTCCATACTTAGAGAGAGCACGCTCTAATAAGGTATGTCCTTGATAGGTCAACAATTGCTTAGCACATCCCATACGTTTCGATTGTCCAGCCCCTAATAATACGCATCCTATTGCCATGTTAACACCCTTTGTATACAACAATTTTCACGATATCCATTCGCCAACACCACTTTGTGTAATGGAAGGGGTTGCAAGGCTTGTAAAAATGCATCCACCACTGTTGAGTCTACCGTATCGCATCCTGTACAGAACACAATTCGTTTCCCTTGAGCATATTGAAAGATACCATTGTCGTGTCCTAATAGTTTTACAACTCCTTCTGGAGTTATCCTATCCCCTAGTGGAACCCCCATGATAGCCTGTACTTCTTCTATGCGATGTACATAGTCCTCTGTGAGCGGTTTGCCTAAGACCTGCATATTCACTACTGCAATGGTAGTCGCCGTTTTAGTCGGTATCACTGGTTCGTGAGGTTTAGGAGCTTTCAACCATTTGGTTTTTGCCCCATCTGCCTCAACAACAATAGACCAATCTGGATGGAGATCATGCAATGTATCTAGTAATTCCGGCTCTAGTCCTACTACTTTGTGACCTGCAACCTCTTGAAACCAAGCCCCCATCTGACCACGTTTCATTTGTTCTACCATATGAGTTTCCCCAAGTGTTAGGTCATCCCCATAGTAGGGATTCCAAGGAGCCACTTGTTCAGATCCCATCTTTGTTGTAGTCGTCACCACTACTGGTCGCTCTAGACTGACTGCCACAGCACCTAGTTTAGATACAACAGTTGTTTTGCCACCAGCTCCTACAACAGCAAGTATCCCAGGTTCTAGTAAGGACTCCCAGTACTTCCTATCACTCATCTTGACTCTCCTATTACTTACTCTACTTATTTTTTTGTAACGCCATATACACGCGTTCTGGAATCATTGGCAATGTAGTTACCTCAGCACCTGTAGCATTCAAGATAGCCCCTTGAATAGCTGGACAAGATGTATTGATAACAACTTCCCCAATGGATTTAATACCGTAAGCACCAGTTGGTTCATAAGATTCCACAAAGTCTACATGAATATTACCAGTATCTAGTCGTGTTGGTAATTTATAATGCATAAAGTTATTCGTTTCTAACACACCACGAGAAGAATAGCGAATTTCTTCATATAATGCCATACCGATACCTTGCACAACACCACCTTCTGTTTGTACAGTGGCTAGGTTTCTATTCACAATCGTACCACAATCAACTACAGCGTAGTAGTTTTCAGGCGTCACTTTACCAGTTTCAAGATCTACTTTCACCTCTGCAATGCCTACCATGAAAGGAGGTGGAGATGTTTGACTGCCCCAAGTAGCCATGCCGCTTAAGTAATGTCCTTTCGGGCCTGATACAAGTTTAGGTGCTAACTCTTTAGTAGTCATCGTTTTAGAACCATCTTCAGTCCACGCTTTTTCCCCATCAAAGGAAAGTGTACTTGGATCCACTTCCATTAGACGACCAAATTCTTGCAAGATTTTTTCTTTCAACTCGTCACAAGCCAGTTTCGTAGCAGTCCCTGTCACATAGGTCGTACTCGATGCATAGGAACCTGGATCGAACGGTACAACATCAGTATCTGCTTCATAAACAACCATCATATCCATGGGACAGCCCAAAGTTTCACAAGCAATTTGTGCCAACGCTGTATTGGAACCTTGACCCATATCTGTAGAACCAGTAAATAACATATACGTACCATCATCAAGCATGCGCACTTCTACCGAGGCAGAATCAATATTGGCAATCCCCGACCCTTGGAATGCTAGGGCTACCCCTAAACCACCCATATGACGGTCATCAATTTTCCAGGATTTTGGACGATTATCCCAATTAGACATTTCTTTCGCCTTTTGGACGGCTTCTTTCAATAGACCCGATGCCAACACTTCTCCTGGATGAAAGGATTGTGCAGTCTCCCCTACACCAATTAAGTTTTTCAAACGTAGCTCAATTTCGTCCACACCCATTGTATGCGCCAATTTTGTAATAGCACATTCTAGTGGCCACAAGGCTTCTGTAGCGCCATACCCACGGAATGCACCACCTGGCATATGATTTGTGTACACTACATTAGATTCATAACGGATTGCTTTCGTTTTATTATATAGAGGTAAGGATTTATGTTCTCCCGCTGTGAAAGTCGTCA
Organism: uncultured Veillonella sp.; assembly: GCA_963515865.1. Taxonomy (GTDB): domain Bacteria; phylum Bacillota; class Negativicutes; order Veillonellales; family Veillonellaceae; genus F0422. Next base: position 40,242 of record CAUPZH010000002.1, read on the forward strand.
ACGCATGGCTACCATGTGCTCCTGCATCGGATACGGCTACCATGTCAATGACTTGGATAATACCATCTTTTGTGGCACCTACACGAACTTTCCAATCCCGTGCATGTCGACTAGTGGAGCAGTTATTCGCTTCATGACGATCGTATACGATATAGGATGGCTTTTTCAATTTCCAGGTCACAAAAGCTGGGAACATTTCTGTACAACCCGTTTGTTTAGATCCGAAACCACCGCCAATACGAGGTTTGATAACACGAATTTGAGCCGCAGAAAGCCCCAAAGCACGAGCCACATGTCTACGAATGTGGAATGGTACTTGCGTAGAACTAGTGATGACAAGACGATTAAATTGGTCTAGGGTAGCAAAAGTCCTAAAAGTTTCCATCGCCGATTGTAAGGTGGCTTGGTCAAAGTAAGACTCTTCTACTACATAATCACATTTTGCCAATTCTGCTTCTAAATCACCCACTACATGACTATAGGAACAAGCAATGTTTCGCTTAGGGTCTCCCCCTACTGGGAAGTTATAGTGAAAGTCATCTTCTGCGTGAATGATGCTAGGATGATCGATAGCTGTATGCATATCCAAGACTGGTTCATAGACCTCATATTTTACTTTGATAAGAGGCATAGCTTTCAATGCTGTCCGTTCATCCACAGCCACGACTAAAGCTACTTCATCCCCCACATAGCGAACCACTTGATCTAAAATCAACATATCGTACGCAGATGGTTCTGGATAACTTTGACCAGCTAAGGTAAATCTAGTTTGTGGCACATCTTTATAGGTATAAATAGCTTCCACACCAGGTACTTTTAAAGCGGCTTCAATATTAATATCTACAATTTTAGCAAAGGCATGAGGGCTGCGAAGTATCTTAATACATAAGGCATTGGATGGAATAAAATCTTCTGTATAGGCTGCTTTACCACTTAAAATCGTTGTGGAGTCTGTTTTTTTATAACTTTGTCCTAAATGTTTCATAGTGTTTTGCCTCCTAAAAATTTACGAATCCCCCGCATATGAGATTCATAACCTGTACAACGACATAAATTATTGTTTAGGTAAGCTTTAATTTCTTCATCCGTAGCATTTGGATATTTTCGGCTCAAGGCAATGGCACTCATCATCATACCTGTTGTACAGTATCCACATTGATCAGCCCCTTCTTCAGCCAAACAATCCGCCAAATGAGCCGCCTCTACCGCTACGCCTTCTAGGGTAGTAATCTCGTGACCTACTGCTCTGAAAGTCGGATACGCACAAGACAACATAGGATCTCCATCTACCCATACAGTGCATAGACCGCAATTTGTCGTATCACAACCGCAACGTACACTGTAAAAGCCTAAGTTACGTAATGTTTCCAATAACATTTCATCTGTTTCGATGAGAACTTTTCGTTTCACTCCGTTCACTTGTAACATTATTTCCATTGTGCCACCTCTTTTACCAATCGTTTAAACATGTTTTTTGCCATCTCTAAGCGATACTCTGCACCTGCATGTGAGTTACTTTGAAAGGATAATTCCTCTTGAATTAAAGCCACCGCTTCATCCAAAGCGTCTAATCCTTTTTCATTAATAAGCTGGCAAGCTTTCGTCGCTAATGCTGGTTTACCTGGTCGACAACCAATATATACGGAGTAGCCTTGATCATCTAATCGAACAGATCCCGTTAAATAAGGAAAATCTGAAGTCGATTTCCGCAATGCTTCAATCGCTACTGGTACTTCTTGTTTTGGTACAATGATTTCAAGTAATAAGTCTCTTGTTCCATACGTTAAGTATTGTTCTATCGGCATACGACCCGCTTCAAACAAACGCACCTCTGCTCGTAATGCTAATAAGGCAGGAATAATATCAGAGAAACCGAATTTCGCTGCTACCGATCCCCCCATGGTAGCCATACTCCGAAATTGGACACCTAAAATATCTTTCACAGCTTTTGGGAGCACTCCTCTACAGAATGTTTTAAATGGTTCATATACCTCTACATCCCGTTGTGTAGCCATGGCACCAATGCGGTATTCCGTTTCGTCCTCCTCAATATAACGGAGACCTAATTCAGACAAGTCAATTACCATAGGCCATTTACGATTTCCCAATCGTGTCCAGCAACCACCTGCTAAGATAGGTGCCATCTTTTGCTTCACCATGAGTGCATGTGCCTCTTCTACTGTTTTAGGCTGTTGCACTTGCATAAACATAAGCATACTTATACCTCCTTACTCCGACATCTCTATACCCTTATTGTACCATGTATATGAAGATTTTGGCATATGAATTATCTCAGATACTAAGCATCCATATATGCATAATCCATATACATCATAACTTACTAACAATCATGGAAATAAAAATAGGCATACACAAACTACTTCGTACTCCAATGAATCTATCATTATGCGAGACTAATTTATGTATGCCTAATATCAATTTTATATGAGATATAGTTTGCAAGCTGTTCAATTACTTTTATAGATCTCTCTATATCCTTCTCTTTGTTTCTCTACAACCTGCTCTATATCTTCTAAAATATCTTCAGGAATGTCCTCAACAATGCATCGATCCACTTGGAAAATTGCGCATGTGCCACATGATGAGCTAAGCCAACGTGGAACAGGCTGTAAGTGTACCGCAATCGATGCTTGCTTACAAAATTGTTCAAATTGGATAGCCCCAAAGTGAGAATAAAACGTTGCTACATATTCCATATTATTGTTTTGTAATAGTGAGGATATACTCACCATTCTCTTCTTTAGACACGATTGTATAACCTTGAGCCAATACAAATCGAGTAATGTTTTCTACAGCTGTTTTAGAGTCAGATTGCACAGTATATTCACTGTCACCTGATGCCATTGCTTTTTGTACCATAATGACTGGTTCTGGACAAGATAGTCCTCTTACATCAATCATGCTTACCTCCTATGTTTCCTATTTACGCATATTTTTAACAGCAATTATTAAGGCAATCACAAAGCCTACACCTACTGCAATTTGGCCCGCCACTGGAACTCCAGTACCAGATGCAGCTAAACCAAAGTTATGTGCGAATGCTGCGCCTGCTGCTAGGCCCACTACTGTAATTGTAGAATCGGAGTTACCTTCACCAGATAAGATTAATTGACGCAATGGACAACCACCCATTAATGTACAGCATAAACCTGCCAAGGCCATACCTAAGAAGTTCCACAACCCATCTGTATGCGCAATTGGTTGTTTCACAAAACCAGGATGGAAGTTACCTACAGAAATGTTCACTAGGAACGCTGCTACAAGAATTGCAATAAAACCAAGAATTAATTTTGTTTCTTTAAATAGAATGATATCCCGGATACCACCTACCATACAAAGACGGCTATATTGTGCCAAGCCACCTACTACTAAACCAGCTGCCAAAGAAATCCACAACGGAGCATGAATGGCACCTGGTCCTTTTTCAGTAAAGAAAATGAACGCTGGCGCTGCCACCACAAGACCTAATAGAATCACCTGTGCTGCTGGCATAATATAGGAATCCATTTTAGATACAATGTATGTTCTACCCAAGGAATATCCACGTTTTAAGAATACTGTACCCACTGCAATACCACCTGTGAATCCTAATAGACCCATGATTGCATTCCAGTCACCACCTGCTAAGCGCAAAATCATACGGAATGGACATCCTAAGAAAATAAGACAGCCAATCATAGTAAAGAACCCTAAGGTAAATCGTGTTGCTGGAGCGGAACCACCTTTAGCCGCTCTCTCTCCACGGAACCAAGATAATAAAAAGGCTCCTAACACTAATCCAATAATCTCTGGACGAATGTATTGTACTGGTGCTGCTCTATGCAGACCCAAGCCTCCTACAGAATCACGAATGAAACAGGCAATACAAAAACCCATATTTTGTGGGTTTCCCGCTAGCACTAACAAACTAGCAATAGCGCCAATAATTAATCCAGCAATAATAATTCTTTGCTTTTCACTTATTACACTCATAGTACCTCTCCTGCCAAACATTACCTCTTCGACTAGTTTACTTCAGTCCCTACAAATTGATATTTTGCACGCATTACTTTATACTAAATATAATATACATATTAAAAGGAGTTATAATTATGAAGTCTATCTATGCAGATAATAGCAGTACCTCTTTCCCAAAAGCGCCAACTGTAGCGCAATCTATGTATGATTACATTTCCTATAATGGAGCTTCTGTCCATCGCTCCTCTAACGAAGATGCGTACCAAGTAGAACGTTTAATCCTAGAAACACGCCAACAGTTACAACAACTATTAGGTGGACCTAGTCCAAAATACGTCATCTTTACTCCCAATGTGACCACTAGTCTAAATATGGTCTTACAAGGTCTTTTCTCCGCCGGTGATCACCTCCTAATTTCTAGCTTGGAGCATAACGCAGTGATGCGCCCACTCCATCAATTATCTATGAAAGGTGTATCTTACTCCACCATTCCAAGCACACCTGAAGGTGAAATGATTACCTCTACCTTAGAATCACTTCTCTTGCCTACTACAAAGGCCATTCTAGTGACTCACGTCTCTAATGTATGTGGTACCATTCAACCCATTGCCGAAATCGGTAAATTCTGTAAAGAACACAATCTATTGTGTATCGTAGATGCTGCCCAATCTGCTGGTATCTTACCTATCCATATGAAAGAGATGAACATTGACATCCTTTGCTTTACCGGTCACAAAGGATTATTAGGCCCCCAAGGGATTGGTGGGTTTCTCCTTACCAAAGATGTAGCCCATCAAATACAGCCCATACTAAGTGGTGGCACAGGCAGTTTTTCTCATACCTTAGAGATTCCCACTACCTTTCCCGATCGCTTTGAACCTGGCACGCCTAATATCCCTGGCATTATCGGTCTTCATGCTAGTGTATCCTATCTCCATACAGTAGGCATCGATAGTATTTACCAACACGAATTGTCTTTGACCAAACAATTTTTATGTGGATTACAAGAACTTCCGAAGTATACGATTCACGGTATTCCCGATATTCACAATCGGACAGCGGTACTTTCTATTTCTCCTACTCATTGTGATCCAGCGGAACTGGCACACAATCTAGAACAAACTTATCACATTATCACTAGAGTTGGTTTGCACTGCGCTCCTACAGCTCATCAAGTACTAGGCACCTATCCTAGAGGCACTATTCGCTTTTCATTTGGTTACCACAACACATCTGATGAGGTAGACTTTATCTTAAATAGCTTGGAGCTATTACAACACAAACACCTCTCATAGCTAGAATATTACATATTAAAAATAAAGTAAGCACCAATTATACATATAATTGGTGCTTACCTATTTTCGTGCTACTTTCTGTATAAAGAAAACACTTATATATGTAACCTAACTCTAACCATATATAATATTGTGATTAAATGGATCGATTTCTACGAACTTTACGTTCTGCTTTCCATTTATCTAATCGAGCAATTGCTTTTTCACGACGTGTTGCTTGTACTACATGTGTTTCATTCCCATAGCCATTCAACAATACATTAAGAGCCACTGCCATCAAGCTGCCAAATGTAATACCACTGTGAAGAACAATTTTTAGCCATTCAGGGAAATGATCATAGAATGTTGGAACTGCCAAAGGAATCATACTCACACCAATACTGATTGCTACAATCATAAGGTTGTAAGTGCCATCAAATTGTACTTTAGACAAAGAACGAATACCACTAGCGATAATCATACCAAACATAGCCACACCAGCACCACCTAATACAGGATTAGGAATACTTGCTACAACAGCCGCCATTTTAGGGAATAAGCCTAATAACACTAAGATAACGCCAGATGCTGCCACTACGAAACGACTTTTTACATTGGTTACTGCTACAAGGCCAACGTTTTGTGCGAATGCGGTATGAGGGAAGCTATTTAATAAGCCACCAATCATAGTTGCAAAGCCGTCTGCTCGTAAACAAGCTGCTAATTCTTTCTTACCAATTGGTTTTTCTACAATTTCGCCGATAGCAATACAGTCACCAGTCGTTTCTGTCATAACAACAAGCATAACAATGACCATAGAAATAATAGAGGAAAATTCAAATGTTGGCCAACCGAACGCTAATGGTGTTACGACTGCAAACCATTCTGCTTGACCAACGGCCCCTAAGTTAGCTACACCCAGTGCCATTGACACTAATGTTCCTACTACTAACCCTACTAATACGGCTACATTACTCCAGAAGCCTTTACCAAATCGATACACAGCTACCACGATAACTAATGTTAAGATAGCTAGAAATAAATTGACAGGGTTCGCAAAATCAGGAGAACTAGGATTACCTCCCCCTACCCAACGAACGGATACTGGCATCAAGGTAATACCGATAATTGTAATAATGGTACCTGTTACTACAGGTGGAAAAAAGCGGATTAAACGACTAAATAAATGGGAAATCAAGAATGTAACTATCCCTGCTACAATAACGGCCCCATAAATACTTGTCATCCCATGTTCCTGACCAATTAAAATCATAGGGGATACTGCGGCAAATGTAATCCCTTGAATCAAAGGAATTTTTGCGCCGATTTTCCAAAACCCTAATGTTTGAATCAATGTAGCGATCCCACAAGTAAATAAGTCTGCATTAATTAATTGAATCAATTGTGCTCCTGATAAGTGCATAGCTTGAGCTATAATAATTGGAACCGCTACTGCTCCAGCATACATTGCTAATACGTGTTGTAAACCGTAAGCAAACAATTTAGGAATTGGTAGCATTCCATCTACATGATTAACTCCCTGAATTTGATGTGCCATATGAATCACCTCATATTACTTAATAGAATATACTAGTCTTATGCTTATATCATGTTTTGAATTTTAGACATCATCTGATGAAGTAGCAAGCACTCCCATACTTGCTACAACATCGAACTTCATAGACCTAGCACACTCTCTCCCTTACTGATTATTTTCGATATCCAGTTTTCTCAAGTGGTAAAGAACGACGTTCCATACCGTCCAAACGATTATATGCATTGGCAATAGCTGGAGCAATTGGGATACTGCTGATTTCCCCAATACCTTTCGCACCATATGCATATTGGTCTGGTGTACCTTTTTCTATGAATGTACATTTGATTTCTGGGCGTTGCGTTGCTCTTAATAAGCCTAATGTGCCATATTTTGTAACAACTTTGCCTTCATTATATTTGAAGTCTTCTGTTACACCATAGCCCATCCCCATGATTGTGCCACCTTCAACTTGACCTTCACAAGATTGAGGGTTAACTACTCGACCTACATCATAAGCCACATGAATTTCACTTACTTTGTTATCATCTCCAATCGTAGCTACGCAAGCTCCATATCCATAAGCCACATGGCTCTTAGGATGCTTTTTGTCAGAATCAAATGGATCCGTAACACCGAGGAACTCTTCGTATATTTCTTTACCTTCAAGGTCCGCTAACGTTTGAGTTTTCAATAATTCTGCCAATTTTTCGGCTGCTCTACGTGTTGCTTCCCCTGTAAATACCGTTTGTCGAGATGCTGTAGTGGTACCAGAGTTTGGTGTACGCTCGGTATCTGGTGCTTCTACCACAATTTGTTCTGGTGAAAGTTTTGTAGCTTCTACCACAATCTGTGCTGCCACTGTACCTACACCTTGGCCAATACATGCTGCGGATGTACGAATACGAACTTTACCGTCACGAACCTCTAGGATAACCCGTCCTGTATCTGGCAAGCCTACACCAACACCACTATTTTTCATACAAATAGCAAGTCCTGTACGATCGCTGGCATAATACGAATCTTTAACGGCTTCCAAACACTCCACAATGCCTGTATCTGGAGTACATACTTGTCCATTTGGTAAATAATCACCAGGTCGTACCGCATTTTTATAGCGGAATTCCCAAGGATCCATACCTACTTCTTTAGCTAGTAAATCAATATTCACTTCTTGTCCAAAGATAGTTTGAGTAACACCAAATCCACGGAATGCACCACCAGGTACAGTATTCGTATATACACAAATACCATCCATTGAGAAGTTTTCAAAATTATATGGTCCGCTAGAGTGTGTACCTGCCCGTTGTAATACCGGTCCACCTAAGGACGCATAAGCTCCACAATTAGAAACAATTTTTACTTTTGTAGCTACTAATTTACCTTCTGCATCACAAGCTGTTGTAATATCCATTTCCATGGCATGGCGTTTTGTATGTACTTCTAAACTTTCTTGTCGAGTTAACTGTACTTTCGTTGGAAGTCCCGTTTTCCAAGCTACAAGTGCTGCATGATGTTGCACACTCATATCTTCTTTACCACCAAATCCACCACCTACTAGCATGCTGTGGACTTTTACTTTGGATACATCCAACTCCAGCATACGAGCTACTTCACGTTGATCATCATATATACTTTGGCTGCCTGTATAGAGTTGAACTCCATCTTCAGTTTTCACTGCAATAGCACACTCTGGTTCCATAAATGCATGATCTGTTTGTGGTGTAGAATAATGGCGAGTAACCACATGCGCCGCATTGGCAATTGCTTCATCTGCATTACCACGACTTAATGATTGATGCGACAAAATATTACCATTCGGATGTAATTGAGGCGCCCCTTCTGCTAAAGCCTCTTCTGGAGTGACTACAGGTGTCAATTCTGTATAGTCTACGGTCACTAAATTACATACTTCTTGTAAATATTGTTTTTCTTTTACCGCAACTACTGCAATGGCATCGCCCACATAGCGAGTAATATCTCCTTCTGCAATCATTACGTCCCAATCTGGAACAATATGACCTGTTTTATTAAAAGGTACATCTTTTGCTGTTAATACTGTCACACATTGAGGATGTGCCAAAGCTTCTTCAATATGAATCGCATCTACACGAGCCCTTGGATATTTAGAGCGAATAGCTTTTGCATAAATCATGCCATCCACTACCATATCATCTACGTATAAACCTGTACCCAATGCTTTCTCCATCGCATCAACACGATGTAACCGAGACCCAACCGTTCCGTCTGCATCATTTTTAGGAACAGGTGCATTCTCTTTAAACATACGAGCTGCTAATAAAATAGCATCTTCAATCTTTACGTATCCTGTACAACGACAAATATTGCCCAGTAAAGCTTTTTGCACATCTGCTCTTGTAGGCTCTAGTGTTGTATCTAATAATGCTTTAGCACTAATAATCATGCCTGGAATACAGAAACCACATTGCACAGCTCCACACTCTGCAAAAGCATATACATACACATCTTTTTCACGTTCAGTAAGGCCTTCAATCGTAATAATTGATTTACCTTCCATTTGTGAAACTTTGCCTATACAAGCTTTTACTTTTTTCCCATCAATGAGAATTGTACAAGCCCCACAAGCACCTGCACTACAACCATCCTTTGTTCCGGTTAAGCGTAGATCGTCACGAAGATAGTCCATTAAGCGCTTATCTTCTTCTACCTCTTGCCAAACACCGTTGACCTGAAATCGGTACATACAGAGACCTCCCTCCGATTATTGTTGGAATTCCCCTTTATAGGCTTCCACTAATCTTCTATCTTGCACCACATGGTGTCCACGTAAAAACACATCATCTATTCGACCATGTACAGTCATTCCCTCATAAGGTGTATAGTCTGACCGACTATGAGTTGTATCCGAAGTCATACATTCTGTTACATCCGGTGAAAGTATCACGATATCCGCATCACTTCCTACCTGTAACGTTCCTTTTTTTGGATATAATCCATATAACTTAGCTGGTGTTTCGCTAGTTAATTTCATATATTCTACAGGATTGATTCGTCCACTATGAACAAACATATCCCACATTAGAATCATCCGCTCTTCTACACCTGGCAAACCACCTGGTGTTTTCGTAAAGTCACCAAGACCCTGCGCTTTTTGCGCTAATGTATAATTGCAGTGATCCGTACATAAAGTTTGAAAAACTCCACGCTCTACCGCCGCTTGCAAAATCTCCACATCTCTTTGTTTTCTAAGAGGTGGACTTAAGATATATCTCAATCCTTTTCCATCCGGCTGATTATACAATTCATCTGTCAATAATAAGTATTGAGGGCAGGTTTCACAAGTCACTTTCGCTCCATTTTTCCTACGTTCCTCAATGACATCTAATCCTGCTGCAGAGCTCACATGCACAATATGTACCGGATAATCTGCTAATTCCCCTAGTCGAATGAAACGATGCATTGCTTCTGCTTCTATAGTATCTGGTTTTGAAAGTGGATGATACTTTGCTTCTGTATCTCCTTCCGCTCTCATTTCCTGTACCTTAGCTGCAATCATCGCTCCATTCTCACAGTGGGCTGCTACCAACGCACCAGTTGGGGCGATTGCTTTGATTGCTTCATATATTGAACGATCATCAATACTAAAGCTGTAGGCCATATATACTTTGAAGGATGCGACGCCTTCTTCAACGACCTTAGGAATTTCTTCTGCTACTTGCTCATTCATATTCAAAATTTCCATATGAAATTTATAATCACAAGAGCAACGTCCTTCTGCCCGCTGTTTATCGCGTCGCAAACCTTCTAACAAAGATTCTTCAAAAGGCGATGCAAAGTTGATAATCGTCGTGGTTCCCCCCATAATGGCTGCTTTTGTACCACTGTCAAAATCATCTGCCGTGGTGGCAAAAGCATTGGTCATTTCAAAATGGGTATGTGTATCGATTCCTCCAGGCAATACATAGCGCCCTTTTGCATCGATTCGTACATCTCCTGGTTTTGCCTCAATATGAGGAGCTACCTCTACAATTGTATCGTTTTCAATTGCTATCGTCCCTTGCATAACTCCCGTTGGGAGTACAAGATATCCTTGTTCAATGAGTATCATAGATATAATATGGAAGTTCTTTAATGAACGCTTCCACAACTCCTTTCAACACCTCTGGTAAGGCATCAATCGCTGTGCGACCTGTAGCGCCTTGGAAGCGATATCCGCATTCCTTACCTTGAATATAAAAGCCGTCATTATCACTTGCTAATAAGCGTTCTTCATCAATGAAGTATGTTAATTTATCTTTATATGGGAAGCATGGTTGTACGCAATGACAAGCACAGTTACCACATTCATTACAAGACTCATCAATGTGAATGATCAATTTTTTACCATCTACAGTAATGCATTCATTCGTTCTATTTGGACATACACGTACGCAAGTACCACATACCACACGGCATTCATGATTTTTATCATGAGCTGTTGGGAAACCTGGTTGCTCTTCGCGTTTTTTCTTAGCAGCTGCAGATTTTTTGTATGTTGGCGCTGTTCCCATAGCCTCAGCAAAAGCTTTGATCTCTGTTGGTTTAACTACCTTAGCAGTATCATAATCTTCTGCTTCTACTAATTTAGCCAAGTTATCCAATTGGTTGTAACCTAAACCTTGTAGCAAGGTTGTACATACTGTAATTGGCCAAATACCTGTGCGGAATAAAGCTGCAATATTTTTCGCATCAGCACCACCGCTATACGACATTGGTAAGCGTTCGCCAAATGTTTCACTCAATAATTGAGCCACACCGATGGATAATGGTAATAAGGATTTACCAGACATATACATTTGCTCACCTGGTAATTCTTTTTCGTGAATCGAAACAGGGAATGTATTTGTCAGTTTCACACCGAATACTAAACCTTCTTCTTCTGCAATCGTCAACAATCGTTCAATCATTGGCACTGCTTCTTTAAAAGATAAGTCTACTTCAAATTGATGTGCATCAAAATCAATATATCCAAATTCTGCTTGATCTAATAATTCTCTTACACGATCATAGCCTAATAATGTTGGATTACATTTTAAATATAAATTTAGATGTTTTTCTTTCATTAGGTATGTACAAATCGATTCAATTTCGCCTGCAGGACAGCCGTGCATTGTGGATAATGTAATACCTTGGCAAATGTTGTCATCAATATTGCGAATATACTCTTCTGTTACATTTTTAAATTGATGTACATTAGCTAATGCCCATTCTTCGCATTCTTTCCAAACTGGTTTAGTACGTGCTGCACGTAAACATTCCATATAAGAATCTACATCTTCACTTTTAATGCCCGCTAAGTTGTAGCCAACACTCATAATAAAGATGAATCCATCTGGATCGCCGATGCCCCATTCTTTACTAATTAATTTAATAGCAAACCATGCTTTAATGTATTCATCAGCAGCCGCATGGCAATGGTACTCAGAGGACCATTCCACATTGTATGCTTCATCTTTTGAATAAATACACGGTCTTGGGATGCCCAATTCTTCACCGAACATAATTTGTACTGTTTTTAATTCTAAGAATCGGGAACCGCCAACATAGGCTGCTACTAAGTTTTGAGCTAATTGAGTATGTGGACCTGCTGCAGGGCCTAATGGATTTTCTAGGTTACGACCAAATAAGGATAACCGTTGATCCGTACCTGTTGTGTGCATGCGCTCCACATTATATACTCGATTGTGTGTAGCATATTCTGTTAGAATATGGTTCATTAAATGTCCGAAACTTACCGGATACATAATATCGCTCATAGTATTCACTCCTTACTGAAAGTGTATTATGGGACTAATCGTTTCCATAAACGATGGGAAATTTGTCGTACTTCTCGTAGCAATTCTTCTTTATTCATGCCACATAATTGACGATCTAGCATACGTACCTTACCACCAGAAATCGTTGTAATTACATTAAGACCATTTAGACCAAATAGTAAATGACCATTAATATTATCAGCATGTAAATCTGTTCTAGGAATATAATCTAAAACAATTACATCTGCTTCTGCCCCCGGTGTCAAGGTACCAACTTTTACAGGGAAGAATTTTTCAATCATTGCTGGGTTAGTATTGAATAACATATGTGGAATTTCAGTCCAACCAACATTTGGATGTTGCATGTTATGTTTCACTAAGCAATTTGCTACTTTGTAGGATTCTAACATATCGCTAGTATATCCATCTGTACCAAGACCCACTGGAATACCTGCTTCCATAAGTTTTAATACATTAGGTGCTCCTACCGCATTACCCATATTACTTTCTGGATTATGAGCCACCATGGTGCCAGTTTCAGCTAATACTTTCACTTCACTATCATCTACATGGATACAATGTCCAGCAATCGTTTTTGGTCCTAGGATGCCATCTTCATGCAAGCGATGCACTGCGCGCATACCATATTTTTCTTGGCTATCTTCTTGATCTGTAGTACCTTCTGCTACATGGATGTGATATCCCAAATTGTCTACGTTTTGTTCACGAACATAAGCCAATGTGTCTTTGCTCAATGTGAAAGATGCATGTAAACCCATCATAGCTGCGAGTGTTTCAGGGTTTTCTTTTGCTTCTTTACCAAAGCGCACGTTTTCTGCTACAGCTTTCTCCATTTCCTCTTGGCCATTCCGATCACTTACTTCATAGCACAAGCAAGAACGAACGCCAAAATCTTGAGCAACTTCGCTAATAACAGATAAACTACCTTCTGTTTCTCCATAACTTGCATGATGGTCAAATATGGAAGTCACACCATTTTCGATACATGCCATATAGGTCACAATAGCACTTGCCCAAACGTCTTCTTTAGCAAGACGTTTATCTAGGTAGAACCACAATCCATCTAAAATTTCTTTAAAATTTGTTGGGTTATTACCAGGGATATATAATCCGCGGGCTAAGGCAGAATAAATATGGTGATGAGCGTTCACAAAACCAGGCATAATCAAGCGCCCATGAGCGTTTACTCGATATGCTTTTGGATATTGTTTACGCAATGTTTCGTATGAGTCTACTGCCACAATTTTAGTGCCATCCATTAATACGCCACCGTCTTCAATAATCGGTTGTAATGGATTGCGTGTAACGACAGTTCCTTTTCCTAATAAAATCATAGATAGGCTCCTTTCTATGAAAAACAGTATTCAATGAAATACTACTATTATAATTCGATGTGAGTGCCTGTTTTTCCTTCAATACCTTCTCTAGATTTTTCTAGTTGTGTGATAATTGCTTTTCTACCTGCTTTAGATTTAGCAAACGCTACAGCTGCTTCCATTTTTGGTTTCATAGATCCTGCTGCAAATTCACCATTATCGATATGACGTTGTGCTTCTTCTACAGTAATATGTTCTAACCATTGTTGGTTTTCTTTACCATAATTAATCGCTGCTTTTTCAATAGCTGTTAAGATAATCAATACATCTGCGTCAACTTCTTGTGCTAGTAAGCTACTAGTCCAGTCTTTATCAATAACTGCAGATGCACCTGTTAAATGATTACCTTCACGAACTACAGGGATACCGCCACCACCGCAAGCGATGACTAATTCATGACCAATTAAGCCTTTGATAGCTTGTAATTCAATGATTTCTTTTGGAGCTGGAGATGCTACTACACGGCGATAGCCACGACCTGCATCTTCTTTTACCACATAATCATATTGGTTCACTGCATGTACAGCTTCTTCTTTTGTCATAAAGTGACCAATTGGTTTTGTTGGATCTAAGAATGCTGGATCATCTGCGTCTACACGAACTTGTGTAACCATTGTTGTCACAGGTAGATCTGTAATACCTCTGTTCAACAACTCTTCACGCAATGCATTTTGTAAATCATATCCGATATATGCTTGGCTCATGGCTACGCATACAGACAACGGAGTATTAGGTTGACCTTCTACTTCTCTAGTTAATGCAGCCATAGCATTATTGATCATACCGATTTGAGGGCCATTACCATGAGTAACGATAACATCACAATCTGCTTCAATTAAATCTACGATTGCTTTCGATGTTTCTTTCACCGCAATCATTTGTTCTGGTAATGTATTGCCTAGGGCATTGCCCCCTAAAGCGATAACAACACGTTTTTTCATAGGGTACCTCTCTATGGTGTATATATTCCTAACTACTTTGTAGGGATTAAAATAAGGGACTGTCTGAACAGACAGCCCCTTTGCTCTTAGCGGAGAACTCTTTCTGTTCCCTTTTCTTCTAGCTCTTTTAATAATTCTACTGGATTTTCAAATTTGCTTAATAAAATCATAGCAGCAATTACATATGGTTTATAGCTTGCTTCTTTGTAAAGAGGTACACGATAACGATCAAATACGGATGCGTCAACTTCACCTTCTTCACAGCTTAAGCCAGTGATATCAGCTGGTAAGCAATGTAAGTATAATGCTTTACCGTCTTTTGTAAGACTCATCATATCTTCTGTGCAAGCCCAATCTTTATGTTGTGCATTTTGTTCTAATAAACGACCTTCTAATTCTTTAATGCCTGCTGTATCGCCTTTGCCATATAAGTCAGTTCTTTCTTCCATTGCTGCGAAAGGTGCCCAGGATTTAGGATATACGATATCAGCATCTTTGAAAGCTTCTTTCATGTCGTTTGTACGTTTGAAAGATCCGCCACTAGCTTGTGCTTGTTTTTTAGCAACTTCTTCAACTTCTGGCATTACTTCGTATCCTTCTGGATGCGCTAATACAACTTCCATACCTAAACGAGTGAATAAACCGATAGCACCTTGTGGTACGGAAAGAGGTTTACCATAGGATGGGGAGTATGCCCAAGTCATAGCCACTTTTTTACCTTTTAAGTTTTCAAGTCCACCAAATTCATTGATAAGGTGAGCCGTATCAGCCATCAATTGTGTTGGATGGTCAATATCACATTGTAAGTTTACCAATGTAGGACGTTGTTCTAATACGCCGTCTTTATGGCCTTCTTCTACTGCATCAGCTACTGCATGCATGTATGCATTACCTTTACCGATATACATATCATCACGGATACCGATGATGTCAGCCATGAAGGAGATCATGTTAGCTGTTTCACGTACAGTTTCGCCATGAGCGATTTGAGATTTTCCTTCATCTAAGTCTTGTACTTCTAAACCTAATAAGTTACAAGCGGATGCGAAGGAGAAACGAGTACGAGTGGAGTTATCACGGAATAAAGAGATACCTAAACCACTGTCGAATACTTTTGTAGAGATATTGCGCTCACGCAATGCACGTAATGCATCAGCTACAGCCCAAACAGCTTGTAATTCATCATCTGTTTTTTCCCAAGTCAAGAAGAAATCATTGTTGTACATGTTTTTTGTGTCTAACTTAGCTAATGCGTCTACACATTTTTTGAAATCTGCCATTTTTGCACCTCATTAATAATTTATAGCTTTATAAAATGTAAACTATTATTTGCAATAGTTTGTAGGTAAGATTGCATATACTGCTGCACATGTTACAAGATCTTGTTTCCATGTGATTTCGTTAGGAGCATGTGCTTGTGCTTCTGCGCCAGGACCGAAACCGATGCAAGGGATACCATTACGTCCCATGATGGATACGCCATTTGTAGAGAATGTCCATTTATCAGTTAATGGGCGAGCTTTACGTTCTGCCAATGTAACTTCTGCACCAATACGTTCTGTACCGTATAAGGAGATGTAAGATTCTTCTAACGCTTTTGTTACTTTATGATCTTTAGGAATTACCCATGTTGGGAAGTAACATTCGATCGGATATGTTAAACCAGTCCAGGATGGACGAGCATATTCGTACATAGATACTTTTGCGCCATGTGCTTTCACAGCTGGTAAATCTTCAATTTCTTTTAAGCAGCTTTGCCATGTTTCGCCTGCAGTCATACGACGGTCAAGAGATACTGCGCAAGAGTCTGCTACTGCACAACGACTTGGAGAAGTGTAGAAAATTTGGGAAGTTGTTACTGTACCACGACCCAAGAAACGAGCTTCTTCATAATGGTCAGGGTTGAATTTTGGATCCAACATTTTTTCCAAACCTTTAACGCGAGTGCTTTCAGTAGAGTTATTTGCATTTAATGCACGAACATCTTGTAAAATGTCAGCCATTTTGTAGATTGCATTGTCACCACGATCTGGTGCAGAACCATGGCAAGATACGCCTTCTACATCGATACGAATTTCCATACGACCACGTTGACCACGATAGATACCGCCATCAGTTGGTTCTGTTGATACTACGAATTCTGGACGAATGCCACGTTCTTTAATAATGTATTCCCAGCACAATCCGTCGCAATCTTCTTCTTGTACTGTACCAACTACTAATACACGGTATTTATCATTCAATAAACCTAAGTCCTTCATGATTTTTGCACCGTATACTGCGGATACGATACCACCTAATTGGTCAGATACACCACGGCCACCGATTTCAGTGTCGCTTTCAAATCCCTCATATGGATCAAAGTTCCAGTTGTCACGGTTACCGATACCTACTGTATCAATATGTCCGTCAAAAGCAATCAATGTTTTACCAGTTCCCATATAGCCAAGAATATTACCCATAGGATCCACTTCTACTTCATCGAATCCTAAGTCTTTCATTTCTTTTTCAATGCGGCGAACGTGTTGTTCTTCTTCCGCACTTTCACCAGGGAATGCGACGATTTCTCTTAAAAATTTTGTCATCGCTGGTCCATAAGCTTCTGCTGCTTTTTTTACTGCTTGTAAATCCATTACCATTTCCTCCTTAAACACACATATACGTATACGTTAAAGTTAAAATTAACTGTATATGACTAAATAGTTATATTAAAATTTTCCTTGCCATACGATTTCTTGATAACGCGTTGGATCTGTATCCCCTTCTGTGGAGAAACATAGAACTTTGGAGTCTTTTGTAAGGCCTAAGTCTTCACGTAAATCTTTATATTCATCCATTGTCATAGCCGCTGCTACTAAACCAAATGGTACGGCACCAGATTCACCAGATGTGATGCTTGCATCACCTTTGATAGGAGCTGCACTCATGCGCATACCTAAGGATGCTACCCAGTCTGGAGCGGATACGAATACATCCACATGATTTTTTAAGATGTCCCAAGAGATTGTATTTGGTTCACCACAAGCAAGTCCTGCCATGATAGTTTGTAAATCACCACCAACAATGCGTAAATCCCCATCGCCTGCTTTAGCACCTTTGTATAAGCAATCTGCTGCAGATGCTTCTACCACAACGATTTTTGGTTTTACAGGAGCATCTTTATAGCGATTAACTACATAACCAGTAACAGCACCTGCTAAGGAACCTACACCAGCTTGTACGATGACATGTGTTGGTACATCTACGCCCGCTTTTTCAAGCTGCTCAGTAGCTTCTAATGCCATTGTGCCATAGCCTTGCATGATCCATGCTGGAATTTCTTCATAGCCATCCCAAGCTGTATCTTGGATAACAACACCATGGTTAACTTTTTTAGATTCTGCTGTAGCTAAGCGCACGCAATCATCGTAGTTCATTTCTTCAATCGTAACTGTTGCACCTTCTGCTGCAATATTTTGTTTACGAGTTTCTGTAGAACCTTTTGGCATGAATACTACAGATTTTTGGCCCAATTTATTGGCTGCCCAAGCTACACCACGGCCGTGATTACCATCTGTAGCCGTGAAGAATGTAGCTTGACCAAATTCATCACGTAATTCTTTAGATGTTAATACAGAGTATGGTAACTCAGATACTTCTTTACCTAATTCTTGTGCTACGAATTTAGCAATCGCATAGGATCCACCCAATACTTTGAAAGCATTTAATCCAAAGCGATAGGATTCATCTTTAATGAACAATCTGTTCAACCCTAAATGTTCTGCCATACGTGGTAATTCAGTTAATGGTGTTTCTTTATATTGCGGGAAACTTTTATGAAACTCACGCACACCTTCACTTGCTTGTACACTCATAATATGCGTATTTAGGTCTTCAGAACCAGGCATATTATTTTTCACCCATTGAATCCGTTCCATGTAACTCCTCCTCTTCTTTCACTTGATTTAGGTCATTATATAATGTAAATTTGGAAACATTAAAATACTCTGAAATTTTGTCAGATGCCTTTGAAATCAAAAAAGCGCCCTGACAATATAAATATCGTATTGCTTCCAGACGCTCATTTTTATTCATCAAATGTGCTGGCCGCCCTACTACTTTTTCAGCTTGAGATAACATATCGCTCAACAAATCGCTGACAGATGTAACAATTCGCTCACCTTTTGTTTCCCATGCGCGATTACTGGATGTAATAATTCGATCTAACGAGTTTTGTAATGTAATAAAATCAGTAATATCATAGTTAATACACAATAAATACTGTAATTTATCATTATCATCACGTATATACATCGTCGTCGATCGGAGAACTCTTCCATCTTTGGTTCGTGTGAGATAAGCTTGTTTACCCTGACACTGACCATCGTCATTTCGTATCGCATCTAGTACTGCATGCGAGGCGCCATCACCTACATTTCGGTTAGAAATATCTCCATGCTCAATATACACAATAGAACTCTCTAATGTTTCTATTTGCACGTCGTGAATCAACACTTCACATGAAGCTCCAAATTGTGTCGCAATACCATGCGCAATTACCTTTAATTGTTCTAATTTCATAATTGTCTCCTAACTATTATTTAGGCTATCTAACAATTTATTAGGTATGCCCTTATTATAGCACTGTCATATCTATAATTCAATACTTTTTCTAAATATTTTTTAGGTTTTCTAATTTTTTGTTAGGTGATAATTTTCACAGCCTCTACAAAAAAAGATAGAGGTAGGTTGAATCTACACTTCAACCTACCTCTATAGTATATAAGAGTCCTTTATCTTAGTAAGGAACTTCTGTTTTACGAGCTACACCAGTTTTGATTGCTGTTTCAGCTACTGCTTTTGCTACTGCTAATGGAACACGTTTGTCGAATGCATTTGCAACTACGTAGTCTTCTGCTAACTCTTCATCTGTTACAAGAGCTGCTAGCGCCTCAGCGGCTGCCAATTTCATTTCATCATTGATTTCACGTGCTTGTACGTCGATAGCACCACGGAAGATACCAGGGAATACGTTAACGTTGTTAATTTGGTTCGGCGCATCGCTACGGCCTGTACCCATAACACGTACGCCAGCTGCTTTCGCTTCTTCGTACATAACTTCTGGAACTGGGTTAGCCATAGCAAATACGATAGCATCATCCGCTAAGCTTTCTAAAATTTCTTTCGTGAAAGCACCAGCTGCAGATACACCTAACAATACGTCAGCACCTTTTGCGATTTCTGCTAAGTTACCAGTTTTTGTTTCTTGACCCAATGTTTTGATCAACTCAGCTTGTAAAGAATCTAGACGTTTGTAGTCTTTGTTCAATACGCCGGAGCTTACCATTAATGTAATGTCGCGAGCGCCAGCTAAGTATAATAGACGAGCGATATTAGCACCCGCTGCACCAGCACCGTTTACAACGATTTTAACTTTGGATAAATCTTTTTTCACAAAACGAAGGGCTGCTTTTACACCTGCTAAGCAAGCGATTGCTGTACCATGTTGATCATCATGGAATACAGGGATTTCTAACTCTTTTTTCAAACGATTTTCGATTTCGTAGCATTTAGGAGAAGAAATATCTTCTAAGTTAATGCCAGCGAAGTTTTTTTGCACTAATTTTACAGTGTTGATCAACACGTCTGGATCTTTTGTATCGATTACCAAAGGAATGCAATCTACATTACCGAAACGTTTGAACAATAGGGATTTACCTTCCATAACTGGAATCGCAGCAGCTGCTCCGATATCACCCAAACCCAATACGCGAGTACCGTCAGATACAACGGCTACCATATTAGAACGACATGTTAAGTCGAAGGATTTGTCTTCATCTTCTTTGATGTGAAGGCATGGTTCTGCTACACCTGGAGTGTATGCTACCGTTAAATCATGAGCATCTTTTAATTCGTATTTTGTTCCAGTTTGCAAGAAACCTTTTAGTTCCAAGCGTTTTTCAATTGCCTCTTGTTTTACGTCCATGGGAAAACCTCCTAGATTTTCAATGATGGTAAGTTTCTACCGTAGAATATTTCCGCCATCTCTTGTTTGAGTTGTTGGTTAATTTGTTTGCGCTCTTTTAGCGTCAAATCTTCTTCGGTAATACCAAACAAATAATTATTAATGTCGTACTCTTTCAGCATCATTTTGGTATGGAAAATATTTTCTTGATACACATTCACATCGATCATATTGTAGAGATTACGTGTTTTAGAGTTAATATAATTTTGAATGGAGTTCATGCGATGATCCATGAATAATTTTTTACCATGAATATCACGAGTGAATCCACGCACTCTATAATCTAAGCTAATGATATCAGAATCAAAGCTATCGATAAGATAGTTTAATGCGTTGAGTGGAGAGATTTGACCACATGTGGACACGTCAATATCTGCACGGAATGTACTGACTCCATTGTCTGGATGACTTTCAGGATAGGTATGAACCGTCAAGTGAGATTTATCGAGATGCATTACCACATCATCTTTATCTACTTTATCAACAGGTTCTTCCGAAATCAGAATGGTTACGCTTGCCCCTTGTGGATCATAATCTTGCTTTGCCACATTCAGCACATTGGCTCCGATAATATGTGAAACCTCTGTTAAAATATCAGTCAGGCGCTGTGCATTGTAAACTTCGTCAATGTATTCAATATATTGGCGTTTTTCTTCTTCTGTACGCGTATAACAAATATCATAAATATTAAAACTCAAGGTTTTCGTTAAATTGTTAAACCCATAGAGTTTCATTTTATTTGATTTTACAGATGTATCCATAACTTAATATCTGCCTTCCTTATAATACCTACCATTATTATATCGAATTAAATAAATATATTCAAGACTTTCGATATAAAATTTTCATTTTTTTATTAATTACTTAATTATAGTGTGTCGCAATTGCTCCACCAATGCCCGTAGCGCCTTACCTCGATGGCTAATAGCTTGTTTTTGTTCCATAGAAATATTGGCCATCGTCGTTTTTAATTTTGGAATGTAAAAGTATGGATCGTAACCGAATCCACCTTTTCCCATTGGGCTTAACTGAATAAGTCCTTCACAAGTGCCTGTAGCTCGAACACATTGTCCATCCGGTGTAGCCCATACAAGAGCACATTGATAACGTGCTGTTCTATCACTTGGAGTAACATCCACCAATTCCGCTACTAATCGTCGATTATTATCTTCATCACTGCGATGCAGTCCTGCATAGCGCGCAGAATATACACCTGGTGCACCGCCTAAGGCATCTACTTCTAAACCAGAATCATCTGCTACGCAAGGCAAACCACAAGCCTCTGCATAGTATAAAGCCTTTAATTCTGCATTTTCCATAAAAGTAGTGCCAATTTCTTCTGGTTCGTCAATATCTACAACATCATCTATAGTACGCACTTCAAAGCCTAATTCTTCAAAGGCTGCGGTAAATTCCCGAATTTTTCCTTTATTCCGTGTGGCTAATACCACTGCTTTCGGTGCATTTTCGTGACCCACCATATGTCCAATTTCACCTAATGCTTCACGTTGTACCGCCATTAGTTGTTGTGTACCAGCTTCACCTAAATCTAATAGGCTATTCAACTCATCTCTTGTAAAAGTCCCATGTTCACCTGTTCCTTGCACTTCTACTAATTGACCTTTACCGGTACAAACCACATTCATATCCACAATGGCTGCACTATCTTCTTCATAGCACAAGTCTAGTATAGGACCATCTTCACCGATTCCCATAGAAATAGCTGCTAAATAGTCAGTTACAGGAAACTTACCATATCCATCGTACATAGAATAGATAGCATCTACTAAAGCCACAAAAGCGCCTGTAATCGAGGCCGTACGAGTGCCACCATCAGCTTGTAGTACATCACAATCTACCGTAATCGATACTTCCCCTAACGCCTCTAAATCTACAACCGCTCGCAAGGCACGACCAATCAAACGTTGGATTTCCACGGTGCGACCTGTCTGTTTACCTTTTGCTGCCTCTCTAGGTACACGAGTATGTGTAGCTCGTGGTAACAAGGAATATTCTGCTGTCACCCAACCTGTACCAGTGCCTTTCAAAAAGCGGGGAACACGATCCTCAACGCTAGCCGTACAAAGCACTTTTGTATTGCCACATTCAATTAATACAGATCCCTCTGCGTAGGCTGTGTAATGCCTAGTGATTTTCACAGGGCGTATTTCTTTTAAACCACGACCATCAATTCGCATCGTCATTCCTCATTTCCCTCTAACATCGGATTATATATACCTCTTATTATACACAATCTTAGTACTGATTGGCAATTTGTGTATGCCTTTGACTGAGGGTTCTTTGAGTCGTTCATGAGTAGGCATTTTTGGTGTGAATCTCCTAAATGGCAGAATGCGGTGCACTCCCTCAGAAACGACACTACGTAATGTTTCTTCGGAAGTACACCGCATTCTGCTTAGCGTTAATATGAATTTTTCAAAAGCGCCTACTCACATTGCCGTATCATGATATCTATATATCAGTCAAAGGCAAACATATATGTTGAATCTGTCTATAAGATTGTGTATCCTCATCGTTATGTGAGAGGGATCCTCAAGGGGAGGGGAACAAGAGCTTTATCTATCCTTTTGCCGATAGATTATACGCCAAGCTATATGATGGATGTACAGTCTGTTGATAGTTTCTTTATCTCCTACCGAGTATATGTATGATTCTAGCTAGAAGTATACAAAATAACATTGTGCATTTAGTTGCCTGTATTCTATGAGGAAGTAAATATAAGACAAGGATATCTGAACACAAAATGCGACATACCTAGTACAAACTATATAATACGGTTTGTGCCTCGTTATGTCGCATTTACTTTACATGATTTGATACCAAAACTCGTAGCATGGAGTTTAGGTACGTTTATAATGTTTGAACCTTACACTCTCAGCATAGAGTTTAGGAACGCTTGTGTTCTTGGGTTTTGTGGATTCCCGAAGACTTGTTCTGGGGTTCCTTCTTCTTGTATTTTGCCGTCTGCCATGAAGATGACTCTATCTGCTACTTCACGGGCGAATGCCATTTCGTGGGTGACGATGATCATAGTCATGTCTTCTTCCGCTAGTTCTTTGATGGTCCGTAATACTTCGCTAGTAAACTCCGGATCTAAAGCGGATGTTGGTTCGTCGAAGAGCATGATTTCTGGTTTCATCGCTAGTGCTCTAGCAATAGCCACCCGTTGCTTTTGTCCACCGGACAAGGTGCTAGGGTATACATCTCGTTTATCCCAAAGGCCTACTTTTTCTAGCAAGGACTGAGCCATAGGCAAGATATCCGCGTCTTTCATGCCTTTTACCATGCGAGGTGCGACCATAATATTTTCTAACACCGTCATATGCGGGAATAGGTTAAAAGATTGGAATACCATCCCCATTTTCAGCAAGATTTGTTGCTGTTCTTCTTTCCCTACGTACACTGCCTCACCTGCATTTTCCGGAGTGTCCACCAAGGTCGCCCCATCGACAATGATCGTCCCTTTTTGTATACTTTCTAATTGTCCCAAGCAACGAAGAAAGGTAGATTTACCCGATCCCGAAGGACCAATAATGGACACCACTTCGCCCCGTTCCATGGATAATGACACATCTTGCAAGACCGCCACTGAGCCATAGTTCTTTTCAATATGTAACATGTCTATGAAAGCCATGGTTTCCTCCTAATCTTCGTACATCGCCATACGGCGTTCTAAATATTGGTATAACTTCGTCAATACAAATGTCATAGCCAAATAGAATACGCCAGCTACGATGAACGCTGTAATATCAAAGTCTCGTTGCACGATGCTACGAGTAATTCGTAAGATATCGTTCATAGCTAATACATACACCAAAGATGTATCTTTCAGTAATGTAATCGTTTCATTTGCCAATGGTGGCAACACACGTTTAATGACCTGTGGCAAAATGATTTTGTACATAGTCTGTACATAGGTGAAGCCCAATACCTTCGCCCCTTCATATTGTCCTTTTGGAATAGATTGAATACCACTGCGGAAAATTTCACATAAGTAGGCAATATAATTCAACACGAAGGACAGTACCGCCGCCGTCATATCCGTCAGCTCAAAGCCATCAATCATGAATGGCAGGCCGTAATAGATGAGCAAAATTTGTAGCATCAACGGCGTGCCACGCATGACGTATACGTAAGCATCCACGATGGTTGTCACCACTCGGTTCGTACTCAAACGGAGCAGCGCCAAGAGCAATCCCCCTGGCACTGACAAGATGATGACGATAAAGAACAAGGACAAGGTCACTTGGAATCCGCCGGCAATAGCAGGCACTATCTGTAATATATACTCCAGTACATCCATGTTTATTTATACTCCTCTTTCGTCAAGATAGATGTGCTGCCAAACCATTTTTGCGCCAATTTGTCGGCCGTACCATCATTCATCACTTCTTGTAAAGCAGCGTCAATTTTAGCTTTCAACGCTTCATCTTCCTTGCGCATACCTACACCTACTTTTTCACTGGCGAAGGAGCCTGTGGCTACGGTGAACACATTATTACCTTTTTTGCCGATTAAATAACGGCCTACCATTTCATCCACCACGATGGCATCGATGCGGCCTAATTCAAGGTCCATGAAAGCATTCACATAATCGCCATATTCTTTGATTTCTTTAAAATTTTTAGATTGTGGATCATTTTTTACCGCTTCTAAACCAGTAGAGCCTGATTGCACGCCTACGCGTTTGCCATCGAGTTGGGCCTTGTCAGCAATACCAGCATCAGATTTCACAGCAATAATTTGGTCCCCACGAAGATATGGTTTAGAAAACAAGATATTGCGTTCCCGTTCCTTCGTAATGGTCAAACCATTCCACAACACGTCAATGCGTTTAGATTTTAGTTCTGCTTCTTTACTATCCCAGTCGATGGATTTAAATTCTACTTCAGAACCAATACGCTTTGCTACTTCTTTTGCCAAATCAATATCAAAGCCTACTAATTCCCCTTTTTCATCCTTAAATCCCATAGGTGGGAAGTTATCATCTAAACCGATGACAATTTTTTTCGGCACCTCTGTGTTCGCCTGCTTCGTAGATGTCCCACAACCTACCACTAATCCAACAATCACCAATGTACTAGCCGCTGCTAATACTGTTTTAGAACATTTTTGTAACCAATTCATAGTACTTTCTCCTCTCTACAGATATTCAATCTCTATTTCATGATTACATTATACTTTAGTTAATTAAAGTTGTAAAGAGATAAAATACTAAATTTTATTATTTATTCTGAAAGTAATTTGTACTGACATCCCTCCAACAACTAACTATCAAAACAAAAGCGATATAGTAAGTTAAGTACTCACCATATCGCTGATTTTCTCTTTATATATATTTTATATCAAGCCATGTGCTTTGCCTATTTCATTTATTTCTTTTAACGTTAAGTTAGTAATCTTAGCAATCATCTGCATGGATATATTTTCTCGAAGCATTTGAACGACAACTTCAGTCTTCGCTTTAGCCTTACCTAGATTTTCACCTTCTACTAATCCTTCTGCTCTCCCCTCAGCCACGCCTTCTTTCCAATATGTATAATGATCCATTGATAGCATTGAATATTCCTCCCTCCAAGTCTCACAATGTTTTGCTTCATCTACGGCACTTTCAATTTCCCGTAGTAACTCATCCGATGCAGTTTGACCATCTACATAATCTAAGAACCGTTGCAACGGCTTCGAAATATCATCCATTTTACCCTTGGTACTTAAAAACAATTTTGTAGCCCCATCGTTCAACAGAATATCATGTTCTTCCATACAAACATTTTTGAATGTGTACTTATGACGATTTCCAGTAAACACAGGGAATGTACAAATAAAAATAATATACGAATCATTTAATGTCATGTACTTCTGCCCTTTTTGTAAATGATACATATCCAAAATACTTTGGTAAAAGCGTGTGCGCTTTACCAGTTCTTCCATATCCTTGCTGGTTTGCATCTCGATATTGAATACAGTTCCACTGTCGTCATTCACATAGACATCTAAACGAATACTTTTCGTTTCCAAACTTACATCCAGAGTTTTCTCCTCTTGAATGTAAACGATATCCTTGATATAAATATCCAGCAACCGTTCCAATACTGCCTTACAAATGGATTTCTTTAGCATGACCTTTTGAAAGATAAAATTGTCCTGAATGGTCAGTTCATCGAATGATTTAATACGCATATAACGCCTCACTTTCATTCTTACCAAAATTATACCACAATTACGTGCTAGGTCGGTAGATACACCTCCAGCATATAGTTGTACTTCTCCTTGAATCTTATCCTTCCTCTAAAATTTCCTAACAGTGAATATTTTCAAAAAAACAAATAAAAAGAACCACCTAGCACCTTGCCAAGTGGTTTTTTATAATCCTATTCAAGTATTTTTATATCGATTCAGTGCCTCTAAGACTTTTATTTTATCTTGATGGCTCAAATATTGCAAGCTAATAGGCACGATATATATACCGCCCGTTTCTGTTTGCACATACAAGGTTTTCCAATCCTCTCCAAATCCCACGATGCCTTGATAATGAACAAAGGTCAAATATAAGTCTGGTGCAAAAAAACGTTCAATTCGTTCTTTTACCAATATAGGTGTTCGTTTTAGAATGAGCCCTTCTGTAGCAATATAGACCTCCACATCGTCTTGTTGATACATGCGAAGTAAGGCGTATCCAGCAACCATCACGAGGAGAATGAACCACATATTCATCCCTGCTCCTAGCTCTCGATAAATGAGCACACTGCGATAAATGCCCCATACTGCAATGGCCGCATATAAAAGCTGAAAGCCCCATACCATAACAGAAGAATTATGTAATTCTTCTTGAATCGTTCCACAGGGAAACATGTTCTCTAATTCTTCACGTTTCATAACTTCTCCCCATATACAAATTGGGAAATAGTTACTACTATTTCCCCACATGTTCATATGCATTTACACAACAATACTTCATTACGATTCTACCGTACGCTTAATCGTTAGAATCGGACTATTCACCCCTTCTTGCCGTCTCCGCTCGTCTTCTTCCCACCGTTGCTTCCAATTGGCCCACATTTCTTCCCGCTCCTTCTTATCATATGCTGCTTTTTTAGTATCCCGATCGGTTAGGCGTTTTACTGTATTCCAAACAGATTCAATACCTTCACTTGCATCAGCATTCACATAATAATCAAGGTTTCTTCGCCCCACTACTCCATTAGATTCAGGCTTATATAGCAATGCTTCTACCACTCGTATCTCATTAGTATAAAAGTACAATTTATAATATACAACTTCCTGATATGGCGGCTCTACATTACTTCTCGCTACCCAAGCTTCCGCCATATCTGTCGTTACATCATAGGAAACCGTATTCACATCAAGTTTTAAGGTTTCAGTCTC
This sequence comes from uncultured Veillonella sp., assembly GCA_963515865.1. Lineage (GTDB taxonomy): Bacteria > Bacillota > Negativicutes > Veillonellales > Veillonellaceae > F0422. The sequence continues at coordinate 68,554 of CAUPZH010000002.1, forward strand.
ATCAGAAAATACTGTCTGCCAACGTGGCCCATTAAAATCTTTCCCACTCACTGTGTTGAAAACACCTAGAAATAATACCATTCCTAATACTATACATTTTTTCATCGTATCCCCACATTTCATATCGCATACAATACGATACCAAAAAGATGTAATGAAATGCCCCAAAAGCATCTCATTACATCTTACTATTACTTACGTCGTAGGCCCATAGCTTCTTCTACACGAGCCAATGTTACATTCGCCACGGAGGCAGCTTTTTCAGCGCCTTCTGTCAAAATCGTATCTAGTTCTGGACTATCGATTAATTCTGCATACCGTTCATGGATCGGTGTCATCGCTCCTACTAATAAATCTGCAATATCACCTTTAAAAGTTCCATAATTTTTGCCAGCATACATGCTTTCAATAGCCTCAAAGGAATCTCCTGTTAAAGCATTGTAAATGCCCATCAAATTGGAGATACCTGGCTGTTTTTCTTTATCGTAGCGCACGACCCCTTCAGAATCAGTGGCCGCCTTTTTAATCTTCTTCACCACTACATCTGGTGTATCCAACAAGCGGATGGTCGCCCAATTATTATCATCGGACTTGCTCATTTTTTTTGTTGGATCTTGTAAGGACATCACACGAGCACCACCTACGGTAGTTTTAATTTCTGGCATAGCAAATACTTCGCCATATTTGAAATTGAAACGTTGCGCCAAGTCACGAGTTAACTCGATATGTTGACGTTGGTCATCCCCTACAGGCACATAGTTGGTTTGGTATAACAAAATGTCCGCTGCCATCAATGGTGGATATGTCAACAAACCAGCCGGGATGGTTTCCCCTTGTTTCGCCGATTTATCTTTGTACTGGGTCATACGCTCTAACTCACCGATGGAGCTCAAGGTTGTTAAAATCCAACCCAACTGCGCATGGGCAGGTACTTCGGATTGCACGAACAAAGTTACTTTATTAGGGTCCAAGCCCACTGCTAAGTATAAAGCAGCAAGGCTTCGCGTATTGTGGATTAAATCCTTTGGATCTTGTGGTACTGTGATGGCATGTTGGTTCACGATACAGTAAAAACAATCATGGTCATCTTGGAATGTCAAAAAGTTGCGAAGAGCTCCAAGGTAATTACCAATGGTCAACTCACCGCTAGGTTGTATTCCGGAAAATATAACAGACATAGTATCTCCTATTCTACGGTTACTGATTTCGCCAAGTTTCTTGGTTTATCTACATCAGCACCGCGAGTGATAGCTGCATAATAGGATAACAATTGCAATGGTACAACGGCTAAGATAGGCACTGTGAAAGCGTCAGTTTTTGGCACGAAGATAGTATGGTCAACATATTTCGCCAACTCTTCGTCACCTTTCATACCCACACCGATAACAATAGCATCACGAGCTTTTACTTCTTTGATATTGCTCATCATTTTTTCACGTACAGATTCTTGTGTCGCCAAAGCGATCACAGGAATGCCTTCTTCAATCAATGCTAAGGTACCGTGTTTCAACTCACCACCTGCATAGGCCTCTGCATGGATATAGGAAATTTCTTTCAATTTCAAAGACCCTTCCATAGCTACGGCATAGTCGATTAAACGTCCTAAGAAGAATGCATCCTCTTTGTAACCATAATGGTTGGCAAAGGCTTTGATTTCGTCCACGTTTTCAAAGATTTCATGAGTTAATGTAGGCAATTCTTGTAAATTTGTCAAAATTTCGTGTTTTACTGCTTCATCGATGCGACCATTTAATTGACCTAAGTACACTGCTAATAACAATAACGCTACTAATTGTGTGGTGTACGCTTTTGTGGAAGCTACGGCGATTTCAGGACCTGCCCAAGTGTAGATAACTTGATCCGCTTCACGAGATACGGCGGAGCCTACTACGTTGGTGATACCCAAGGATTTAGCACCTAAGCGTTTTGCTTCTTTCAAAGCAGATAAAGTGTCGCTTGTTTCACCAGATTGGCTGATGACGATGCATAAGGTATCTTTATCCGTTAATGGTGTACGGTAACGGTATTCAGAAGCGATATCTACTTCTACTGGAATACGAGCTAATTGCTCAATGTAGTATTTCGCTACTAAACCTGCATGGTACGCCGTACCACACGCTGTAATCAAGATGCGTTTTATACCTTTCACTGTATCTGGTGTCCAGTTTAATTCATCATACACTACTTCTGTAGCATCTTTATTAATACGGCCGCTCAAGGTATCACGAATCGCTTTTGGTTGTTCGTAAATTTCTTTTAACATGAAGTGCTCATAGCCACCTTTTTCAGCCGCTTCTGCATTCCATGTGACATGGTAAATGTCTTTTTGCACTGGTTGACCAGCTCGGTCAGTGATTGTCACGCTATCTGGTGTCACAATAACAACTTCGTTGTCGTTGATGATATATGTTTCACGAGTGCGTTGAATAATAGCTGGGATATCGGAAGCAATAAAGTTTTCACCTTTTCCTAAGCCTACTACCAATGGATTATCTTTTTTTGTAGCAATGATTTTATTTGGTTCATCAGCGCAAACCATTACTAAAGAATAAGACCCTTCGATGCGATCTAACATACGGCGAACGGTACTTTCAAAGTTGCCATCGTACATATCGCTCAATAAGTGAGCTACTACTTCTGTATCTGTTTCAGATGTAAATTCAACACCTTTAGCCAATAATTCTTCTTTCAATGGCATGTAGTTTTCAATGATACCATTGTGCACTACGGCAAATTTTCCATCTGTACTTGTATGCGGGTGCGCATTCATATCGCTTGGACGACCATGGGTAGCCCAACGAGTATGACCGATACCAATATGACCTTGGTTAGGATCTGCTTTCACCACAGCTTCCAAATTCGCCAAACGGCCCATTTTCTTTTGTACCTTAATCACATTATTTTCGCCCACTACGGCAATCCCTGCAGAATCATATCCGCGGTATTCTAATTTCTCCAAACCTTCCAGCATAAAATCTGCTGCATTTTCAAATCCAATATATCCTACGATACCACACATGGTATATTCCTCCTTGATTAATTCATTCTTGTTGCTTCTGAAAGTAGCCTTTGTGCACCTAGTTACCTTGGTGTTTTGCTCTACTTCTACGACTGAAGCTAGCCGAGAGGCATCCGCTGAATTTCGATACTCCTCTACCTCGTCCGCTGTGAAAGCTGTCTCTTTCCAGCGCTTGCGCTATTCGCCTGTACGAATTTGGTTCCTCCTTTATCATTGTTTCGACAGTTCTTTTAACTATGCCTAAGTATGTTAAAAATAGTCATAATCAGTAGTATTATACTTCATATGAGCCGTTACTGTAAAGAAATAAACAAATTTAGCAAAAATAGAGGAACGCTGACCTAAGTATGTCAACATTCCTCTATCCCCTTACATCTCTTCTGCAATGACTCCATCACGACACAATAGTCGATGATTCCCTACCGCAGCAGCCTCTTCTTCACTGTGCGTAACCCACAAGCAGGGGATAGCCCATTCAGAAATAATAGCTACTAAATCTTGTTGCAACTGAGCACGTAAGTTCACATCTAACGCCGTAAGCGGTTCATCTAAGATAAGTAACACTGGTTTAGAGTACAGTGCTCGCCCTAATGCCACCCGTTGTTGCTCCCCACCAGATAAGCCTTTGGCTTTCTTCTTAAGATGTGGTGTCAATCGCAAACGCTCCACAATATGATCGAATAGCTCTGGAGAACCTTGTTTACTATACCGAATATTCTCCTCTACCGTCATATGAGGAAACACAATATTGCCTTGAGGCATATAGCCAATGTGTCGTTCTTGGGTAGGTGTGCCCCTTCCCTTTTCGAACCATACCTCATTATTGGCTGTAATCCTACCTTCTTTTGGCGTCAACAATCCACATAGAGCTTTCAAAAATGTAGATTTTCCACTCCCAGAAGGACCCATCAATGTAGTAATACCTTCTTGTAATGTGCCTTGGGCTTTCACAACAAAAGTCCCTCGTTCTATGACGATATCAAAGGAAATCATAGTACCTCCTTACCGATTTGAGAAGAGGGAACCTTTGGTTAGACCTTGAATGGCCCACACAAGCCCCAATGTTAAAATACAAATATAAATCACTAATTCAAATGCACCGTTATAATCGCCAAATTCTACGAGTGAATAAATAGCCAGTGGCATCGTCCTCGTCACGCCTGGAATATTGCCGGCAATCAATATGGTGGCACCAAATTCACCTAAGCCACGAGCAAAACATAGGATGGACCCGCTAAGTATCCCTTTCCATGCCAAAGGCAAGGAAATTGTCCAGAACACCCGAAACTCGGAGGCTCCCAAGGTGCGAGCTACATCTTCCATATCGCTATCAATGGCAGCTAAGGCTGTTCGCACTGATTGATAAAATAACGGAAAGCTCACCACTGCAGATGCGATAATAGCTCCTATCTTAGAGAAAACTACACGAATTCCGTGTGCCTCTAACCAGGCACCAAAAGCATTACCTGGGGAGAATATGATGAGTAACACAAAACCCAATACCACTGGCGGTAATACCAAGGGCAATGTAAAGAAGGAATCGATCAAGGATTTCCCCGGAAAGGCATAGTGTTTCATCACATAATTTAGGCTAAGACCGATGACCATATTGATCAATAAGGCGATGAATGCCACTTCTATGGATAACTGTAAAGCTATCATTTTTTAGTAGGCTCAGCGAAGCCCCATTTAGCCAATACTTCACTCGCTTCTTTACTTGTTAGGAACGCATAGAAATCTTCAGTTAATTTATTTTGATTCTTTTTCACTACGCCGATAGGGTACTCGATCGGTGCATGTAATTTAGCATCTACTGTTGCAGAAATGTCTACTTTATCCTTCAATGCCAATGCATCAGTTTTGTACACAAATCCTACATCAGCTGCCCCTTCCGCAATGTACGCACCAACTGCTTTTACGTCTTTCGCAAATACAATATTAGGTTCTACTGCATCCCACAAATTCGCTTTTGTTAAGGATTCTTTCGCATATTTACCTGCTGGTACTGTTTCTACAGTGCCGATAGCTACACGTTTTGCATTGGTAATATTGTCCAATGTTACCGCATCTTTTCCTTTAGGTACGATCATTACCAATGTGTTTGCTACGAATGGGCGAATATTATCCATTAAACCTTTTTCATTTAATTGATCCATATTCTTTTTGTTCGCAGAAATAAAGATACTGGATGGTGCGCCTTCTTCAATTTGTTGACGCAAAGTACCAGAACCTGCATAGACAATATTCACTTGTTCAGGTTTTAAGTTATGTTTTTTCACATAGTCTGCTTTTAATTCTTCCAATGCTCCTTGCATACTAGCTGCTGCAGATACTGTAATCGTTTCTGTTGTAGATGGTGCTGTAGACGATGTAGTACCTTGTCCACCGCAGCCAGCCAATGCTAACATACCTGCCATGACTAAACCCATTAACCAATTACGCTTCATAATGATATCCTCCCTTTTAAATAATATACAATTAGAAGCTTACTACATATTCTCATTATACTAGAAAAACAATATTAGGCAAAATGATTTATATTCATGTGGTACAATAGAGATGACAACTATACAACCTAAGGAGGTTATCCACTATGGATTTATTTTTACACATCATTCTTACCAGTATCGTCCCTATTTTATTACTTACCCTCATGGGGGTCTTATTAGATCGATGGTTTCATCTCGATTTACGAACACTAAGCAAACTGAACTTTTATTTATTTTTGCCCGCTTATATTTTGAAATCCTTTTATGTCACCGATTTAACCCATGAAAGCTTTGAAATTTTTGGCTGTGCCCTCATTATTTTATTTGCTAACTCAGCCTTAGCAGGCATCGTCGCTAAGTGGCAAGGTTATAATTTAGGAAAAACAGAAATCGTCCGCAACGCAGTGATGTTTTCCAATATTGGTAACCTAGGAGTAGCCTTAGGGACTTTCGTCTTTGCCAATGATCCATACATCATCGATGGATCTACCCCCTATTTACATGATGGGGTTATAGCCATTATCGCTACTTTTATTATCCAAACTGTGTTCTGTAATTCTTTAGGATTCTATCAAGCTGGCAAAGGGAAATTAAGCACCGCAGAATCTTTGCGTACCATCTTACATATTCCTATTATCTATTGTGTTCCTATCTCGATTATCGCCCATTATTATATCCCTATCGATTTCACGCAGACCATTATATGGGGGCCCTTAGATATTTTCGGGCGTTGCTTTGTAGGCGCAGCTATGCTCACCCTAGGGGTACAATTGAACCGTACACCTTGGAACTTTATAAAAAAAGATGTGATGATTACTTCCTTCTTGCGGTTAATCGCAGGTCCTCTGTTGGCCCTCGTCGTAGTACTTCCTGTAACCATGTACTACACACCATTAAGTGCTATTGCAGCGCAAAGCATTATCATCGCTTACGCAGTTCCATCTGCGGTAAATACTGCTCTTATGGCTGTGGAAATGAACAACAATCCAGAACTAGCTACACAAATTGTACTAGCCACTACAGTTCTTTCTTCTTTTACTATGCCCCTAGCTATATTATTGGCATACTATGTATTCCCTTTATAACTAACAGATTGGTATATCAATTCGCTTGAGATAGTAAACAGATGAACGTATACAGGTACATTCTATGTCTGCTATGTAACTGTATAGCAGACAATAGTCTAAACCAGTACCACTACACAAAAACTATGTGATACCCTGCCTGTCATAAACGCATAAAACGCTAAAAACTATCTAACAATGTAACAATACATTGCTAGATAGTTTTTTTACATGCAAAAAGGGTTGCTTTCGCAACCCTCCTACATGCTCTGCACTTATTGATGTCCCACGTGTTCTAATCCTTGACGAATAAGAACAATCACATGGTCATCATTTAAGCGATACCAAGCTGTTTTTCCTTCTTTTCTAAATGTTACAAGTCTTGCTTGACGCAACACACGCAACTGATGAGATATAGCTGACTGGCCCATATCCATAGCATCTGCAATTTCAGTCACACACATTTCTTTCTGAAGCAGATGTCTAACAATACGCAACCGTGTTGGATCCCCTAGGACCTTAAATAGTTCAGCTAACAATTGTGTTTCCAACTCTTGTTGATTTGTTTCCATCTTAACCTCGCTATCATATAGTAGTATTCGACCTCTCTAGTTAGAGTTCGGTATTACTATTATATCATCTTTTTCTTGTTCTGTATCACCAATTTTTTCCAAAAGAACTCGAGAATCTTTTTCTTGATCCACTACGCTCTCCGGTGTGGCTAATTCTAAAGGTACACCTTTGGCATAGACACCGGTAACTACCCCATATCCATCATGTAATTTCATAGTACCAATCAAAGTACCACGATAATTCGTATAGAATTTTTTATCCACTTTACTAAGGTCTACTTTGACACGATTGAAAGGAATAGCAAACTCCACTACACCATGGTCAAATCGTTTCACATTAGCCCGAATGTACTCTTGATCTTTCGGGGTTTCATCTGTAGCTGATACCACTTGTAACACACCGGACTGTTTAGGTGTGACAACAACATATACTTCATGACCTACTTCTGGATTTTGCTTCCCTTCCCAATTCGCATAAGACCCTAAAAACTCTATCTCTAAGTAATCTGACGGAACCCATCCGATGTGTCGACTTACTTTCACAGGCCATTGATATTCAGCCCCACCTTGCAGTAAGGTCGTATATCGTTGTTGAATGTAGAATTGACTTAGCAAGGCAACGATAGCAGCAAGAGCAAAGAAAATCCATTTTTGATATTTCATCGTTCTTCCTCCTTCATAGTTACCTCTGATTCTACCGTTTTGCTTTCCTGTGTCACTACTTGTGTTTCCATCGGTGTTTCCAACGTTGATACATCTGCTACCTGTCGACGAGCTTGTCGAACACGTTGATTCATCGTAGCACGTTGTTTTCCTTTACGCCATAAATAAATAGCATTAATACCAAGTACAATGATGCCCAGTACTAAGAACGATACGCCTCGTTCGATGAACGTAAAACTAGGATCAAAGAAGCGTGCTCCAAACATAGCAATCAAGGTTAATATGCTGCTATTGAGCAAACTCACCTTTTTCACCAAGGTGCCACGAATAAAAGTCCCTAACGCCGCCACAAAGATATACGCATTAAATAGGATAGATGTCAAAATAGGAGTCGACCCAGAGACAGTGACCACATAACATCCAAAGATTACAAAAGGAATTAAGCCGATAGCACTTTCAATACGTTTTCCCAACACTAAACGACGCAATACGAGGAAGGCTATCCCAAGGCTTAACAACATGCAACACCATAACCACCATGCCATGGAGCTTTCACCAATGCGAACCCACGTGCTAAGGTAGGTGCCTTCCACAATGGTATACAGTAAGGCGATGGCTCCTACCCCCTTACAAGGCAACGCTAAGAGGGTTATTTTCTTTTCCAATGTACCTAATCCATACGTGACAGCACCCAGTACACTGATAAAAAATAGATTCATTTGCGGTTCATAGGTGGATAAAGTGAAAAATACTTCTCCAAAAATCGCACCTACGAAGGCCCATGATACAGATACCAATAAAGGATCTTTCACCTGTTGATACTGTCCAAAACGACGAATGTAATAAGGCACTGCCACCAATAAAAGACCTCCTACGGCAGCTGGCCCTACCCATGCATTTAAAGGATGATTAGAAAAACTCCACCCCAAAACACCAATGAGGTACAATATCATCCCCAATGCGGAATCAAGGATATAAATGATAGGCAAAGAACAACACAGGATAATAAGCACATATAGACCCATGTGCTCCCCTGTATAATAGGTATCTGCCACTAATAGGGTAGACGTCGTTAATATCCCCATATAAATAACGGTAATTGCTTCCGCAATCATGCTAGCTGGCTTGGCTTTCCATACACCGCCCCCTACAATGGTGATTGCTAGCAGTAAGATGACTAATGCCCAATCAAAGCGCCCATTAGGGGAGAATCCATACCAATACCCAGCAAAGAGCAATATAATTCCCAGTAAAATGAGCGCAGCGCCCCCTAATATCGTAATCAGCCGCGTCCAAGATGGCCCCTCTTTAGGAATGAACCCATACTTGGCTTGTAACTGCTGACTTTGTTCCTCTGAAATGAGACCTTCCTCGCGCCATTGCTCAAGTTCTTCATGTAACCAACGTATATGTTGTATATTCATATATCTCTCCATAGAAAAAGGCTTTGCTCCTAGAACAAAGCCTTATATCCTATTATTTAACAATCAATACTGGACATGTGGAATGACTGGTTACATAACTACTTACGCTACCCATAAACAAGCCTTTCAATGGCCCCAATCCACGGCTCCCCATAACAATTAAATCTGCATCATATTTTTTAGCTACCGCTAATACAGCAGGTCCAGGAGAACCTACTTCAAAGACACATTTTACTTTCATATCTGCTGGCACATCTGCTGCCACTTCGCTTAAGATTTTTTTACCAGTTTCTTCCATATCTTCTGCAATTTGTTCAGATACATAACCGCCACTGATTGGAGTTTGGTCAAAGTTAGAAATTGCGGATACAATATTCGCTACATGCACTAAAATCAATTCCGCATCATTACGTTTTACAATCGCCAATGCATGTTCTAACGCTCTTTTACCATTTTCCGATCCATCTGCAGGAACAATTATTTTTTTATATTCCACCATAGTAAGACCTCCTCCGTATTGTCACTGTGCTACTATGTAACTTGTCTATACCACTATAATTCGACATAGACTTGAAAATTCCTTTTCTTTACTCTTATTGTCTCACAAAATTCCAATCTTCGCAAATGAAACTTGTATCACGATGATATCTTTATGGTGTTCTTTGGCTACGTTACATTCTGAAAGAAATGCGCGGCATACATCAACCTTTAGATAGGCGATTTAGTTATGTAAATTAATTAAAGAAAGAGTACGGTATTTTTTTCGTAGAGTGGCGTTCTCTATCTACTGACTAGCAAAGGGAAGACCGTGGCACACCTCTCCACAAACTGATACTCCGTTAGGTTTGCTCCGAGGTATGCCACGTTCTTCTCGCAATCTATGAATTTAGCCAGTAAGAACGCCACTGTATGTGGATATACCGTAGTCTTTCGGCTTAGCATAAGTTTGACAAATACAATCGCCTTTACCTCTACACTGACTTCGATATACCTGCCGCGCCTTTCTTACTACCTCCTAAAGTAGCAAAAGAACTCCTACAAGAGTATATCTTGCCACTGCGTTTCTAAGGAAAGGCTTACTATATTTGTGATGGAATATACCGTGCTTTTTCGGCTTAGTGTAAATTTTCTAATAAAATTGCCTTCACCACTACACTTCCTACCATATATGTCCACGCTTTTCTTACTGTACCCTAAAACGGCAAAAGAACACCTACAAGAGTATATCCTACCACTGCATTTCTAGGGAGGGGTGTGACTGTATTCTTCTTGTAATATATATCTTTAAAACTCAAGAATTGCAATTACCAGTATCTCAAAATTTTAGTTCTATACTTAATTCTATATATGCACTTTTACATTATGTTCCTCAAAGTTATAAGAAATAAACTCATAAAAGCATATATTCTTATTTTAGTCGAATTAACGACAGTAAAATAGCTCCGATGATTGGGGAGATAGATAGTGCCATTAGTGCTGTTTGGTAATTGCCTGTGGCTGTTAATACTGTGGACAAGATAATTGGTGCTGTGAGGGCTCCTATTTGGTTGAATAAGTTCACGAATCCTGCTGTGGTTCCTCTTAGTTCTGATGGTGCTGCCTGGATAATGATAGCATTGGTTAATGGGCTATACATAAACGCACCCATACCTAATAGGGGTGCTGTAATGTATAACATATCTGGATTGCTTGTATTGGCAAAGATTAGCAAGGCTGGTGAGAACAAAAACATAACGATGGCTGCTAAATAGTTTCGTGGTAAAGAAATTCTGTCTGAAATGAATCCGATAGTTGGTTTGGCAATCACTGCCGCAATACCATAAATGCTCATAATAGCACCTGCAAAGATAGGTGTCACATGTAATTGTTTCACTAAATACAAGTTAGCCCAGGTGGTAACTCCCCAGGTGGTACCTGTTGTGAAAAATCCCATCACTGCCAACAATAAAATGTTACGATTCGTTCCCACAAACTTCAAACTTTGTCCTAATGACATGGACTGCTGATCTGTTCCTTGTACTTCTACTGTATGGTTCTTTCTGAAAGCTTGTATTTCTTTCACTGTGAATAGAGCCAAAAAGAATACAATTAGTGGTAATAAAGCGGTAATCAAAAATGCCATTTGCCATCCGTAGTGGACAGCCACAAATGGTGCATATCCATTGACCACGGTAATCCCAAAGGATGTACAACTCATAAAAATACCTACGGCTGTACCACGTTGTTCTGCACTGAAATGCTCACCAATGGCTTTCAAACAAGCAGATTGCACAGGGCCTGATACAATACCTAATAAGAAACGCAATACTAAGCCATATTCATAACTTTGGACAGTACTCATAAGCCCCGTTACAATAGCCATAGCCACTAAACTACCTAAGATAGATTTACGATAGCCAAATCGATCTGCTAACAAACCACCTGGCAATACGGTCAATGCATAACCAAAATAAAACGCCGTCAAATAGGACGTTCCTTGTTGCGCTGTAAAATGCAATGCTTCATTTACAATTGGCATCAGCGATGACCATGACAAGCGCATGACAAAACTTAATAAAAACGTTAACCACAAAGTCAGCAGTATACCTGTTTGTGTAAGAGTAAACCCTTTCTTCATGTAATACCTCCTATGGAATACCACAAACCTATTTATACAGATCTAATCTGCATAAGATTATAACATATGCACCTTAAATTCACATCTTTATTTTTTAATTATACTTTGACTGATTCTATGGTGTAAAGCTAGTATGACAGCAAACTACAATAATTCATGCGTATCTCATAACACCTATTCTTCAGAGTATTTGAAAAAGCTCTTCTAAAATAAGTATTGCAAATATACATCACATTCTAATTGACAAAAAGACTAGTTCAATGATAGACTATATCTAGTTTTTATATATGGAGAGGTGTCCGAGTGGTTTAAGGAGCTGGTCTTGAAAACCAGTGACTCCGCAAGGGGCCGTGGGTTCGAATCCCACCCTCTCCGCCACAGTAAGCTGTTATCAACATGATAACAGCTTTTTTATTTCCCCGTAGAATCGCAGTTATGCGTAGTAGCCCTGTGGCGTGCCTTACTATCTGCATTACATAAACCTAAGAAGAGCACGGTGTGCTCCGAACAAACATTATGAAATACCGTTTGTGAGGAGTATACCGTGCTCTTTCCTTTCATCATATTCAGTTAAGAACGCCACAGGCTACATAGCGTAGCAAGATTAATCTTTGAGTTCAGAATTCCCAAGTCCTGTTTTACGGAATATAGCAAAGATAACGCTCAATAAGATAGCTGTTACTGTTGCCAATCCCATACCTTGCAATACAACTGGGCCGATGGCTAATTTAGCACCGCTTAAACCGATAACTAGTACTACAGAGGTTAAAATTAGATTAGAGGATTTTGTATAATCTACTTTACGTTCTACCAACATACGTAAACCAGAGGCAGCGATGATACCGAATAATAAAATACTTACACCACCCATTACTGGAACTGGGATAGCATGGATTAAAGCTGCTACTTTACCAACGAAGGAGAACAAGATAGCAAGTACTGCGGCACCAGCGATAACGAAGGTACTGAACACACGTGTAATCGCCATAACACCGATGTTTTCTCCATATGTTGTATTCGGTGTAGCACCAAATAAACCAGATAACACATTGGATAAGCCATCTGCAAATAAAGAACGGCTCAAACCTGGATCTTTCATTAAATCACGACCAATGATATTGCTTGTAACTACAATATGACCCACATGTTCCGCAAATACTACGAATAAAGCTGGCATAATCATTAAAATAGCATTGATATTAAATTCTGGCTCATAGAAATGTGGAAGTGCAAACCAAGGTGCATTGGCTACGCTTGTGAAGTCTACTACTCCCATAATCGCAGCCGCTACATAGCCAGATACTACACCAATTAATACTGGAATTACCGCAAAAAAACCACGGAATAATACAGTACCTAGGATAGTCACTGCTAAGGAAAACAAGGATAAGAATAGCGCTTGTTCATGGGTCATCCCAAATGTTTGCCATTGATCTCCAATGATGCCTGCCATGCCCATTGCTACAGGGGCCACTTCTAAACCGATAACCGCAACAATAGCGCCCATCGCTGCTGGTGGAAATAATACATCAATCCATTTAATACCAATAAATCTAACTAATAAAGCCAATAGCATAAAAGACACACCAAAGGCAATGAAACCACCTTGCGCTGCTCCATAGGTCATACCAGATGCTACTACAGCACCTACGGGTCCAATGAAAGCAAAGCTAGAACCTAAATAGGAAGGAATCTTTCCTTGACAAATTAGTACATACAAAATAGTACCAATACCGTTCATGAATAAGGACGTAGCTGGATCAACTTTCAATAAGAATGGTACTAATACTGTGGCCCCGAACATAGCAAATAAATGCTGGAAACTAAGTGGTAATAACTTAGCGAAAGACGGGCGTTCGTGAACATCAATAAAATCTTTCATGGTTCATCTCTTTCTGTGTGAATCACACTTAAAACATTAAGACCTAGGTTGAAACCGATGCCGTGTTTCTTCACCAATAGATGGTAAATGACGGGTCGTTCCAATTTGTTTGCGTGCATATTCATTGCGACGCGCAATATTTAATAATATCCCTATGACAGCAAAGTTCGTTACCAATGAGGAACCGCCATAACTAATGAATGGCAAGGGAACCCCTGTTACCGGCACTAAACCTACCACCATAGCAATATTAAAAAATGCTTGAATGGTAATAAAAAATGTAAGTCCTATCGCTAATATTTGGCCTAATACATCTCTAGATTGACGAGCAATGGACAGGCCATATTTCGTAAACCATAAGAAGAAAAACGCTACCAAGCAAACGCCTACAAAGCCAAATTCTTGAGAGAAAATAGAAAAGGCAAAATCTGTATGAGCTTCTGGTAAATAATTATATTTAGAAATTCCTTGCGTAAATCCTTCTCCCCAAAATCCCCCAATGGACACACTCAGTATACTTTGCGTTACCTGGTATCCATTGACAGTCGTATCCGACCATGGATCGTAGAAGGCTACTACACGATCCCAACGATACTGTTCATAGCGGACTAAAGGATATGCAATAGCAGCGAGGATGCTAAAGACAATCACCCAATATTTCCAGTCCGATTTTCGATAGCCTACGCAAAACGTCATTAAGGTAGGAAACAATAAAATCAGCACTGCTGTTCCCATATCTGGCTGCTTCATGGTAATCCCCGCATATAGAATGGGTACAAAAAACGCAGATGGCAATAGAAAGTTTGGATGTAATTTGCCCGGAGTCCCTCGAAATCGTTTCCACAGTCTATTGATTTGGAATACAAGGAAGGCCCACACTTTCCAAAGCCAGCCCAAACCTTTAGATTTTCCCCATTCATGTGGCTCAAACAAATGCATGATGCCCCGTTCTTTTACTTGTTTATCAATACGGTACGCTGCCCAAAGCATGGCCGCTAACTTGGCAAACTCCGACGGTTGTAGCGTTAACCCTAGAGGCAAACTAATCCAACGTCGTGCTCCATTCGCACCATGTCCAAGAAACGGTATAAAAACGATACCCATGAGGATAAGTACAATCACCAACAATTTACGTTGTACCTTAGGGTCTCCCCATTTACGATAATCAAATCGATAGAAAGCCCACGCCACAAAAACGCCTGTCCCTAAAAACAAAGCTTGCTTCCCTAATAGAAACCAAAATGGTTTCCAGTTGTCTCCCCCATGCAAGGTCGTCGTATAGGTCGCACTATAACCATTTAAAAAACCTATTAAGATAATTCCGAAGAGTGGTACCAATATACCTTGTCCATCATGCTTGATAATACTTTTGTAAAGGGATCTAATTTGTTGAAATATACCGAGATTTTTGTTAGGTGAACTGCTATTCTCCTGCATCTGTCGTATCACTTCCTTTAGCTGGCTTAATCGCCTCTAAGCGGAAAATTGGTTGGCCTTTAGCGCTGAATTTTTCTTCATATTCTGTGCGCACATTGGGCATATCTGTACTATGTAAATCATAACTTACATTTTTTAATGTCCAACCAGAGTTTGTAAACTCCTCTAAGGAGAACATAAATAATCCTTCATTATCTGTTTTAAAATGGATTTCTCCATTCTCTTTCAACAATCGCGCATAGCGATCTAGAAATGTATGATAGGTCAAACGGCGTTTTGCATGCTTCGCCTTTGGCCATGGATCACAGAAATTGATGTAGAAACGGTCAACTTCACCTGGTGCCACTACCTCTTCAATGCCTGCAATATCAAACAAACTCACTTTACCATTCTCTGCTTTTTGTTCATACAATTTTTGAGTCGCATAATATAGCACGCCAATTTGCACTTCAAAGCCTACAAAGTTTGCTTCTGGATGGGCTTCACACATGCCAGCTATGAACTTACCTTTTCCCGTTCCTAGCTCCATATATAATGGTTTAGACGGATCTGCAAAACTTTCACGCCATTTTCCCTTGAAAACTTCGTGATTCTCTAGTACAGTATATGTATTATATTCTAGGATTGCATCATCAATCCATGGTTTTCTCCGTAAACGCATACTATCTCCTTTTATAACAATCTTATCCTTACTATTATAGTACATCATCTGTTCTATGTCAGTACTCACTTATAATTTTTTTATTTCCATGAAAGGATTTCTATGAAAGCATTAGTATTATCTAGTGGCGGTGTAGATTCCACCACCTGCTTAGCCATGGCCATCGATGCTCTCGGCACAGACAATGTGAGCGCCCTGTCCATTTGGTACGGGCAAAAGCACAAAAAAGAATTAGATTCCGCCAAAGCCATTGCCAACTATTATGGCGTTCCTCATTATGAACTGGACCTGACTCAAGTAATGTCCTATTCCAACTCGTCCCTCTTATCTTCTTCTACTGAAAGTATCGATCACCGCACCTATGGTGAACAAATTGCAGAAACCGGTTCCGTGTCTACCTATGTGCCATTTCGCAATGGCCTCATCCTCTCCATGGCTGCTAGCTTAGCCCTCAGTCTATATCCAGAGGAAGAAGTGACCATCTATATTGGCGCCCATGCGGATGATGCTGCAGGCAATGCGTACCCAGACTGCCGTCCTGACTTTAATCATCACATGAACGAAGCCATTTACATTGGTTCTTATCACAAAGTACGCCTCTATGCGCCTCTCAATGATATGAACAAATCCCAAGTCGTACAAGAAGGATTACGTTTACAAGTTCCTTACCACCTTACCTGGTCTTGCTACGAAGGCGGAGATACTCCTTGTCATACCTGTGGGACTTGTCGTGATCGAGAGCAAGCTTTCATTGCCAACGGTATTGTCGACCCTTTACTACTATCATAATGCACAAAAAAGCTATTCAAACCTAACGGAATGAATAGCTTTTATCGTTCTTTCGTCACTTCAATGACCTGACTAGAATTTGCATCAATAGTCACATACATCGTCTCTCCACGCATATCTAATACAACATGGTATTGAGCAACATATCCTTTTGTTTCCAGCTCCCAACGAATTAAGCGAGCTTCACTGCCTAATATAGCAATCGCCACTTGTGTTGCTTCATCAGGATTGATAAGATTACCTAAATCAATGGCAGCAGATTGCACCATTGATTCTTGTGCACTCTCTACAGCAGCATTCAATACCTGTCCTGTAGTAGCATCTATCGTCACGCTATGACCTGCTTCGGAGGAGACTCCCTCTACTTCGTAGCTTTTACGGCCATCTTGCGTTTCAAATGTTATCCCTTTCACTTGTGCTGTTGGATATTGCCTCTTATACAGGTTTACAGCCCCCTTAGCATCAACTAATATGGGTGGCACCCCATCCGTAGACTCCACCTTATCCTGCGAATTAGGTATTACTTTTATTTCAGGTAACGGTACCTTCTTCATCGTAATGGGCTCTGCACCTGGCGATGTGATAGTTGTGGAAACGGTTTCTTTCTCACTACAGCATGCATACCATGAAATTGTCCCTACAGAAGCAATAGCACAAATACTTAGGATACTTATGAGTATCTTTCGTTTCATATGCCATCCTTTTTACACACTAAATAATTTCTCCCATAGTATACACTATCATTATGAAAGTAAAATGAACTACTACTTCACACTTTCAGAATATATCGTAACACGCCGTAACTAATTTCATAGAGTAAAATCATAGGTCCCGCAATCATCGTTTGGGATAGCATATCTGGGGTCGGTGAAATGGCTGCACCCACAACAAACGCCACTAGAATAAACATTTTCCGATATTGTCGTAATCGATCAGATGAAAGAATACCAATCACGCCCAGCGCAATCAGTATAAGCGGAAGTTCAAAGGTAATACCAAACGGTAAAATAAAGGCGATGACAAAATCGATATACTGACCTATAGAAAACAATGGTTGTAATTCATCTGTGCCAAAGCCAATAAAAAATTGTATGGCCATTGGCAGTACTAAATAATACGAGAATAGTACACCTACTACGAATAAGGTAACGGCTGCTGGCACCACCATGAAAGTTACCTTTTTCTCGCCTTTTGATAAGGCTGGCACAATGAATGCCCAAATCTGATAAAACCAAATAGGACTAGATAGAATACAGCCTGCTACTAAGGAAATCTTCATATATGTGAAGAACGCTTCTGTTGGTTTTGTATAATACAATGTTCCAGCTGGTGCCACTAAGATTTGAAGAATATCTTCCACATAATAATATGCCCCCAAAGTGCCTATAATAATCGCTACAATGGCTACTACTAAACGCATACGAAGTTCATCTAAATGGTCTACCACAGACATAGAAGATGCTTCTTCCATAAGTTTTGCTTCCGTCTCTGTATAGTTGTCCTGTTGTAACAAGGCGTCTTGCTCTGCCTGTTGCTGAGCAAGACGCTTTCTTTGCGCTATTACACTATTCAAGGATGGACGTTTCGCGCTCATTTCAAAGTCTTTTACTTGAAACTCTTTCATACTTACACCTTACGGTTGGATAATTTTTCAAGAACAGTTTCTAAAATATCTTTTCCTTTAAAAGATGGTAATTGCTCTAATGCTATCTCTGCTTGTCTGCGATACATTTCCTCAAGAGCTAACGCTTGATCGATACCGCCTTCGGCAATCACATAGTCCAACAATTCTTTTGTGTCTTGACCCTCGCGAACCTCTTCAATCATAGTAGTCAAAGAAGCTGTATTTTCTGGCGTTACGATAGATAATAATGGATAGGTCAAGATGCCTTCTTTCACATCCTTCCCTACCGGTTTTCCTGTGGTCACCGTTTGCTCACGGTAATCCATCACATCATCGGTAATTTGGAAAGCCATGCCTAAGCCATGACCATAGGTGCGCAATAATGAAATATGCTCCTCTGACCATCCACCAAGAATGCCACCTAATGCCAAGCAACCTTCAATGAAGTCCGCTGTTTTCTTTTGTGTTTTTAATAGGTATCGGTCTGTACCTTGATCTAATCGGTATACATCTTCCATTTGCATAAATTCGCCTTCTACTAAGGCAGAAATAATTTCAGAAAAAATGGTTAAGCATGGAATGGACCCGATTTCAGCTACAATACCGAACGCTTTGGCAAATAAATAGTCTCCGCTAAGGATTGCCACTTTATTGCCTTTTGTGCAATGAATAGAAGTAACTCCTCGTCGCACTTCTGCTTGGTCTAATACATCATCATGAATGAGAGTAGCCAAGTGCAACATCTCAATCGCTGCTGCCATGCGAACTCTATCTTCTTGCTTAGAATCTCCACTCAAGGCAATCAACAAACACAATTGCGCCCGTAATCGCTTGCCGCCCCCTGCTGAAAGAGGACGAATGAGGGCATTAAAATCTTCTGCACCAGTTTGTAGAGATTGTTGCAAATATGTTTCTACCCGCTCTAAATCTTTAGATACGCGCAGTTTCATTTGTGCATCTGTAAGAATACTCATTCCTCTTCCCCCAATAAGACTGCATTAATACGCGCTAATAAACGATCACGACCTGTATGCTTTAAAGAACTGTACAAAATTGGTGGATATCCTGTTGGGTATCGCTCTTCAATAGTCTTTAACTGTTTTTGTCGCTCGTTCATTTTTAATTTATCCGCTTTTGTTACCACAATTTGTAAAGGGACTCCATGTGATTGCAACCAATCAAAGGCCTCCTGATCAATGGGTAACTCTGGATGACGCCCATCAATGAGTAAACACAATAGCATCATCCGTTCGCTTTGTAAAATATAATTAGCAATGAATGAAGACCAAATATTAGTATTAGATCCACCTGTTTTAGCATATCCATACCCTGGCAAATCGACTAAGAACCAATCAAAGCGACGTTCCATATCATCTGGTAAATCTTCCTTTGATTCTATACTAAAGAAGTTAATCGTTTTCGTTTTACCTGGCGTACCACTAACCAGTGCCAATCCTCTATGATTACATAAAGAATTAATCAAAGAAGATTTTCCCACATTAGATCGTCCTAAGAAGGCGATTTCAATAGTATCACCTTCTGGGTATTGATCCGCCTTCACCGCAGACGCTATATATTTCGCTGCGATGATACGTGGACCTGTGGGCTCTTTTCTTGTATAGACTGGTTTTGGATGGCGCTTTACTGCTGGTTTCTTCTTCATAGTAATGCCTTTTCTAATACTTCTTCCATCGTTTTTACAGGAGTGATAATCAACCCTTCTTTTACGATATCTGGTAAGTCTTGAATATCCTTTTTATTGCCTTCCGGAATAAGTACTTCTTTCACTCCGTAGCGAAGGGCTGCTAATAATTTTTCTTTCAAACCACCAATTGGTAATACTCTACCACGTAAAGTAATTTCCCCTGTCATAGCAATATCAGAGCGCACTTTTTTGCCCGTCAAGGCAGATACGATAGCCAATGTCATCGTAATCCCCGCAGATGGACCATCCTTAGGGGTAGCTCCTTCTGGTAAGTGCACATGAATATCTAGTTCCTTATGGAATTTTTCTGGCAATTTCAACTCACTTTGGCGATGACGAATGTAGGACATAGCCGCTTGACCAGATTCTTGCATCACTTTGCCTAAGCTACCAGTCAAACTTAATTTGCCTGTTCCTTGCATTGTCGTCGCTTCACATGGCAAAACAACACCACCTACGGAAGTCCAAGCTAAACCATATACAAGTCCAACTTGTGCTTGTTTTTCCCGAGACTCTTCCACAAATTTAGGAGTACCTAGGTAGTCTTCTAAATTCTTCACTGTTACTTTAGGTGCTTTTTCACCTTCCGTAACCACAGCAAATGCTAATTTACGGCAAATTTTAGCAATTGTTTTTTCTAATGTACGAACACCAGCTTCACGAGTGTATTCAGAAATCACACGTTTTAACACTGCATCTGACAGTTTTACACCTTGCTCTTGTAAGCCATGTTTTTCAATTTGTTTTGGCACTAAGTAGCGTTTAGCAATTTCTAATTTTTCTTCTTCTGTATAACTGCTAAGTTCGATGATTTCCATACGATCCAATAATGGTCTAGGAATATTACCTGCTACATTAGCAGTAGTAATCCAAAATACATCAGAGAAATCAAATGGAATTTCAATATAATGGTCACTGAATGTACTATTCTGCTCAGGGTCTAACACTTCTAATAAAGCGGAAGATGGATCCCCTTTATAATCGGATGCTAATTTATCAATTTCATCAAGCAAGAACACAGGGTTACGAGTACCTGCATTTTTAAGTCCTTGAATCATACGACCTGGTAAAGCTCCTACATAGGTACGACGATGACCACGAATTTCAGCTTCATCTCGTACACCACCTAAGGATGCACGGATAAATTTACGATTCATAGCTTTGGCAATCGAACTTGCTAAAGATGTTTTACCTACCCCTGGTGGTCCTACTAAACACAAGATAGAGCCACCTTGTTTACCAGATAATTTGCGCACTGCTAAGAATTCTAGAATGCGTTTTTTGATTTTTTCTAAACCATAATGGTCACCATCCAGTACATCGCTAGCGTCTTTCAATTCTAAACGATCATCGGACAATGTGTTCCAAGGAAGTTGTAATAACCAATCAATATAGTTACGCAAAATATTGGATTCTGGCATCATTTGTGGCATACGGCTATAACGAGTAATCTCTTTATCGATACGTGCATGGATATCTTCAGGTAATTCTAATTTTACCAATTGTTCTCGTAGTTCCTCTGCCTCTTGATCAGGGTCCATTTTATCCCCTAGTTCATCATGGATTGCACGAATTTTTTCTCGCAAGAAATATTCCTTTTGCGCTTTTTCCATAGATTGTCGAACCTGGTTATTAATGGAGTTTTCCATATCCGAAATTTGAAGTTCAGTATTCAAAATACCTACAACCATGTTCAGACGGCGATTAACGGACAGCTCTTCTAAAATGCTTTGGCGCACTTTCAATTGGAGAGGCACGAGAAAGGCTATTTGGTCCGCCCATTCACTAGCATCAGCGCTCCCCAATACATGATCTAAGCCTTCGTCTGTATTCGGTTTGATTACCTCTACCCATTGGGCAAACTTAGATTGCAAAATACGACGGTATGCTTCCTCTTCCATCGGATCTTCATGTATCGATTCTAGAGGAGTTACTATGGCTTCATAGAATGGTTCTGTAGAAAGAATAGTATCCACATTAACACGGCTTACTCCTTCTACTAAAATACGAACTACGCCCCCTGGTAAACGGAGCATTTGATTTATTTTAACAATTGTCCCAACCTTGCCTAATTCTTCCAAGGTAGGAGTTTCGATACTTTCGTCTTTCTGAGCAGTTACCACTAAATATTGATCTTTATCCATAGCTGCTTTTACAGCTTGCACCGATGTGGTACGACCAATATCTAGTTGTGTCACTACTTTGGGAAATACGACAATTCCACGTAGGGGAACCATCGGTAATGTCATAGGTTTAGTTTCCATTGAACCTCCCAGTACTATATGATAAAAAGAAACCCATTCCGCCTTTGAAATGAGTTTCTTTGCCTTTACTATCTGATTGCTTCAGCGTGGACTCATTTGTTGAGTATTGGCTCTTCTTCGCCACGAACCGCTTTGTCTGTTACAATGCATTCTTTTACATCTTTCATAGATGGTACTTCATACATCACACATTTCATAACTTTTTCGATAATGGCCCGTAATCCGCGTGCTCCCGTATTGCGTTCTAAGGCTTCTTTCGCAATCTCACGGAGTGCATCTGATTCAAAGACTAATTTTACATCATCTAAAGACAGCATTTTTTCGTATTGCTTAGTCAATGCATTTTTAGGCTCTGTCAAAATTTTAATTAATGCCTCTTCATCAAGTGGGCTGAGCGTAACCATCACTGGCAATCGTCCGATAAATTCAGGAATTAATCCGAATTTTTGTAAGTCTTCTGGCACAACTTCTTTCAAGATAGAGGCTACATCTTTCTCCTCTTTCTTTTGAATATCTGCACCAAAACCTAATGTTTTTTTTGCAGTCCGTTTCGTGATCACTTTTTCCATGCCATCGAAAGCACCGCCGCAAATAAACAAGATATTTGTTGTATCTAAGTGTAACATCTCTTGATTAGGATGTTTCCGTCCCCCTTGTGGTGGCACAGAGGCTACTGTTCCTTCTAGGATTTTCAGTAATGCTTGTTGTACACCTTCGCCAGATACATCGCGAGTAATGGACGGATTTTCTGATTTACGAGCAATTTTATCGATTTCATCAATGTAGATGATACCGCGTTCAGCTAGCTCTATATCATGGTCGGCAGCTTGGATTAGTTTGAGAAGAATATTTTCTACGTCTTCCCCCACATAGCCTGCCTCTGTCAAACTAGTAGCATCTGCCATGGCAAATGGTACTTGTAACATTTTTGCTAATGTTTGAGCCAATAATGTTTTACCACTACCTGTGGGCCCAATAAACAGTACATTGGACTTTTGTAGTTCCACATCATCGATGACATTATCATGTTGCAAACGTTTGTAATGATTATATACGGCTACAGACAAGGAAACTTTAGCGTCATCTTGACCAATGACATACTGATCAAGATGAGCTTTAATTTCTTTTGGAGTCGGGATATCGTTTAAATCAAACGTTTCCGGTAGTTCTTCAATTTTGTCTTCCTCAATAATATGCTGGCATACATCAATACATTCATTACAAATGAACACATTAGGACCTGCTATCAATCGTTCGACTTCTGTTTCTGCTCTACCGCAAAAATTACAACGTCTTTCTTTATCATCTTTATTCAAACCCCTGTCTCCTTATTTTTCTGTTGAGGATGGACGCGTTAACACTTCATCAATCAAACCATATGCTCTTGCCGCTTCTGCAGACATGAAATTATCACGATCTGTATCTTGCGCAATGATTTCTATTGGCTGACCCGTATGATGTGCTAGTACGCCATTCAATTCTTCTCGTAACCGCAAAATTTCACGAGCGTGAATTTCAATTTCAGACGCTTGCCCTTGAACACCACCCAAAGGTTGGTGAATCATAATACGAGAATGTGGCAACGCATAGCGTTTACCAGGTGCTCCCGCTGTGAGCAACAAGGAACCCATACTAGCCGCTGAACCTACACATATGGTAGACACATCAGGTTTAATGTATTGCATGGTATCATAAATCGCCATACCTGCAGTTACCACGCCACCTGGGCTATTAATGTATAAGTGAATGTCTTTATCTGGATCTTCCGATTCTAAGAATAGCAATTGAGCTACGATACTATTAGCTACCGTATCATCAATAGGGCCACTTAATAGAATAATTCGATCTTTCAATAGACGAGAATAAATATCGTAGGATCGCTCACCACGACCAGTTTGCTCTACTACGATTGGCACATACATAGACATCTAACACCTCTTATACATGTACCTGCATTAGCAATTATTCAGCTTTTTTAGCACCTTTAGCATTCTCAATGATGAAACGAGCTGCTTTTTTGCGTGCTACGGAACTTGCTAACATAGATACACGACCTTCTTTTACAATGATATCGTATACTTCTTTAGGGTCAGCACCAAATTGTTGGGACATAGCAAAGATTTCATAGTTCATGTCTTCTGGAGTTACTTCAACGCCTTCTGCTTTTGCAATTTCATCTAATACTAAGTCAGCGCGAACGTTTTCAGCAGCTGCCGCTTTATTTTCTTCACGTAATTCTTCAATTGTTTTGTTGGAGAATTTTAAGTAGTCTTCTAATTTCAAACCACGACCTTCAAGGTTCATTGCTAATTCTTGAACCATTTGTTCTGCGCGGTCTTCAATCATGATTTCAGGGATATCTACTGTTGCATTTTTAACAGCTAATTCCACTAAACCTGCATTGTACGCATCGATAGCACGACGTGCTGCATCATCTTCCATACGTTTGCGAAGATCAGCTACGAATTCTTCTGCTGTATTGTAAGATGGTTCAGTTTTACCTTGACCTACAGATACGGAACGTACGAATTCATCAGTGATTTCTGGTAATTCTTTACGTTTAATATCATGGATATGACATTCAAATTTTGCTTCTTTACCAGCTAATTCTGCAACGAAATAGTCTTCTGGGAAAGAAACAGTAACAGTTACATCTTCGCCAGCTTTGTGGCCGATTAATTGGTCTTCAAAGCCTGGGATAAAGCTGCCAGAACCGATTTGTAATGGGTAGGATTTACCTTCACCACCATCAAATGCTTCGCCATCGATGAAACCTTTGAAGTCGATTGTAGCAAAGTCATCCTTTTGTACAGTTGCATCTTCTGGAGCTGCTACCATTTTAGCTTGTTGGCTACGGATATTGTTCAATTGTTCTTCTACTTGCTCGTCAGTAATAGTAGCATCTTGTTTTTCTACTTCTAGGCCTTTGTAATCACCCAAAGTTACTTCTGGTTGTTTGACTACTGTTGCTTTGAAGATTAAATCTTTACCTTCTTCGAATTGTTCACGTTCGATTTCTGGATTGCTAACAGGAACGATTTCATTTTCACGAAGTGCTTCTGTGTAAGCACGACCTGCTAATAATTCAAACGCTTCTTCAGCGATAGCTTCTTTACCATAGTTCATTTCCAACACTTTACGAGGGGCTTTACCTTTACGGAAGCCTGGAATGTTAACTTGTCCAGCGATGCGTTTTACAGCTTGTGCAAAACCTTTTTTCACATCTTCCGCTGGAATTTCGATTGTAATAGATACCTTGTGCTGATCAACAGCAGTTACAGTTGCTTTCATGAAACTATTTCCTCCTTAGGGCATACTACACCCAAATTATAAGTTTTAATATTGCATTCTTAATATTATCATAAAGTTGTCAATCGTGCAATTATTTCCCTATTTACCTTGTTCTTCAGCGATAAGTTTCATGATATCATGACGACTTACCATGCCAATCAAATGATACGCATCATCAACAACTGGCAAGTTTTTCAAATGTTTTTCTACCATAGCCCCTACAGTCACTTCTACTTCTGCATCTGCATAGGCAGTAATCACTTCTGTAGTCATGATTTCTTCTACATGAGTGGCCATCAATTTTTTGAATTGTCCATCGTATTCGCCGATACCGCCATAGTAAATATTAGCACCTAAAATATTGATGTAATGTGGTGCATGAGGTCGAACTTTTTTATACAACAAGTCCCCTTCCGATACAATACCAATTAATTTGTTATCTTCATCTACGACTGCAATGGCTGTTAAATTGTGTTTCACCATCAATTTAGCTACATTCGTAATCTGTTCATCTTTACCAACAGTAATTGGGTATTTGTTCATAATTTCTTGTAATGTCATAGTCGGTTCCTCCTATTTTATATATACATACGCAGCAAAGATAGCTATTACTATCGCTGTGACAACCAAAATGGCAGTCAAACTTTTACGGTTACCACCATCGCCCCCTTCTTCTGTGCCTATGTGGTTGCCTTCTTCATCATAATTGTGACGATATTGACCTTCTAAGTCCGCATAATCTGTCACATCTTCCACTTTTGCTTGTTGACGTAATTCTTGCAATCGTTTTCTACGCTCTTCTACGTCATTGGCTACGGAATGAACTTGCACTTTCATCACATCTTCTCGTAACCCTTCGAGACGCGGCACCATTATTTGCAATCGTTCTACCAAAGCCTTATTAATTTCTACGCAGGAACTCAATGCAGTTTGATGCAAAAATAAAATTTGCACCGTTTCTTCTTCCGATACACCTGGTGCCCCTTCTACCACTGCTTTCGCAAGTTCCGTTTCTTTCGCAAGCATATCCACCACTATAGAAATATAATAATCTACACGGTCAAAAATTTTATTCAATTCTACATTTTGTTCTAATAATTCGTGTTTACGATGGAATAAATAGGCTGGATTACCACCAGAAGTTTCCATTTGTTGAATCATATTCGCCATATCTACATAGGTGTCCAATACGGTACAAATTGTACTTGTTACATTCTCATATTCTCGTATACCATCGAGAACCATATGACGACGTTCTTCTAATATGTTAGATATTCCTTTTTCTTCTAATTCGACAAAGAGCACCTCATATCCTTGTACCAGTGTTTGTATTTCACTTTGAATCGCAAGAATATCTTCTTTTCCCTCTATTAATTCTGTAGTATAGTGTCTCACAAATTCCGGATCTTCTATGGACAATTCCTGTACATCTGCTGACACATAAGTAATTCCTTTTTCAATTGCACTTGCCATGCATATCTCCTTTCCTACCAATGATATGGTTCATTTCGATTAATTTTACAAGCTCTATATAATTGTTCTACTAGCACAAGGCGCACCATTTGATGGGTGAAAGTCATGGGACTGATGGACAATTTCCAGTTTGCCCGTTGTCGCAGTTCTTCGGACACCCCAAAGGCGCCACCAATGAAGAACACCATCTCACTATGCCCTTGTACTTCTAATTCACTAATCCGCTTTGCCAAGTCCTCGGAACTCATCTGTTTTCCATATACATCCAAAAGCACCACAAAAGACTGAGGTGTGACGTATTTCAATAACCGCTGCCCTTCATCATAGAGCGCTTTTTGCTTATCTGATGGGCTCGGTTTATCCCCCAATTTACTTTCAGGCAACTCTGTAATCGTCACACCCCCATAAGGTTGTGTTCGCTTTACAAACTCTGCTACCCCTTCTCGTAAATACGGTTCTTTTAACTTTCCTATACAATAGATAGAAAACTTCATCCTATCATATCTCCTAAGATATTCACTATATTTCAAACTAAGCTATTTATGTATCACGAGATACGCCAATAGAGGTATACTCTTTGGGGTCTCCATGATACGCTGTAAACCCTTCTTGACCTTGTGTTTTGCACCAAGTTAGCAAGCGCTCTGATAGCTGTTCTACTAAATGGAGCGAATTGTTCTGCTCCGAACGATGGGCAAAAATTACTTCCATATCCTTAGGTCGTCTCAAGGCTGACAACACTTTCATCGCCGTCACATTCGACAAATGACCTGCATTGCCTTTCACACGCCGTTTTAATTCCGGCGAATAGGGTCCGTAGACCAGCATCTGTTCATCATAATTAGCTTCTAATACCAATAAATTGGTATCATGCAAATGTGTTAACATTTCCTTTGACACCATACCTGTATCTGTTAGCAAAGCTGCTTTTGTGCGCCCTTTATAACAAGTGACACCAATGGGATCCACCGCATCATGGCTAGTAGAAAATGGTTGTAATACCATATCTCCTATGGTCACTTCTTTCGTCCCTAACGTTTGAAAGCACTCCGCAGATACACTAAATTTATCCATAAGGCGACGTGCTGTATTAGGTCTTGTAATAATAGGTAAGCCCGTTTGTTTAATCATTTGAGGTACCCCTGCAATATGATCAGAATGTTCATGGGTAATGACAATCCCTTCGACTATATGCTTCGGTATCTCCAAGTCTTGTAAGGCATTCGTAATCCGCCGGCAACTAATGCCTGCATCAATAATCACTGCACTGTGAGAACTGCGAATAATGGTGCAATTCCCTTTACTACCGCTAGCTACGACATGAACTTGTAATTCTTTTTCTTGCAATGCCATATGTCTCCTAGCTTCTTTCTAATACATCTATGAAAGCTTTCATATTGTCTGTTAAATCGGGTCCCCGTCGGAACATATCGCCCCCTACAAGGAACATCGTATCTGTACCGTAAATGCTCACCAATTCTGGCAATCGAGCCTCCGTTACGCCACCACCTGGAGCTGGACAAGATGCTTTGATGGTTGCCAATGATTTTCGATTGGCATCACAAATTTGACGGCATAATTCCGGTTTGAAAGTAAATCGTCCACCGTAGGATACAAAAATATTCATATCCCCACCAAAGATACGTGGCAATAAGCCCATCCAAATGGTGGCTGCAATACCCGATGTACCTGGTAATGTGAATCCACCCATCATAGCTGGATGTACAATTAATGGCAGGTTCAGTGAATCATCCGTAGCCAATCGATGAAGCCAACCAAAGCCAATTAAGGACGGCGCCACCATCAGAGCCGTAGCACCCACTTCTTTCGCATAGTGAGCCCGTTCTAGTACATCGGTGCCATCCCCAGATACATTGGCTGCATAGAGGGTATGATGACCACTCTTGGCATTCGCCTCTTGCACTGCATGGGCACAACGTGATACCCGATCTTTGAATGGCGAAAAGGATTGATTCGTCAACCCATGGTCATCCTTGATCACATCGGCACCGCCCATGGTATAAGCATGACACATGCGAGCCAATTCTTCATTGGGCGTCCCCATCGGTTTAATGACGGCTTGAATCATAGGACGAGTTGGAGTCTGACATAATTCTCGAATGCCAGCTAACCCAAACTTAGGTCCTTTAAACACGTCTAACAAACTAGGGCTAAACTCAATATCTACTACCCAAATGTGTGGTTGCAAGGAAGAGTTGCCAAAGACTACATTTAAAAACTGCGTTACTTCCAACCCTGATGTCTCCACAGGGTAAGCAATCTTTGCCCAAAAACAATCTTCTTTTTCTGTTAACGAAAGCAATTGTCCCACCATATGACGGCGTGGATCGCTTTCACCTAATAATTCGTAAGGAAATTCAATGGTTTGCTCCACCTGTATGGACCAAGCCACTTGCTTCGCCTCTTCGTAGGTAGGAACATGCAATGCATAGGTAACGGAAAATGTTTCCATCGGTAACTCCTTTCCCATCATTACAACTGTATCTATTCTATCTTGTTAGTATCTTTGTGAAAGTCAGTTACAACCACTTAGATTGTAACAATACCTAGAGAATATGTCTCTATCTTTATAGTATGACATAAGTTCCTATGAAATGCTATGTCATACCTACAATTATACACTATATGCAATAAAAAAGAACCTCTAATCCACTAGGTTCTTTTCTAAGAATGTGGTACACTGTTACTATTATTTATTCTATCATTCTACTAGGTGTTGTGACCGCCTGTATACACTCTTAAGAGCAACTATCCATATCAGTCGGCACAACATCCTGACATTTGACATAGAGATACATGGATCATGTATCAGAAAGGACAATCTATGAACTGGAATAATTATCTTTCAACTATGACACAAACATTACCCCCTTCTGGGATTCGTAAATTTTGGGAAAAAGCTATGGCTATGGACGATGTCATCTCCCTTTGCGTAGGGGAACCCGATTACATACCTCCTCAACCTGTGCTAGATGCACTGGTAGCCAGTGTAGAGCGAGGGGAAACAAACTACTCCCCAAATGCAGGTATCTTGCCACTACGCGAAGCTATTAGCAATTGGTATGACCGCCGTTACCACGTACACTACGGCACAGATGAAATGATGCTCACCATCGGTGCTAGTGAAGCCATCGATTTGTCTTTGCGTGCCCTCTTGAACGAAGGCGACGAGGTGTTAATCCCAAATCCATCCTACGTAGCTCACCAAGCAGAAGTTCACATGTGTGGTGGCAAAGCGGTTCCTGTACCCACACATTTAGAAGATGGCTTTAAACTTCGTGTGGAAGAATTGGAAAAGCTTGTGACAGAAAAAACAAAAGCTATTTTAATGTGTTACCCAAGCAATCCTACAGGAGCCATCATGGACTATGAAGATCTATTACCTATCGCCGAGTTCGCTAAGGTCCATGACCTAATCATCATCTCTGACGAAATTTACTCGGAGTTGACTTACCACAAAGACCATGTATCTATGGCGTCCTTACCGGGTATGAAAGAGCGGACTATCATCTTAAACGGTTTCTCCAAGTCCTATGCCATGACAGGTCTTCGCATCGGCTTCCTTTGTGCACCTTCTGAGTTCATTACAGCTTGCATTAAACTACATCAATACAGCATCGTCGCACCAGCTACACCAATACAACACGCTGCCATCGTTGCCCTAAACGAATGCGATGACTCCGTTATCGCTATGCGACAAGATTACCTAGAACGACGTGATATGATTGTGAAAGGATTCCAAGACATGGACCTACCGATTGCCGTTCCAGAAGGAGCTTTCTATGTGTTCCCAGATATTTCTCAAACAGGTTTATCCGATGAAGATTTCTGCGAACAATTGCTAGAGCAACAACATGTAGCCGTTGTACCAGGATCTGCCTTCGGCACCTGCGGTGCTAACCGCATTCGTTGCTCCTATGCGTCCTCTAAGGAAACCATCCAAGAGGCGTTACGTCGTATTAAGTTATTTTTAGATACTATCCATAATTAATATATACATAAAACAACATTGGGAAATAAATGTACTCTTAGCAATTTTCTTCTATTGTATATGGTACTATCTATGTATGTATCATCTTATTCATGGAACCGCTTAATTGCATTACATCTTATCCTAAATAACACGTAAACAACTATGCATACCACAAAAGGGTTGTACCAAAACTACTACAGTAGTTCGGTACAACCCTTTTTTATCTCTTCGATATGTAATTATGCACGTTCACAAGAGGCTGTCGTGATATACACAGAGTTATTTTCCACTTCTAGGAATCCCCCTGGAAGGATAAACTCCTCATGCTTGCCCTCATGGTCAATGCGAATCGCCCCTGGCGCCAAAGCGCTCACTAAAGGCATATGATGTGGTTGGATACCAAACTCTCCATCAAGAGCTTTTCCTACCACCATCGTTGCATCTCCAGAAAACACTGTTTCATCAGGAGTAATAATTGTTACATGCATGGTACTCATAGATTATTCTCCTTTCCCTAACATGTCCCTTCCTTTGGCAACAGCTTCATCGATAGTTCCCACCATGTAGAAAGCACTTTCAGGTAAGTCATCATGTTTACCTTCTAAGATTTCACGGAAACCACGCAATGTTTCTTTCAATGGCACATATTTACCAGGACTGCCTGTAAATACTTCGGCTACGAAGAATGGTTGACTCAAGAAACGTTGAATTTTACGAGCACGAGCTACTGTCAATTTATCCGCTTCAGACAATTCTTCCATACCTAAGATGGCAATGATATCTTGTAAATCTTTGTATTTTTGAAGTACTTCTTGTACGCCACGAGCTACGGAGTAATGTTCTTCCCCTAATACTAATGGATCCAAGATACGGCTTGTGGAATCCAATGGATCCACGGCTGGATAAATACCAAGTTCTGCAATGGAACGAGACAATACTGTAGTAGCATCCAAGTGAGCAAATGTCGCTGCTGGCGCTGGGTCAGTCAAGTCATCTGCAGGTACATACACAGCTTGTACAGACGTAATGGAACCTTCTTTTGTGGATGTAATACGTTCTTGTAAGGCCCCTACGTCATTGGCCAAGGTTGGTTGGTAACCAACGGCAGATGGCATACGACCTAGCAAGGCAGATACTTCGGAACCAGCTTGGATGAAACGGAAAATGTTATCTACGAATAACAATACGTCTTGTTGTTGTACATCACGGAAATATTCCGCCATCGTCAAACCTGTTAAAGCTACGCGCATACGAGCTCCAGGAGGCTCATTCATCTGTCCATAAACAAGCGCTGTTTTAGACAATACGCCAGACTCTTTCATTTCGTTCCAAAGGTCATTCCCTTCACGGGTACGTTCACCAACGCCTGCGAATACGGAGTAACCACCGTGTTCTGTAGCGATGTTATGAATCAATTCCATGATTAGAACTGTTTTACCTACACCGGCACCGCCAAATAGACCGATTTTACCACCTTTAACATATGGCGCAATTAAGTCTACGACTTTAATACCAGTTTCTAAAATATTAGTTTCTGGTGCTAATTCATCAAATTTTGGAGCGGCACGGTGAATTGGCCAATGTTCATTCACTTTCACTTCTGCTGGATCGTGGTCTACTGTTTCGCCTAATACGTTGAAAATACGACCTAGTACACCATCACCAACAGGAATGGAAATAGCGGCTCCTGTATCCACTGCTTCCATGCCACGAGTTAATCCATCAGTGGAACTCATAGCAACACAACGAACTGTATCATCACCTAAATGTTGCATAACTTCTACAACAATTTTGGACGTTTCTTGTTCGTCGCCTTTTGTAATAGTAATTGCATTGTAAATAGCAGGCAATTCACCTTTTGGGAAGACTACGTCTACCACCGGTCCAATAACCTGAACTACTTTACCTATATTTGTACTCATATACGAGATACTCCTTTATCTATTATTGCAATGCGTTTGCACCGCCTACGATTTCAGAAATTTCGTTAGTAATACCTGCTTGGCGCAACTTATTGTATTCTAAGTGCAAGGTACCAATCAATTCGCCTGCATTATCAGTAGCGGATGTCATGGCCGTCATACGGGCACCTAATTCACTAGCCGCCCCATGTAGCAATGCATTATATACAGTGCTTTCCACATAGGCTGGCAACAATTGTTCCAATACAGACCCTTGGTCCGGATAGAATAAACTTTCACTCGCCTCTACTGTATTGGACTCTAATGAAAGAGGTAATAAGCGCTCATGAGTCACTTCTTGCAATAAGGAGTTCACAAACTTAGTGTATACCAATACCACTTCATCTACCTCACCAGATAAGAACATGGTTTTCACTTGTTCCACAATGTCTTGAGCATGATGAAAGCCTGGTTTATCAGAAAAACCTTGCAACTCAGAGACTACAGAATAGCCATGGCCTCTGAAATATTCCGTTGGCTTACGACCCACTGTGAATAAACCATAGGAATCTGTTGGCGTATCCTTGAGTAAGGATTGCACGTATTTAATGATATTACTAGTATAAGCACCAGCCAAACCTTTATCCGCACCTACCACCACATAGGCTACCTTATTCACAGGACGAACTGTGAGTAGCGGTAAATCTGCGCCCCCATCTAGAGAGGACATGCTTTGATGCAGCATGTGGCGGAGACGTTCTGTATAAGGTTCAGTACCTTTCGCTTTTTGTTGTGCACGACGTAGACGAGCAGATGCTACCATTTTCATAGCTTTTGTAATTTGCTGCGTATTAGTGACACTTTTTATACGCTTGCGTAAGTCTTGTGCACTACTCATAGATTACGCCTCCTCTGGTAATAATTCGTGAGTAGCACCAAAGACATCAATACATTCTAAAATCGCTTGTTGCAATGTTTTTTCTGTATCTTCTTCTAATTTCTTAGTATCTCTAATTGATGCTAATACATTGGCATAATTACCATGTACATAGTGTAATAAAGCATCTTGGAATGCTGGTACATCATGAACAGCTAATCGTTTGAAATAGCCATTAATACCTGCATATAAACACACCACTTGTTCTTCTACTTTTAACGGAGAGTATTGTGGTTGTTTCAACATTTCAGTTAAGCGTTCACCACGATCTAATTGTGCTTTTGTGGAGGCATCCAAATCAGAACCGAACTGCGCGAAAGCCGCCAATTCACGATATTGTGCCAATTCCAAGCGCAATTTACCAGCTACTTGTTTCATCGCTTTAATTTGCGCACTACCACCTACACGAGATACGGATAAACCTACGTCAACTGCTGGACGAACGCCAGAGTAGAACATATCTGTACCCAAGAAAATTTGTCCATCAGTGATGGAGATTACGTTCGTTGGGATATAGGCAGATACGTCACCTGCTTGTGTTTCGATAATTGGTAAGGCTGTAATAGATCCGCCACCCAATTCATCAGATACTTTTGCAGACCGTTCCAATAAACGAGAGTGTAAGTAGAACACGTCACCAGGGTACGCTTCACGTCCTGGAGGACGACGTAACAACAAACTCA
Organism: uncultured Veillonella sp.; assembly: GCA_963515865.1. Lineage (GTDB taxonomy): Bacteria > Bacillota > Negativicutes > Veillonellales > Veillonellaceae > F0422. Next base: position 103,043 of record CAUPZH010000002.1, read on the forward strand.
TCGCACGGTATGCAGCAGCTTGTTTTGTTAAATCATCATATACGCAAAGTACATGTTTACCTTGGTACATAAAATGTTCGCCCATAGCTACCCCAGAATATGGTGCTAAGTACTGCATAGGAGCCCCTTCAGAAGCACCAGCAGACACAACGATCGTATAGTCCATAGCCCCTGCTTCTTCTAATTTTTGTACTACACGAGCTACAGTAGATTCTTTTTGACCAATTGCTACATAGATACAAATCACATCTTGTCCTTTTTGGTTCAAGATCGTATCAATAGCAATCGCTGTTTTACCAGTACCACGGTCACCAATGATCAACTCCCGTTGACCACGACCGATTGGTACCATCGCATCAATGGCTTTCAAACCAGTTTGCATTGGCTCAAATACAGATTTACGATCTGCAATACCAGGTGCTGGGTATTCTACAGGACGATATGTTTCTGCCACAATTTCACCTTTACCATCGATAGGTTGACCAAGGGCATTCACAACACGACCAATTAAGCCATCTCCTACAGGAACCTGCATGATGCGGCCTGTACGGCGCACTTCATCGCCTTCTTTAATCAAGAAGTCATTACCTAGGAGAACGGCGCCTACATTATCTTGTTCTAAATTGAGTACCATGCCATATACGCCATGAGGTAACTCTAACAATTCGCCAGCCATGGCTTTTTCAAGACCGTAGATATGCGCAATACCGTCCCCTACTTCCAGAACAGTTCCTACGTCATCTACGTTTAATTCAACATTATAGTCCTGAATCTGCTGTTTAATAATGGCAGTAATTTCTTCAGGCGTCATTTTCATAATTAACCATTCACCCCAATCTTATTGGTACTTGCATTAAGCAATGATTTTTTTAATTCTTCCAATCGTCTAGCCATACTTCCATCAATCCGAGTGTCTCCCACTTGAATGACCATGCCACCTAAGATGGATGGATCCACGTGTTCTTCGATGACACATTCTTTGCCAGTGATCTCTTGTAACTTACGTAATACTTTTTCCCGCATTGCCTCTGAAAGTGGTTCTATAACCGTTACTTTCGCTTCCAAAATACCGCGACTTTCACGGGATCGTTTTACGTAAGCACGAGCTGTTTCCATGATATAGGGACTGCGACGGCGGTCCACCATAACATTGAGAAAATTCATAATCAATGGATGCACTTCACTACCAAAAATTTGTTGTAAAATTTTCTTTTTTCCCGCTACTTCTAACATAGGATTGATTAAAATTTGGCGTAATTCCTCATGGGTGGAAAATAAATCTTGCACATAGGAAAGATCTGTATCAAATTGTGGTAACAAACCTGATTCCTGTCCTAATTCAAATATAGCGGAGCTATATGTTTCTGCAATTCTTTCTACACTCATCGTATCACGACCTTATAGTTGTACTATCAAGTTTTGCAATGGTATCCTCTACAAGAGCTACATTATCAGCACTGGAAAAGTCTTTTCCAATTAACTTACCAGCTACTTGTACAGACAAATTCACAACTTCTGCGCGGATTTGTTGCATTGCTTTTTCCCGTTCCCGTTCAATTTCTTGGCGGGCGATTTCTTTTTCTTTCACTAGTTGAGCTCGTAACTCTTTGATTTGTGCTTGTGATTCAGCTTCTGCTTGTTGTTTTGCGGTCTCGATAATCCCTTGTGCTTCTTTACGAGCTTCTTGCAATTGCGCTGTATATTCAGCTTTCAATACAGCTGCTTCTTCTCTAGCTTGTTCTGCACTGGTAAGATCATTCTCAATGCGACGTTTCCGTTCTTCCATGGTTTGCAATAACGGTTTATACGCATACTTTGCTAAAATCAACACTAGCACAATAAAGTTCAAAATCTGAAGTACGAGTGTGCCGTTTAAATCTACCAACGGTCATACCTCCTCTTAGCTAATGTCTATTATTTAAGTAAGTCTACCAATGGGTTTGCGAACACTAATACAATCGCGATAACTGCTGCGATAATAGGCACCGCTTCGATTAAGCCTACAGAAATTAACATATTTGTGAATAATTTACCAGATTGTTCTGGTTGACGAGTCATACCTTCTAAAGCTTTACCAGATACAAGACCGTCACCAATACCTGCGCCAATCGCAGCTAAACCAATTGCTAAACCAGCGCCAATGGCAGAACCAACCAATACATACGCTTTTGCTAATAATAATTCCATTATGATTTCCTCCTAAACTATTAATGTCCATCTCCAATTGTCATCCCCAAATATGAGGTAACGAGCATGGCAAAAATAAACGCTTGAATAATACCGATTGCTAGACTAAAGGCTAACCATACGATAGGAAGTACATAGGGTACCAAGGCATATAATAATTCTAAAAGAATTTCCCCCGCTAGTATGTTACCAAACAAACGGAATGCCAATGTGACAGGTTTTGCTATCTCTTCCATTAAATTGATGATAATAAATAATTTAAATGGCTGTACAAAATGCTTAAAATAGCCAATTCCTTTGACTTTCAAGCCCACAATCCATACCAGAATTGAGCTTGAAATGGCTAGTCCCAAGGTGGTGTTAATGTCATTTGTTGGCGATGCCAAGATATGCGGACTTGGAATCAAGCCCAATTCATTACTCACCAAAATAAATAGAAAATACGTAAATAGGATGGAGCTTAAAAACTTCCACTGATTGCCTAGGTTCGTTTTAAACTGACCAGTCAATCCTTCTAACACGCTTTCCATCACATTTTGAATCCCCTGTGGTACCATGGCCCGTGACCGTGTAGCTAATAGTGTGACCACAATAATGATTGCCATCACTAACCACGTCATGTATAGCGTATCCATATTAAAGGATATGCCCATCCATTGAACAACATGATGATGCCCTGCATGTAACTCCATATTCCCACCCCCTTTCACATAGATGATTCCCTATTACGTTGACGTACATACATACTATACTCAACATATTGCATAGGAACAAATACACAGATTCCGCCTAGTACACCTTTTATGGAAATAGAAGGGATCTGCGTGCTTATGCCTACTAACAATACGATTAAGCTAAACCGACTCATGACACCAATCCAAACTCGACGTTTCACATCGTCTAAGGTGGCGTCTTTCATCTTGTAGGTTTGAAAGGCTAAATACAAGAAATATACAACATATGTCATCATGCCCCATAGCCAACCCGTGATGTGCTGAGTCCAGTCCAGTATCCATAACACGACTACACCTAGTATAGCCACTGACAGTATCCATCGGCAATGACTTTTGATATAGGTTATATATTCTTTCATACAGTCTCCTTACATACACTGACGTATGACACCATATAGACCTAGAAATCCACCGATTAATCCACCTAGAAGCACGCCCCAAGGGTGCGTTCCTACATAGTGATCAAGAGCATAACCAAGACCCATACAGATACCGATAGAACAAAGTATAGTAAATCCTGTGGTAGATGCTTTGGAGATAGCCATCCATAGTTCTGATTTTTCTTTCCCCATAGATACACCTCCCATACCTCTAACATGGTAGATTATACCACCGATACGAACCGTTTTAACAATATATAAATTTTATATCTATCAAAACTTTCCATACGATTTGATTCAAAACCGTGTACATTCCTCAATTACATAGTCAATGAAAGTAGCTATCAACTTAATTATAACTAGAATGCATACATTGGCTATTATTTTCCAAAGGACGATGGTTTTTCTTGATGTTCAAAAAATTCATGCCGTAAGGCTTGTACAATTCGTTCTGATGCTAATCCATCCCCATAAGGATTCACTGCATTTGACATAGCAGTATACATTTCTGCATTCGTAATTAAATCTTTAGCTGTGGAGTACACAGTTGCTTTATCAGTGCCCACTAATTTTACCGTACCTGCTTGGACAGCTTCAGGTCGCTCTGTGGTATCACGAAGAACTAGCACAGGTTTACCCAAAGATGGCGCTTCCTCTTGAATGCCACCAGAGTCTGTCATGATGAGGTAGGTCCGATCCATTAAGTTTGCAAATGGTTCATATTCCAATGGCTCAATCAAATGTACACGTGGCATATCACCTAGTACCTCTTGTACAATACTGCGTACCTTTGGATTTCTATGCATTGGGAAGATAACTTCTACATCTTCATGTTCACCAATAATGTCGCGGATCGCCTCGTACACATTACGCATTGGATCGCCTAAATTCTCACGACGATGAGTAGTCACCAAAATAACCTTTTGGTTCACGTAATCAATCTTGTTCAGCAACTCTTCAGTAAATGTGTAGTCTTCCTTCACTGTCGTTTGCATCGCATCAATAACTGTATTTCCCGTTACATACAAGTGATCTGGGTTTATATTTTCTTTCAATAAGTTCGCTTCCGATGTAGTAGTCGGTGCAAAATGGTAGGTCCCAATGGCCCCCGTCAACTTGCGATTCATCTCCTCTGGGAATGGAGAGTAAATATTACCCGTCCGAAGACCTGCCTCCACATGCCCAACAGGAATCCCTTCATAAAATGCCGCTAGAGCCCCCACAAACGTAGTTGTCGTATCTCCATGAACAAGCACCACATCAGGTTTTGCTTCTTTCAATACCTCTTGCAGTCCCATTAAGGCACGACAAGTTACATCATACAAGGTCTGTCCTTGACTCATAATATTTAAATCATAATTAGGTGTTATAGAAAACAAATGCAACACCTGATCTAACATTTCTCTATGCTGTGCCGTTACCGTAACGATGGACTCCATATCAGGCGCTGCTTCCAAAACCTTAACAACTGGTGCCATCTTTATTGCCTCAGGACGTGTCCCAAATATGGTCATGACTTTTAACATAGTACCTCCCACATATTTCGTTTACTTCCTTTACCATGAAAGCCGTCATATACAAACTTTCCTAAATCACTTTATTAAGCTTTTTCAATTATCTCTATTGTATCATGTACAAGCCTTCCATACTAGTAGAAACTGTAAAGAAGTACATCAAAATAAAACGTCACACCCCTCCCCTCACAGAGTGAGCAAATACTAGACAAAACGCCATAAGCGTAAGCAACATGGCGTAATATGCTTAATTCTACAAACGCCAGAAAGCGTGGCACCCCCTCCCCCACAGAGTGAGCAAATACTAGGAAAAACGCCTTCAACCACAAGGTAGATTATCCAAGGCATATGGCATTTCATTACTAAAATTAAGCAAACATAAAAAGACCGTGGCATGTTCCTGAACAAACATTATGAAATACCGTTTGTGAAGGAATGTGCCACGCTTTCCCTTTACCTAAAAATAAAAAACGCCATGAAGCATGAGCTCCTGGCGTTTTGCATAGCTATTTACGAACGTCGTTGTCTTTGGATATAATCCCAATTTTTGTTGCTGTCCACACGCATGCACAAAGTATAACAAGCACTAGCAAGACTCCTATGACAAAGTTTGCTTTTGCCGCCACGATAGACACACAACCTAAAAGTGCAGTGATGGCATACATCAACAACACCGCTTGTTTTTGTGTGAGCCCCATCGCCAGTAGACGATGATGCAAATGTCCTTTATCTGGTTGGAATACAGGGCGTCCATTAATACGTCGACGTACAATGGCAAATAAAGTATCTAAAATTGGTAACCCTAACACAATCACAGGTACCACCAACGCTACCGTCGCTGCTGTTTTTACACTGCCCATGACGGAAATAGCCGCCATGGTATAGCCCAATAGCATACTGCCTGTATCACCCATAAATATTTTGGCAGGATTAAAATTATAGCGCAAGAACCCACAAGCTGCCCCAGCTAATGCCAAGGTAATGCATGCCAATTCAATTTGACCCATTTGCAAAGTCACGATACAAATCGTAATACACGCAATGAGGGAAATCCCTGCCGCTAATCCATCTAATCCATCGATCAGATTCACAATATTCGTAAATCCTACAATCCAAAATACCGTCAAAGGTATTGCAAAATACTCTAAGTACAATAGGTGGTCACCAATGCTGATAAAATGCACCGCATTGCCAAATAGTGGCAACATAAGAGCCGCCAAAATTTGTCCCATCAATTTTGTTTTCGGTCCAATTTGCTTAATGTCGTCCCAAATACCTACTGCTACTAGGATGATGGAACCTACAATCAATCCTTTCACAGAAGATATATCTTTCACACTATACAGCAAAGATACCATATAGCCAATATAGATGGCCAATCCACCTAATCGTGGAATTGACACTTGATGCACCTTACGTGCATCTGGTTTATCAATAGCACCTACCTTAACAGCAAATTGTTTCACTAAAGGCGTGCAAATATACGTTACTACAAGAGCAATGACAAAGGCCCATAAATATACTGTCATTTCACCACCTCCATACGTGGTATTTCATGATTATTACAAGTGATTGTCTACTAGTCTATCATTACAATACGAAGTTCTTTATATAGACCATATTTATTAATTATATCAGTTAAACACAGCACATACAAGAATAGACACAGTAAACTCATGGAATCCCTTGTTCTTCATCCACTTGGTAAGCAGTCATACCTCATATAGATGTTATGACTAACCCTTCAATAATACGTTTACCATCTTCCATCAGACGTGCCAGTCCCTCTTCACCTAAATAGGACTCTGCATACATTTTATATAAATTTTCTGTTCCTGATGGGCGTGCTACAAACCAACCTGTATCCGTCACAATTTTAACACCATCGATAGGTTGATCTTCAAACAACGAGGTCGTACGAATGTCTAGAATCGGACTGCCACCTAATTCTGTCATAGTCACATCACTAGGCTTCATACCTTTTAAAGCACTTTTTATTTCCGCTGTGCAAGGCATATCCACACGTTGGAACACCGGTGTTCCCCATTGTTCCGTCATATCTACATAGTATTGTGCCGGAGTTTTCCCTGTAGTGGCTACCATTTCCACCGCTAAAAGTCCTAAAATGATGCCATCTTTATCAGTAGTCCATACGGTTCCATCCTGTTGCAAGAAGGACGCTCCTGCACTCTCCTCTGCCCCTAGGCCAATGCGTCCATCAAATAATAATGGAGCAAAATATTTAAAACCTACTGGCACTTCATAGACTGGATGATTAGAATCTTTGCAATAGGCATCCATCAAACTTGTCACAACAGCTGTTTTTCCAACACCTTTTCCTTCCCAAGGGCGAGTTTCATTCAAATACTTAGCAGCTACTACTAAATATTGATTTGGCGCTAACAAACCTTCTTCTGTGACAATGCCATGACGATCATAATCTGGATCATTTCCAATAGCTAGCACATGGTCCCCTAAATTTTTCGCCACTTCTGCCATAGCATAGGGGGAAGAACAGTCCATACGAATAGCACCATCATGATCATAGGACATGAAACTAAATGTTGGATCATAGTCACTATTAATAATGGTAAAATTTAGATTATACTCCTCAGCAATGGCATGCCAATAGGCTCCTCCACTGCCACCTAAGGCATTAATTAACACCTTTGGATTGGCTTCTTGGATTGCTTTCATATTGATAATCTGAGGCAATTCTTTTACATAGGCCATTTTAAAATCATATGGTTCTAAATATTGTCCCGCTTCCTCTACAGAAATCGCAGCAGGTGCTACTGCTTTCTCTTCTTCATGATGACAGCAACCACAATGAGCACTTTCATGAGCCCCCACTAGATGATGAAAAGAAAATCGTTGAATGCTATCCAACCCTTTTTGCAAATATTCATTAGCTAAGGCTTCAATCCGCTTTGTCACTGCTGTATCTGCAGGGCCCCCATGAGGTGGATTATATTTAATACCACCATGTTCTGGCGGATTATGCGACGGCGTAATAATAATACCATCTGCCACATTCTCTACTGTCGTATCTGCATTGTGTCGCAAAATAGCCCGAGATACACTTGGAGTAGGCACAAATTCACGATGTGCATCCACACGTGTTTTCACACGATTTCCCAACAAGACTTCAATGGCTACTTGCAAGGCTGGTTGTGATAAGGCATGTGTATCTTGTCCAATATAGCAAGGTCCTGTAGCACCAAATTCTTGACGCACATCACAAATTGCTTGTACAATGGCTGCCACATGAAGTTCATTAAAGGTACCTTTGGATGCAATCCCTCGATGTCCAGACGTACCAAAGCTTACTCGTTCTTCTAAAGTCTCATGATTAGGAACAATGCGAAAAAAGTCTTTCACCACAGTATCCACATGAATTAAATCTTCTTTTTTTACAGGTTGTCCTGCCAATGGATGTACCATATTATTGTTCCTCCTTATGCTCTTGGGAAGGGATTTCATGTCTTGCCATTTGCACTTCATGAATCATTTGCTCTGCTTCCGCAGTTTTCACAGGGTCACACGTTTGTAGCACTCGCTCTACAGCACCATTTGTGGAACGTGCTGAGAATCCTGTGCCGATAACCTCTGCCGCATCAGTAATGACCATGAATGCCGCTGGATCTTCCGCTTCTACGGCAGCTTTCAAGCGAGCCACTTGCAATAAACTAACTACTACCATAATAACCTGTTTAGGCTGATGTGTATAGGCACCTTCTCCGTTCAAAATCGTCGCACCACGACCGATTTTATCAATAATCAGATTACAGATGGTCACTGGTTTATAGGAGATGATAAACATCGCTTTCCGTTGACTGAATCCAGTAATCACCTTATTCGTCACCATCGCAGATAAATAGGTGCTAATCAATGTAGTAGCTGCCGCTTCAATATTAATCACAATAGCCCCAATGATTAAAATCATCATATTGATGCCAAATAGAATGCTACCGATTTGTAAACCAAAGCGATTTCGAATGATTAAAGCAATGGGATCAATACCACCAGTATTACCTCCCCCACGATAGACAATACCAAGTCCTAGCCCAGAAAATAAACCACCCAAAATACCACCAATAATCGGATTTTGTGTTAAGCCTAATTCCGCCAATGGGGATACTAGATTGATCAGAATAGACATCAACACTGTACCAAAGATAGTAATACCTAGATGCCATCCCCCTAACCACCGCCATGCTGCATATAAAACCGGTAAGTTCAGTAGAAAGTTAATCATACCAAGGCTCAATGCGCCTTGGGTTACATAATAAATAATCAGGGTCAATCCACTAATGCCACCGCTCAATAATTTATGGGGTACTATAAACGCTTGCACACCTACTGCAAATACTAAGGCTCCCACTAGAATATGTAGAATGGCTTTCACCGTACTTAAATATTTTGGTTTGTTACTCATACTCTCACCTATTCTAAGACTACTTACACCACCATAAGCAAAAAGCTGCCACATTAAGAGTCAATCATAATGTAACAGCTTTTTAGTACTCATTACACCGCTTATGGTATAATACAATATACTATTCTGCTAGGGCAATCACTTCTACTTCTACTAAGAAGTTAGCTGGTAATGTTTTGACTGCCACACAACTACGAGCTGGTTTAGATGTAAAATACTCAGCATAAATAGCATTAAATTTAGCAAAGTCACCCATATCTGCTAAAAAGCATGTTGTTTTTACAACTTTAGAAAAATCAGTGCCTGCTTCTTTTAAGATAGCTTCGATGTTTTTCATCGCTTGCAACGTTTGTGCTTCCACGCCACCTTCTACCAAAGCGCCTTGTGCTGGATTAATACCGCCTTGACCAGAGATAAACACAAAACCATTTGCTTTGTAAGCTTGTGAGTATGGTCCTAATGCTGCTGGTGCTTGCTCTGTATACACTTGTTTCATAGTTGTCCCCTTTCATTACCATAAGACATTTATAATATACCATTAGTATAGCATGTAATGGTATCGAAGTGTAGCTATTTTTCATACTTCTATTGTACTTTATTTGCATACCTCTATAAGGAGCACCTATATGTCTATTATTTATACTACTTATGAAAGCCCTTTGGGCACTCTTACACTATATGCCACCGCATCCGCCTTAGTAGGGCTCACATTTCCAACTCAATCTGTAAATTTTCAAGAACCAGTGGTCATAGACCAAACTATTTCATCCCCCATTTTACAACAAACTATCCAATGGCTAGATCAATACTTCGCTGGACAAGTCCCAACCATAACCATCCCTTTGGCACCACAAGGCACAAAGTTTCAACAAAACGTCTGGTCCCAATTAGAGCATATTCCCTACGGCTCATCTCTTACCTACGGCGAGCTAAGCCAACGTGTATTCAACTCACCCACACCAAGAGGAGCCCAAGCCATCGGATCTGCCGTCGGGGCAAACCCTATCTCCCTCATCATCCCTTGTCATCGTGTGTTAGGCAAAGGAAACGCCCTCACTGGTTACACAGGAGGGCTATCCATTAAACGAGCCTTATTGACTATCGAGCATATCGATTTTGTGGACAAGTAGGCTTACTTGATATGTTGTAACATCTCTAAGAAGTATGGTTTAAAGAATGTTCCTTCTACTTCGCTGGTACCCATTACAATCGTTGTTAAATACTCTGGCGTTCCCATTAATGCTATCCGCAAAAAGGCAGGGTATTGAACCCCTTTTATATCATAGGTCATAGTTCCCGCAGTTGTCATCGTACCATATTTACTATTTGGTAACGTATGTAATGGCTCTAAATTCCGTAATCGTATTTTTGCTGGAATCTTATTCTGAGAATAATCAATATCTCTATCTTCTAGAAGATTAACATGATATTCCTTTAAAAAGGCATTCGTGTCATTTGTAAACGCCTCCATTTTCGCAGGTGAAAATCCCTCTTTTCCATATGATTCTAATGAACTCATCAGCAACTCTTTAGGCAGTGGAAATACAAGAACCCAAGCTGTATTTACACCATACTGATCTGTACCTTGCAATTCATAGAGATCCATATAACGCCCCAATTTAAGTCCGTCCTTCATATTCGACATGCTTGCATAGTCCTTTACTCTAGTAGTCCTAGTACCTACTGTACCTAAATTAGCATATACATATCCTTTTCCTACCTCTGCTAACTTTGAAGAAGACAATTGTTTAACGGTAATCTCTGTTCCTATGGTTTGACGTAAATCAACTAATGGATTCTGCTCTAGTAGTGCATCGAACTCTGCCATGATTTCGTCACCAGTTGGACGTTTTTTCTTGGTATCTAAGATAGTGCCTGAAGGAACTCCTACTTTCCCCTTTGGCATTGGCTTAGTACTAGCTATTGCACTATAGGTATCATCATATACCTGTGCAGACACTTGTCCATAGCCCATCACAAGGCTGGCCACTAAGGCTGCCACTCCCATTTGCATCCAATATTTCATCGATTTATTCTCCCTTCATACCTAATAGACTCTTGATAACAGGATTCCAATAGGCTCTCGATGTATCAGCCGTTGTGATCCATGTGATAGATACCCCATCTTGACCATACCGTCCTACAAAACTAATATACGCAGGTAACACAAATCCATCTACATCTAATTGTGCTCTACCATGCGTATACAATCCCTTATCACCTTGTAGGCGCACAGGTTTCATAATCTCTCCATCCAGAAATCTTACGTTTACCAGTGGTAATACGGTTCTCAAAATCTCAGTACTACTGAACTCTGGCTTAGTACTTATAACGAAGGGAGCTAAAGCGGCGCCATTCTTTTCTAACCGCTTTCCTCTCATAAGATCCACATTGTAAAGTCCAATATTTTGTACTTCTTTCACTGTTTTATTATATAATATGTCTCCTACAGATTGTGGCGTTATCGTCGTTCCTTTATATTTAATCTTCCATACTTCAGCCGCTTCTGCACCTGTCATATGAAGGTGTATCAACTCTGCCGTATGTAAGCCCCGCTCATCACGCCCTTGCAACTGATAGCGTTGACCACGTTGCATTACGTTTTTGACAATTGTATCTAGCACCTTAGCCTCTGTTTCATCTATATGCCAATCATTAGAAGGTACTATACTAACTGTATCTTCTTTTTTTATAAAACCTTCTATTAAATCATCATGATTAGCTACCGAAATATTGCAAGGTAATTCTACACTACCTTGCCCATCTAGTGTAATCGATGCTGCATTTCCTGAAAGCATCGTCCCTACTAATGCCACACTGGCCATCACACATTTCCAATTCATACTAACTCCTTCCTAACTAGGATTTCCCACTTTTTCCAACAACAATTTAGATTTCAATTGATGCAATTCTTCGCTGATGTTGACTTTCACCTCTGGTGCTCGGCGAAGTCGCAAAAATTCTGGCCATAGCAATTGAATTTGCTCTTCTCCATAGGCTTTCACTTGTGCCAAAGTTGGTATGTCGTATACTAATTCTCCATCTACAAAAATAGGCACCAATAGTTCTTGTATTTTAAAGCTATTTGCCTTCAACACAGTTTGTTTCCATGGATACAATGGATTTTTAAACACATAGTCCTGTGTGGTGTCCACTGTTTCGTGGTCCAAACAAATTAAATCGCCGATGAGTTTATTATTTCGTGTATTAATGAGGCGTAATACCTTTTTCTTACCAGGGTTCGTCACTTTCTCAATATTGTCAGAAAATTTCATGGCTGGCATAAAGGTGTCCCCTTCCCATTGACCGGCTAATTTGTATACACCACCTAAGGCTGGAGTTTCATCGGCAGTAATCAATTTAGTGCCCACACCCCATGCTGTAATTTCTGCCCCTTGTTGTTTCAAGTCTGCAATTTTGTATTCATCTAGATCATTGGTAGCAAAAATTAATGCTTCTTTAAACCCTGCCTCATCTAGCATCTTACGAGCCTCAATGGATAAGTACGCTAAATCTCCACTGTCTAAGCGAATGCCATAGATAGATGGCATCGTGCCCCCACGATGTTCACGAATCTCTTGGAATACTTGGATAGCCGCTGGCACACCTTTATGTAGTGTATTATAGGTATCCACTAAGAACACCAAATTATTTTCGTATTGGGCTGCATACGCACGGAATGCATCAATTTCAGTAGGAAAACTCATGACCCAACTGTGTGCCATAGTCCCTACAGGTCGCATACCGTACAAAGCAGCACTGTACACATCGCTAGTGCTATCAAATCCACCTATGAAAGCCGCTCTAGCACCTTGCACGGCAGCACTCACACCTTGCGCTCTTCGCATACCAAACTCTGCTACTCCATCCTTGCCAATAACAGATCGGATACGGCGGGCTTTGGTAGCAATCAAGGACTCATGGTTTAAAAACATAGATAATGCTGTTTCTAATAAAATAGCCTCATCCTTGGCGGCCTCTACACGGAGCAACACTTCCCCCGGAAATACGACAGACCCTTCTGGCGCCGCATAAATAGTGCCTGTGAAATGAAATGTTGTTAAATAATCCAAAAATTCCTCTGTAAACACACCTGTTTGTCGTAAATAGGTAATATCATCCTCAGAGAAACGCAAGCCTTTCACATACTCGATAACTTGTTCTAATCCTGCTACCACCGTGTAAGCACCTTGAAATGGGTTCGTCCGATAAAAGCGATCAAACACACAACGAGTACGATGTTTGTTTTGTGTAAATAAACCTTGCATCATGGTAAATTGATACATATCTGTTAATAGAGCATGTGTAATCATGAATAACTCCTATTCTTATAGGTCTACCCTATAGCATACTAAGCACTTTTCTATGACGGTTTTAATACTATGCCTATCGTCCACTTACTTCCATTATACTCTACTATTACATTTCATGTATAATTGTTTTTCACTGTATAGTTTGTCATAATCTCCTAATTAGGTTAGAATGGTACCATATATTATATACCTTCTAATAATGAAAGGATGAATATGAATCTGTCACAATTTTTTGCATTAATTCGTCCCCGTACCTTAACGGCTGCTTTCAGTCCTGTCGTCTTAGGCGCTGCTATGGGGGCTACGCAATTTGAAACCGTACAACCTATTTGGCTATCCTTAGTCTATACTCTAGGCATTCTAATTTGTGTGTTAAGCGCGCAAATCGCCGCTAATATTTGGAATGAATATTTCGATTTTAAATCTGGTCTTGATCTCACACAAGCGGCTGGCAACAGTGGTTCTATCGTCCGTGATGGCATCGCCCCTACTGTAATTAAACGTTGGGGATATATTACGACTATACTTCCACTCATCTTAGGCATCGCCCTCGCTAATGCTATCACTTGGTGGTATATTCCTGTAGGCATGCTTTCCATACTGACTAGCATCTTATATTCTGGTGGACCTAAACCCATTTCTCGTACCCCTTTCGGTGAACTCGCCTCTGGTCTTGCCATGGGTTTTGCCATCGTCGGCATTACACTCTTTGCTTGGACTCACACCTTGCACTGGATCTATCTGATTCCTGCGATACCATCCACCATCTTAATCGGTGCTATTATGATGACCAACAATTTACGGGACTTTACAAACGATGCGAACCACGGTCGTCGTACCTTAGTCATTCTTCTTGGCCGTGAAAGAGGTCTCCAACTGTTACAAGGGCTCTTCCTCATTAGCTCTCTATGGATACTAATATGGACTATCTGCGGAGTTATCCCATGGCCTTCCTTAGTAGCTTTACTTTCCTTACTGCCTGCTATGAAAGTCATCCATATCTTCAACACCTATGCAGATCCAATACGATTAAACGAGGCTATGAAGTTTACTTCTATATCTTGTACACTGTATCACTTCTTGTGGGCTATAGGACTTCTTTGTAATACTATTATGTAAACCTAGTATCTTTTTTTATGACACAACTCTATATAAAATACCCATCCCCCTCATCTTGAATTACCAACAGTCATACCAATTAAACTTTCATGCTGAGGCAGTTACTTCACATACAAACCTTGATGATAATTAGTACTTTCATAAAGTTAACACTAGCTACTGACAAAAAATAATTGGTATAACTAGAACATGGGGTCATTCACCAACATATAGTTAAAAACTATAAACACTTAGATGTATAACATATTTTACTTATAACGGAACTCTTGTTATACTAAGCAAGTAGAAATTCACTATGTAAGTACACAAAGAAAAGGAGATAAGACATGAAGAAATTATTTAGTTTAGCCGCTACGGCTGTATTAGGCGCTGCCTTGTTATTAGGTGGCTGTGGTTCCACTGGCACTAGCTCCACTGGTTCCGACGCAGGAAAAACATTAAAAATTGGTGCTTCCCCAGTACCTCACGCTGAAATCTTAGAGCAAGTAAAACCAATCCTTGCTAAAGAAGGTATCAAATTAGAAATCATTGAGTTCAGCGACTATGTACAACCTAATGTATCCTTGAACGACAAAGAAATTGATGCGAACTTCTTCGCTCACATTCCTTACCAAGAAAACTTCAACAAAGAAAAGGGTACTCACATTGCAACAGCAGGTGCCGTACACATCGAGCCAATGGGCATTTACTCTAAAAAAGTAAAAGACTTGAAAGATATCGAAGATGGCGCACAAGTAGCTATCCCATCTGATGCAACAAATGGTGGTCGTGCATTACTATTGCTTTCCAAAGCTGGTTTAATCACATTGAACGATCCTAACAGCATCTCTGCTACAGTACAAGATATCAAAGACAACCCTAAACACTTGAAATTCGTTGAATTAGAGGCTGCTCAATTACCTCGTACATTAGATGATTCCACAATCTCTGTAATCAATACAAACTTTGCATTAGGTGCTAACTTGAACCCAACAAAAGATGCATTGTTCTTAGAATCTAAAGATTCCCCATACGTAAACATCGTATCCGTTCGTGAAGGCGATGAAAAACGTGATGAAATCGTAAAATTGATCAAAGCGCTACAAAGCCCTGAAATCAAAAAATTCATCGAAGACAAATACAAAGGGGCTATTCTTCCAGCGTTCTAATGGAATCACTTAGAATAGACTCCTCCAAATAAAAATAAACACTAACAACTATCATACATACTTAACCATACAAACAACAGAGGCAAGTTGATTCGCTCAACTTGCCTCTGTTGTTTTACATATACTACCATACTTATTTTTAGCATATCAAAAAGGGTCCCGAAGGACCCTTTTCTAATGGAATTACCCTTGTTTAACGAAAGGTATGCGTTAAGACTATCCTATTTATTTACGAACCATAGCTCGCAATTCTTGCATTTGTTCTTGCAACGCTGCTATATCTTGTCGTAAATTATTATTTTCTTGTGTCAACACTGTAATCTCTCTGCCGTAAGCTTCTTTCATAGCTACCATTTCATCATGCAATACTAGCACAGAAGAAATTGGACCATTACGATAGCGTTCAGGTACAGCTTTTTTCTCTGGGCTATTGCCAAATTTGAAAGTAGCCCCACCGTTGATCATAGTAGCTCCTCGCACCATAGATACACCAGCATGGAACATTGTTGACTCTTTTGTATAATGGGCAATACCGAGAGCAACTGCATTGGCATTTTTATAATGACCAACACCCGCCATAAATTGTGTCGGTTCTAATGGATCATATTGGATTGGTTTCAACGCCGATAAAGCTGCACCTAAGGCATCCCCATTGCGACTTTCCTTACGCAACTCTTGTAAATCATTGCCAAGTTCTCCGATTTGATGCTCTAACTTTTCATACTCATGAGTATTGACTTTGGTTCCACCTTCTAAAACTTTTCGGAAATCATCTTCTGTTTTATTTTCATTACCTTTGATTTCTTTCCAATACTCGTAAGCAGATTTGCCCTTAGCACCATCTTTACCAGCTACTCCATCTTTACCCACTGTACCAGCATCACCTTTTTCGCCTTTGTCTCCTTTAGGTCCCACTGCTCCAGTTTCGCCTTTATCGCCTTTAGGGCCTACTACACCGTCTTTACCATTGGCTCCTGTAATGGCTTTGATAAAATCATCTTGCGTTTTATTTTCGTTACCTGGTATTTCTTTCCATACTTCGTAAGCAGACTTGCCATCTGTACCATTCTCACCTTGCGGTCCCTGTGGTCCTGCTGCACCATCTTTACCATTGGCTCCTGTAATGGCTTTGATAAAGTCATCTTGCGTTTTATTTTCATTGCCTGGCATTTTACTCCACACTTCGAAAGCAGATTTACCAACAGCACCAGCTTCACCTTTAGGACCTACCTCACCCTGTTTACCTGGATCGCCTTTAGGGCCTGCTACTCCAGTGTCACCTTTTTCACCTTTTGGTCCTGCTGCACCATCTTTACCGTTGGATCCTGTAATGGCTTTGATAAAGTCCTCTTGCGTTTTATTTTCGTTGCCCGGCATTTTATTCCACACTTCGAAGGCAGATTTACCCACAGCACCAGTTTCACCTTTAGGTCCTGCGATACCTTGTGGACCAGTTTCTCCACGTTCACCTTTTAGAGATGCTAGGTATTCTTCTTTTGTTTTCTCTCCGTTACCTGGTATTTCTTTCCATACTTCATAGGCAGATTTGCCATCTGTACCATTCTCACCTTTAGTACCTGGATCACCCTTATCACCTTTGAAGTCAGGATCACCTTTCAACTCATCCTTATTCAAGCTGAATGTGTATGTTTTACCATATTCTCCTTCATCTTTTTCAGTGATTTTAATGCCTTTTTCAGCTTTTAATACATCCTTCAAAGAAGCTGCTGTCAATACAGGGCTTGTAGTAGATGTAGCACCATCGCCTTTACCACCGGTAGTTAAAGTTAATTGGCCTCTATCGTTTCCACCTAAGGTAATATTCATAGTAGGATGAGCAAAATTAACACCTGTAAAGGTTGGCGTGTTAAGCATGCCAATTCGCAAGATAGAGTCTGTTGGGTCCTTGTAGGTAATCAAGTTGTCAGAACTATATAACGTTGGCGCTGCATACTCACTTTTACCATCAGGAGCTTTTGCACCTGCTTGTGGCGCCACTCCATACACAGTGTTTGCCTTACCTTGAATCTTAATTTCTTTATCCCCTGGCGTATACACACGTGTATCCGGAGTAGCATCAGACACGCTACCATCTGCCTTAAACGGCACATCATTACCTGCCAAGATTGTATTGCGTTTTTCTAAAGCTTTTAGCTGTGCTACGTTGACAGCGTCCGTATCTTCTCCACCAGCTGCTACATTAATAATTTGACGGGTTTTACGATAACCAGAACGACCATTCCCTATAGATACAGCTGAGTCAGTCGCTTTCCATATGCTTCTTTCTAAACTTGGCACTGCTGCTTCTGCTGCAGCATCGGCAAAATGAGATCCATGTAAAGATGGATCATAGCCACGATTAGACGTAGAATTTGCATCCCGATCTGCATAAGAGCCTGTGCCTAAAGCAACACCATTTCTAACTACTGTTTTGGAGTCCATCCCAATACTGATTCCAGCATATGCTTGGTTGCCGCTTTCTCCAACTTTACTATTATGACCAATAGCGATAGATCCATTTCCATGGGTCTCTGTGTGAGCCCCTACGGCAATAGATCCAAATTGATACGCATGTGCACTATATCCCACACTAACTGACTGACTTTCATCTGAGTTTGCTGAATCACCAAGCGCAGTAGCTCCTAATGCACTAGCTCCAATTGTAGCCGCGCGACCTACTGCTACACTATTCTTACTTTCAGCTCGAGCCGAACCACCGATAGCCAGCGCAGAATCCCCTGCTTTTGCACCTTGACCTACAGCTGTACTATTTTCACCTAATGTACTTGTACCTTCCCCAATATTGACACTCCTCGTACCAGTCTTATCAATTCCAATACCAATAGCTACTGTATTTTTTGAGTTTTGACCAATTTGTACATTACGCCCAATAGCAATGGCGTTTTCACTTTCCGATTTCGCTCTTGGACCAATGGCAATCGCCCCCTCTTTTGTGGCAGTATTATTCAGTTCATTGCTATCTACACCAAGGTCACGGCTTTTAATAGAGATATATCGCGGTTTTTCTCGCTCTAAGCGATTACGAAGCACCCGTAGTTGTCCTACTGTGGCAGCATCTGTATCTTCATACCCTGCTGCTACATTCGTAATTTGACGAGTATGTTGTTTTCCATCTTTTATGCCGCCTACAGACACCGCCCCATCTGTAGCATTCCAAGCACTGCTTATAGCATCATTACCCGCTTTATTAGCTTCTTCTATCGCTGCTGCATAAGCCTTCTCTGCATCTACTAGTGCTTGATCTGCTTCTGCTTTTTTAAGATTTGCTTGGGCTAGTTCAGTTGTGTTAGTTCCAGCTCTTTTAACATCTTCTTCTGCTATTAAAACTTTATAATTAGCTTGACGAATTTTTTCATATAAGGCTTCAAGTTTTGGATTATCTGCCCCAGCTTCACCATATTTATAATGTGTATTACTCATTGGATTATAGCCAATATAACTAGCAGTTTTCCCTGATCTGTCTGCAATGGAGTTAGACCCTATAGCGACAGCTCCATCTACTGTAGTCTTAGTTTCTTTACCGATAGCTACACTATTAGTCCCTGTACTTTCACTTTGGAGGCCTATGGCTACCGTAGATTCTCCAGTCCCTTTTGACTCTTTACCTATAGCTAAACTATTGGTTCCCACACTTTCACTCTGTGTACCTATAGCTATAGTAGATGCTCCAGTTGCTTTTGATTCTTTTCCTATGGCCGCAGTAGATTCTCCAGTTGCCTTAGCTTCCTTACCAAACGCCAAACTATTCGTTCCTATACTTTCACTTTGTGGTCCTATGGCTACGGAAGATTCTCCATTTGCTTTAGCTTCTTTACCAAACGCTAAACTATTAGATCCTACACTTTTACTTTGTGTGCCTAAGGCCACCGAAGATTCTCCATTCGCTTTAGCTTCTTTTCCTAAGGACAAACTATTAATCCCTATACTTTCACTTTGATCTCCAATCGCTACAGACGATTCTCCGCTAGCTTTCGATTCTTTACCTATGGCAACAGCGTGATTTGCTTCCACCTTAGAAGAATCTCCTATTGCGATGGCAGATACTCCAGTAACTGAAGCTGTGTTCACGATGGCTACAGATTTTTCTCCTGTAACTTGTCCACTTTCTACAAAATGGGAATCACCGTCTGCATAACCTACTACATGACTTCCCAACACTAACATACTTGCCACATAGAATGCTACTTTTTGTTTCTTCATGTTGTTCCCCTCATCTTCTGATCTAGTCATCTTGCTCGGCTAGGTCTAGTCTTTCATAACTTGAAACACATATAGTTTTAACATATTATAGACCTTTTTTGTGGATTATTCAAATTGAATTTTTTAAATTTTATTCATGTTGTATAATATGTTCAATTAAGCACTTGTCAAATTTAATATCAATATATAATTTAGTATATTCTCTGAAAGTCTCCCTCATTTTCAAACAAATCAATAGACACCTACCATGCATACAATACTACGAAGACTAACACACCCCCCGCCTTTCACAATGTTGTGAAAGGCGAGAGCTAGTTATTTCCGTATAAAATTATTTATGCCCCATAGATTTACGTACTTAAATTTACACTTACTTTAGTTAGGGATAGCAAGCATATAATCCTTCCTATGTTCATATATATGTGATGCTGTATCTGAAATAGGACTAATGTATATGCTCACATCCCCACATTATTATTGCTAATCTTATCTTATTTACTCACAATAACTCAAATACAATTTTCTCATTATTTTTCACTTAATCGTTTGAATAACTCAGTAATTTGTTCTTGTTGCTTTTCATTTAACTCTTTCAATAGTTCTACCTGTTTTTCTAACCCTTTTATCGTTTTCAACTGTTCCTTTTGTACTCTAGTCTGAGCTTCTAAGGCAGTCACTTTATCTTGTAATGTGTAAGATGCACTGATAGGTCCTTGACGGAATGTGTCTCTTACAGCAGTTTCATCCGCTCTATCTCCAAACTTCCAAGTCACACTCGCATTCACCATCGTTTCATCCCCATGTCCATTTAGAGAAGCCCCCATGTGGAACATAGTAGATTCATTTTTAAAATGATTCATACCAAGTGCCACGGCACTAGATCCTTTATAATATCCTAGGCCTGCGGAAATTTGAGTTGGCTCTAATGGATCGTACTGAATGGTCTGTAATCCTGCTAAGGCTGCTGCTTGTGCACCCATACGATTCATACGGTTATTCACATTTATCACCGCATTAGATACACCTTTCAGCTGAGATACGTTAACCGCATCTGTATCAAGGACACCTGGTGCTACATTCGCCATCACTTGGCCACCTGCAGAGATGCCAGATTTCATCACTGGATTTCCATTCGCATCTACCATTGGTTTTCCTGTGTTAGGATCCACTGCGATAGTTGGGGAGCCGAAGGATAGTACTTTCGTAGGATCTACTACTTCTCTACCATCTTTATCAAGAACAGGGTTACCATTCGCATCTCTTACTTTAGCTGTTTCAGGCGTTACCACCAATCCATCTGGAGTAAATGCAGTAGATTGTGCCGGTTTCACAGGTTCAGGTTTTGCACCTGCTTTTGGTTTACCATTTTCTAAGTTGTCAGCTTTATAGTATTTGCCGTCCACTAATACTAATGGGTTACCCTTTTCATCCTTAGGTGTTGGTGTGTTGAAAGTCAATCCTGTGCCAGTCAATTTAGATGTAGGACCATCTTGTACTTGTTTGCTATCGATTGGGGTAATCGGTGTTGCTTCTGTCGCCGGTTTACCATCTTTTACCACAGTATTTGTATTAGGATCTTTTACAGAACCTGCAGGGTATGGTTTGTTATCGATAATCACAGTACCTTCAGGATATACTTTACCTTCTTTGACTACTGCTTTTTCAGGATAGTATTGACCATCCACAACTTTCAATGGGTTGCCTGCTTTGTCAGTTTTACTTTCAAAGTTAGCGCTGTTCAATTTATCTAAGTCTTTAGCTAATTGAACGGATAATTTACCATCTGTGTTGAATACGCCGATGTTGCCTGTTGTTGTCGCATCTTTCGCCACTGTTTTGCCAGTATCTTCACGGTTGCCACCAGTCAATTGTACAGTAGAGTTCAATGGTTTGCTGATAGATTCGCCGTCATCACCTTGGAAACGAAGTCCGTCATCCATAGTCGCAACGTCGCGAAGTTTACCATCTGTACCTTTGTATTGGATACGATCCATAGTCGGTGCATCTGCCATTGGAGACTTACCAGCTTTTGGTGTCACCACAGTGTTACCATTTTCAGTTTTCACATCCACATCTGCTGGAGCATACCATTTACCGTCGTTGGCACGAACTGCATCTTTTGGTGTGTTGTCTAAGTCAGCTGGTGCTTTATCGGTAGAGATGACTACACTAGCAGCATCTTTTCCATCTTTGCCAGCCTTCGCATTGTTCAATGTCAATGTACCTTTACCATTTGTCGCTGTCGCAGATACGCCGTCTTTGCCTTGCGCATCTCTCACAGTCATAGCACCATCTTTACTTGGAATTACATCCGCTGGTGAAACTGGTTTAGCAGTCTCTTTTAGTTGTTTTGTCACTGGATCAATGTCGGACTCCTTGTAGTAATCGTCCCCCACTTTCACAAGGTTGTTACCATTTTTATCAACAGCTGTACCACCAGTTGTGACAGAGTCAATTTTTAAATTTCTATTTACATCTACTTTGATAAAAGTAGTTTCTTCCTTAATACCTTCCGTATTAACTCCATCTACAGTTACCATAGATACATTTGCATTAGCGCCATCTACGAATTTCACATGATCATTAGGGTTTACTTTATCGTAATCTTTTCTTTCTTTACTGAAATCTTTATCAGCCTCTCCAAGACCTATATGCCACCCTGATGCTTGAATCGCATTCGCTACTGTATTACCAGTTACAATACCAGAACCAGTATTAGTAATTGTATCTTCTTTAGGATTAACATTTAATGGAGTACCTACTAAATTACTATGTTCATCTTTGCTAATACCTGCAACTTTATCATCTTTATCTAACTTATAGAAATGATTTCCAACTCTAAGTGCTTTAATTTTCTTACCATTTGGACGAGTGATAGTTACTTTATTTGTAACTTCCCCTTCTTTGATACCTACTGTAATTTCACGAGTGCCATCAGCCAATGTGTTACCAGTAATTTCAATGCCGTTACCACCTTTGAAATCTACTACGTTAGCATTTTTCACCACATCTTTGTAGCCATTGCCATCTTTCGCAGATACAACCCAACCCATATTTTGTAGGTCTCCTACTGTAGCTGCTGCATTTTTGTTGACAGGCGCATCAGCTGTGCCATTCAAGTCTACTAAATGAGAATCCTCAGTCTTTGGTTTTGTATCTGGTGGTGCACCTGGTTTCGTTGCTGTGCCTTCTGGAGTTGTTGTAACTACATTTGTATTCAACGTAGAACCTACACCTGTAATTTGTGTCGGTTTGCCATCTTGAGATGTGATATTCAATGCAGAAGATGGTTGCGCATCGGCACCATTGTTCGTAGCCAGTTTCGCCACCTCTGTTTTCATTGTTACAGGGCTTACTAGTGTAACAGGTGTTGTTACATCCACTGGTGTTGCACCTTGTTTAGGAGCACCGTTCACCACATCAGCTGGGTTGTAGTACTTGTCGCCCACTTTCGTGTACGTATTACCTTTGCCATCTGTATAGGTATTGGGATTACCTACATTCAATGTACCTGTATCCACATTGGTGAAAGTCACATTATCCTTCGTAGCGTATGTAATTTTACCATTTGCATCCTGTTTCACAGTCAAATTATTGCCTGCTACCATTTCCACAGTATTGCTTGGTTTAATTAACTCTCCATCATCCTTAGTTCCAGTAAGTTTTTCTCCCCCGTCAGCAGATGTTTTTAAGTTGAAGCCTGCATTGTTAATCGCTTCCGCTACATTTTGTACGGTGGCAACTTTGTTCAATCCTGCATCATCATGTGCTTTCTGTGCTGCCTCTACTGGTGTTTGTTTAGCTGCTACTTCTGCTTTTTTATCATCCACGGCTTTTTGCAATGCAGGATCCTTTGGATTTGCTGCCAATGCAGTTTCCGCTGTTTTTAATGCATCTTTCGCTGTGGCTAATTCTTTCACTGCTGCATCTAAGGCATCTTTCAATGTCTTAGCATTTTCTGGAGTTGTTGGGCCTGCTACGGAACCATTCGTGTTAGGTGTAATTTCACCTGTGGTTACTTTCACACCATCTTCGTCCACAGTCACAGAACCATTGGCTGGTTTCACGTTGAAAGTCACATCACTTGTGGTCTTACCTTCACGAGTTGTTACCACCGCTGTTGTGCCAAGGCCGTTGGTGAAGTTCACTGTATCATATGGTTTCACAAAGTCACGAGATTCCCCATTATTTTGCAAGTTCCAACCTGCACTCAATACGTCACCTACTGTCGCTGCGTTGTTTGCCGCAAAGTTAGGGTTTCTTACATATTTCTTAGGATCCGTTGTGACATTGCCATTTTCGTCAATGAAGTTACCTTCTTCATTCGTCATGAATGGAGACATCATCGCTGCTACCACTGTGTGAGACAATGGAGCTTTCGCATTACCAGTATTTGTAGTGGAATTTGGTTCTGTCACCTCTGTTCCATCTGGATGGAAGGCTTTTTGTTTCTTGTCATCTACGTTAGGCAAGTTGCTCTTCACATTTTGCAATGTTGTCGGCATTGCAGTGCCCTTAGGACCATTCACCGCAGTCACAACATTCTTAGGATCGATAGTTGTATCACCAGTACCTTTACCATCTGGAGTTGTATGGTATGTTACATTACCTGCATCATCTTTCACTGGATATACTTTCGTACCATCCTTCGTAGTGAAGCTTGTTGGCATGGTCGCATTGTTCGTAGATACTTGGTCATCTACTTTTACAGTGATCGTCCGAACACCATCCACAGTTTTACCAGATACGATGGTTGTACCTTCGCCTACAAATTTCACTTCGTTCGCATTTCGTACTTGCTCTGTGTAATCTTTAACAGTAGCTGTGCCATCATCATTCGTAACCTTGTCGGAAGATACAATCCACCCCATATTACGTAAATCACCTACTGTAGCAGCTGTGTTATCGCTTACTTTAGGGGCATCTCCATTAGTTGGTTTGGATAAGTCAATTAAGCCTGTGTTAGCAATTGTTGTGCCTTCTACTGGTTTTCCATCAACTTTGTCACCATATTTGTGTAAGCCAGATGTAACATTTCCTAATTGTGTAGGATCTGTCGTTTGTTTATTTTGTGCATCCGCTGTATTCGTTACATTTGGGTTCACCAATTTGGAACTCAATGGGTTTGTAGCCGTATTAATTGGTTGAATTACAACACCATTCTCATCAAGAGGTTCACCGTTGTCATTAACCTTAGTACTTGGTTTACCATGCGCATCCACTGGTTGACCTTTGTCGTTGACTTTGTAGTATTTATCTCCAACTTTAGATACTGGCGAACCATCTGCTGTTGTGTATGTCACAGGCAAGCCTGTTACGTTGTATGTCACATCACTTGCAGTGCCTGCAGCATTCGTTGTCACTACTGCTGTCGTATTAGCACCATCCACAAAGTTTACAGTGTCAAATGGTTTCACGAAGTCTTTCGCTGCACCATTATTTTGTAAGTTCCAACCTGTATTTAATACATCAGACACTGTGGCTGCATTGTTACCAATATACTTAGGATTTGGTTGACCATCTTTTGTCTTAGGATTTGCCAACTCAGCCGCTTGCTCTGCTGTTAATGGAGCTTTGTTGATATTTTCTACATCGCCTGTTTTTTCTGTACCATCAGGATTTGTAATTGTTTTGGAGCCATCATTTACATTTGGAATGTTGTTCTTCACATTTTTCAATGTAGTCGGACTAGTTGTACCTTCTGCTCCATTGATAGATGTAACCACATCACCTTTTGGAACTTCTGCACCAGATCCATCTGGATTTTCAAAGAATTTAACTGTCTTAGTTCCATCTCCATTATCTACTTCTTGAGGATATACTTTAGTACCATCTGCTTTTGTGTAATTCACAGGAGTTACAGTTTTGTTAATACCTGCTTGATTATCTACTTTTACCGTGATAGTACGAACATTACCCTCTGTTTTACCAGATACAATAGCACTTCCTTCGCCGACAAATCGTACTTCATTCGCATTTTTCACAGCTTCTGAATACTCATCAGCAGTACCTGCACCATTGGCCCCTGTAGTTTTATCAGAAGATACAATCCAACCCATATTACGGATATCTCCGACTGTTGCCACTGTATTATCCGTTACATTTTAATTCGTTAAATCTCGCAAACTATTTTTAGCTGGTTCTTTACCATTCACTGGATCAGCTTTGTAATTCTCCAACTTGCTTGTCACATTATCCAAGGTAGTAGGACTTGTTGTGCCAGTTTTATTAGCTTCAGGTGCTGAGTTCACTAAGGATGTTTTTACAGGATTATTAGTTGTATTAATCGGATCGATGACATTACCCGCATCATCTACTGGTTTTCCATCTTTATTAACCTTTGTACTTGGATTGCCTTTAGCATCTAATGGTTGACCTTTATCATTAACTTTGTAGAATTTATCTCCAATTTTAGATACTGGATTACCATCTTTATCAGTATAGGTAATCGGTAAGCCTGTGACATTATATGTTACATTACTTGTTTTACCATCTACAGTGGATGCAACAACTGTCGTATTCACACCGTTTACAAAGTTCACCGTATCATATGGTTTTACAAAATCTACTTCTGAACCATTACCTTGTAAATTCCAACCTGCGTTCAACACATCACCAACAGTAGCTGCATTTGCTGGATTTACTTGGTTAGCAGACGTGCCCAATGTTGGAGCTGCTTGTGATTTAGTAGCATTACTTGGGTTTGTCGCTGTGTCCGGAACATCGTTATTTTTCGTATCAGGAAGATTAGATTTCAGATTCGTAATATTGACTGGGGTTGCACCATCTTTGTCAGATACTTTAATATTGCCATCATCTGTTTTAGATAATTTTGGTCCTTGATCTCCACCTACTTGTACAGTATTGAAAGATACATTATCTGCTGTAGCGAATGTGATTTTACCATTCGCATCATGTTTTACATCTAAATTTTTACCAGCAACCAACTCTACGACATTACCTGCTTTGATCAATTCGCCAGTTTCACCAATGCCACTACCTGCATTTCTTGTACCGCCATTAGCACTCGCTTTCAATGTGAAAGCAGCATTATTCACAGCCTTAGCAACTGTATCTACAGTAGCAATTTTTCCTGCGTCAGCAGTTGGTACTTCCACAGTACCTTTTTTATCGCCTTGTTCAACAGCATTCACAGTGCCTGTATTAACGGTAAGACCATCATTACCTGCAGTAATTGTTTTATTATCTGTTTTAACTTTTAAACCGTCGTTAGTTACTTCTAAAGACTTATCCGCTGTATTAACAGTTAAGCCAGCATCTGTTGTTTTTAATGACTTATCTCCAGGGTTAACCTTAACACCATCTGCTCCTACAGTTAAAGATTTATCAGCCGGCTTCATTTGAACTTTCTTCGTAGTGTCGTCTTTTTCTAAACCATTGCCAAGGTTAATGCTATATTTCACAGTAGATGTTTTCGTATCTGTATTAGTTACACTTACTGTTGTGCCATCACCATCTACAAAGTTCACTGTATCATATGGTTTTACAAAATCTACAGCTGTACTATTACCTTGCAAGTTCCAACCAGCTTGCAATACATCTCCCACTGTAGCTGCATTATTTAGATTTACATAGTTTGGAGCAGCTGCATCTGTGCTGTTAATAGGCGCATGTTTTGTAGTAGGTGCATCTGTACCTGTTTTAGCACCATCTAAGTTGCTGCCTACATTAGTAATTGGGTTACCACCATTATTTAAACCATCTTTTGTTAAGGATACTGGTTGTTTACCATTGGTAACAGGTGTAATTGTTACACCATCACTATTGATTACAGTTTTATCACCAGCTTGGTTTTTAAATTCAGCGCTTGTTAAACCAGTTAATTCTTTTTGTAAGGAATAGATAAAGTTTTTACCATCTTGTTTAACGGCTAAATTATCACCAGCTTTGAAAGTTACTGTATTACCTGCTTTGATTAACTCTGTAGCAGCACCAGACACAATACCAGAGCCATCTTTATCTGCTGTCGCTTTCCAACCCATTTCTGTTAAGGTATTCACCAATTGATCAGCAGTCACCAATTTGCCATTTGTCGTATCCGCTGTTGGCACGCCATCAGCTCCTGTTGTTAGGGTCGCTGTTTTTGGTTTTAATGTGATCGTATCCTCTGCTGCACTCACTTCTAGCAAAGTACCATCGCTAGATTTAACAGTGAAAGCAATCCCATTTTCTTTGTTTAATGCTTGTT
This sequence comes from uncultured Veillonella sp., assembly GCA_963515865.1. Taxonomy (GTDB): domain Bacteria; phylum Bacillota; class Negativicutes; order Veillonellales; family Veillonellaceae; genus F0422. The sequence goes on from CAUPZH010000002.1 coordinate 131,306, forward strand.
TCTTAGTTTCTGTAGCGGCATTATCATCTGTTTGGCCTTTTAATTGGATAGTATTGTTCGCTAGTTTATGGAATTGACTACCGTTAATAGCATCTTTGGAATCTACAGAAATTTCACCATCTTTTACATTTGTAACTTTCACTGGATCCGTACCATTAGGGCCATATACTTTAAGGTCTCCCGCATCAGATTTACTTAATTTAGGACCTGTGCTGCCACCTACTTGTACAGTATTGAAAGATACGTCATCTCTAGTAGCAAAAGTAAATTTACTACCCGCTTGTGTAATCTTAATATTTTTATCGGCTTCAAAGGTAACTTTGTCGCCTGCTTTCAGAGATTGATCTGTTGGCGCTGCACCTAACTCACCAGCAGCTGTTTTCTCAGAGGTAGCAATCCACGCTGCACTATTCACAGCCTTTACTACAGAATCTACAGTAGCAATTTTACCTTTGTCACCATCTTTTACTTTCACAGTACCAGAATCAGCACCAGTTGTAACAGATTCAATACCGCCAGTGACAACTTTTAATCCAGCAGTATTATCAGTGGTAATCGTAGTACCATCTGTTTTAACTTTTAAACCATCATTAGTTACTTCTAGAGACTTATCCGCTGTATTAACGGTTAAACCAGTATCTGTTGTTTTTAATGACTTATCCCCTGGATTAACCTTAACTCCATCTGTTCCAACAGTTAAGGATTTGTCAGCTGCGCTCACAGTGATTTTGTTGGTCGCATCATCTTTTTTCAAGCCATCGCCAAGGTTTACGCTGTATTTCACTGTAGATGTTTTACCATCTGCACTTTCCACAGTAGCTGTCGTGCCACCTCCATTGACAAAGTTCACTGTATCATAAGGCTTCACGAAATCTACCGCTTTATTATTACCTTGTAAATTCCAACCAGCATTCAATACGTCAGATACAGTGGCTGCATTGGTCGGATTCACTTGATTAGCAGCATTCCCTAACATTGGGGCTGCTTGGGATGTAGTGGCATTACTTGATCCTGTAGTTGCATCGTTATTTTTACTGCTCGGCAAATTACCTGCCACATTAGAAATCACATTGCCACCATTATTCAAACCTGTCGTAGTTAACGAAACAGGTTGTTTCCCCGCAGTTACTGGAGTGACTGTCACTCCAGTACCATTGATATCAGTCGTATCGCCTGCATCATTTTTAAACTGAGCACTTTTTAGCCCCGTCAATTCTGGGTTCAAGGAATATGTAAATTTAGACGTTACACGTGTTCCTGTTTGACGGTCTGGGTTATCTGGATCTTCATACACTGGTCTAGATGCATCTTCTTGATGTAACACCAAATTATCGCCTACACGAATTTTCACTTCATCATTAAGGCGGATCTTATTGACGTTGCCTGTAGCTGTTCCTAGGTTTTCTCGTGTCGTTGCTTTACCATTAGCAGAATGTACTTCAGTGCCCGCTGTAGCAGTAGCTCCATTTAATTTCAATACGCCAGAGCTAGTTTTATCTTTTTCAGCTTCTACAGCCCAACCACTGGACATTCGTTTTGTAACAGAATTCAACTGAGAACCATTGATAGCATCTGTAGAATCATCGGCAATTCGGCCAGCTGCTACATTTTTCAATTGTCGCTCTGCCCCTGGTGAACCAAAAGAAACTACGTCACCTTCAGAAGTATTTGTACCACCTGCCCAATAGAATGTATAAGCTACTTTTTTACTATCAAAGGGTACAATTTTACCTTCATTATCATAAGAAATATCTGTTTGACGAGTACCAATAGAATTCATATCAGCTCTAGAACCAGTCCCGATAGCTACCCCATTTTGTAACTCAGAAATAGCGCCTGTACCTAAAGCTACACCACCTAATTTTGTCACACGAGCACCTGTACCAATCGCCGTTCCTAAATCTCCAGTAGATAAGGAATGTACCCCCATAGAAATAGATCCATGACCATTTTTATTTGTTGTTGAGGAATAATCTAATGTAGTTGTATTTAAGGTGCCTCCATTTGTTAACTCTCCATAAGCTTGTTGGATAGTACCACCAGTGTTCTCCATTTCTACCGAACGGATGGTTCGTTCAATTTGTTCTCCGCCAATAGTCTCTGTTTTTTTAGTGGATTTGATAATCGTATGGCCTTGTGCATCTTTTTTCTCTTTTTGATAGTTCACAGTTTGTGCAGCTACCTTAGTAATTTCGGAACCACCGATCATAATAGAGGAATCACCTTGTGCCTGTGTTCCTAAGCCCATAGCAATAGCACCTTGCTCACCAGAAGCAACAGCACCTTGACCTACCGCAATATCTGCCACTTTTTTAGCTTTTGCCAATTGACCTACGGCTACAGAAGCTTCAACTGCTTGGGACTCATCACCAACAGCAACGGCAGAACCTTTTGATACTGATTTATTACCCACAGCAACAGCATTTACATCTGCTTGAGAACTATAACCAAAAGCTACTGCAGACTCCTTTGCTCGTGCAGCTGTACCAGCCGCTACTGCATAATTACCTCGTGCTTCCGATCCCATACCGATGGCTACTGCCGCCTCCGCATTCGCCACTACGGATGCACCAGAACCGATCGCTGTAGCACCGAAGGCACCTTTTCGAACGATAGCGTTCGTACCGATGGCTACACCTAATGGTGTGGTAGAATGAGCCTGCATACCAATTACGGTAGAGCCGTCTTGACCATAGCTAGCACGCCAAGATCTATCTAATCCTACACCTACAAGCTCTTTATATTTATTGGTAATCGTAATAGGTTGTCCATTTTTTCCAGTCCCTGGAGTTACCTCAGCATTATAATCATTGACGCCTTTAGCCTCTCCACTATCAGGATTTTTGGCTTTAAAATATTTCTTTTGGTCATAGGCTTGAATATCATTACCACCGATAACGATAGAACCCATACCGGCTACAGATTGCGCACCAATGGCTACTGATTGGTCACCAATGGCACGGGTGTTACGGCCTAAGGCTGTACCTTCATTAATATCTACGCCTTGAAACGAAAAGAACCCTTCTGACTGGGCCTTTCCTGTTTTTTTGAAATAATCCAATTTACTGGTAGTCCCACCAAAAGCTTTCACCAATACGGTTGTATTATCATCTGCATCTGTACCAACGCCAAGAGGGGTTCCATCATCCCCTACGGAGCGATACCCTACCCCTGCACCAGCACCAAGCGCAACTGAATTGTTAACGGCAGTATTATCCTTATTAAGTCCTGTATAGGCATTCGTACCAATAGCCACACTACCGTCATCACCCCGTTTTTCCGTACTAGCATCATCATTTTCATGACCATTTCTATTACTTCCCGCAGTGGCTTTAAAGCCAATGGCAACACTACGTCCTCCACCTTGGTCGCGGCTTTTTGCATCCTTACCAATGATGATATCTCCCACTTGTTTGGCAGTTGCTGAGTTACCAATTGCTATTGTATCAGCTGCTTTTGCATATGCTTGCGCTCCCAAGGCTAAGACTCCTTCTTGTTCTGCCTTCGTTAAGTTACCGATAGCAATTGTATTTTTAGCAGTAGCTCTAGCCTCATATCCTAAAGCTGTAGCTCCTTCTTGATTCGCAAAAGCTTTTCCACCGACCGCTGTGGTGAACTTATTCGTTGATGTTGTACTACTACCCAAGGCAACACTGAATTCATTCGATGCATTTGCAGCATTACCGATAGCAATGGAATTCTCACCACTTGCTTGACTTCTGGAGCCTACTGCCACTGCTTGCTTATTAGTTGCATTAGTTTGTAACCCAATAGCAACTGACCAGTTACCACTAGATTTAGATCCAAAACCTAAGGCAATTGCACTGTCTTCTGTAGATTGTGCTCCTTTACCTATGGCTACACCATTATTCTTCTCAACTTTTGTTTCTTTTCCCAAGGCTACTGCACCAGAAGCACTAGCTGTAGCCGTTTTCCCCAAGGCCACAGCACCAGATCCTCCAGCAGTCGATTGTTCACCCCATGCTACACCGTTACCATCCCCTGTGCCTGCCTGATTTATAGTCGCACTGACTGTACTTGTCATCACTGAGCTCACCGCCATAGCCATAGCAGCAGAGCTAATGACAATAGCTTTCGCCTTATTGCGACCTACTCGTTTTGCTAGTTCTGATACAACAATATAACAACCTTTTGTTTTGCTCCAAACAACTTTATAAATATGATTCAATGACATATAGCCACTCTCCTTTATTAAAACTATCAATACCCAAGTAGATAATAGATACCATTTTTGTATACAAACCTTTATAAAAAAAACGACTATAACTCGATCTGTGATGAAGCTATAGTCGGTTAATACATAGGTTTACTTATATTTATAAAGGTCTTGCATTTCTTACTTTATCTATATATAAATTTTATTTGCTTATTATATATTCTACTTTTGATTTTTTCAATAAATTTTAACTTGATATTCAAAATTGATATAGTTACATATTTAAACAATGTATACAATACCCCCCCCCCCACTTTTTTCAAGTTTGAATATTTATTCACCTTCATTCTAAAAATTATATTCTATTTTTCTATTCATAACATAAACAATTACACCAAACAAAGATATATTCATAGTTTATAAAATTCACGAAATATATAATATGCAATTCGCATAACTTTTTTGTTTGGGTAATAATTTACATTTGTTTGATTATATACATTTTGCAGAACTTATTTGAAAGATATTCTATAATTTCAATTATTACAAAAACTCATTACAAGATACTGCAATGAGTTTTAAGCTAATCTCTCAACATTGAGGGCAACACAAAACCCCCGACTTTCACAATCCTGTGAAAGCCGAGGGCTAGTCATTTCAGTATGTAATTATTTACGTGCCATAGATTTACGTACGTCGAAGGCAACCGCTACAACAATGATCAAACCTTTGATAATCAATTGCCAGTATGGTCCCATTCCAACGAATGTTAAACCATAGTTAATAACTGTAAAGATCAACACACCTGCGATGATACCAGGTACAGTACCGATACCACCAGTGATGGATACACCACCTACAACAGATGCTGCGATAGCATCTAACTCGTACATATTACCATAGTTGTTAGTAGCACCACCAGTACGAGCTGCTTCCAAAATACCACCTACGCCATACAAAGCGCCAGCGATAACGTAGATAATCACTAGTGTTACTGCTACGTTGATACCGGATACGACAGCTGCTTGAGGGTTACCACCAATAGCAAACATGTTTTTACCAAGAATTGTTTTGTTATATACCACATACATGATTAAAGAAATCACTGCTGCGATAATAACAATGTATGGAATCGTCATAAATCCTAGGTCTAAAGAACCTGTACCAATTTGTGTAAACTCTGGACGTAAACCACCGATTGGTTGGGAGTTATTTGGTTCCATATCAAAATACAAGGAACAAATACCGTAGGTAATAACCATAGTACCTAGAGTCGAAATAAATGGTACGATTTTTAAATACGCTACGATCACACCAGATACTAAACCAATAATAGCACCCACCACAATAGCAATGACGATTGGTAGAATCAAAGGCAATTCTGGTAAATGTTCAAAGAACGGACGTGGATAATCTGGCAACTGAGTTAAGGACGCCGATACCACTGCCGTCAAACCAACCACACGACCTGCAGATAAGTCACACCCTGCAGTGATCAAGATCATAGCAGAACCTAATGCAATGATAATACGTGGGGAAGACTGAATTAAAATATCACGAAAACTTGTGACGGATAAAAAGTTCGGGCTATACATAGAAATAGCCGCTACTAGTACTACTAGTACCAAATAGATAATATTCTGGGAAAGAAACTTTCCTAATTTACCTTGGCTCATACGATACCTCCTAGACTAAACCAGCTGTCGCTAGTTCCATTATTTTTTCTTCTGTCGCTTCATGTGCATCCAAGATGCCACTCATATATCCATTACTCATAACCATAATGCGATCACTCATACCCAATAACTCAGGCATTTCTGAGGAAATCATAATGATACTTTTACCAGCACTAGCCAGTTCATTAATAATGGAATAAATTTCATATTTCGCTCCTACATCGATGCCCCGTGTCGGTTCATCCAAGAGTAAGATTTCTGGATTCGTATTTAACCAACGGGCAATGAGTACCTTTTGTTGGTTACCACCAGAAAGACTTTGAATTTTCGTTTCTGTAGATGGTGTCTTCACTCGCAAGGAAGTCACACCTTCTTTTGTATCGTCTAGTCGTTTTTCGTCATTTAATAATTTAAACTTATTTTCATATTTCGGTAGCGCTGCCATCGTTGTATTATCTACAATGGTGAGCATTGGGAAAATCCCTGTAGTACGGCGTTCTTCTGTAAGCAATGCCATACCCAGTTTTTTCGCATCTCGAGGGTGACGAATACGCACTTCTTTGTCGTGTAAATAAATCTTTCCAGATTCAATGCCACGAAGACCAAATAAGGCTTCGATAACCTCTGTTCGTTGCGCTCCTACTAGACCACCTACACCAAGAACTTCACCTTTACGAAGAGAGAAGCTTACATCTTTAAAAGAATGTGGATGAATAGATGTTAATTTTTCTACACGTAATACTTCTTCACTTGGAGTATTTGTTTTTTCAGGGAATAACTGAGTCATTTCACGACCTACCATTCGTTGAATGATAAGATCTGTCGTTAATTCATCAGCATGCCAAGTACCTATATATTGACCATCACGCATGATCGTTACTTCATCAGATATGCGTAGGATTTCTTCCATTTTATGAGAAATATATATAATTGCAACTCCTTTTTTACGTAAGGAGTTAATGATTTTGAAAAGATGTTCTACTTCATCACTCGTTAGGGAAGAGGTAGGTTCATCCATAACAATAATTCTAGATTGGTGGGAAACTGCTTTTGCAATCTCAATATTTTGTAGCTTAGAAACAGATAAATCACCAGCTAATTGTTCTGGATCGATATCTACATCGATTTCATTAAACAAGGCTAGTGTGTCTTCTTTCATTTTTTTATGGTCTACAAATGTAAAAGGACCAATTTTTTTGGTTGGGAATCGACCTAACCATAGATTTTCCATAACATTACGCTGTAATACAGGGTATAACTCTTGGTGGATCATGGAAATTCCCATTCCAAGAGCTTTTCGGGAATCTGTCATTTCTACTACTTCGCCGTCAATGACCACGTCCCCTTGATCAGGCTTATAAATACCGAACAGGCATTTCATAAGAGTAGACTTTCCCGCGCCATTCTCTCCCATTAGAGCATGTACGGTGCCTGGTCGGACTTTGAAAGTGACATTATCCAAGGCCTTTACGCCAGGAAATTCCTTCGTAATTTGGCGCATTTCTAATATGTACTCGCCCATACATTTTCCTCCTACTAATCAGATAATAAAGGGGGCAAAATGCCCCCTTACTGCATTTTCTTATTTGTCACCTAAAATCTTATCCGCATTTTCTTTTGTTACGATTTCGTAAGGTACCCAAATATATTTACCATCAACAATATCAAAACCTGTATTGTCTTTATTTGGTGTTTCGCCTTTAGCTAACACATAGGAAAGATTAAATACAGCTTGACCTTGTTTTTTAGCATTGTTTAATACTGTACCCAATAATGTGCCGTCTTTCAACGCTTGTACTGCTGGAGTTGTAGCGTCAACACCTACTACTGGAATGTATTTGCCATTTGTGAAGTAGCCTGCTGCTTTCAACGCTTCAATAGCACCTAATGCCATGTCGTCATTGTTACAGATAACAGCATCAATTTTATCGCCGTAACGGCTCAAGAACGCTGCCATTTTTTCTTGACCTTTAACGCGGTCCCACATACCTGTATCGCTAGCTAACTCTTCTACTTTCATACCTTCTGCTTTAAGAGCTTTAACGGAGTGTTCTGTACGAAGTACTGCGTCTTGGTGACCTGGTTCACCAGTAATCATAACATAGTGGATAACACCATCATTGCTATGGTATGCTTCAGGATGTTTTTTGAAGTAATCTGCTAAGATTTTACCTTGCATTTCACCACTTTGTTCAGCTTTCGCACCTACATAGTATACTTTATCCCATTTAGCCATATCTTCTTTCAATGGTTCACGGTTCAAGAATACCAATGGAATGTTAGCTGCTTTCGCTTTATCAATGATAACGCCTGCTGCTGTGCGGTCTACCACGTTAACGCCGATTGCTTTGTACTTCTTATTGATGAATAAGTCAATCTTTTCGTTTTGTGTTGGTTGAGAGTTTTGGCTATCTACGATATCCACTTTAGCTTTGTCTTTGGCAGCTTTATCAATTTCTGCACGAACGCCACTCATGAAAGTGTCATCAAATTTGTAAATAGCAACCCCAATTTGAGGTTTGTCACCGCTTGCTCCTTGATCGCTTCCGCAACCACCTAACACAAGTGCACCTACTGCTGCAGATGCAAGCATCGCTGCTTTCCAAGATCGTTTCATAATAATATCCTCCTTTTAGATATCCTATATACCTATAAGACTAGTGTATCTAGTCGTGGTACCTACCGTAACCAAGCTTCTTCAGCTCGTTTTGCACTGACAATATCAATCATACCTAACAATGTATAATAAGAGCCATTGCCGGAATATTCTAGATTAATCGTATGTGCTTTGTATGAATTGCGTTCTAATACACCCCGTAAAATAGGATCCATTACTCCCACTGCATTACCCATAGCACTGCTCAAAATAATCCGCTCTGGATTAAATAAGTTCGCTATATTGGCCAAAGCAATTCCTAAATAATGACCTACTCGTGAAAGGGCCTCTAAACACACTTCATCACCTTCTACTGCGGCCTCATAAATAGGCTCTACACGAAATGCTTTGCTCACAACCAATGGATTATCTTGTACCGACGTATATCGGCCTTTTTCCATTTGTTCCACTACATAGGAATGAATCGATGTTTCCGATGCGATATCTTCCAAGCGCACCTCATTGCCCTCTTCATCTAATCGAATCACACCATATCCAATTTCCCCAGCACTATCGTTAAAACCGCGGTAGAGTTCACCATGATAAATCAAGGATATACCGAGTCCATAACTAAATTTAAGGACAATGAGGTTATCCATTTCTTTACCACTGCCATAGTAATATTCGCCCGTCGATAAACAACGAACATCATTTTCTACATATACCGGCACATGGAATCGCTCTTCTAAGATATATTTGAAAGGAATATTATTCCATTTTCCATTAGGAGAGTAAATAGAAATCCCTTTTCCTGAGTCTACAGGTCCACGCAAAACGAGGCCTATACTTTTAATTTTATAGTCTTCTTTGAAGATATCCTGTATGCCACGATACATATGTTGCATGATTTCATCAGCACTACAACCAATGATAGATGTTTCTAATTGCTGTAAAATTTGACGTCCTACTGTAGCCACATAAAAGACAATCGTATGTGTTCTTATATGAACAATCAAATAGGTTTCAATATCATGATTAAAGTCTAACAACATTGATGGGCGTCCCAATGCAGACCGCTCTTGACGATCTTCATAGACCAATCCTTTCCGAATTAAATTCGTACAAATATTAGTCACTGTGGGAGGCGTTATTTTGGTCTGTCTTGCAATCAAGGCCTTTGATACGGGGCCATGACGCCTGATGTAATTCAAAATAATTTCATCATTGCTTATTTGTGGCTTTATCATGATTCTATCTCCTTTACAGTGAATACACCCCATCACCAATTTCAGCAATATATAGACTAGGGGTAACACCTATTTGTTTCTCGTACTCTTCTGGAATAGCTCTCATAAAAGCCTCAATATGCTCATCTTTTACAAGGGCAATGGCACAACCACCGAAACCTGCACCTGTCATACGAGATGCAATACAGCCTTCCTGAGATCGTGCTAAATCAACAATCGTATCCAATTCTTTACCGGTCACTTCAAAGTCAACTTGTAAAGATCTATGAGATTCATTCAAGCAATGTGCAATCCCTGTTAAATCAGCGGCTTCCAAAGCTTTCATGAAATCTAATACACGTAAATTTTCAGTGATGACGTGACGAGCTCTACGCATCAACACATCATCAGAAATAGATTCTAAATCATCCAATGTAGCCAATGCCAAGCCAGAGATATCTTTATGCTTGCGGATAATTTCAAGAGCTGCATCGCACTCACCTTTGCGCTCATTAAATTTGGAGTCCACAAGACCTCTTTGTTTATTTGTATTCATGATGACAAGAGTATGTCCATGCCAGTTCAAAGGAACTAGTTTTCGTTCCATATGCGTGCAATCTAACAAGACACCATGGCCTTCTTTACCGTGTGCGATAGCATACATATCCATAATGCCCACTTTTACACCTACGAAATGGTATTCTACATGCATGGCCATTTTTGCCAGTTCCGTGCGATCAATTGGAGTTAGACCCAACTCTGAAAGCAACATATAACCAGTTAAATCTAGCATACATGCAGAAGAAGACAATCCTGCACCAGCTGGCAAATTACCATTAAAATAAATGTCCATACCTGGCACCTTGTGACCCTTATCTTTTAAGAATTGAATCACACCTAATGGATAATTAGCCCAATCGTGTTCAATATTATATTGGAAAGGTTCATTTACATCAACCACTACTGTCTTTTCCATATTATCAGAGTGTAAACGTACCTTGCTATCTTCACGTAAACGGATGGCTCCATAAATACCTACTTTAAGTGCCGCTGGGAATACATGACCACCATTATAGTCCTGATGCTCACCAATAACATTCACGCGACCTGGAGCAAAATAACAATGCACCTCTCCTGAACCTTCCCCAAAGAAGGACAGAAAACGCTGTTGTAATTTTTCTTTATTCATTTGCTTGTTCAACCTCACTATATAGTTTGCGCAATTCCGGTGCTGTTTCTTCTACGGCACTCGTATTCGCTGCTGCCCATGCTCCCATTTCAGAGGATGCATAGTATTTAATTTTATTGGCTTCTCTGAAAGGAGGATAGAATTGAATATTAAAGTGATAATATTCTTCATGTCCTGCATATTCAGGGCTATTGACAGGATTTTGATGATATACCATCATATATGGGAATGGCATATTAAATAAACGATCGAAAGCTTCCGTTAATGTTTTTAACATATGCGCCAAATCTTTCGTTTCTTTTTCAGTACAATCTGTGATGTAGTTCATGTGACGTTTTGGCACAACAAATACACCATATGGATAATCTGTAAAGAACGGAATATAGGCTAAGAAAGAGTCATTTTCTCCCACAATGCGAGCATCTTTTTCCTTCTCAACTTGATTCATTTTACAGAATAAGCATTCACCATGTTCATGATGATGATCTTTCGCACTATCTAGTTCCACTTGTAGCTTCTGCGGTACAAAGGAATAGCCATATAATTGACCATGTGGATGTGGCATTGTCACACCTACAGCTTCCCCTTTATTTTCAAAAGGATAAATATATTTAATTTTTTCATCTTTTGCTAATTCACTATGACGCTCTTTAATAAGGTTTAGTAATTTAACAATATGATCTTCGGATAATTCGTAAAATTTAGCAGTATGCTCCGGAGAATATAAGATAACTTCGCATTTCCCATAGTTTTCTTGACTTTTGTAAAAGTCATTACCATCTTCATAAGGAGCCTCTGGCATTTGCGTTAAGGCTGGAAAGTCGTTATCATATTTCAACACATCATAATCTGCAGGGACTTTTTTATTAATACCTGGGCAGAATGGGCACCAATCCTTTGGCATCGTTGGGCGTGCTTTACGGTTTGAAGCGACCATTGTCCAAGTCCGCAATAAAGGATTCCATCGTAATTCCGACATGGAATACCTCCAATCTATAGTTATATGCTTTAAAAAATGAAAGATAATTTTTATACATACCTATTCTTTCATATTTTAACATTTTTTTCAATACTTAATTAAATAATAAGTTATATGATTTACTCATAATTTAATCTTTTTTCATGTTTTTCCACTTTTTTGATATCTTATGATACAAAACAATGCCACATCCCCCTTCTCTCACTGCATTCTGAATGTTCGTTCAGGGGAATATGGCATTGTTTTTTCTTTATTTGGGGATATCAATATATATTGAAACTCCTGTAATACGCACAAATTATGAGTAAATCATATGGGGGCTTATTCGGAGGGAGAATGGGATAATGTAGTATATTTACTATTATCTTTTCTTCCAAAGATAATTAGTAGTTAACTCCCCTCTATTTTTCTTATATCATAGGCATGTATCGTTTCGATATCTGTAGGACTCCTATCCATATCATACAAAATATTTTTTAAATATTTTTCTTACTTTTATATATACAAATACAATTTACTAGTAGTATGACTAAATGTAATAGATACTAAAGTTCACTAGAAGAAGGTATCTTGTGTGCCGCTTTGTTTGACTTCCATTTGGGCCCGTCGTTCATCGGTGATGAAGGAGTCTGTTTTCATATTAATGACATGCAACAAGCCTCGCATGGAATCTACACCTTTTTCTTTCGCTGCTGCAATGGCTACTTTGGCACATACTTCAGAGTCGTCCAAGGCATTGTGATGGTTAAATTTGATACCTAAGAATCCGCCCAAGGTATTCAACTTATGATTCACTAAATCAGGCCATACTTTTCGTGTGATGCGGACGGTGCAAGTATATTCTAAATCAGGCCATTCAATATTGTAGTGGTCCAAGGTGGCACGTAACACGTCGATGTCGAACTTCGCATTGTGTGCTACTAACAGTTTACCTTTTAAATGGTTATTATAAATCGCCGGCCACAACTGATCAAAGGTAGGCTTATTCAACACTTCTTCCGGTTGGATACCATGGATACCAATGAACTCTTGGTTGAACTGCATCACTGGGGGCTTGATTAAACTATAGCCACGTTTTGTGATCCGCCCATCTTCCACAGTCACCACAGCTAAGGAAATAGCACTATTCTTACTTTCATTAGCCGTTTCAAAATCTAAGGCCACAAAATTTAACATATATCCTCCTCACGCAAGACTTTAACATCTGTGATTACATCAAGAAAAAGCAGATGCATCATAGCATCTGCTTTTATTATATAGTATTTTTAATGAAAGTAAAATCGATTATTGAATCGCTTTCTCAAACACTGCTTTGATTAAAGATTTTGTTTGTTCGTAGCTTTCACCAGGTTGTGCCTCATATTGTTTGTCCAAATCAAACCACAAATTTGGATAGTATTCGTATGGATGTGTTTTGAACAATTCTACAGCATCTTGATCTTCTACCCAGTTAATTTTGATTTCTTTGAACGCAGGGTTTTCTGCTTGCAATTCTTCGATAGCGCGGAATGCGTTAGCGCAATATGGACAATGATGTAAATGGAAACCTAAAATTTCTTTCATAGTATACTCCTTTCATCGAATCGATATATTATATCGAATTTATTCAATTATAAGATTAGTATACCACAAGAAAATTCATTTTACAACTATAAGCCAGCGTGGTATGTCAAAATTGCAGTCCAAGATGTATGAATCCAACTAGACACATCAACCGTTGTATGTAGTGCAACGGCTAAAAACATGGCTCCTGTAATTACGGTGGCAGCAGTACTGCTCATAATCGCATCAATTCGTTCTAACATAAGAACACATCCTCTCTAATCTCTTACTTTATACGGCTGAAAGTCATCACTGCACCCAGTCTTTGTAGTAGATGCTCTCAGTTAAAATCTAAACTATCTTTCATAATAACAAAGATATGAAACACTTTGTCACTTATGATATACTATTAGTATAGTGGAATTAAAAGATTTGACAAGAATCACTTTTTCTATTTTGTTATTTACGAAACATATATAGAAAAGTATCCTATATTGAATAAGTATCTCATTTTGTTTGATTCATATATGTAAGGAGGAATTATGGATAAACGACAAATGAAAACTAGAAAAGCTATTTTCGACGCCTTTGTTAGGCTTTTAGAACATAAAAATTATAATGCTATCATCGTGCAAGACATTATCGATGAAGCCCTCATTGGCCGTAGTACATTTTACGCACACTTTGAAACAAAAGAAGATCTATTAGAAGCGCTCTGTCACGAATTATTCTCTCATATTATCGACACTGCATCAGACTTCTCCCATGCTCATGGCTTATATAAAAACAGCCACATCAAGGAAGCTATCTTCCTCCATATCTTGCAGCATTTAGAGGACAACGATAATAATATTTTGGGTCTTCTTTCCTGTGAAAGTAACGAACTCTTCCTACGTCATTTCAAGAGCAGTCTGAAAGAACTCATCCAAAGTCATTTCTTAAACAATCAAACTTGTCCACACAACAATATCCCTCATGATTTTATCTCTAATCACATTGCAGGATCTTTTGTAGAAATGGTTCTTTGGTGGCTGGAAACTGGTCGAGAGTATTCCATTGAAGACATGTCACGATACTTTTACCATATTACAGAACCATTGATTTTGGAACATCAACATTAATACCATAAACAAACGCAACAAGGCGCTACCTTAAGCAAATTCGCTCATCGGTAACGCCTTTTTGTAGTAATATCAACTGTATATGTTTTTAATTGTCATTAAGATATTCTTTATGGCATATTGTTGTGCCGACTAGAATGTAAAACATCCATCTACTATCGATTACGCTATTTTGTAAAACAACAATTTTCATTAGAAACATATTAGACCGCCAAGGAAAACCGTTTTTTTGCCAATGGAAGGAACAGCACTAAAATGATAGATTCTAATAGGTACGTGAGCACATAGGTCATCCATATGCCGTCATTACCGAATGGAGGGATCAGTAATTCTTGCATGCCTACAAAGAAGACCACTGCAATGAACATCATATTCCGGATAGATGCGGTCTGACCGATGCCATTATACATACCATATAATAATAATCCTACTGCCGCACAGATAGGATAGAGCAATAGATAATGGGAATATTCCAAGGCCATCGTGTAAATCTCTGGTACTGAGGTCATAACCATAATGATATCATTACGGAATAATCCCAGCACGATTTCTACAATAACCACATATACCGCTAAGCATTGCAGGGAAATCTTCAACGTATCTTTCCAAAGCACCAAGTCACGTTTTCCAAATGCTTTTCCAGTAAATACGCTGACTCCGTTCGCCTGTCCATCTGTGAAGTATGCCATGATAAAGATAATCTCCAAAATCACCGCATTCGTCGCTAATACATCACTGCCCATAGCACTGCCTGCTTTGGCAAACAAATTGTTGATAGTCAACAAACAAAATGTACGAAGCATAAGGTCTGTGTTGACTTTCATGATAGATAGGAAGGGTTTCACTCGTTTTAAGGTATTCCATATATGGGGTGTTAGGTCTAACCGTTCACGAACTAAGTACATAGCACCTAGGCCTACTAAGAACGCATAGATTTGGGAAATCAAAGAGGCCCAAGCCACCCCCTTTACTCCAAAGTCAAAGCCAAATACAAAGAGAAAGGACAAACCAATATTCAACACATTCATGGAGATTTGCATGATCATAGTGGCGCGAATCATCATCTGTCCCATAAGCCAGCCTAACGTAACATAATTGACCAATACAAAAGGAGTTCCCCAGATTAAAATATCTGTATAGTCCGCCATCAAAGCGATCACCTCTGGGTCGGGATGCATAAAACTTGCATAGTAATCAAATATCCAAGGATATCCCACGATAAAAGCGGCACTGATAAGTAAAGCAATGATGAGAGGCCGAAAAAAACTTAAGGATGCACTTTCCTTCGATTGTTCTCCCAAAGCCTGTGCAGAAAAAACTGTTGTGGCCACCCGCAAAAATCCAAAGAGCCAATACATATTATTAAATAAGATAACTCCTAATGCTACTGCAGCGATGTACATAGCATTATCCATATGCCCCATAATAGCCGTATTCACGGCCCCTAATAAAGGTTGTGTCACGGTAGAAATCATAAATGGAACTGTCACTTTTAAATACTCTTTGTAGGTCAATCGTTCTTCCATCTTACCCTCACAAAAAAAGAGGAACACCTAGGTGTTCCTCTTGAAACATTTTCATACACCATTTGATACGTTTATTATATCAAAGTATGTTCATATAGCACAAATATATCTTATTCATACAATTTATGTTATATTACAAAACAATCTATTCATCTAATGAAAAATAATGTTAGCCATAGATTAGCGCTCTAAATTATAAACCGCACTTAATAATTGTTTTGTATACGGATGCTGCGCCTCTGCTAAGGCATCTCCATTCAGGCGTTCTACCACTTCCCCTTTATACATGACCACAACTTTGTGGCAGAATAAATGGACTAATGCCAAATCATGGCAAATAAATAGGTAGGTAATGCCTTTTTCTTTTTGTAACCGTACCAATAGCTCGATGATTGTATCTTGTACAGATACATCTAGAGCACTCGTGGCTTCATCGCAAACGATAATTTCTGGTTCTAATGCTAATGCTCTAGCAATAGCCACACGTTGCCGTTGCCCGCCACTCATATTATTCGGATATCGGTCTGCAAAATCTTCTGGTAAATCTACCATTTTTAACAATTCTCTAGCTTTCGCATCTACATCTGCTTTGCTAATGAGATCAAAGTTACGCAATGGTTCACAAATGATGTCACGCACTTTCATCTTCGGATTGAAAGCGGCTGTTGGATCTTGGAATACCATTTGAATATGACGATAATTTTGGCGTTTTTCTTCACCTGTTAATTTCGTAATATCTTTACCTCGGAAAATAACAGAGCCAGATGTAGGCGCATGCATATTCATAATAGTCTTCACCAAGGTAGACTTACCGCACCCAGACTCACCTACAATGGCTAAGGTTTCTCCCCGTTCTACATCGATAGAGATTCCATTACAAGCACGCAAAGTAGAACCGTCAGCTAAAGGGAATTCTTTCACAATATCTTGAATTTGCATAATAATATCAGACATAGCGTTTCCCTCCGATTTCTGGCACTGCATTGAGTAATTGTTTCGTATACTCCGCTTGTGGATTACGAATCACTTCCTCAGCTGTTCCATATTCCACGACAGCCCCTTGCTTCATAACCACAATTTTATCAGACATATGAGCCGCCACACCGATATTATGAGTTACAATAATCATCGATGTTTTATTCTCACGATTAATACGTAATAATTCTTCTACAATTTGTGCTTGCGTCGTTACATCTAGGGCCGATGTCGGTTCATCACCTAGCAATAGTTTAGGAGAGAATGTAATTGCCATGGCAATACCTACCCGTTGACGCATACCGCCACTGAGTTCAAAGGGATAAGACTTCATAATTGCTTCAGGAT
Source organism: uncultured Veillonella sp. (assembly GCA_963515865.1). Lineage (GTDB taxonomy): Bacteria > Bacillota > Negativicutes > Veillonellales > Veillonellaceae > F0422. Next base: position 148,661 of record CAUPZH010000002.1, read on the forward strand.
GTGGCAAATTGGTGAGCGCCAACATTTCGATAGCTTTTGTTTCTGCCTCTTGTTTAGACATAGTGCTATGTAATTGAATGAACTCTACAAATTGCTTCCCGATTGTTTGAATTGGATTCATCATATTGCCACTATCTTGGAAAATCATAGCAATATGATTGCCTCGCAAATCCAACCAATCCTTTGTGGAAAACCCTAATAAGTCTTGTCCATCAAAGGTGATGCTTCCTTCAGACACACGACCTGTATTTGGCAATACACCTAACAGTGCACGGATGACCGTAGTCTTACCACTGCCGGACTCCCCTACAATGGAAACAATCTCCCCTTCTGCTAGGTCTAGGTTAACTCCTGCAATCGTAGGATTCGGATTATTTCCATAGGTAACTGCTAAATTTTTAATACTAAGTAACATATATATCCCTTCTGTATATTTCTTACCAATGCTACTGAAAGCGACTGCTACATACAACAAGGGGAGGCAAACCTGCCTCCCAATTGTTGCGGACATCTGCAAAGGATTATTTTGCTGGTTTAATATCTTTAGTCAACCAGTAGTAGTCTGTTGGATACATCACTACATTTGTTAACCATTTGTTATTAACAAGATTTGTTTTAGGGTAACCTAAGAACAATGCTGCACCATCATTCAATAAGATTTGTTGTGCTTCGATAATTAAGCTTTGACGTTTAGATTTATCGAATTCAACAGCTAATTGATCCATGATTGCATCGAATTTAGGATTGCTGTAACCAGAACCATTTTGTGGGTTATCACCATTCAAGTTAGTTTTCCAGTACCATTTCAAGAAGATTTCTGGGTCACCAGTGTTCGCTGTTACGATGTTGGAGATCAATAAGTCATAATCGCCATCAATACCCATTTTATCCATTAAGTTATAGTCAACAGTTTCGATGTTTACTTTAATACCGATTTTTTTCATGTCAGATTGAACAGCTTCTGCATAGATTGGAAGTTCTTGACGGCTGTTGTATACTACGAAGCGCACTTCTAAGTTTTTACCGTCTTTATCTACGTAACCGTCTCCATCAGTATCTTTCCAGCCAGCTTCTGCCAACAATTGTTTGGAACGATCAGGATTGTATGCATTAGGGTCTTTCAAACTATCAAAACCATAATCCAAGCTTGGTGGAATTGGTGCTTTACCAGGAATGAAAGTACCTTTTAACAATACTTCGTTGTAGGATTTACGATCCGTACCGCTGATGAAGGCAGCACGAACTTTTTCGTCACCTAATACACCTTTTTGGTTAATACGAGCTAATACAGTACGCAAAGAAGCGATTTCATCTACTTTGAATTTGCTGTCATTACGCAATGTTTCAAGGTCACCAGCGCCGATATTAACTGCTAAGTCTACGTCACCATTTTGTAATGCCAACGCACGAGTTGTAGGATCATCGATAGATGGAATTTCTACTGTTTTGAATGGAACTTCGCCATCCCAGTAATTTTCATTTGCTTCTACAACTGCTTTTTCTTTAGTAAAAGATTTCACTTTGTACGGGCCAGTACCGATAGGACCTTCTTTTGCAAAGTCACGACCAGCTTTTTCAGCAGACACATCTACGATAATGAATAATGGGTCAGCCAAGAAACCAGGCACATTTGGATACGGTTTATCTGTGGTGATGATCAAATTCTGACCTTCTGCTTTGATATCTGTGTATTTGAAGAATGTAGCAGCACGTTTATTTTTCTCGAAAGCACGCTCAATGGATTCTTTTACCGCTTCAGCAGTTACTTTATTGCCATTGGAGAATTTTGCTTTGTCGCTAATTTTGAAAGTCCAAGTCAATTTATCATTAGATACAGACCAGCTTTCCGCCAACCAAGGTTGCGCATTCATTTTTTCGTCGAATTTAGCTAATGTTTCGCCAATACCGTAACGCATAACTACCCAACCGAAGTAATTTTGTGTTGGCTCCAATGTATCTGCGAAGTTTGTAACACCAAATTTTACTACACTTTTGTCAGCTGGTGCCGCATTGTCGCTACCGCAACCTGCAATCACACCTAATGCCGCTACTGCCATAACACCAAATGTAGCATTACGAAGCCATTTTTTCCAACTTTGTTTCATGTTAAGTCCCTTTCTACAAAACTTACAACTAACACATTAATGTGAATCTGTACTACGTGGGTCTAAGATATCCCGTAGCGAATCGCCCCATAAATTGAAGATGGTAACCACAATGAAAATGGCCATCCCTGGATATAACATCAATTCTGGTGACGATAAAATATATTGACGGTTCTCATTGAGCATTAAGCCCCATTCTGGCGTCGGAGGCTGTGCCCCAAATCCCAAGAATGAAAGTCCCGCAATTTCCATCATCATAGACCCGATATCCATTGCCCCTGTAATGATAACCAAAGGCAATACATTCGGTAAAATGTGGCGCCATAAAATGGTCAATTGTTTCGTACCATTCACTCTAGCTGCCGCAATAAAGTCATTATGACGAAGTTTGATTACCGCAGATCGAATCAATCGTGCGTATTTCGCCCAGCTCACCACAACAAGAGCTAAGATCGCATTGATGGCACTGCCACCCAAGATACCGGCAATGGCAATGGCCAATACCACCCCTGGGAAGGATAACATAATGTCCGTAAAGCGCATCAATACAAGTTCTACTTTACCTCCAAAGAAACCAGACAAAATCCCTACTACTGTACCAACAGTGGCCGTTAAGATAACAAGGATGATAGTCATGGACAAGGAAGTTTGTGTACCGTAAATGATACGGGAGAACGTGTCACGCCCCAATTTATCAGTGCCCATCAGATGATCTGCAGAGGGCTTTAAGAAAGCTTTTGACATATCTGCATGAAAGGCATCATGTGGTGTGATATAGGGAGCAAATATAGCAATTCCAACTACAATAGCCACTAAGAGGGAGTAGAAAGAAAAGCGCTTGTGTTGCAAAATAAATTCTTTCATCTTATCCCCTCGCTTTCAATCGTGGATCCAAAATAGAGTAGGACAGGTCTACCAAGAAGTTGATAGCTGTATAGATAAGGGCCACCCACAATACAAAGCCCTCAATGAGTGGATAATCGCGCATGGCAATGGCATAGACCGCCATTTTCCCCATCCCTGGCCAAGAAAATACGATTTCAATCACCGCAGCCCCTGCCAAGAGCCAACCAATACCTATACCCATAACCGTAATCAATGGTAATAAAGCATTTGGTAAGACATGTTTCCATAAAATTTGAGATTCACTCATGCCACGGGCTCTAGCACCCATCACATAGTCTTGATGCAATTCTTCGATAATCACAGTCCGCACTTGGCGCGTAAATTTTGCAGCCATGACGAAAGCTAATGTGATAGCTGGTAAAATCAAAGATTTAAAACTGATCACCGATGTAGCAATTGGCACCCAGTGCAATTTCAATCCGAAGATGTACAGCAGAATCATACCCAACCAGAAACTTGGCATCGATACATTCACAAAAGAAAAGAATCGAATGATAAAATCTGGCAGTTTATTTGCTTTTACCGCCGAATAAATCCCCATGGGTATAGAAATAAGAACATTTAGCGTAAAGGCAGACACTGCTAATAAGGCTGTTCCGCCCAAGCCTTCTAATAATTTGTCGGTCACTGGTTTTTTCCCTGAATAGGAGGTTCCTAAATCACCTTGTACAGCGCCTGCTACCCAGCGCACATACTGTTCCATGAATGGACGATCTAAGCCCATTTCTTTTCGTGTAGCATCAATCATTTCCTGTGACACAATGGTGTCCCCTGCCTCCAACACCATCAAAGCTGGATCCCCAGGAGCAATGTAGGTCAAGCAAAATGTCAGAAATGTAACCCCTATTAAGGTGACTAGCAATTGTGACACCTTACTTAGTATAGTTTTCAATCATCCACATCCTTCCCTTAAAATTAGTGAGCATACATTGATGTAATTAATACATACAAAAAAAAGAAAAGCCACCCTTTGGGTGGATCTACATTAAGTTAGCAAGGGCTATAGTTTAGACAATCTTGCTCCATCTTGCCCATAACCCTATACAACTTTTAGCAATATCTCCCCCAAAATATTCTTCCCTTATTTAAGGTATTCATAGTCAATATCTACGCCCAACTATATTATAGATATTACATAAATATGTTAATTTCTTTTATCAAAAAAGTCAAATGACTAATGTGAATATTGCAAGACATGGAATGCATGCTTGTTTGAAAGTGTACATTTCTAGGTATTTATCTGTGATTTATATCATTTTAAATCATTGCGTTTACACAAATTGAAAAACATCTATATAGTAATTTTATTCATTTTGTATAATATTCATGACTTTTAAACATAGATATAAGAAACTTTCATAATTAACCTGAATCGTGACATAAGAAAACACACCCCAGGGAGCCCCCTTAGGTGTGTTCCATTTTACTATGCAATTAAAAGAAATCATTTTTCCAAAGCCAATAGCCTGCCAGGGCTGCAAAGCTTATACCAATACCAATCACATACTCAAAGCCATATTCCATATCAGCAAATGGCACCGGTACATTGATACCCCACAAGCTAAAGATGGCCGTTGGTACAGCTAACATAATTGTCATGGCTGCCAATAATTTCATAACTAAGTTTAAATTGTTAGAAATAATGGATGTAAAGGCATTCATCATATTCATCAAAATATTAGAATACATTTCAACCATTTCCACAGCCTGCTTGTTCTCAATGATCACATCTTCTAATAGATCTTCATCTTCTTCATAGATTTTCAACAAATATCGCACATCATCATGACGACGAATACGTAAAATCCGTTCCATTACCGTACCATTACCACGCAGTGCAGAGGTAAAATAGGTCATGGATTTTTGTAATTCCAATAATTGGAACAAATCTTTATTCCGTGTCGTATGTCGTAATGTTTTTTCAATGTCATCCGTACGGCGGTCGATTTGTTGTAAGTATCGCAAATATAGTACCGCTGTGCGATACATGATTTGGAACAGAAATCTTGTCTTTTTAAAAGTATAGAAGGTTGGCATTTGATTGCTCAAGAACGGATATAGCACCTCTGCTTCTTCTAAACAGATGGTAATAAAGAAATCTTCTGTCACAAAGACACCTAGTGGAACTGCATCATATACATCAGAACCACGCAGTACTGGAATGTTAATAACGACGAAAATGTATTCATCTTCAATTTCTACGTGAGACCGTTCTTCCGTATCCAAAGCTGCTTTCAGTACGTCCGTTGGAATCTGTGTCATCATATTGACGATAGCCAACTCATCGGGGTCTGGGTTCACCAAATTTATCCATGAACCTTTTGTAGCATCTTGTACAGTGGAATCTGTAAATAATTCCCCCTCTACGTGTTTGTGTACCGTTAACATGTGACACCTCCTTAACGTCTTAATAACCCTACCCTTTATCTTAATCAATCGAGGCCGATTCGTCAATTTTTTTATGATTTCTCGTGAAAGTTTCTAACAATCTTTTACTGTTTCCACTCAATCAATGTATAGGGGTAAATACGATACCCATGTACAACAAAAAGGACCTGGCCTAATACCAAGTCCTTTTTGCTGTATAGTTGTTATGTAGTGATATATGCCTTGTATAACTACAAGGAGGGAAGATATCACAATGCCTCCTGCTACATAGTTGGGCGTACATGCTAGCAGGAGGGGTTATGTTATTTGCTGTAGAAAATACGGATAGAGTTCAAGATACAAAGAATGGATACCCCTGTATCTGCAAAGATAGCTACCCACATATTAGCAAAACCAAATACACCTGCTACCATAACGATGATTTTTACAGCAATAGCGAAGAAAATATTTTGCCATGCAATAGATAAAGTACGATCCGCAATACTTAAGGAGCGCCATACAGAATCTAGGTTAGAGTTCATGTACACTACGTCTGCTGCTTCGATGGCAGAATCTGCACCACTACCCATAGCACCGCCTACGTCAGCACCTGTCAATACAGGCGCATCGTTGATGCCATCACCTACGAACATAACAGAACCACGATCATTACGTAGAGACTGTACCACTTCTAATTTATCTTGTGGTAATAACTCAGCACGCACTCCTTGGATACCTACTTGTTGAGCAATATAGTTTGCACTAGCTGCCACATCACCTGTAAGCATCACTGTTTGATATCCTTTGCCGTTCATGCGACGAATGGCTTCCTTAGAATCAGCTTTTAAAGCGTCAGCGATGATGATACGGCCTATGTATTGACCATCAACAGCTACGAATACTTCACTACCATACACATAATCAATCAATGGGGTTGCAATATTTTCTTTCGCCAACAAACGACCATTGCCGACTAATACAGTATGACTTTCTACGATGCCTACCATGCCGTGACCGGAAATTTCTTTTACATCCTTGGCTGTATTAAACTCTACCCCTCTACGTTGTACTTCTTCTACGATAGACATCGCAATTGGGTGTGTAGAAACAGCTTCTAAGGCTGCTGCATATTGCAACACTTCGGTTTCTGTATAGCCACTAGCTACTTCTACTGTTTGTACATTGAAAGTACCTGTTGTGATAGTACCAGTTTTGTCAAATGCAATAGCTTTCACACGGCTCATAGCCTCGATTGCTTTACCACCTTTAAATAAGATACCTTGTCGAGAACCAGCACCAATGCCAGAGAAGAATGCCAATGGCACAGATAACACTAAGGCACATGGACAAGATACTACTAGGAAAGTTAAAGCTGTATAAATCCAATATTGCCATTCTCCCGTGAATAGAGGAGGTACTACGGCAACGATAATGGCCAATGCCACTACGATTGGAGTATATACGCGAGAGAAACGAGTAATGAATCGGTCGATTTTTGGCTTGGATGCTGCTGCGTTTTCTACAGCATCTAAAATGCGCATAACCATGGAATCTTTTAATTCGTGAGTCACTTCTAAGACAATGCGACCATCTACATTGATGCAACCAGACATCACTTCAGTGCCTACCGTAGCACTCACAGGAACTGGTTCACCAGTTACCGCTGCTGTGTCGATACGTGTAGTCCCTTCTACAACACGACCATCCAATGGAATACGATCACCAGGACGAATTTCGATATGAGATCCGACTTGTACATCTTCTGGGTTCACCACCTGCACGCTGCCATCACAAGCGATTAAACGCACTTCTTCTGGGCGAAGATCCACTGCATCCATAACCGCATTACGACTGCGTTCTGTAGCACGTTCCTCAAAATAAATGCCCACTTGGAAGAACAACATAACCCCAACTGCCTCTGCATATTCACCAATGATTAACGCACCAATAGTAGCAATGGACATCAAGAAATTTTCATCGAACAGTTTACCTTTCATACCATTCTTAATTGCTGCCCATACAATGCGCCATCCTAGTATAACAAAAGTCACCACCATCAATGGAATCATATATTGCTCAGACACCCAATTGGTAAACTCTGCTACTACCATCACGATAGCGCCTATAATAATCCCCACTAAACTAGAATTATGCTCATGGTCATCCTCTGCTTGTTGTGCTTTTTTAGATGCACGCACAAATGGTACCACTACTACACCATCTTCCGTAGCATCACATACCGCTTGGATTTGTTCTTGCAAAGCATCCATATCTTCTACGGTAGAAGTAATCCGCAATTGTTTCGTACCAATTGTGAAAGTCGCTGCCGACACAGATTCTAGTTGATTTAATTTTTCTTCAATGACACTAGCGCAATTTGCACAGTTCAAATTTTGTAATGTAAAAATGCGTTCCATGGTATCTCCTTTATGAATTATAATATGTAACCTTAACTACTTGTTTTAACATTTGTTTTAACACCGCTTCAATACTTGATCGTCTGTTCATGTGTTTATTATATCTACAATTTTCTATTTTGTCAACATGTGATTTTGTATTCATTTGTATTTTTTTATCCCTAGTTTTATCTCATTTCGATAATAAAAAAGCACCCTATTACTTAGAGTGCTAAAAAACGCTGTATGCGGATTCGAACCGCATCTTTATAACAATATGTTATCGTCGTGCCAGTAGACCAACAGCGATTTTTTATTTATTCTATTATCTCATGGATTTAATAGACTTGCAAATAAATCGTTTTTATAACCAAATCTACCAATCAGGAGAAGAAAATATTTCTACCAATGTTCTATTTAAAAACGAAACATTTTGGATGACACAAAATGATAAATTACTTCTAAAGCAACACAAGTAGATCTATACACAAAAGCCAGCAGTCCCTATGTTCTGCTAGCTTTCAGGGTTATAGGACAAAATGAGTTGGTAGACTATGTCCCTACACGACAAAGAGGACTTAGCCTAATGGCCAAGTCCTCTTCGCTGTATAGTTGTTATGTAGTGATATATACCTTGTATAACTACAAAAAAAGGGGGAAGATATCACAATGCCTCCCGCTACATAGTTGGACGTACATGCTAGTAGGAGGACGTATATTATTTACTGTAGAAAATACGGACAGAGTTAAAGATGCAAAGAATGGATACCCCTGTATCTGCAAAAACTGCCACCCACATATTTGCAAAGCCAAATACACCAGCCACCATAACGATAATTTTTACAGCAATAGCGAAGAAAATATTTTGCCATGCAATGGACAAGGTACGTTCTGCAATACTTAAGGAACGCCATACGGAATCTAGGTTGGAGTTCATATATACTACGTCTGCTGCTTCGATGGCAGAGTCTGCACCGCTACCCATGGCACCGCCTACATCAGCACCTGTCAACACAGGAGCGTCATTGATACCATCACCTACGAACATGACAGAGCCATGCTCGTTGCGAAGAGATTGCACCACTTCTAATTTATCTTGTGGTAATAACTCGGCACGCACACCTTGGATACCTACTTCTTGGGCAATATGGTTCGCACTGGATGCCACATCACCTGTAAGCATCACTGTATGATATCCTTTTCCATTCATACGACGGATGGCCTCTTTAGAATCCTCTTTCACAGCATCGGCAATGACAATACGACCTACATATTGACCATCAATAGCTACGAATACTTCACTTCCATATACATGTTCAATGGTTGGTACCGTTACATGTTCTGTTTCTAATAAACGACCATTACCAACCAATACGGTATGGCCTTCTACAATGCCTACCATACCATGACCAGAGATTTCTTTTACATCCTTAGCCGTATTAAACTCTACTCCTCTACGCTGTACTTCTTCTACAATGGACATAGCAATCGGGTGTGTAGAACCAGCTTCTAGAGCCGCTGCATATTGCAACACTTCATTATCTGTATAAGTACCAGCTACTTCTACTGTTTGTACGTTGAAAGTACCTGTTGTGATAGTACCAGTTTTGTCGAAAGCAATTGCTTTCACTCGGCTCATAGCCTCGATCGCTTTACCACCTTTGAACAAGATACCTTGTTTAGAACCAGCACCGATACCAGAGAAGAATGCCAAAGGCACAGACAATACAAGAGCACATGGGCAAGATACTACTAAAAATGTTAACGCTGTATAAATCCAATATTGCCATTCTCCAGTAAATAGAGGAGGTACTACGGCAACGATAATCGCCAATGCCACTACGATTGGCGTATATACGCGAGAGAAACGAGTAATAAAACGATCAATCTTTGGTTTCGATGCCGCTGCATGTTCTACAGCATCAAGAATGCGCATAACCATGGAATCTTTTAATGCATGCGTTACTTCTAAGACAATACGCCCATCCACATTGATGCACCCAGACATCACTTCTGTACCTACGGTAGCGCTCACTGGAACTGGTTCACCAGTTACCGCTGCTGTATCGATACGCGTAGTACCTTCTACTATACGGCCATCCAATGGAATACGATCACCAGGACGAATTTCGATATGAGACCCTACTTGTACATCTTCTGGATTCACCACCTGCACGCTACCATCACAAACGATTAAACGCACTTCTTCTGGACGAAGATCCACTGCATCCATAACCGCATTACGACTGCGTTCTGTAGCACGTTCCTCAAAATAAATACCCATTTGGAAGAACAACATAACCCAAACAGCCTCTACATATTCACCAATAATTAACGCACCAATAGTAGCAACAGACATCAAGAAGTTTTCATCGAATAATTTACCTTTCATAACATTTTTAATCGCTGCCCATGCAATGCGCCAACCTAATATAACAAAGGTTACAATTAATAATGGAGTCAGGTATTGCTCTGGCACCCAATTTGTAAACTCTGCTACCACTATCACGATAGCGCCTATAATAATCCCCGCTAAACTAGAATTATGCTCATGGTCATCCTCTACTTGTTGTGCTTTTTTAGGTGCACGCACAAATGGTACCACTACTACACCATCTTCCGTAGCATCGCACACCGCTTGGATTTGATCTCGTAACATATCTGTATCTTCTATACTAGAGGTAATGCGCAATTGCTGGGTGCCAAGCGTGAAAGTTGCTGCTGACACAGACTCTAGTTGATTTAATTTTGTTTCAATCACGCTAGCGCAATTGGCACAATTCAAATTTTGTAGTTTAAAAATGCGTTCCATCGTATCTCCTTATGAATTATAATATAAAAGCACCCTATTACTTTAGAGTACTAAAAAGCGCTGTATGCGGATGCGGATTCGAACCGCATCTTTATAACAATATGTTATCGTCGTGCCAGTAGACCAACAGCGATTTTTTATTTACTCTATTATCCCATAGATTTAATAGATTTTCAATATCACTCTACACCTAATACTTTAGATATCTCTGCCTCTATATAAATGTTATCCCACTTCTTCTTGACTTTGCCCCTCTGATAAGATGTAATATAAGAAAAAGAAAGAGCAGTACATAACACTAAGGAGGCCTATCATGATTCCTATCGATTCTGCTTTACATGGTGATGTGATTATCTACAAATCAGGACAAGAAAATATTTCTACCAATGTTCTATTTAAAGACGAAACATTTTGGATGACACAAAAAGATATGGCGACGTTATTCGGAGTATCTTTATCTTCTGTCAGTCGCCATTTAAAAAATATCTTTGAATCCAACGAATTAGATGAATCAGTGGTTATTGCAGAAATTGCAATAACCACTCAACACGGGGCTTTAGCCAATAAAACTCAAATCTCAACAGTAAAATTGTACAACCTAGACGCCATCATCGCTATTGGAAAGTATTCTCTGATTTTGACAGAATCATACACAAGCAAAACGAGTAATATGATGAGAGCCTCAAAAAGGTTGAGCAACGGTTGAGCAACCGTATCGAAAACGCCTAAAATTAGAGCAAATCAAAAACGAAAAAACCCCGTAAACACGTATGTTTACGGGGTTTATTATTTGCTTGAATTATTCAGCTGTGATTGTTGCTACTGGGCAAACGGATTCGCAAGAACCGCAATCAATGCAAGTTTCATTGATTTCGTATTTAACTTCGCCTTCAGCAATTGCTCCTACTGGACAAACAGAAGCACAAGAACCACATTTAATGCATGCATCACCAATAACGCGCATGAGACACCTCCATAAAAAAATAGAAATTCGCTAACTTTATGATTATCATTTAACTAAGGTACTTACCTTTTTTACATTCTCATTATTGCACGTTTTTTTAGTCTTGTCAAATACTTGTCTATACTTTTTGTATCCAATTTTTACAATTGATGTTGCATTTTTTGTATCACTGAACCTATATATTACACTATTTGATAGAATTTATCATTTGCATTCAACTATATATGCAAAAAAATAAAAATAGGTGACTATATTCTCAATTATTACTTCTCAATATAGTTTTTGATAATAATTATATTATCAACTAGATATCTATGAACACAAACTAATTTCCATCCAGTTAGTGCAACTGATTCGATTCATATCCTATGACTCGTCGCTTAATCTTGTACATCCGTACCCGCTGGTAATCGATTTCATCATGACACACCAAAGTTGCCACATCCACCTGCAAAGTCTTGGCAATTAAATACAATACCTGCACCGATGTCCCTAGGGAACCTTTAGCACCTTCAATTTTTGCTAAATAACTTGGACTAATACCACATCGTTTAGATAACTCTTTTTGTGAAAGTCCCTGACAACGTCTAACCCAAGCAATTTTTCTACCTAAACAAATACAAAACTCTTCATACTCTGGCATAGATTCCATCGATTGTAAGTGAGTCCCCATATCTATACACCTCGTTTTCAAAAGTATACGACCGAACTGCTCTACTCACATTATATACAGGTGAAATTCATAAATCAAGAACATATCTGATACGCCGGTTTTATAAAATATCATTCTAAGATAATGAGACGGATGCTCCTCGACTTTCATCAGCCCCTGTATACACAAAATTATCTAATAAGTGCAACAAAGTCTGCAAATCATATCTATGAATATCATCATATTCAAGCTCCATCAAATATCGGTGCGTAGGATCAGCTTTCATAATCATATCCAAGGTAAACGTTACATATGGTCCATCCGGTGTAGGCTGTTCAAATCGCTCCCAGCGAGCCATTGTCATATCATCTCGAGATAATGCCCCCACTTCTACTACTGTGAACTCTTTAAAAACTTCGGGACTGTTTCGACGCAACACTTCCATATAGTCCGCATCCGTCATTCCTTGAATTGGTGTGTCATACCATGTAGTATTCCACTGTTCCTGAGATTCCCCTTTCGGTGCTACATTATCTATACGAGTTACCGTCATATTTACATCTTTGTCTAAATGCAACAGAACTCCTACTGTATGTCCCTTACCTTTAAGTTCCGTCGTATCAATCCATACCATAGTTTGTATTGCCCAAGGAATCGCAAAGCGAAAATGCCCCTCACGACTATTGATGTACGTATAGTGTGGTATATTTTCTGCTTCTTTATTGCTTTTTATTAGGCTATTTTTTGAATAGTGGTCTTCTATATAAAATGGTATTCCTTTTTTCATTCTTCCCTGGTCTATGAAAGTAACTATAGGCTGTACCTGTATATCATTTGCTAGACTTATGGTGCCTATGAAAGTTGCAATCGCTATACCACAGGCTAAGGCTTTCCAAAACATCTTAACCATTGTTGCATCATTCCTTCCTCTTTTTCTCTTCCTAGTAATGTTCCCCTTTAGTCTATACCAATTTTCACCAACTATTTTCGCTAACTCATTCTTTCTCCAACTCTATTCGACCAGACCGTTCGATGCTGACCTTCGTTTTGCTCGTATCATCCCACGTGGATTGAGATGTAATCCCTTCATTGGTAATTCTTAATTCCTGTTCCTTGCGCATGGATGACTTGTTTTGGCTTAACTCTTGATGGTATAGATTTTCAAGGTCCGTTACGTCCTTCGTTTCCATCGACATGTTTGGCATCAGAACAGATGGCAGGTTATACCCTTCGTCTGCTTGTAAAGTGGCACTCCCCTCTTGAGTCTGTTGCTTTTCATTTTGCTGAGCATCTGCATCACTTTCATCTGGCAAATACTCCAGAATATCCACCAAGTATTTCAATGATTCTATACTATGCTTTTGGATATCATCATAGGTGAAAGTAATTACATACCGATGCGTAGGGTCTTCTTTTAAAATCATATCCACTGTGAAACGCACCTTCGGTCCTTCCGGTGTCATTTGTACAGACCGGTCCCAACGAGCAGCCGTCATCTCTTCTCTCCACAACAAGCCACCTTCAAGCTGTGTATATTTTTCAGATAAATGCGGATCTTCACGTCGCCATATTGCCATATACTCCTTATCCGTCATCCCTTGGATTGGTTTGTCATACCAAGTTGTATTCCATCGTTCCTGAGAAACACCTTGCGTTGGCTTGTTATCTCGTCTCGTGATCATCATAGTCGTATTCTCGTCAAAATCTAGCAAGAAACCCTCTATATGTCCGCTATCTGTGGGAACAACCTTATCAATCCAATGAATATCTTTCACAGTACCAAACAGGGACACTCGAAAATGACCTGGCTTGTGACTAATATACAGCCCAGTCTTCTCTGGCGTAGTCCCATCTTTCGCTAGCGAGAATTGTTCACCTTCCGCTCGATGGGTATCTATCACTTGCACACTATCTACCATCTTTGTAAAGTCTCTTTCAGGATTGGTCTTTATATCATATGCCATACTGACAGCACCTGTGAACGTCGCCATAGCCATGCCACATACCACAGCTTTCCACCATGTATTTTCCACAATTTTACATTTCATTCGTTAATTTCCTTTCTTATCTGCGCCTCTATACATCCTATGCCAAGTTTTATACTCATCTAACGTTGAACTCATCTCAACATCTATCTTTGATTCAATAGTTCTTGCTGTATCATTACATGTTACTTAGTACAACTATATATCTAGTATACCATAGCTTATATTGTGTATTCACAAACCAATATGCATACATATCAACATCACTTCCTCTTACAACATATGCCATTACAACAGTACTACTTGCTATTGAAGATCTTTTCATAGCAAAGGGCTTTAAACGGGGCCATTTCTATCTTTCCAATAAAAAGAGAACCCACTATTGTGAGTTCCCTTATATAGTATTATGTAATTCTATATCTTATAGTTTATCCAATGCTTGTGCTAAGTCAGCAATGATATCATCTACATTTTCGATACCGATGGATACACGTAATTGTTCTGGTTTTACACCTGCTGTCAATTGTTCCTCAGGGCTCAATTGGGCATGTGTTGTACTTGCTGGGTGAATAACCAAGGATTTAGCATCCGCCACGTTCGCAAGGTTAGAGAAGATTTCAAGAGCATCAACGAATTTAATACCTTCTTCTTTACCACCTTTTACACCGAATGTGAACACTGCACCAACACCGTTCGGGAAGTATTTATCAGCCAATGCTTTGTATGGGCTGTTTGGTAATTCTGGGTAATTTACGTAAGCAATTTTTGGATGATTTACCAAGAAATCTACTACTTTACGAGTGTTTTCTACATGGCGCTCTACACGCAAGGACAATGTTTCAATACCTTGGATAATCAACCATGCTGCTAGTGGAGTAATGGATGCACCAGTGTCACGCAATAATTGAGCACGCACTTTCACAGTGAAAGGAATTGGAAGATTGCCGTATACTAAACCATTGTAATGTACGTCGCCTTCTACGAATCCAGGATAACGACCGCTTGCTTTGTAGTCGAACTTGCCACTTTCAACGATAACACCAGCGATAGTTGTACCATGACCGCCTAAGTATTTTGTGGCGGAGTGAACCACTACGTCTGCACCATGTTCAAATGGACGGAACAAGTATGGAGTGCCGAATGTATTGTCCACGATCACGATGATACCGTGTGCGTGAGCGATTTCAGCAATCGCTTCTAAGTCCACAAGGTTAGCACCTGGGTTACCAACGGATTCCACATACACAGCTTTTGTGTTGTCATCAATCGCTGCTTTGAACTCATCTAAGTTGTCTGGATTTACGAATTTCGTAGTAATACCGAAACGTGGTAATGTAGCACTGAACAAGTTGTATGTACCACCATATAACGTGGAAGCTGCTACAATGTTATCGCCAGCAGATGCTACGTTTTGGATGGCATATGTAATCGCTGCGGATCCAGATGCTACAGCGATAGCACCAGCACCACCTTCTAAAGCCGCTACACGGCCTTCCAATACGTCTTGAGTAGGGTTACCTAAACGAGTGTAGATAGGACCTGCATCAGTTAAAGCAAAACGACCTGCTGCTTGTTCTGCATCTTTAAATACATAAGAAGTTGTTTGATAAATTGGTACTGCACGGGAACCTGTTGCGTCTACTGTATGACCTGCATGTAATTGTAATGTTTCAAATTTGTAATTGCTCATGTTACTTTCCTCACTATTCTTAAATCTTTACTATCTATTAACTAGGATTAAATGACCCAGTCTTGTATATATGGTTCTTCAATCGGTCTCGATTGCAATTCACTAACCTCATATGGTGTTTCTTGGTACACATAATAATTTAACCAATTTGTATAGAGTATAGTCGATGCCGACCGCCATCGTATCATCGGCGTCTTAGTAGGGTCATCTCCAGGGAAATAATTTTCTGGAATCTCAATCTCTAACCCTTGCTGTCTATCCCGATCATACTCTTGGTATAAGGTATCTCTATCATATTCAGGATGTCCAAAGATAAACACATGTTTATTATCATAGGACCTGGCAATACCAACACCTGTCTTATCTGCGCGGACTAGCACTTCTAGCTGAGGGTGAGCGTTGATCTCGCTTTCACTCACCGTCGTATGCCGTGAATGAGGCATATAGAAGAGTTCATCTAGACCACGCATAAGCATGGGCTTACTGTTCTGCACTTCTTGTTCATATACACCGAACAACTTGGTAGGCAAATCTTCCTTGTGGATACCAAAATGCTTATAAATTCCTGCTTGAGCTCCCCAACAAATGTAGAGGGTCGAACACACATGGGTTTTGCTCCATTCCATAATTTCTGAAAGCTCATCCCAGTAGTTCACTTCCTCAAAGGGCATTTGCTCTACCGGAGCGCCTGTAATAATCAAGCCATCAAAATATTGATCCTTGATTTCCTCGAAAGTCCTATAAAAGGTTTCCAAATATTCTTGGCTTGTATGACTCGCTGTATAAGACGCCGTGTAAAGAAAGGTGACCTTTGTTTGTAACGGTGTGTTACTCAAAGCACGAAGCAGTTGAATTTCCGTGGTCTCTTTCCGTGGCATCAAGTTCACAACCACAATGTGGAGTGGTCGAATATCTTGTGACTCTGCCCGTTCCGAATCCATGACGAATATATTCTCTTCTGAAAGTTTCCCTATAGCTGGTAATCCTTTCACTACTCGTATAGGCATTCAATCCACCTCTCTTTCCAGTAAAACCTATCGATTAACGATGAATTAAGTATACTAGGATGTCCATCTTATGTCAACAATATACGCACATTTATCCTTATACAGGATACATATTATTATATATAGTCATTACCTATAACAAAATAATATATCTGTAAATTTACAAATACCCCTTCTCTCAAAGGTACGCAGGTAGGCGTAGTAGTCTTTGTGGCGGTTCTTACTGACTAAATGAAACTAATGCAAGAAGCCCATGGCGGCTCCTGAACAAACATTATGCAATACCGTTTGAGAAGGAGTATGCCATGGGCTTCCCTTTATCCTATTCAGTTACGACCGCCACAAGTTTTCATAGCATCGCAAGAGACGTCTTATAAGAGCGCATGCTCTTTCCCGATTTCAACAACTTGCTCTACAGACATATTTGTAATACGAGCAATCATCTCTACCGATAATTTTTCACGTAGCATACCAATAATAGCTTCTAGTCTACCTTCTAATCTACCTTCTTCTTTTCCTTCTAGTTTTCCTTCACGCCAATATTTCTTCCGATCCATTTCTAGCTTCATATACTCACCCCTCCATTCTTTACTTTGCTTTACTACATGTACTATCTCATCCATCTGTTGTATTAACCCATCTACTGGTGGTCTACCATCTACATAGTCCAAAAAATTCTGTAATAATTCCGAAACATCATTCATTTCTGCTTTAGTACTTAAAAAGATAGTTGTTAATCCATCGCCCAGTTCTTCTGTGCATTTTTTTTGTAAATGTATACTTATGACGCTTGCCAGAAAATATAGAAAATGTACAGATAAAGATAACAAAACAATCATTCAGTGTCATATAGTCAGCGCCCTTTTCCATAGAATAGTGGTCAATCGCACTATGATAAAACCGTGACCGTTTGATTAACTCTGGCATATTTTTGTATGTTTGCATTTCAATATTATAGACGGTTCCTCTCTCATCATTGACGTACACATCTAAGCGAATCCCCTTTTCATCAAGGCCAGATTCCATCGTTTTTTCCGTTTCAATATACGCAATGTCCCGAATAGAAATCTCCAATACCCGTTCTAATAATTCCTTACAAATTGACTTCTCACGCATTACCTTTTCAAAGATAAAATTATCTTGAATACTCAACTCATCAAAGGACTTGAATTGCATAGATATACCTCGCTCTTTGCGTTAATTAAATTATACCACATCTATCATACAGTACGGTAGCACACCATGCACCACCTATCCATACAATTCATAAACTGTCACTTATACTCCTTTAAAATTTCCTACTAGTATATATTCTTCCAAGGGCCCCAGTTAAGCGTAGAAAACTTGCGACACCTATATTCATTGAATCGCACAAATACAAGAAGCCCATGGCATGCCCCTGACCAAACACCACAACCTATTCTCTGAGAAACGCAGTTAGGCGTAGCAGCCTTTGTGGCGGTCGCTTACTAACTACTCTATCCGCACAAACACAAAAGCCCGTGCCATCCCCCTGAGCAAGCATAACCACTGTATAGCTTGTGAAGGGGTGTGGTACGGGCTTATTTTGCCAATATTACGGTATGCGACCACCACAGGCTGCATAGCAAAATAAGTGACTAATCTTTAATTATATCTACTTTTGTGATCCTCTTATATACTATTATAAACAACTAGCATATACATTATATTTTTCAAATTCCATATGCCAATTCTGTATATATGAGCAGTTTTGATTATTTTATTGGTGACTTTTATCACTTTTTGATTTATAATTCTAATCAATAGCACAAGTGCTTGTAACAGAATTTATTTTCTTATTCAAATTTGTAGGAACCAGGAGGTGTTCACCAGAACTAACGGACAGATAACGTATTCTAAAGTACAACAGTGATAAGTCCTTTCTACAAGGAGGATACTATGGAAAGATCCTACATTACAAAAGGTCTTCAAAATGCATGTCCCGATTGCGCAGAAGATTCGTATACTGATGAAGAACTAGTCGCTTTAGCCCAAGCAGGGCATACATCGGCTACTGTTATTCTATGTCATCGTTACGTACCTCTCATTGCACGGTACTCTCATGTACGTCAGCTTCGCAATATGGAAAATGACTTAGAGGCCACTTTATGGGAGACATTCTTAACCGCTATCCAAACGTACGACCTGAAAGGGAAAGTCCCCTTTGCAGGATTTGTAAAATCTCGCATCCATTATACGGAAATGAATCTCTTCCGTAAAAGCGTTCATCAATGGAATCATGAATCTTTACTTCATGAAGAGGATGACTCGAATCCAATCATCCATATCCCTGCCGAAGATGATACAGAGCAGGAGGCCCTTGCGCACTTACAAATTGCAGCCTTGAAAGAGGCACTTTCACGGATTGATACCCTGCACGCTGCCCTATTAGAGCAGATTTTATTTCAAGGTAAGTCCATTAGTGATATGGCCAAATTATATGGAATGAGTCGTCAAGGAATGTATAAAAAGTACAAAAAAGCTATTGTTTTGGTGCAACAAGAACTGGAAAAATCTAAACGTTAATCTATGGTAGGACTTATCACAAAAACCTGAATCTCCACTTCCGAGATTCCGGTTTTTACATTTCTATCATATAGGTTTGTCATCATCAACACCATGCCTTCTAAGTATATTTTCTAGGTATGCATTCTACATATAGCATAACAATAGCCATCTTGCTATTGTTAACAAGATGGCTACGGTAATCCTTGGCACTAAGTCATATATACACTTTTACAATACCTTTGGGATATGTGGTTTTCTCCTGTCTAAAGGCTCTATCCTACCTTATCGTTTTAACCACTTGTATACCCACAAAGCAATTCTAACGATTTTTACTACTTTTTCAAGCTTATCCATATTACGCCGCCAAAGCGATCGCATTATTGCGAACCACACCTACCAATGGGTACGCATATAACTTGCCTAATGCATCGCCCACGGCTTTGATATCTTCGTCGGATGCTGCTTCGTTTACGTAGGCAAAATTGGCTACTTTCACATTGTGTGCACCTTCACCTTTTTTAAATTGTAATTGCAATTTAGTCACCATTGTTGTAGTCATACCTTACTCCTCCTTATTCTACCACTGTGGATTCTGTAGTCACTAATGTACCATGTTGAAAGCTAGTTAAGCGTTGATCTTTACGACCACGAAGTACATCTTTTTCTACCATAAGCTGTCCAACTGTGTCGATTTCAGATTTAGTAACCCCTTCTTTTGGGAATCCTACTACAATACTTACCTCTTCCTTAGATGTGTCCATAAAGACTAAATGTAATTCTTTTTTCACTACTGTACTTGCTGCCATATTCTTCTCCTTTCTTAGTACCAAGTCCTTACACTTAGATACATTCAGAAATAGAGATGATGTCAACCAAATAATTTTACTCTTTATAGATTCCAGTAACACCAATACATATGACAGCCATATACACTGTAATTATACATTTTATAACTGCATATAATATATGCATATTAGTTCATAAAAAGTACTTATATGATATAGTCATACCCTATAATAAGTAAGATTTTATTCTTATTTTACTTATTCCTACTCTTTTGCTATACTATGTTTGTCGATGTGATACTCGACAGGAACTATGAAACCTCATATGTTCCAGCCTTTCAAACTACTTACATATGTGATAACGGTGACTTCCCATACACACCTATAGTTATCACAAACAAGCCACCTACTCGGCCCCATACGAGTCAGGTGGCTTTCACCATTATAAACATATAGTATGAGGAATCTTATTACTCTACATATCATTACACCATATATCTCATACCTGTAATAGTATTATTTCATACACTCTTTCATACAAATACATGCTATAATTAAAATCAAGTATATAATGATGCCATTGTCACTAATATACACAATAAAAAGGAGTGATATTATGAACAAAACTATATATCTAGGCGGCGGTTGTTTTTGGGGTGTTGAAAGCTACTTTCAACGCATTCCAGGTGTTGTAGATACTGAGGTAGGTTACAGCAACGGCGCTCAGCCAAATCCAAGTTATGAGGACGTATGTCGTGGCAGTGGTCACGTGGAAACTGTGAAAGTCACCTATGATCCATCTGTGATTCCTCTCTCTAAAGTTTTGCAGTATTTTTTACGCATTATCGATCCTTTCAGCATTAATAAGCAAGGAAATGATGTAGGGGTGCAATATCGCAGCGGTGTGTATTATGAACACCCTGACGATAAAGCCATCATTGAATCCACCCTAGAGCGTGCTAACAGCCATTACAAAGAGCCTTTTGCCATAGAAGTCTTACCTCTAGCATCCTTTTATCTAGCTGAAAACTATCACCAAGATTATTTAGACAAAAATCCAAATGGCTATTGTCATATTAATGTGTCCAAAGCTTATGAACCACTCGTTGATGAAAGCGCCTACGAACGCAAATCCGATACTATTTTACAAGAGGAGCTCAGCGACCTAGCCTATTCTGTAACCCAGCATAGTGCTACAGAACGCCCTTTCTCTCATGAATATACAGATGAGTTTCGTCCCGGTATCTATGTTGATGTTACCTCTGGAGAACCTCTCTTCATCTCTGCTCAAAAGTTTAACTCCGGTTGTGGCTGGCCAAGCTTTGCGCAACCCATCAACAGCGATGTCATCCGTTACTATCAAGATGATAGTTTAGGGCATCGCCGCATCGAAGTGCGCAGTCGCATTGGCGATGCTCACTTAGGACATGTCTTTGAAGATGGACCTCAGTCCATGGGCGGCCTCCGCTATTGTATCAATGGCGCTGCCTTACGTTTCATTCCTTTAGAAGAGTTAGAAACAGAAGGGTATGGTGCTTTGCGTGAATTCGTAGAAAGTAGCGAAGCTCTATCTCAAGATTCTTAAAAAGATTAGCATGCTATAATATTGCATGTCTTTGGACTCACGTTCATCCCTACACCTCATCGCAACTGACAACACAAAAAGGCTGTAAACACAGGGTGTTCCCAAGTGTTTACAGTCTTTTATTATATAGATAGTGTATGGTTTTGTGTCCTGTCTATACCGTTGTTAGAGCTAGCATACTTGATACACTATGTTTGCTCTAATAAAGTATGTATATCCCTATAGATTATGTATATACTAGGGTAGCCCCGTAAAGTCTATATCTTACAAGTACAGAAGATTAGACTTGCCAAGAAATCCACGCAATGGTATCCGTGGTGTGGTTTTCTAATTTGCCATCTACAGCTTTCTTCGATAAAAATTCATGTATTTCTTCCTTAATTACTTCTAAGTCACCGCCCACTTTACGATGCACACGCAAGCAGAAATAATCGACGGCTTCATCGACAGTTAAGGTTTCTACTTCTTCTACCGTTTTATAAGTAATATTTACATTCTTTCCAATTTCGTTAACTGTGCCCAAGCAATCTTGTAGCATGGATTCCCATGGGCTTCCGCTTACACCATATCGCTCAGTATAGATAGCATCTAAATATTCATCTTTACGATCGGCAAACATGATACATAAACAGTTTTTGCGACTAGCTTTGTGCAAAGAGTGAAGATTAGCTGTATCTGACATAATAGGGCAGAAAATACTATATACCAAGTCAAATTGTTTGTCCCACTCTAAGGCTTGCCGTGCCTCTTCGGACCATGGTCCTAGCCATAAATCTAGTGAAAGTCCTTCACTTTCACTAATGGCTTTGCCACCTTCTAACATGCCTGTGGAAAGATCAACACCGGTTACTCTCACCCCATTGCGAGCGAGTCCCATGGCATAGTCACCAGTACCACACCCTACATCAAGCGCCGTTTCTCCCTCCGCAGGGTGGATTCCCAGCTCTTGCAGATGGGCTACAAAATCCGTTACTTGCGCTACCCGATCCTCACGTTTGTGCATATTCACAAAAAACTTGGACGTTTGATTCCAAGACTGTTGCTCCTCCTGCCAGCCCTCCATAGAAACGGGCATTGTTGTGATTGTACTCATGAAAACCTCCTTGTAACTGTATACCTAATAGGCTAGATATAATTTACATGTATATAACCACTATTATTATATATGATATTCTTTAAATTATATATGAAATATATTATCCGTTTATAGTTTTATTATACGTATCTACCTGCACATATGCTGTATCTACGGCAACAAAATCTATAGAACTATACATCCTAAACACTTATACTCATCTATGATTCTAGGATTCTATACATCTATACTATCATTGTAACAATAAACACTATTTTATAAGATATACTATTGTAAGTGCAAATATATATAATGTGATAAAGATACATGCATTGCTGGACTAGTTGCACGTTTTTGGAATCATATCTGTATAAGGATCATTAAAACACAAAAAGCGACCTTACGGTCGCTTTTCGTATTTAGAATCTATGATTCAATTATGCTTCGATAGCTGTAACAACACCAGCGCCTACTGTATGGCCACCTTCGCG
>CAUPZH010000003.1:0-167750 GCA_963515865.1 uncultured Veillonella sp.
AACTCGCGACCCCCGCCTTGGCAAGGCGGTGCTCTACCGCTGAGCTATTTCCGCAAATGGTGCCTCAGGGCAGAATCGAACTGCCGACACACGGATTTTCAGTCCGTTGCTCTACCGACTGAGCTACCGAGGCAAGTAGTGGCGACCCCGATCGGATTTGAACCGACGATCTTCGCCGTGACAGGGCGACATGTTAACCGCTACACCACGGGGCCAATTGACTACTTTGTTAGTATACCCTATTTCATATTTCTCGTCAATACTTTTTTATATTTTTTTATAAATATTTTGTAATTCATTCAAAGCTTGACTAACAAGCACATCATCAACTACATTAACTAGATTCCCTCAACGTTCTAAACATATTTTTATCTAACTCAAGGTGCCAATAAGTACGGATTCGTTGCTAATTCATGCTCTAATGTAGTGCTCGATCCATGACCTGGATATACTACATAGGCTGGATTGAATGTTTTTATCTTTTCTAATGTTGCTTTCATAGCCACAGGATTTCCATTATAGGTATTCACTTTGCCTATGGTCCCCTTAAACAATGTATCTCCTGTAAACAAAATATGTTGATATCCAACAAATACACTACCTGCACTATGTCCAGGCACTTCCCATACGTTCAGAGAAAAGAGCCCTATTTGTAAAGGTCCCTCTTCCAACGCAATGTATGGCGACGTAAACCGTTCTTTATACCCCGATGGCATACGCCGTTTGACTAGCAATAGTTCTTCATCCTTAGGATGCATGTATACAGGGATATGATACGCCTCTACTAAGGCATCCACAGCGCATATATGATCTGCATGACCATGGGTCAACACAATACCTACCGGCACCACGTCCTGTAATTCTTTCATAATACGTTGACCGTGAAAGCCTGGATCAATAATAAGGGCGTATCCATTTTCTTTCAGAACATAGCAATTTGTCTTATACAAGCCTTGAGGAGTTCTTATGATGTCCATCGAATCGTCTATAGCCTTTTTCTTTCTTTGTAAAATATCCACGCCAAAATCCTGGGTGTAATAGTACCAATAAGGTAAACAACTCTAACCGTCCTAACAACATATCAATAATACAAACTATCTTTGCAATAGGTGCCAATATGGTAAAACTTTCCGTGGGTCCTAATGAGCCAAATGCAAGGCCTACATTTCCCAAGCTTCCTGCTACCAATGGTAGTACATCTGCCAACGGTAATCCCGTTGAGGAAATAATCACAGAGGAAATACCAAAGATGAGCATATAAAGAAAAAAGAACTGTTGCGTAATTTGTAACCATTTATTAGGTAATACATAACCGTTGAGTCGTACCAATTGTACCATATCGGGATGAATAGCTTTTCGTAGATAGAGAATACTACTTTTTGCCAAGATAATTATTCGTATGATTTTAAGTCCCCCTGCAGTTGAACCACTACAACCACCAAAGAACATTCCCATAAATAATACCATTTGCCCTAAGCTAGGCCATAAGTTATAATCTGCAATGGCAAATCCAGTCCCAGTCTGCATAGAAACAAGTGTAAAAATAGCATTTCGTAAATGTTCAATATTAGCATCTCCAGCTTCCCATACCAATGCAAATAATACTAAACTTGATCCAATTGCTAGAGTAATGAGATAAATTCTGTATTCAAAATCTCGCCAAATCTCTTTAATACCTCGTTGCCAGACAGATTGATAGACTGCAAAATTTCCACCCGCCAATATCATAAATACTACTAATATGATGCAGACCAAATAGGAATCAGCATATCTAAATGTACTGCCAGTAATTGGGGACAATCCACCTGTAGCTACCGTAGCAAAGGTAAAATTAAGTGCTTCAAATAAACCGATGCCACTTAGCCATAATAGAAAAGTACAAGTAAATGTAAATCCCAAATAAATTCTCAACAAGTTTCCGGCCATAGATTGGATTCTTGGTAATACAACCCCAGGTCTTGGTACAGAAGCCTCTGCTTCAACTAATGGAGCTACTCCAGTCCCTAAATTACGCAAGAATGCTAACACTAAGACAATCATCCCCATACCACCAATCCAATTGGTAAGCCCCCTCCACAAAATAAAGGCTCTTGGTAAAGCACTTACATCATCAATCATGCTTGCCCCGGTAGTCGTTATACCTGACACAGACTCAAATAAAGCATCTACAAATTGCTCAAGTACTCCACTAAAATAAAAAGGCAACGCCGAAAATATAGACGCTAACATCCAAGTTGTACTGACTACAAGAAATCCATCTCGTACACTATATACATTAGTATTTGTACCATAATAATATAATAGAAACCCTACTACCCCTGCTATACATGATGTAATAAGAAAAGAGTAGTAAAAAACCCCTTCATCTAATATACCAAAGAAAAAGGGAACCATAATGAAGGAAGCTAATATAAGCATCACTTGTCCAACAACTCGCATAATATTTTGAATGCGCATGATTCCTTCTCCTTTCAAAATTTTATATCATTTATTAATATATGCTAATAAAGTATTAATATTTTCTGGCAATGTAAAGATAACTATATGATCTCCTTCTAGGAGCAATGTATCCCCTTTAGGAACAATGGTTTGATGCTCTCTAACAATAGCTCCCACTAATGATTTTCCTGGCAACTTTAGGTCTTTTAAATGTTTATTTATCAATGATGTTTTTTCTGTAACTTCTATTTCCACAGCTTCAGCTTTAGACCCTTCGAAGGTAAAAATATTAATGAGATTTTCATCTTCTCGAATTAACCGTAAAATTTGCCCCGATGTTAATAATCTCGGTGAAAATGCTACGTCAATACCCACCTGCTCCATCAAAGTAATATATTCTAATCGCCCTACGCGAACAAATGCTTTAGGTACCCCCATATGTTTCGCTAATAACGCCACTAATAAGTTCAATTTATCATCATCTGTTAAGCAAATGATGACATCATTATCGCTAATTTCTTCCGCTTCCAAGAGGTCAATATCTGTGCCATCTCCATGAATGACAATGGACCGATCTACCATAGCGGCCAATTGTTCACAACGATCTAAATCTTTCTCGATAATCTTTACATCATACCCATCATTCTCTAGTAATACTGTTAGATTACGACCAATGAGACCAGCTCCAATAATAACCACCCGTTGCGTTGGTCTTGTTGTTTCATGCAACCAAGATTCTACCTCATCGATACTGTCAGTAGCACCTAGAAAAAATACATTATCCATATACTCTAAAGTACTGTCACCATGAGGAATAATCATTTCCCCACCACGGAGAATCCCTACTACGAGCACATTCGGTGGCAACGTTAAAGAGCGTAAAGGAATTCCCATAATATCATGATTATTACGAATTTTAAATTCTACTAACCGCACGGCTCCGCTAGCAAATTCTTCAACATCTAATGCAGCTGGCGTTTTTAGAATTTTATAAATTTCTTGAGCCGTTACCATTTCTGGATTTATAAAAAGGTCTATTCCTAATCTCTCACGAATGAGTGCATTGGTATCATTTTCGTACTCTGTTTCCCGAACTCGAGCAATCGTCTTAGGAATACCTGCCGCTTTACCAAGCATACAAGCCAGCATATTAACTTCATCCGAATCCGTTACAGCAATAAGCATACCAATATCTTCGATTCCTATTTCTTGCAATAAGGCGATGCTACTACCATTCCCTTGCACTAAATTTACATCTAAATTATTTTCTAAATTTTTTATGCGATCTCCGTTTTTTTCAATGACATATACATCATGTTGGTCTTGCGCTAATCGCTGAGCCAAGGAGTACCCTACTTTACCAGCACCTACTACCACAATTTTCATGACCTATCCCCCTATTTGATTTCCTCTATAGTAGCCGATTGTTCATCCGCCTCTAATAAAGTGGCTTGTCCTTTATCTGTTAACAGAGTCCACCCATCTTCTTGCACAATGAGCTCTGCTTTCATCAGATGTCCTAAGGCACGTTTAAAAGCGGCCTTGCTGATGTTGAATTTATCTTTAATGATAGGTGCCGACGTACTATCACCATAAGGCATACGTCCATGACGACTGCCTAAATAAGTCATAATTTTTGCACCATCCGTAGCCAATGCCTCTTCTTTGACAGGGCGCATAGAAATATTGATACGTCCATCATCACGCTTAAAAGTAATGCGACCTTCAATGAGCTCTCCTACTTTTAGTGGCTTTGTCATTTCACTACGATGCATGAAAGCAATCCATCGCTCTGGGGTAATCAAAAAGGCACCTTCGCTAGTCATGTTGTAAATAGCACCTTTCACCATACCTCCAATTTTAGCATCGTTAGCCGGTTTTGAGGCGCGACGCATAGCATCATCCACATCCATGGATACCGCTAAACGACCAGATTTATCACTATATAAGCGAACCCACACTTTTTCACCATTTTGAGGGCGCCCACGCATTTCTGCATGAGGCATAAAAATCCCCCGTTCAGTTCCCACCTCTACGAAACAGCCAAAGTTTGTTGTATTGATGACCTCAACATAACCAATTTGACCTTCCTTCATAGCTGGTAAACGCATACTCGCTGTCAATCGACCTTTGGGATCTTTGTAGAGAAATACTGTTACTTCATCGCCAATCGCAACATCACTAGTTTGTTGGTCTTTATGCAACAAAATATCGTCATTTGTATTGCCTGTTTGACCATCTAAAAAAGACCCTTGATCACTTTGACGCAATACCTTTAGCGTAGCAATAGTATTTTCAGATAAAGTACTAGCCATATTAGACACCTTCAAAGGATTCTCTCGGTGCATCCTTCCACAATTCTTCTAAGCCATAGAAATGGCGGTATTCACCTGTAAATACATGGGCAATGACATCACCAAAATCAAGTAAAATCCAATCTCCTTCACGATATCCTTCACGATGTAATACCGTCATACCTTGTTCTGCGCCTGCATCTTCAATGGCATCAGCTACACTTTGTGCATGTTTCACATTGTTTGCTGTAACCACTAAGAAATAATCTCCTAACATGGTAAGACCTTCCATATCCATAATGGAAATATCTTCACCTTTTTTATCAAAGCCAGCTTGTGCTAAGATGTTTACCGTTCCTAAAATATCTTGTTTCTGTTTCATTCTAACTCCTTATCTTGTTGTAGGGCTTCCCGGTTCTGCTTTCTCCTTCGTGCCCTCTGTTTCTTTATCCTTCGATTGTTTTCCAGATTCTTTAGCAGCGTCCATGGAACCATCTTTTGGAGTATCTCCAATCACAGGAATTACCTCTGCATCACTTGGAATATCGCCTACCGTTATCCCCACCAATTGTTGTAATTCCACTGGCTCTACATTCCAGTAGTCCACATGGTCAATCGTTTCTGGTGAACCTGGTAAAATATACCATCGCACTTTATCTTTCGGGAACTCAATCACTTTCGTCACGAAGCGAACTCCATCCCAAGTACTCACATTGGTACTAATATGGCTCCATTGTCGCCACACGCGAAAAGCTGTTCCCAAACTAACATGATTACGTTCTCGTTCCCACATAGATTTTAGCAATCGCTCTTGATGCATAGTCCGTGCTAGTGTATCCCCTTCATGATTGATGAATCGCATATATCCAAAGGCTGTATCATCAGTCAGATCCTGATACCCTTGATGAATATTAATATCCACTTCATCAGAAGCTGCATCTCGATGTACCATCGATTGTTCCACATATAAACTCGGCGTACCAAAAATATTCATCATAGAATGGAAACTATCTTGATCCACCACCGCATAATAAGGAATGACGATATGGAACATATCTTCCACTACGGCCTTCGTCAATTCAATCCCACCTTGTGCATAGATATCATTAATCCGTTGGGGCGTATCATTATGACGATTAATAATTTTACTATTGCTTGGTATACCGATAATTTGCATAGTTTTAGCATCTAAATTGAAAGCCACTACATACAGCGCATCTGCTTGTTGTGGTTGACTTTTATCGACACCTACAACTAGCATATAGGAGGTCTTAATCGAACTCATATCGATAGGCGTTGTATTCGTCACAACCGGCAAGGGATGCGATTCTTGGCCAGTAGTAGGCTGTGATACGGAAGTTACTGCACTACGTATACCCCAGACTACCACTCCTACGATCGCTATGAGGACGATGAGGGCGCCTATAATTCGACCCCAACGCAGTCCATTTCGACGTGGTTTGCGTCGTATCTTTTGATCCATTTATACCTCCGACCTTTCTAACAATACACTATTTCTACCTTGAATCGTATCCACATGTATACTTAACCCTTGGTCTAACAAATGACGTATCGTTCCATCATAGGCTTGAACAACAGCGGCATTCAAATCTTGAAATGCCAAGTCCCGTAATTCTTCCACACCTGGAAAATCACGATTCGGCTCAATATAATCTGCTAGAAAAATAATCTTATCCAATACACTCATGTGGGTACTGCCTAATGTATGAACACGAATGGCTTCACAAATTGATTCATCTTGGATATGTAGTATTAGCTTCGCATAGGCAGCACCTGCTGGTCCATGCAATAAAGCGCCATTACTAAGCATTTCCTTATCCACTGGTATTTGCGCTTGTTGCACCATATCTTGCATAGCTTCTAAGGAACATTCTTTCATAGCATCATGCAATAATGCTGCCATTTCTGCTTGATCTACCCGCACCCCATAGTGGTTTGCTAATCGTTTTGCCATATCCACCACCCCGAGTGTGTGGGCAAATCGTTTTGATGAAAGCCGACCTTTCACAATATGTTGTACTCTTTCTATTGTCATTGTATCCTTCACTAGCCTATACCTTTCTATAGGGTACTACAAAATTAATTCCATCTTTCATGATGATAAATTCACGTGTTGTATATCTTATGTTCCTTAATATATTGATACACCGTTTTCGGCAACATATATCGAGTGGACAAGCCATGGCGCAATCGATGACGCAATTCCGTGGCAGATAGCTTCATTTCTGGCACTTCTAATATATGAATGCGACCGCCTTGTTGAGTAAGCCATGCGATGCTTTCACCAATGTCGTTCGTAGCACCAGGGCGAATAGCCCCGATGAACTCGCACATATCTAACAGTTCTTCTATATATTTCCAAGTTGGCAAATTCTGAATCGTATCTGTGCCTGCAATGAAGAAAAATTCTGTATCTGGTCCATACACATCATGAAAATACCGCAATGTATCAATGGTATACGATTTTCCTTCTCGCTGCATCTCTACATCAGAAACCACAAAATTCGGATTATCCAAAACCGCTGCACGCACCATTTCTAACCGATATTTCGCATCAATCACATCTGTCTCTTTATGCGGTGGTTCCTTTGCTGGTACAAAAATGACACGATTCAAGTCAAATGCTTCTGACGCCATTTCTGCAATCATCAAATGCCCTAAGTGGACAGGATTAAAGGTGCCTCCCAAAATGCCAATTCTCTTTTTCTTATCTGCCATGTAACCACGCCCCTATACACACTAGTGATACCACACCTAGTATGGTTAATACGATGCCATAAGACTTCCATTCATAAGCCCCTTTAGGTGACTTCATATACTGAAAGTAAGCTTTTAGATATGTAAGTTTCATCGTACCTGTCCATGACCAAAGACGAAATATTTATAACTAGTCAACGCATCTAACCCCATAGGTCCTCGGGCATGGAGTTTTTGTGTACTAATGCCGATCTCAGCCCCTAAACCAAATTCAAAGCCATCTGTAAAACGTGTAGATGCATTCACATAGACTGTGGAGGCATCCACCAAGTTCATAAATCGTTCTGCCTCGGTTGGGTCTTCTGTAATAATCATTTCAGAATGTTTTGTACCAAATGTATTGATATGAGTAATAGCATCATCAATGGAAGATACCACTTTAAAGTTCACAACATAGTCATTATATTCTGTAGACCAATTGTCTTCAGTGGCAGGTTTCACTTGAGAAGATAAGCTTTGAATCTGTGTATCTCCATAGATGGCAACGCCTTTTTCTTCTAACATAGATACAATCTTAGGGCCTAAATCTTGTAGTCTGCCTTCATGTAACAGAATCGTTTCCATAGCATTACACACAGATGGTCGTGACAATTTTGCATTCTCCAATACCTGTAATGCCATCGTTTCATCTGCAGTGGCATCCACATAGCCATGAACAACACCACTCCCTGTTTCTATAACAGGAATTTTACTATTGTTGACCACAAATTGAATCAATCCTGCTCCACCACGTGGAATCATTACATCAATCCATTTACGTTGTGCTAAGAATTCACCTACAGCTTCTCGCTCAAGAATAGACACTAATTGAACGAGATCTTTAGGGGCCCCACACCGCTCTAAGGAACCTTGCATGATGTGTACCATTGCCTCACTTGTGTGGTATGCTTCTTTGCCACCACGAAGAATGATCGCATTGCCTGTCTTAATAGCTAAGGCAGCTGCATCTACTGTCACATTAGGGCGAGCTTCATAAATCATGCCAATAACACCGATAGGGATTTGGCGCTTTTCAATACGCAAACCATTGTCTAAGGTTCTACTTTCTAACACAGTGCCAATGGGATCATGCAAATGAGCCACTTGGCGAACCCCCTCACAAATACCTTGGATGCGTTCCTTCGTCAAACGAAGACGATCCATCATCACAGATGGAACTCCATTCTCTTTAGCTTGGGAACAATCCATAGTGTTCGCCTCTAAAATAGTGGGGATGGCCGTTTCTAAATCACAAGCAATCTGTTCCAAAATACGATTCTTATCTTCTGTACTCAATACTTGCCCCGCCATAGAAGCTGACCGAGCTGCTTTGCCTAAACTTTCAAAATATGCAGTATATGGATTCATAATTTACTCCTGTCGTAAGACAACTAAGTTATCTCGATGCACCACTACATGATAGGTATCACGAACACCAAGTATAGTAGGAATATCCTTTGATTTACGTCCTTTAATCTGTAACAAGTCAGATAGATTAAAGTTCACAATACCGCGAGCAATTTCTTCTCCATCGTGAACGATAGATATGGTATCCCCTTCTTCAAATTGTCCTTCAGCAGATAGAATACCTACTGGTAAAATACTAGAGCCATTAGTGAGTAATGCATCACGGCATCCCTTATCTACATGAATGGTACCTTGTAAACGTGTGCCAAATGCCATCCAACGCTTTTTAATTTGCGGTACATCTCGATGAGGCCAGAAATGCGTGCCTCGTTCTTCTCCATTCATAATAGCTTTAATACTATCTGGATGGTCACCAGAGGCGATAACCATATGAACACCAGAGTTCGTTGCAATATGAGCAGCTTGAATCTTCGTATACATACCGCCTGTACCCAAGGAAGACCCTGCTCCACCAGAAATTTCATAAATGTACGGTGTAAGAGCCTCTACTTCATGGATTAATGTAGCATTTGGGTCTGTAGATGGATTCGCTGTATATAGACCTTCAATATCCGATAAAATAATCAATACATCTGCATCAATAATACTAGCAATGTTAGCAGACAATGTATCATTATCACCAATTTTAAATTCATCGATAGCCACCACATCATTTTCATTGATAATAGGAATAACACCTAATCCAATGAGGGCCGTCAATGTATTCCGAAGATTCAGATAATGACTACGTTTCACCGTATCTTCACGGGTTACAAGAATTTGTCCTACCGTATGTCCATATTCAGCGAATAGTTTTTCATACATATGTAGTAAGATACCTTGTCCCACAGAAGCAGCCGCTTGTTTTAAGGCAATGTCATCGGGTCTAGACGTGAATCCCAATGAGGGAAGACCTGCGGCAGTAGCCCCAGAAGAAACTAAAATCATTTCTTTCCCTGCATTCGCTAAATTACAAATTTGACGGACTAACACTTCCATTTTATCAATGTTAATGCGTCCATTTGCATGCGTTAATGAGCTTGTTCCTACTTTAACAATCACTCGTTTCGCCTGTCGTAACTCTTCTCTCATCGCTTCACCTCATGTGGATTGATTATCTTGGCAACTCAATTTTTGGATCTTTTGCTTTTTTGTACAATACACCATTATGTCCGATGATTTGTACTAACTCTGCACCTAACATATCCGCTAGGTCAGGCAAAATTTCTTTTGGATCTTCCAAGCAGTTGTTTAACACTTTTACTTTAATTAATTCACGTTTTGTAATGGCAGCTCGTGCGCTGTCGATAACAGGATTTTCCAATCCCCCTTTACCAATCATCACCACTGCCGGCATAGTGCTTGCTAAGGCACGTAAATATCGTTTTTGTTTACCTGTCATTCTATCTCCTAATCATGGAAAGTAAATCGTTGATCACCGATGACTACTTCATCGCCATCTTGGATGCCACGTTTTTTCAATTCCGCATCTAAATCCATGTAACGCCAAATCTTTTGGAATCTTCGCAATGCTTGTTCATCATCAAGATTTGTCATTGCCACCAATTTCTCAATACGAGATCCGCTGATAATATAGGATGCATCATCGCCACGAGTGATGACGAAATCTGTATCTGGTTTAGCTTCATAGTATACAGTGTCATCCACCACTTCTGGTTCTGGCACATAGTTTTCTACATAGTACCATGCACGTTCTACTAATGATGGCAACCCTTCTCCAGTCAATGCATTGACCGCAAATACTTCATAGTCTTGATCGGCGAAGTACTTTGTCACTCTTGGCAATGTTTCTTCATCTTGTAACAAGTCTGTTTTGTTCAATACAATCAATTGCTTTTTCTTGCTTAATTTTTCGCTATATTTAGCTAACTCTTCGTTAATTTTATGAAAGTCTTCAATAGGGTCACGACCTTCTAATCCAGATACATCCAATACATGGAGCAAAATATTACTACGTTCTACATGACGCAAGAAGGAATGTCCTAAACCAATACCTTCACTAGCGCCTTCAATCAAACCTGGAATATCTGCCATGACAAAACTTTTACCTGGTGCTACAGAAACTACCCCTAATACTGGAGTTAATGTAGTAAAATGGTACGCAGCCACTTCTGGTTTTGCAGAAGATACTTTGCGGATAATGGAGGATTTACCCACGCTTGGGTAACCCAATAATCCAACATCAGCCAACACTTTAAGCTCTAAGTTTAACCAACGTTCTTCACCTGGTTCCCCTTTTTCAGCAAAGGTTGGTACACGGTTAGCACTTGTTTGAAAGCGTGCGTTACCACGGCCACCTCGACCACCTTTGGCAACCATGTAGGTTTGTCCATTTTCCACTAAGTCCGCCATTAATTTACCAGATTCTTCATCCGTTACCGTTGTTCCTAAAGGAACAGAGACGATTAAATTTTCAGCGCCACGTCCATGCTTGTTGGCACTCTGTCCAGCACCGCCTGTGTCGCCTTTAAATTGACGTTTATATCTAAAATCAACCAATGTATTGATATTTCTGTCAGCTTTTAAAATGATGTCAGCACCTTTACCGCCATCTCCACCATTCGGTCCCCCTTGTGGTACATATTTTTCTCGACGGAAACTACTCATACCGTTACCGCCATCTCCCGCTTTCACTAATATACGGGCACGATCTATAAACATATTTTTTTCCTCTAGCCCTATAGATAGAGCGGCCGAAGCCGCTATATCATAGAGTTTTTACAATTTCAATAGCACGTTCCATTTGCACATCCTCTTCAGGATTTGTTTTGGACGGCTCCACAACTTCATCTGGTTCAATACCAATACCATCGATAACTCTATCATTTGGTGTATGATAGCGAGCGATAGTAACCTTTAAACCTTCTTCATCAAGGCCTTGTACTACGCTCTGTACAGTACCTTTGCCATAACTTTTTGTGCCTACAATGGTACCTGATTTTGTATCCTGCACAGCACCAGCAATAATTTCTGAAGCACTTGCAGAATTACCATTAATCAACACAACTAATGGAATGAGAGGATAGTCTCCTCTAGACATATAGGCTGTTGTTTTACCCCGTCTCGTTTGTACCGTCACAATCGGTCCTTTCGGCACTAAATATTGTCCAATACCATGAGCTGTCGTAATTAAGCCACCCGGATTATCACGCAAGTCTAAGACTAGCCGTTTCATCCCTTTAGATTGAAGTTCCTCATAGGCTTTCGTAAATTCATCTACTGTTTTTTCAGCAAATTGGGTAACACGAATATAACCAATATCTTCGGTTAGCATTTGCCCTTTTACAGTAGGCATTACAATCGTTTTCCGTTCAATGGAAAGCTCTTGTTCTTCCCCATTGCGAAGGATACGAAGCACCACGAAAGTGCCCTCTTCACCGCGAATACGATTCGCTACGTCTTCTTTTTCAATATCAGACACGGGTGTGCCATCAATAGCAAGGATTTGATCTCCTTTTTGAAGGCCTGCCGCTTCCGCTGGTTGTCCTTCCATCGTAGCGCCTACTTTCAGAGTTTTTCCATCGGAAAAATCTAGTAATAGGCCAATCCCACTATAGGTAGAGGACGTGTGCATTTCCAGCTCTTTCATGTCATCCTTGTCTAAATAGACAGTATGTTTATCATGAGTGCCTTTTACTAAGCCTTTCAACATATTCACAAAGAGTTCTTCTTTGGCTGGTGGGTCCATCGCCCATTGGGTAGTGATAAAGTAGGTGTACCCAAATTTAGCAATTCCCAACGGAGACCCTGAGATATACCAAAAGAAAGCGGTTAAGCCTATTAAAAAGGTAAGTATCCAAGTCAATGCAATGAGCAAATAATATTTAATGAGATCTTTAATGCTCTCATGTTCAAGGTCATCTTCTATGCTGATAATATTCCCTGCCTCATCTTTTGTAATGACTTCATATCTTACGCCTAACAGGTAGGTCTTAGCTTTATGCCAAATAGATGTTTTTTTCTTATCTTCCATAGTCTCCTCTATAAGTATCCCATCGGATCTGTTGGTTCACCATTAATACGCACCTCAAAATGAAGGTGTGGACCTGTAGAACCACCGGTATTACCTGAGTAGGAAACTACTTGACCTTTCGATACAGTTTGGCCCGGGCTTACCGCTACATCACTATTATGAGCGTACAAAGTAGACATGCCATTTCCATGGTCAATGATGACAGTATATCCATATCCGCTGACCCAACCAGCTTCTACGACAACCCCACCATCTGCTGCATGCACAGGTGTACCTTCATCCACCCCAAAATCGGTGCCCGCATGTAAACGACGTGTACCATAAATTGGGTGAATCCGCCAACCAAAGTCAGATGTAATAGGAGCCACAACTGGTGCTGCCAATTGGCCAGTACCTTGTACCCATGTAGCACCACCACCGCCACCGCCTTGGCTAGCAGCTGCTGCAGCTGCCGCCGCACGTTCTGCTGCACGTTGTTGCAACATTGCTGTAATACTTGCGGAGGACGCCATTAACTCATTATAAGCACGCTCTGCTGTATCTCGGTCATTCATAGCCCGTTCTAAGACAGCTTGACGTTCTGCTTTTTTCTGGTTGATTAAGTTCTGCTTTTCTTGCGCTACTTTTTCTAGTTCTAATACTTTAGCACGATCTTCCTCTAGCTTAGCTTTTTTGCTAGCAATTTCTTCTCGCTCTGTTTTGATAGTGTTGATTAAATCCATATCAGATTGTAAAATGCGTTTCAACATTTCCATACGATTTGCAAAATCGCTAAAATCTTTAGAGCCCACTACCACATCTAAGTAGCTTAACCGACCGTTGATATAAATATCTCGTACCCGTTTATAGAATACTTTTTCACGAGACTGCAAGCGAGCTTGTGCTGCTTTCAATTCTGCTTCTGTTTTTGTAATATCTTTATCTAATTGAATCCGATCTGCCTGCACTTGTTTTAATTCTGCCGTAGCAGTATCTAGTTCAATTTGTATAGCATGTAACTGTTCATATACGGTACCAATCGTTTTTTCCGCTTCCGACTTTTTATTCGCTTCATTTGTCATTTGTTGTTGAATATTTGACAATTGATTCGTTAAGTCTTCATCTTGTGCCTGATACCAGTACGGTGTAGCCATCATGATAGAACCGCATAGTAAACTAGCTACTAGTGTTACTGTTTTTTTCTTCATCATTCCTACACTTTCATATATTGTTTTAACGAAATGGTACTACCAATAGCACCTACAATGACACCTATCCCAACTAATCCTGCGGATAATTGATAGATAAATGGCATCATTGGTACCAATGGCATGAAAGCAAAGTTTGCAATCACTTCCATCGTGATATAACGGTAAAATTGCCATGTCGCAACACCTGCAATCGCACCACCAATAGCGCCTAAGAACATACCTTCCAATACGAAAGGCCAACGGATAAACCAGTTCGTGGCACCTACATATTTCATAATTCCAATTTCTTTACGACGGGCAAACACAGTCAATCGAATCGTATTGGAAATGATAAATAAGGTAGCCCCTGCTAGGAACGCGATGAGCACAATACCGCCGATACGGATAATTTTTGTAACTTCAAAAATTTGCTCAATCACATCTTGTCCATAATGGGCACTTTCAACTTCTGGATATTTAGACACCACTTCTGCTGTAGATTTTACTTGGTCCGGTGTATTGAAAGTCAACACATAGGACGTTGGCAATGGGTTATGTCCATCTAGGGAGTCTACTAATTGCTGTTGCTCCCCTAAGCGCTCTTTAAAGCGTTTCATGGCTTCATCTTTTGTGACAAATTCAATGTCTTTCAGCTCTGGCAATGCCTTTAATTTTTTGCCTAATTCCATTACCTGTGGTGTTGTTAAATTGTCCTTCAAATAGATACTAATTTGTACTTGGCTCTCTAAATGGGATGCCAAATTGTTAAGGTTCACGACACCACAAGCAAACACGCCCAAGATAAACAAAGACAATGTGACCGTGGAAATAGATGCTAAGGACATCAATCCATTGCGACGCATGGATTTAATGGCTTCTTTTATATAATACTTAAACGTTCTAATTTTCATGGAATGCGGCCCCTCTCATTTGATCACTCACAACACGACCGCCTTCTAAGGCAATCACTCGTTTGTTCAGATAGGACACCATATCCATATCATGTGTTACCATCACCACGGTTGTACCAGAGTTATTGATGGCTTTGAAAAGGTCGGAAATATCGCGGCTTGTTTGAGGGTCCAAGTTACCTGTTGGTTCATCTGCAATCAACACCAATGGTTTATTCACAATAGCTCTAGCAATAGCAACCCGCTGTTGTTCCCCACCACTTAAGTCTTGTGGCAAATCATTGGCTTTGTCGCTTAATCCAACCAATTCCAACACATTGTACACTTTTTCTTGAATTACTTTCGGTTTTTCTTCAATAACTTCCAAAGCGAAAGCAATATTTTCAAATACTGTTTTTGATGGTAATAATCGGAAATCTTGGAATACAATACCTAACTTTCTACGCAAGTACGGTACTTTACTAGATTTGATACGTGTTACATCAACATCATTCACAATAACCGTTCCAGAATCTGGTGTGACTTCATGTGAAAGTAATTTTATAAATGTTGATTTCCCTGCTCCAGAATGCCCACAGACTAATACGAATTCTCCTTTTTCAATATGAATCGATACATCCTCTAAAGCAACAGACCCATTGTCGTATACTTTATGGACATTTCTAAATTCTATCATTCTATCATTCCCTTCCTATTTTCGTGCTATACCTCGTTTAGTAGCTGCTACAATATCAGATGCTGTTAATCCATATTTTGCCATCAATTCTTTCGGTGTACCAGACTCACCAAAGGTATCTTTCACACCGACAAATTCCATTGGCACTGGGTATTCTTTCACCACAACTTCTGCCACAGCACTACCTAAACCACCAATCACATTATGTTCTTCTGCTGTGATCAATAGGCCTGTCTCTTTCGCTGCCTTTACAATCGCCTCTCCATCGATAGGTTTAATGGATGCCATATTGATAACACGTACAGAAATACCTTCTGCTTCTAATGCAGCTGCTGCTTCTACAGCTGGTCCCACTAAGGCACCGCAAGCAATAATTGTTGCATCCTTACCATCACGTAATTGTTGAGATTTGCCCGGCACAAATGTGTAACCTTCTGGTGTCACATCTTCTACGCCAGCACGGCCTAAGCGCACATACACTGGTCCATGGTATTCTGCAGCCCAAGCAATGACTGCTTCTGTTTCTGCTGCATCTGCTGGTACTACAACAGTCATATTAGGTAATGTACGCATACAAGAAATATCTTCTAAACTTTGGTGTGTCGCACCGTCTTCGCCGACAGTAATTCCTGCGTGAGTAGCACATACTTTTACATTGAGCTTTGGATAACATACAGCGTTCCGCACTTGTTCAAATGCACGACCGGTAGCAAACATGGCAAAAGAAGACACAAATGGCACTTTTCCTGCTGCTGCTAAACCAGCGCCTACAGAAATTAAGTTTTGCTCTGCAATCCCTACATTAAAGAATCGTTCAGGATATACTTTTTTAAATTCATCAGTTTTTGTAGATTTTGATAAATCTGCATCTAATACAACAACATCTTTATGAGTGGCACCCACTTTAACTAAGGCTGTACCATATGCTTCACGAGTCGCTTTTCCCATGATTACACCTCCAACAATTCCGCTACAAATTTGTCACATTCTTCTTGTGATGGCGCTTTACCATGCCAGCCTGCTTGGCCTTCCATAGCTTGTACACCTTTCCCTTTGACAGTATTCATAATCACCATAGTCGGTTTATCTGTAGTTGCTTTTGCTTCTGTTACCGCTGCATGTAAGGCATCTAAATTATGACCATCTACGACAATCACATGCCAACCGAAGGCTTTGAACTTTTCATCAATTGGTAATGGACTCATAACTTTTGTGATATCACCGTCGATTTGCAATCCATTAAAATCTACAAACGCTGTTAAGTTGGACAATTTATAATGCGCTGCAAACATCGCTGCTTCCCATACTTGTCCTTCTTCTAATTCGCCGTCACCTAGTACAGAGTACACACGGTAAGAAGCTCCATCAATTTTACCTGCCAATGCCATACCACAAGCCGCGGAAATACCTTGTCCTAAGGAACCAGTAGACATATCTACACCTGGAATGTATTTCATATCTGGATGACCTTGTAAGATATGGTCAATTTTGCGCAAGTTTAGTAATTCTTCTGTTGGGAAGAACCCTTTTTCTGCTAATGTAGCATACAGAGCTGGTGCAGCATGTCCTTTAGATAAGACAAAACGATCGCGATTTGGATCTTTCGGCTCATTTGGATTTACATTCATTTCTTGAAAGTACAACAAGCTCATCACATCAGCAATGGACAAAGATCCTCCTGGATGACCAGATTTTGCTGCTGTTACAGCTTTCACGATGTTTACACGAATCGCTTTTGCTTTTTCTTGTATCAATTGTTTTTGTTCAAGTGTTAACATACTATACCCTCCCGTGTTATACACAATTCTAAGGTAAATTATTTATCATGCAGCATGCCGATGGCAATGCGGGCATTCTCTAAGGCATTTCTTCGTAGTTCATGGATGTTTTCTAACACTGTTTCTGTGAAAGTGCCTCGTTCCAAAGCTTCTACTGTACGTGCCACAATAGGTTCTACTGTTAATGTATGTAAATCACCTACTGGCACTTCACCAATCATATGAAGAAAGTTTAAAATTTTAGGGTCATAGGAGATCCCCAAGCAAGGTGTTTCCATTAACGCACTAAATACTAATGCATGGAGTCGTACACCTATCATGACATCTACAGAGCCGCTAAGCGCCAATAAGTCCGTAGTACTATACGCATCCGTTAGAACCGTGGACTTTGTTTTCATCAGTTTAGCAATCGTTTCTGCTTCCATCGTATCTTCCCGATGTTGCATGGGTATGAATACGATTTGCGCATCCTTTGTGGTCTGGATTT
The DNA here is from genome assembly GCA_963515865.1 of uncultured Veillonella sp. Taxonomy (GTDB): domain Bacteria; phylum Bacillota; class Negativicutes; order Veillonellales; family Veillonellaceae; genus F0422. The sequence continues at coordinate 17,913 of CAUPZH010000003.1, forward strand.
GGTCAAGCGCCTCTGCCAATGTTTCTTGATAGTCTATACAATCTTTCCAAGATCGTACAGATACTCCTACAATCGGTCGATCCGCAGTCACTCCATAGGATTCTAGTATCTTACGCCCCACCGTGGTATCCACTGGATGCATCCCAAGTACCGCATCAGCGGTCACTGTAATCGGTATGTCGTGAATACCTAGTGAAAGTAACTCTTCTTTTGAGGCATGGTCCCGTACAGTAATCTGAGACACTTGATTCAAAACGTGCCCCACCGTGGTACGGGCCAAGGATTTACGCAAAGGACCAATGCCTTGGGCATAAATCATCACTCGTTTTCCCAATGTATTCGCTAAAGCAATAATACTCAAGTAATAATACAAACTGCGAGCACTTGTTACATCCTGCAACAAACTACCGCCGCCACTGATGAGCATATCGCAAGAATACACCGCTTGGTATATCTTCCACATATCAAATCGACCAATAGCTTTCACCTTGTGGGTGCTCATAGTTTCTACAGGATTTCCAGAAATCACCGTAATCTCAGCCTGTGGTTCTAGTTCTAGCAACGCTTGCAAAATAGAACTCAATAGCGCTTCATCTCCGGCATTACCAAATCCATAATAACCGGAAATGAGTATCTTACACATGGCTTTCACCTCGTCCTTGGAACCAACGAATGCCATAGCCGATGAATCGCACTGCTATAATCGCTAGTAAACCGATGACGATACCTAATAGCAATCCATCATAACCACGAGCGATAGACATAAACACTGGCGTACGCAAATGGCAGAATGTTTCCACCATAGATGCAATACCTATGACTGCCCCTACGGATAAAGCAAAGTGTAATACCATCGGAATCCTACGTCCTACCGCATAGGCTGCCAACATAAATGCGGGGTGGCCGATTAAAAATTCTTTTTCACGAGGTCGTGCATACATGGTGTTTTCTAAAAATCTACGTAAAGCGAGTTCCCAAGACGGCACTGGTACACCCGCTGTATGACCACTACGTCCTACAAAGACATAGGCTACCACAGCCAAAGCACCTAGGATTAATAAACTATACACTTTAATATCAATTTGCACAAATTCTGTAATGAAAGATTTGATATCTTTCACCGAAGAAATAGTTCTGCCTTTCCAAATTGGAAATCGTTGTAAATAAGCGATCGCTGTCAATACGACTGGCGCCACAAAGGTTAATTTTACTCCATGGAATAAAGCAAATTCCATAAAGAACTGTGTGCTCCCTAACATAGCCGCAATGCTAATGCCACCAATAGCTGCAATCAAGGCTGCCACGACTAGATATACCACAGATTCTATGGTGCTTCTCCAAGGGGATATGCCTGTATGGTTTCGTTTCGACCAACAATCAAAAATCATCGTCATTGCCAGCACCGGAGCAGATATAGCTGCCACCAATGCCCATGCCGACATGATTTTTGTACCTGTAGTCATCAAGTAAATTCCCACAGAAAGGACACTTCCTACGACAAATAGACCGAGTAAGTACGGCTTACGTAGACGTACAAATTGTCCGAATGTTAACGTAGCCAAGCTTATGACCCCTGTCATCGTTAACAATCGCAATAAAGTATTAGGCGTATACACAGGATAGATGGAGGCTTCCCCTGTAGTAAGGCCACGAGCTTGTAATTTATCTGTCACTTGTTTCACTACAAATAATGTTGTTTCTAAAGCTGTTCTGTTATCTACGCCTTGTTCATATAATGGGAACAAGTTATAACGAATATTTCGTTCAATATCACTGATGTAGAACCATTGCACTAGTTCACCTGGTGTCAGCTTACGTACTTCTTCTTTCGATACAGTGTACAATCTACCTACTTTATAGTGATTCGCATTAGCCATTTCTAAGAACCCAGCTTGTGGGAAGTATTGCAATTGGTTTACCGCTTCAATGCCAACTACAGGAATATGGCGTGCTTCTAATTGTTCTAACGTACGATCTACATGCAGCGGATACCCTAAGGCTTCTTTACCTACAAAGACCATCCCCGTTATGTTAGGAACTCCCTCAAGACGTTGGAACACATGGTCCACATCTTCTACAGTCACTCCTTTATAGTTCGTTGGACGTACAATGACATGGAATCCTAGGTTCGCCACTTCTTGAGCTTGCAATTTAGAAATACCTAAATTCATATCTTTCAAAGAATCACTTGGCAATGCTAATCCTAACATAGGACCTAATGATGTTTGCAATACAGTGACCTTATCTTTGCCTAAGCGGCGCACTAAATCTTCCTGTACCTCTTGAAAGTAAGCTTCCTTGCCAGGAATGACACCCATATAGGTCATACCTGGCTGTATACCTTCTACTTGTAACTGCTGTAAATCATTAGAACTATACATATGGATATGACCTGCATCTTTTTCTTTTTGCAGTGTTCTATCATAAATCGCTAAGGCTGTAATGCCAGATTCTTTAGCCGCGACTACAGCCTCCGACAAAGAGCGTTTCTCATAGGCATTGGCTCTGAGAAGCCCATCATAGTCAATGATGTTCTCAATCTGCTCCTGCTGCGCCTCAATATGATGACGTTCTTTCACCAATAGGAGTCCGCTCACAATGCCTACACCTAGAAAGGCCAATAAAATCCATGTGTAAATAGATATTGTCTTTAATTTCATAAGCCCTCCTATTGTGCAACAGGATGCACGAATACATGAATTTCTTCACGTCCAGTTTCTACACGATCCAATTGAACAGGAATCGGGAACTTTCCAAAATCATAGAGAGGAATTGATTTTACCACACCACTAGATAAGCGGTTCAAACTAGCTCCACCAATGGACAGCTTTTCTGTTGCAAACTGCAAGGTGTTGCCTCCAATTTCCAATCGACCTTGGATGGTTACCTTACCAGAAAGGAAGCCTCCTACATCGATACGACCACTCATGACAACGCCACGACCAGAAATCTCCACAGTTTCAATGGACAACCCTTTCGCACTAGAACTGGATAAATGTTGTTCAATGTATCGTTTTAAATCATCTTGATGGATAACCCCTTCAATATGACCTTGTCCGAAACTCTTAAAACGCAATTGTTGGTCGAAAAATAATTCTTTAGGCTCAATTTGAATTTGACGTAGGTCAAATGTTAATCGCTGTACTTTTAGTTTACCTAAGGTAACCCCCTCTAAGGAGCCTCGAAATGAATCAATCTCACCCAACACTAACTTGAATCCTGGAGAAGATTCAACGCGCATGGACTGTGTTTCTGGATGCAAGGCACTTTCTAATCTTGATTCTACTTCATGACTCACAAGAGTAGGTAACAAAAAGGATGAGCCTCCGATGATGATACCCCCTAGTATCAAGACAAATAGTATTGTTTTTAAAAAGAAATTTCTCACGGTCACTCCATTATATTGTTAAATTCGCTTCTTTCTTCAAGAATCCTTCCATAAATTGATCTAAGTTGCCGTCCATGACAGCTTGCACATTACCTGTTTCCACGCTAGTACGATGATCTTTTACCATATTGTACGGATGGAATACATAGGAACGAATTTGGCTACCCCATTCAATGGCTTGATAGGTACCACCTAATTGTTCCTTCAGTTCAGCTTGCTTTTCTAATTCTAGTTCAAATAGTTTAGCGCGCAATAATTTTAAACATTGTTCTCTATTTTGGATTTGTGAACGTTCACTTTGACACTGTACAACAATCCCTGTCGGAGTATGTGTCATACGCACAGCAGAGTCCGTTTTATTGATGTGCTGTCCGCCCGCACCGCTAGCACGATACGTATCCACTTGTACATCTTTCATATCTAGATTGATTTCTACGGTCTCATCAATTTCCGGCATCACATCGACGGCACAGAATGATGTATGACGACGTGCGGCAGAATCAAAAGGAGAAATACGAACTAAACGATGGACTCCTTTTTCAGATTTCATATACCCAAAAGCATTTTCCCCTTTGATAAGGAAGGTCGCACTTTTAATGCCCGCTTCATCGCCTACTTGTTCATCCATGAGAGAAATGCTGTATCCTTGTTTTTCCGCCCAACGCAAGTACATCCGAATCAGCATAGAACACCAATCTTGTGCCTCTGTACCACCGGCACCAGCATGAAACGTAAGAATGGCATTGTTCTTATCGTATTCACCACTTAATAAAAGCAATACTTCTCGGTGCTCTACTTCATGGGTCAACTGCTCTACCATCGCAGTCAGTTCCCCTTCCATAGATGTATCTTCCTCATCGATGGCCATTTCTAACATGAGCTTTGCTTCTTCAATGTCTGTAACAAGCTTTTTATATCCTTCTACGGCATCTTTTAATTGCGTCGCCTCTTGGGAAATATCACGTGCTGCATCTGGGTCATTCCAAAAATCAGGGTCACTCATTTTTATATCTAATGTCAATATGCGTTCTTCTTTTTGAGCGATGTTAAAGTGAATCCCTCATTCCAAAAATACGCTCCTCTAAATTGTCGATAGGACCCTTTAAGTCTTCTAACAATTTATTCACCTCTTTCTTTCATTCTATACAACAAATGGCCGCACAGGAGATGAATCACCTCGCTGCGTGGCCATGAAAGTCTAGTCTACGTTTTGTGGTTCCAACACGTCTTCATGGTGGGTCTTAGCATCAGCTAGATGATCAACCGGTTCTTCTTCTGCTATTGTTTCCACATTAATTTGGATACGGTATAAATACATAATTGTTTCATCCGTAATAGCTTCTTTCATACTTTCGAACATGTCATAGGCCTCAAATTTGTATTCTACTAATGGATTTTTTTGTCCATATGCACGTAGGCCAATCCCTTCTTTTAACATATCCATGGCATCCAAATGTTCCATCCATTTGCTGTCTACCACTTTAAGCATGATGGCTTTTTCAAGCTCACGCATATTGGCTTCCCCAAATAAGGATTCACGTTTTTCATACTCTTGGTGAGCAATGTCGATTAAATGCTCTTGCAATTCTGCACGACCATATTCTTCCATTTGCTCCACTGTTAACATACCTGGTTCTAAGAAGTAAATTTCTAAGTGTTTTAGTAAGCCTTCATAGTTCCATTCTTCTGGATATAATTTTTCATCTGCATACTGATTCATAGCGTTGATAATCAAATTATCTACCATATGCAAGATCGTTTCACGTAAGGATTGGTTATTCAAGATCAAACGACGTTGTCCGTACAATACTTCCCGTTGTTGATTCATAACATCATCATATTCCAAGATATACTTACGAATATTAAAGTTATGATTTTCTACTTTTTTCTGTGCTCGTTCGATGGATTTAGTAATCAAAGAATGCTCAATTGGCTCATCTTCTTCCATACCTAATTTATCCATCATACCGGCAATATTATCTGCGCCAAAAATACGCATTAAATCATCTTCCAAAGATAAGAAGAATTGAGAGGAACCATTGTCCCCTTGACGACCAGAACGACCGCGCAACTGATTATCGATACGACGACTTTCATGTCGCTCAGTACCTAAAATGTGCAAACCACCTAATTCAGCTACACCTTCCCCTAAGGAAATATCGGTACCACGGCCCGCCATATTCGTGGCAATTGTTACCATACCATACTGACCTGCATTCGCAACAATTTCCGCTTCTTTTTCATGATGTTTTGCATTCAATACATTGTGAGGTACACCTGCTTTTGTCAACATATCACTAAGCATTTCAGATTGCGTAATGGATGTAGTGCCCACCAAGATTGGTTGCCCTGTTTTATGACGTTCCACTACATCTCGTACAACAGCACGGTATTTAGCATCTTTTGTTTTAAAAATTAAATCTGGCATATCCACACGTGCCAATACTTTATTTGGCGGAATTTCGTATACTTCCAAACCGTAAATATTGTTAAATTCTTGTTCTTCTGTTTTCGCTGTGCCCGTCATACCAGACAATTTCTCATACATACGGAAATAGTTCTGGAATGTGATAGATGCTAAGGTTTGGCTTTCACGTTCTACACGTAAACCTTCTTTTGCCTCAATGGCTTGGTGCAAACCATCGGAATAGCGACGACCAAACATCAAACGACCAGTAAATTCGTCAACGATAACCACTTCGCCATCTTTCACGACGTAATCTTTGTCACGTTCCATCATAGCGTACGCACGAAGAGAAGCACTTAACAAGTGATTCAATTCTAAGTTAGAGGAATCATACAAGTTTTCGATGTGTAACATTTTTTCAACTTTTGCAATCCCTTCTTCTGTAGGAGCTATGGTTTTTTGTTTTTCATCGATGGTGTAATCTTCGTCTTTCACTAAGTGAGGCACTACTTTTGCTAATTCATAATAGCGTTCTGTAGATCGTTCCCCTGGACCAGAAATAATGAGTGGTGTACGTGCTTCGTCAATTAAAATGGAGTCCACTTCATCGACGATGGCATAATTCAACGGACGTTGCACCATTTGATCTGCATGAACAACCATGTTATCCCGCAAATAGTCAAAGCCAAACTCATTATTAGTACCGTATGTAATATCTGCCCCATAGGATTGTTTCCGTTGGTCGTAATCTAAACCAGCTACGATTAAGCCAGTAGATAACCCTAGGAAATTATATAAACGTCCCATCCATTCGCTGTCACGTTTCGCCAAGTAATCGTTGACCGTTACAACGTGCACGCCTTTACCAGATAAAGCATTCAAATAGACTGGCAACGTAGCCACTAATGTTTTACCTTCACCAGTACGCATTTCTGCAATATTGCCACGGTGCAATACAATACCACCGATCATTTGCACGTCGAAGTGACGCATACCCAATACACGTTTGGATGCCTCACGAACCACAGCAAATGCTTCTGGTAAAATATCATCTAATGTTTCACCATTTGCCAACCTTGCTTTGAACTCTTCTGTCTTTGCGCGTAAAGAAGTATCACTTAACGATAACAATTCTGATTCCAATCCATTAATCTCTTCAACAATGGATCGAATCCGTTTAATTTCTTTTGCATTTTTATTGCCTAATAGTTTTTGTATAAAACCTAACAACTATCTCAACTCCTTATATGTGGAAAGTTTCAATTAAAGACTATGTATCTAGATTATTATAGCCTACTAGCAAGTAATAGTCAAAAAGAAGTGATAAAAAGGCGGTAGCAAGTTTATGATTCTATACTATATAAAAAAGATTAGACCAATCTAGCCAGTCTAATCTCTCCACTCCCTTATTCAATTCCAAAAAACTGTTTAATATACGTCAATGACACAGGAAAGTAATAGTTTGCATCAACGCCCACGTCATATCGTCGAATGCCATTGGCTCGATTCTCTGCATTATACTCCGGTGTGTTATGCATATGTCCATGCAACATGAGACCACCTTTATTACGACCACCTTGCCAGTCCAAAATAGGATAATGCATGAGTGCCAAGCTCACACCCTCTGTACGAAGGTATGTATAATGCGTAATCTCCTCAAACAATGATTGATCATACTCCTCATAGCGATCATGATTTCCTATGATTAAAATCTTTCGTCCATTTAGCTGTTGAAAGTATGCATTCGCTTGATCCGCTCCAATTTTATAAGCTAGATCGCCCAATAAATACACTGTATCATCAGGCCTTACAATACTATTGTAGTTCGTAATCAGAACCCTTGACATCTCCCTTTCATCTCTGAAAGGACGATTATTAAAGCGAATCACATTTTCATGACCGAAATGCAAATCGCTGGTAAAGTAAATCATTTTATTTTTTCCTCAATTCTCGCATCCAAGCTTTATAATGTAAAGCTTTTGCTTTAAATAGATTTCTATAGCGCCGTTTTGGCGTAAACAAATGAAACATTCTACCATAGGTAACAAACATGGTATCCATTGCAAGATCATACTCACACCAATCCAATGAGTCTAAAAAGGTAATCAGTTCCTGAACACCATGTTTTTCAGCTAAAATCTCGACAAATCGGTATACACCCACAGTATCTTCATCCATAAAGTCCCAGTTACCAATGCGATAGTCATCATCGAAATCATAATGTTCACGCACCAATTCCTGCAAGTCTTGTAAAAATTCTTTACTTAAACAAGCATCAAAACATTCTTTTTTCTTTTCTAGGTATTCATCAGTACACCATTCGTATTTAGCCATGGAGGGCCTCCTTCGTTTAAATGATAAAATTATAAAACAATTAAGTTCAAATATCTTAATATACTTGGTAATTATCTCATATGAGATATATTTAGAATCATACTACTTTCAAACCCAAAGTGTTCGGATCCACTGCATTATGTTGTTTGAGTCATTCACAGAGTCACACTACTCTCAAACATTACCTAAAAAATAGCGAATTTTGACCTGTTTGAGCCATTTACAGAATCACACTACTCTCAAACGATAATTAACCCCCCAAAAGCCTCTCCGAAGTTTAAGTCATTTACAGAATCACACTACTCTCAAACCAACGTACCGTAGGGCGGATGGATCAGTATATTTGAATCATATACAGAATCACACTACTCTCAAACCTGTCACGCAGATTGGGTGATAGTGGCAGAGTTTGAGTCATTTATAGAATCACACTACTCTCAAACTCAAAGGAGCTATAGTAGTATTCATGACGTGTTTGAGTCATTTACAGAATCACACTACTCTCAAACTACATGCTGTAGCCTAGCATACTGGCGACTGTTTGAGTCATTTACGGAATCACACTACTCTCAAACAGCGTACGCCTACTCTTGGCAATTTTAATCGTTTGAGTCATTTACGGAATCACACTACTCTCAAACCTCCATCATTTTGTTAGGCGGAGAATTTGTGTTTGAGTCATTTACGGAATCACACTACTCTCAAACTGTCTATTCTCTTCTTTAGTATGATCTTCAGTTTGAGTCATTTACGGAATCACACTACTCTCAAACGATGGGATAGGATTATTGGTGCGATTCTGAGTTTGAGTCATTTACGGAATCACACTACTCTCAAACGTAACAATTCGATGCGCTAGTATTACGCCCGTTTGAGTCATTTACGGAATCACACTACTCTCAAACCAGTATATGATGCGTTTGTATATGTAGTTAGTTTGAGTCATTTACGGAATCACACTACTCTCAAACTGCGATTGGACTTATTTCTATCTGGGTTAAGTTTGAGTCATTTACGGAATCACACTACTCTCAAACTATCCCACATATTTGTACTGCTTTGACATTGTTTGAGTCATTTACGGAATCACACTACTCTCAAACCTATATAAAAATATAGTATTAGAATTAAGTGTTTGAGTCATTTACGGAATCACACTACTCTCAAACTATTGAGGAGGAAGATATCAAAGATATCGAGTTTGAGTCATTTACGGAATCACACTACTCTCAAACATGCTCTAATAATCTCCAACAATCTTGAATGTTTGAGTCATTTACGGAATCACACTACTCTCAAACTCATCAAACAAATGGTAAAGGTCATGCTTTGTTTGAGTCATTTACGGAATCACACTACTCTCAAACTATGCTTAGTGGCTACAGGTCATAAATTATGTTTGAGTCATTTACGGAATCACACTACTCTCAAACAATGGGGGGACTGCGTTAGCAGATTTCGTGGTTTGAGTCATTTACGGAATCACACTACTCTCAAACGTGGTTGTAGTTACTAAAGGTAAGTCTTTAGTTTGAGTCATTTACGGAATCACACTACTCTCAAACTGCTTTTATAGGGTACTCTAATCTGTTCTTGTTTGAGTCATTTACGGAATCACACTACTCTCAAACGTAAGGTCATAAGGAGTAACAAATGGCAGAGTTTGAGTCATTTACGGAATCACACTACTCTCAAACAATTCACCATCAGGATAACCATCTAACACAGTTTGAGTCATTTACGGAATCACACTACTCTCAAACGAGTGCGTGCTAACTCCTGATTTTAGTTTAGTTTGAGTCATTTACGGAATCACACTACTCTCAAACCGCTCGGCTTCTTCAAAATACCATTGAAAAGTTTGAGTCATTTACGGAATCACACTACTCTCAAACTTTCCATAACAAGTGTATGCACAATCATATGTTTGAGTCATTTACGGAATCACACTACTCTCAAACTGGCGATAAGATGAAGATATATTACAATCCGTTTGAGTCATTTACGGAATCACACTACTCTCAAACAAGTCGATACAGTCCATTTGACCTGTAATTGTTTGAGTCATTTACGGAATCACACTACTCTCAAACGATGTGTTAGGCAGCCAACTAACAATGCTTGTTTGAGTCATTTACGGAATCACACTACTCTCAAACTTAATATACTATAATGATCTTATTACCATTGTTTGAGTCATTTACGGAATCACACTACTCTCAAACCCCAAATACGAGTTTGGGATTCCAAAGCTTGTCCAGTCACCACCAAGTGTGATTCTGTAAACGCTGTTATATCAAACAAAAGTCGCTATCTAAAGTATACCCATTAATAAAAGATTTATCAATATCATCTAGTCCATGTACCCCAGAAGATATACATAAAACGCATAGCTGTTTCGCTAACATAGTCGTAAAAAATGCATGTAATTCTTCCACGTCTAAATACATCTCTATATTTGCAATCACAAATAGATCTGGATTTAATAGTTCATGAACTATATTGATATAGTCTACTAAACGGTCCACTGGATCCGCATCATTTTCAGGTATTTTAAAAGCTCCTAACTTGATGATATCCGCAGCAACGATTTCTTCCTTATGCTCGATATCAATCGATGATCCAAATTCCAGTTGATAGTAAAATTGATGTAATCTGGACACCGTTTCATGTAACTCTTCCATCATTAAATTACTTTCTTTCACCAAATTGGCCGTTAACTTTGTTAGTATTGTTTTACTATTCACATCTACCTGGATGGGGTTCATGATGACATGAAGTGACTTATCAATGGCTACTCCTTTGGCATTCACATTATAAATCCAAGGCCCTTCACCACCACTATATTGTTCATACAATTCTAAAATCATATGGCGAAATACACTATGTTTTTCTATACACAGGCAATTAATTTTAGTAGTATCCAAGTTAATCTCTATCGTTGAGTCTTGATAAAAAAGTTTCACAGTACAATCACTCTCTCTGTTGTATCTAGGACTTCCGACTGCACCTCTCCCGTCAATATTTCCATTTTTGAATATTGCTTTTCAGTCACAGTTAATAAGCAAATATTTCCATCCGCCGGTTTATGTTCTCGCAGTTGCTTTTCCAACAATCTAACACTGGTTCCATTTAATACCAACTTTACATACACCGATTCTTGTAACATAATAAACCCATTAACTAACAAAAATTTTCTAAAATCGCGATAGGCCTTTCTGTGAACCGATGTATCTGTTGGTAAATCAAACATTACGAATACTCTCATAAATCTATAACTCATATTCTATAAACCTAACTAACCCAGGATCTTGGTACGTCAATGCATCTAATACGCTTTTACAATAAATGCCGATGGCATCCTTTAATAAAAATCGGTATCCATCTATATCTACATCTAATGATAGGAGCTGGACTAAGCTAATTTTTTCATCTTTCCCAAACTCCTGTACCTCAAGACTAATCACCTTATGATCTACAAACACACGCAACGCCTCCACCAGGTCTGATCCTAGATTGTATAGATTAAATTGATTTCGATGATTGATACCTAATTGCGTGATAAATCCATTCTTAACAATTTCACGATTCACCGCAGAAAGAAGTATACTATACCCGTAATCTAACCCCGCATTAATTGGATTTTCTTGCTCCCTTGTGAAAGTATTTCCAAACAAGCTATTAAAGTATACTTTAGCTGCATGGCCTTCCCGTTGTGTCATATCATTAATTCGTACTTCATCTCGATAGGATTGCAACAACTCACTTTCTTCTTGATGTCCATATTTTTCAAGTATCCGTGCTTGATTGTTAATCTTTTCAGCAATAATTTTACTCCAAACCAGCCCTTTGATTTCACTGTCCCAACTCACCTGTAACCGGCACTTTTTACTCGCATTATGAGAACCATACAAAGGCATCACTTCACTACTAGGGTTTCTCTTTTCATCACAAAATACAATTTTTACTTTTGCTTTAACTAAAGCATTCAGCAAAACGGCAGTCAAACTAACTGCTGTAGATTCAATGATAAGCATATAAATTTCATCAATAAAAACTTTCTTCACATCGAATCCCTGCCGAACAATCATATAATTCATTTTAAAATCAAGTTTAGATTGCTTAGTTATAACTACCGTTCGCCAACTCATAATATCTCCTATTCTATTTTATTTTAATTTCATTTTCATATAAACCCGTAATAGATGTTGTGATGACACTGAAACTGCTTTTATTAGTTAAATTTACACCTATTGTACCTCTAGATATATTTATATTAAGTCCATCTATATTTCGATTATCAGTGAAGTTAGTAATTAAATTGAGTATTTTCATTAATGTAAATACCTGATCTTCTAGAGATAAGTTTTTAAATTCTTCATATCCAGTTGTCTTTAAAAGTTTCAACTTATCTTTAGGAATCTTCCTAAATAATGAACCAGACAATTTTTCCATAAACTTTTTATAGAGAGCCAAATTCTTTTCTAAAGTAACACTAACAGACTCATCTAGATAAGTAGTCTTTATTTTATTAATATCAAATGGAATTTTATTATCTTTTTTGAATTGAATTTTTTCTAATAACTTTATATATATATTCAAATCATTATCAAGTAATAAAGGAATCGCATGATCAACATATACTTCATCTTTTGTTCTTCCTCCCAAAAAAAGTCTATTTCCCTCAAAATTAATTAAGCTTCCATTATATAGCCCTCTATATATAACATGAATACTTTTTAAAGCTACCTTTCCTTTATAATACTTAACAAATAGATTACAAATAGATTGATCTGAAAAATCTCGATTTAACAAATACACGGGCACCGGGAAAATTTCAATTTTCTCTTTATTTTTTTCATCAATTGTTTTTAAAACTACATATTCAGCAATTTTAATATCACTTCGTCCTCCATATTTCCCAAGTTCTTCCAATCTGCAATCAGTTTCTTTTATAGGTAAATATTTATCGTCTGATGACTTAATTGCCACATTAGCCTTTTTCAAGCCTTCTTTTCGGAATAATTTTCCTTTATCTGCAACAGCTCTTCTTGTAATTCTCACATCATTACTTTTCATCATTGCAGTAACGGTTTCCATACTGTATTTTGGATCCCAGATAATCATATCTTTGTTATTGCCACTAAAAATTCTTTCATCATACATTTTCGTTAAATTATATGTTCTATCTACACCTTTATTCTTTGCAAATGAAAGAAAGTCTTTTGTAAACTTTTCGTGATATACATTACCTACCACGATATTTAAATAGGCATCTTTTGCATGATGATGGTGATTCACCGATCGCACTTTAATGAACCCATAATCTCGTCTAAAATCGGATACATTTTCTGCTTTTACAAATACAATTTCTGTTTTGGGATACAGTTGTTGTAATAAAGTTGTCACGGCCTTAATAGATTGGCTAGTAGAAACGATTTGACGATTAATAAATTGATTTAATTCATCATTTGTTAAAGGTTCAATTCTGATTAACCGTTCAAATTTCTTTTGAGATATTAGCCCTTTATCCAATAACATCTTCCAAAAATCTCGACTTTGTTTTTGAATTGTTTCATCAATAGGATAATTATCTGTTTTACGCATATTTATAGTTTTATCAACTAACACTAAATTATCGAAACTATCATCTTTAGTTTTACTTTTCGGAAATATATGATCTTTATCATATTGACCTGTAACTAGATTACGTATATCAATTCTTTTCCCTGAATACATACATCTACCTAGCTGAGTAAAATAAAGATATAACTTTCTACTATCTAAATCTGCCTCATTTAGTACATTTAGCTCATTGCGCAGTCTATTTATATCATCATTTTTGATTTGATTATACAAATCGACTAAAATTGCTTTTCTAGATTTATTTCGTTTTTTATCTACTTTATTAGTTCTTGTTACTTCCACAAATATTTTCTTTGGTAGTTCTTTACGAATAGATACAAGCTCATCAAGAATACGCAATGTTTGCCATACACTACGTTTTACCATTGGTGATAAGGATAATTCTTCTAGCATTTCAAAAGCTGATTTTTCTTTTGTTCCTAATACATTTTTTACGTATTTTTGTACATTCTCAATAAAAGAATAGGAAGAACTCAACAATTGCATCAAGTTTTCATGACCTTGTCGCATATGTTCAATAATGGTGCCTTCTTCAGAGTCATCATCATTCTTTTTTATGCCCCTAATATCACTCAAGAGTCTCTTGGACAACCTTCCCCATCCAACGTATTTTAACTTTCCTAATTTTTTGATTTGTTCCTCTGTAAGTCGTTCTCCATAGTTGTTTTTCATTACTTGTCGTAACATATCTTTACTTTCACCAAAGATAGTAATATAGCGAATGATGTCTTCTGCCATGGAATAATCAAAATTTTCACCTAGGATACGAGCCATATCTCTATGAGATGTTAGTTTCGTAGCAATCTGTTGATCCATACCCGTAATAACCGGAGATTGTGACACATAGTTATTATCTACTAAATATTTTGCTACCACTTTTTTCGTAGCTGTTTTAGTATCCTGTAAAGACATAAAGTGATCTCGTATAAATGCTTGTTTAACATCTACTGGTAATGGTTTGCCATTGATACGAATATTGTTCAATTCATTCAATAAAGAAAACTCCGCATAGAGCAAGGAATATTTAGGTAACACATCTTGGTCAATTAAATAAGTACATTTATTAGTTAAGTTTTCAATAAATTTAACCGCTGATGCTTGGACATCAATTTTTTGTTCAAAGTTCCATGGCAATACTTGTCCCGCTTCCTTACGAACAACCCAAGCATACCCACCATTCTCAATTGAATGTGCAGGATTCAATGGACCCACATAATAAGGAATTTTAAACTCCAAGATGGAAATAATTTTGTCCGCTACAGTCAATCCATCTTCTACTTCACTTAAAAACGGGAAATTTGTTTTTGCTTTGTCTAGAATACGTACTAATTCTTCTTTATGTAATTGGTAAGGTACTACACCATTTTTATTAATTCGTTGAAGTGGTAAGAAATTCTTTTCTTTTATCTCTTCCTTTATCTTTTCTATTTCTAATGATTCTGGTAATTGTTTTAATACTTTTTCAACATAGCTATAAAAGGATTTTTCTGTTGTAGTAGTCTTTCCAATGACTCCCTTCTTAATATATTTCACATAATTTGTGCCTTCTTTCAGATCAGCCTTAAACATATCATCATATAGTTTCTCATCTTGTTTTAACACTCCCTTTAAAAGTGCTAAATCGTTTTTATGTTTAGCATATGTTTCTATTTTTGCCTCTGATAAGGATTGTCCTGGCTTTACCATATCGCTAAGAATAATGCTATCATACAAAACTTTACATTGATCTACTAAGCCCAACCGATCACCCCATACTTCTGCATAAGCACTTCGTACATCATCATAAATCAATTCATCTAAACTAATAATTCTAAGCTCTTTTTCATCAGGTTCTACAATATCTACATCAACTTCAGTAAATAGTTCTACTAACTTAGCTTTCAATCCCACAATTAAATTCGCCCATGCTTGTAACCGTTTTTTATCAATACTAGAAAGTTTTTTCCCGTTAGCAATCATCGATTCTAGTTGTTTTACCTTATCACGTCTTACAATACCTTTGTCTAGCAATAAAACAACAACTGAATCCAATATCCCCTTATTCTCTATAATAGAACCAAAACCTAACTCTGATAACGTAGCTTGAACGACTTCATTAATCTCTCCATCTAGAGAAAATTCTTTTTTCCCATATAAAAAGTTTCCCCGATGTTTTAAGATATGATGAATAGCCAAGAATAACAAGCGAATATCTTTCGTGCCTTCTGTCATCAAGTGATGGCGCAAATGGTAAATAGTAGGAAACTCCTTGTAGTAATCGACATCTGTATAATCTTTGTCCATAAATAGTGTATATTTCACTGGATTCGTCTTATCTTCTAAATGATATTTCGACTCATGAAGGCGCATGAAAAATGTGTCATCTACTTCGTTAATTTCTTTAGCAAATAATGATTCGAGTAGGAGTAAACGGAATTTGCGGCGTTTATAACGACGACGAAGAGACCGTTTCATACGAGTTTCTGCAGCTGTCTCTGCGCCTTTAAATAATCTGGAGCCCCATATTTTATGAGATTTGAATTTCAATAATTCATACTTCTCATTGGTGGCAGCCCAACCCACAGAGTTGGTACCAATGTCAAACCCAATATAATAATTCCCCTGTTTCAAGCCTTTGTGTTTACAAATCTGATCCTTGTGTTTGTCAAAATCACTCATTGTACTTCTCCCTTCCCATATAAGATAGCCGTCATCACGCAATGAAAAAGCAATATCCATGACTATATATCAAAATGAATATTACCATCTGTTATTTAATTGTATTATACTACTAAAAAAAGCTTGACTCCACCTCTTTTTTTGTATACAATATAGGTGTCTCAAAGAGTTTGAGTCATTTACAGAATCACACTCGTTCAAATACGAATTTATTTTCATCGCCCTTGGGGCACCCGCTGTGGGTACTTAACTCAATTCATTAGGAATTGAGTTTTTTTATTTTCCAGACAAAAATGAACGCATACATACACATTACATACTATCATCTATTCAAAAAACTATAACAGACTCTCATATACAAAAAAGGAACGCTGATAACTCTCTATCAACGTTCCTCTTTCTATTTCTTATACTCTTTCAAAACTATCTATTTCATCGTCATGATATATGCCGATTAGATATAATCAACCTTTACAACGGTACAAGACATCCTTAATTGCTTACCTCTGCTTCACCCATCGCTGGTATCCTTTCCACAGTAGGAAATAGATAACCGACGCAATGAGTATCACCACGGTTAAGCGACCTAAGTTATCTTGTAATAGTACCGCATCGTGACCAACGATGACTTCTAACGCTGTGGATGGAAATTTACCAATTAAATTGGCAATGATGTAATCTCGTAAGGAAATTTGACTAATGGCTCCTAAAGCTGTGATGATTCCACTTGGAAAATATGGAATGGATCTAGCAAAGAGCATCATAACTAAACCATTTTTACCACTAAAGTCATCCACTTTCAGCAAAAACTCGCTCTTTTCTATGACCTTATGCGCCGTGTCCCGCAAAATGTAGCGCATAATCATAAAACTAAGCACTACACCTACAGTCTCTGCTAGCCAAGAGATGATAATCCCTGGCACTACGCCAAATAGCAAGCCATTGGCTGTAGAAAAGAAGATGGATGGTAAAAATCCCAACGCATTGATGAGCACATCGAGGACAAAGCTAATCACCATTGCCCACGGGCCATAGGATTGCAAGACCTCTGCCATGCGTTGTACATCGCCGGAAAGAATCAGTTCCCACATGTCATCATAAAAACCAGGAACAAGGACGTACACCAGTAGTCCCAGTGCTACGAGTCCACTCAACAACCCCAGTTGTATATATCGTTCCTTTTTCTTATCATTCATTCCCATACCTTCTTTTCTAGTTGTTACTTAACCTCTACCGTCTAATACTAAATTATCGTGGATCGCACGAACCGCCGTTTTAATGTGTTCTTCTCCGATAAGACAGGAAATACTAATTTCAGAAGTACTGATAATCTCAATATTCACACCTTTGTCAGATAAAATACCGAACATTTTCGCTGCGACCCCTGGTTGTCCCAACATACCAGCACCCACGATAGATACTTTTGCCATATTTTTGTTAATCACGCACTCTTCGATAGACATGGATTGACCAAGCTCTTCAAGCACTTGTTTCGCCAAGTTCACATCATCACGTGTGATCGTGAACACGATATCTGTTCGTTTATCATCTGTGGTCCGGATACTTTGTACGATCATGTCTACGTCGATACTCTTATTGGCCAATGCTTGGAACACTTGATGTGCCACACCTGGAATATTTTCCACCCCAACAAGACTTACTTTTGCTACATTTGTATCATCTGCAACGCCTGTAATAGCGTATTGATTTGCTTTCATTGTATACTCCTCTCGAATTATCGTGCCTTCTTCATCACTGAAAGTAGATCGTACATGAATTGGCACCCCATACCGATGTCCCATTTCGACCGCTCTTGGCTGCATAACGCCTGCCCCTAAGCGCGCCATTTCTAGCATTTCACCATAGGTGATTTCTTTCAATTTAACAGCCCCTGGTGCTACCCGTGGGTCTGTGGAGTATACCCCATCTACATCTGTAAAAATTTCGCATACATCGGCTTTCATAGCGCCTGCTAATGCGACTGCTGTTGTGTCAGAACCACCACGACCTAATGTAGTAATGTCCCCAGCTTCCGTCATACCTTGGAAACCAGCCACAACCACAATATTGCCCGCTTCTAACGCATCTAGCACACGTTTCGGTTCAATATCTAAAATACGTGCTTTACCAAAAGCATCGCTCGTAGCAATCCCAGCTTGCTCGCCCGTCATAGATACTGCTGCATGACCTTTCGCTTGGAACGCCAGTGCCATCAATGCAATCGTTACTTGCTCACCAGTGGACAAAAGACGGTCCATTTCACGGCCATACGGCATAGATGTGACTTCCTTCGCCAAGCTCACCAAGTCATCTGTTGTATCGCCCATGGCAGAAACAACCACCACAATACGATCCTCTGGTTGTTTGTCGCGTAATACGCGATTTACAATGTTAAATATTTTTTCAGGCGTCGCTACAGAGCTACCACCAAATTTTTTCACAATTAATGCCACTGCAATCCCTCATTTATAAGATACAAAGTATAAAACAATATCTATATTAATCTACCATACTACGCTACTAAAGTAAAGGATTTTTGTTATATTTTACTATTTTTATCATACATTTGTCTTTTTAAGGTAGATATTTCTATATATATTTTTACTATATTATACAACAGTCTATACCTATACAAAATCTATACGCAATAATAAAGGACTGCCTCCCCCAAAGGGTCAACAGTCCTTAGTATAACCGATTCAGTTATATGTCTAATCCAAGATTAGCCTTCTACTACGATATCTTTTTCAGATTCCCACAAGCCGTGGATGTTGCAGTAAGAAGTTGCGATCAAACGACCAGATTTTTTGAAAGATGCAGTAACAACACCAGCTGCTTCTGCATGTACAGGACCTTCGTTAGCGCCTGTAGGTGCTTCACCGTGTACGTTGAACTCAAGACGAGCTACTTCGTAAGGAAGTTGTGTACCTTCTTCTACATAGTACAATTTGATCCAAGAAATATGATGTTCTACTGTGTTAGGATGAGCAATTTCTTTACCCACTTCTAATTCGATGACTACGCGTTCGCCAGCTTTTACAGTGTCAGGTGCTGTGATAACTGGAACGTGTTTTTCTGTTGCAAATTCAGCTGTTTTTACATAATTTGTGATAGCCATAGGTATAACCCCCTTGAATTAATATCATATCAGAACATGGAAACCTTTCCATGTAAAGCACTAAATTAGTACACTATTATTGTACTTGTTTTTCTGCACTTACGCAAGAACTATTTTTAAGATTTTCGATGTGGTTTTTGCATACTCCTTTTATTTTCTGCAACATCTAGTAGTCAACCACATACTTAGACCGCTTCAGCTAAAACTCTATGCCACGCTTTGCTTTAATCCCTTGTTGATAGGCATGTTTGATAACTTTCATTTCCGTTACCGTATGTGCCAATTCAATAATCTCTGGGCGTGCATTTCGACCTGTTAAAATCAAGTCTAAGTTCTCCGGTTTTGTTTTGAGTAAATTCACTACTGTCTCTACATCTACTAAGCCATAATGAATAGCATAATTGATTTCATCAAGGATAATCAAATCCCATTGACCAGACTTCACTTCTGTTTCCACCATGGCCCACGCTTCTTTGGCTGCTTGTTGATGTTCCTTCATTTTTTCTTCTGATTCTTCTTGCTTATGAAAGATAAACCCTTTTCCCATGGATCGAATCTCTACAGTTGGTAGTAATGCAATGCCTGCTAATTCACCATAATTAGCACCACTTTTAATAAATTGTAAAATAAGAACCTTTCTGCCACATCCTGCGGAACGCAATGCTACACCTAAGGCTGCTGTGGTCTTGCCCTTCCCATCTCCCGTGTTAACTAAGATTAAACCTTCACCCATCTGTCTCTCCACCTTTCTTTGGATATATGGAAATCCCATGCCAAGGCACAGGATTCCAAAAATTGTATTAGATTATGATTAGAATGGATTGCGTATATGGTACGCTAGTTTACCAAGTACATGGTCCACTGGTACAAATCCAATGAAACGGCTATCGGAAGAATGATTACGATTGTCTCCCATCACAAATACATGCCCTTCCGGCACAGTAATTGGTAAGGAGCGTTCAAACTTCATAGTCTCTTTTTTTGTATACGTTTCATTTAGTTTGGTACCATTTCTCCACACATGACCCTCTTTAAACTCTAATGTATCACCTGGACGACCGATCACTCGTTTTACCCATACATCATGGCCTTGCAAGGATGGTACGACCACACTAGCATAGTTCATCAAAGGTTCCATCACATCATCTTTCCAAGACCGTTCTCGTTGTACTCGACTATCAATGATGACGATGTCTTCGTAATTTGGTACATCTCGCATAACATGAGACCATTTGCTAATTAATAGGAAATCCCCATTATGTAACGTATCCTCCATTGATTCTCCGGATACTCTCGTAGGTTGTACAATAAATATATGCGTTAACATGGCTACAATAAGAGCCACAACAATAGCTTGCAACCACTCACGAGCTTCTTTCAAAATTTGACTGCCAATGGCTGTATCTTTTTCCATAGATCCTCCTATTCTAAGAATACGTAATGATACGTATCTTGTATGTATCGATTAATGGATTGATTTCTTACCGAACTGACCACCGAATACATCATGTACATCATTGATGGTGATGAAAGCATTCTCATCCACTTCGTAAATAATATCTTTCAATTTTGTTAATTCCAATCGCGTCACGACACAGTAAATAATCCGCTTTGGAGTCTTGGTATAGGCCCCTTCGCCGTACAATAAAGTAACACCACGACCTAAGCGATGCATCACTACATCAGCTACTTCTTCCGATTTATCAGTGATGACCATAACGCCTTTCGATTCTTCTACGCCCGTAATGACTAAGTCCATCATTTTATAGGCTACGAAATAGGCAATCAAGGAATACATAGCACTATTCCAATCATATACAAAACCCGCCGCTCCTAAAATAAAGAAGTTTAGGAACATGACGATTTCACCTACGGAAAAGGAACTTTTTTTATCAAAGATAATGGCTACAATTTCCGATCCATCTAAGGACCCACCATTTCGTATAATAATGCCTACCCCAAGACCTAGAATAATGCCGCCGAAGACTGCGGCTAACAATGGGTCATGCACAATAGGCGGCACATGATGCATGAAAGCAGAAAATACGGAAATGCACGCTATAGCGAATAAGGTAGATATGGTAAAACTTTTACCAATTTGCATATACCCTACGTATAAAAATGGTAGATTAATTAACATAACTAGTACACTAAATGAGATACCAGATAGCTTACTTGCCATTAAGGCAATACCTACCACACCACCATCGATTAGGTGGTTTGGCACTAAAAATACATCTAGTCCATAGGTGTAAATCACAGCACCTATAATCATCATACAGTAGCGCATAGCCATATCTATTAATTTTCGTTTTCTACTTTTATGTTCTTTCATCCTTCGGACACTCACTCCTTATTTGTTACTAACCAACGTTCTCCAATAATCCATGCCGTAATATCATCCACAGGAACGGGAGGGTATAACATGCCTTTTGGCACTAATTTTCGCCACCCTACC
The DNA here is from genome assembly GCA_963515865.1 of uncultured Veillonella sp. Lineage (GTDB taxonomy): Bacteria > Bacillota > Negativicutes > Veillonellales > Veillonellaceae > F0422. The sequence continues at coordinate 39,922 of CAUPZH010000003.1, forward strand.
GGTGGATGCACCTCAAAATAACGGCGCCTTGCCTCTTCGGTAGTATGCTTTTCATTGACAAAGGTAAATTTTTTTCCTTGCGATTCTGCTACCTGTTTTACAATGGTCCCTACCGCTTTATGATTGGTTCCATTTCCACAGACTAAAACAGATACCCCTGCATACATCCTTAATAGAGATTGTAATTCACACATTACGGAATCAGTAGGCACAATATCCATCATCATTAATTGAGATGTTCTGGTAAGAATCGCAATTCCGGTTTTATCACGACCTGGGTCAACCGCCAATACATAAGGTTCCAATACCATTGTTTATACCTCACTGATTTACCGGAATGACACGCAACATAATTTGTACAGGTCCACTGGTGAAAGTATCTTCTCTAGTAACAGCCTCTAAGCGTACAGGACCACGTTGATTTTCAACTTTTCGTATCGTAGTAAACAGCTCATTGCCAGGTAGAGACCCCACTTCGCCAGTAATTGGGTCAGGCAAGATACCGTGTTTCTTTGCCTCTACATTGACTTCTTTTAAGAAAGCCAACACTTGATCTTGTGCGCTGTTACCACCATCGATAACGGATGACCAAAGGACTGTATCCTTTTTGAAAATCATATCATGAGGATACGCATGAATTTCTGCTAACGCCGGTTCTCCATAAATAATATTAGCAGATGCTGTGACCCGAATCATCAATGGTTTATCTGTAGAGGCCACTACTTTTGCTACTTCATTCAAATTATCTCGACTCACATAAATCACTGTTTTTTCCTCTTCCATTTGGAATCGATTCAAAATCAGGCGATTCGTATCTTTCAAGAAACTGGTTAAGGCAGCCATACTTTCCACTTCCCCTAAGCCTGGACGAATCACTGCTTGAGATAAAACTTCCCCATTGCGGAATACTACATTACCTTCACGAACATGATTGATACCATCCTCTAATTCTTTTGTTGTTATTTGCAGGTCTTGTACATGACTTTCTAGTTGCGTCCGTACATCTTCTAAACGTCCTACTTCAGCATTGGATGCCACTAACTTATGCTCTGCCTCTGCATAGGCATCCTGGATCGACACCAGTTGATCTCCCATACTTGTCAAGGCTCTACGAGTTTCTTCTAATTCTTGTTCCGTTGCTTGCACATCACTTTGTACCTTTTGTAATTGTTTATTTTTTTGATTCAATTCATCATTACTTTGTTGCAATGCTTTCGTTTTTTGATCGATATCTGCTGAAAGTTGTGCCATCTCAGCTTTCAATTTATCCATTCCGAATAAAGCAGTACGTACATTGTTGGATGCAATACTGAGCACGCCCAATGTGGCTGCGGAAATTAAAATGCCCGTTACTATGGTCACAATGATAGAAGTATGCTTAGGGCGCAACCCAAACAAACTCATGCGCCGTTTCCCTACTTTTGTGCCTATTTTATCGCCTAAAAATGCAATTAATCCCCCCATAATGGTAATGATGAGGAGAATCCGAAGTCCCACTAACATAGCCGTATACCTCAATGTCAAATACTAGTCCTATATCTTTACTTAGTATATCAAAATCCCTAGTACACTACAATGGTTGCACAAGAAAAGGTCTCAATATACGTATCAGAAATAGATATAAAAGAGTAGCATAACATAGTATATGTCATGCTACCCCCTATACTCTCTTATTTATTTAGAAACTCTCCAGTTTAAATATAAACCAGCTATGACTCCTAATGTATTCGGAATCCAAGCCGCCAGCAACGGTGGTATCGCCCCACCTTTACCTAAGGCACCTGACAGTGTCATAACCCCATAATAAATGAAGATAACTAGCACTGAGATACCGAATCCAATAGACGAACTGGACCGTTGTTTTTGTAGGCCTAATGGTGCGCCTACTAAAGCAAATATAAAGCTTGCCACTGGAATGGTAAATCGTTGATACATTTCCATTTGCCATTCTGTAATCTTACCACCCGTAGCTTCCATCGCTTTGATTTGCTGTCTAATCTCTTTAATAGTCATCTCTTCTGGTTTGCGTTGAGAGCGACTAATTTTATCTGGGTCTTGCGTTATTGGAAGTACTTGTTCTTCAAACTTTAATGTACGATCAATACCCTCACCAGACGCATTGATATCGTAAATAGTACCGTCATGCATAATCCAGTATTGACCATTCCAATTTGCTGTTTTAGCACGTTCAATTTGTGTCACTTGTCCATCTGTAAATTGCTGCACTGTAATATCGGACAGTAATTTAGTAGAACTATCATATTTTCCTGCGTACATTAAGGTATTAATCTTTTTGTCAGCCAAGGTCTTCAACACAATATGTTCCTGCGTTTGCGGTGTAGCACGCTTCATAATTTCCTCGCGGATAATCGTTTGATACGCATGATTCGCAGCTGGTACCACATACTCATTGAACGCAATGGAACATAGAGAAATTAAGAATGCCATAATATACACTGGTGTAGCCAAACGCAAGAAGTTTTGACCCCCTGCACGCATGACAATAATCTCACTACTACCACTTAATCGACCAAATGTCATCAAAGATCCTAATAGGACAGACATAGGGAACGTCAATATGACGATATTTGGCAATGCCAATAGAAACGCTCTGGTCACAGACCACAAACTAGCTCCGTATTCTGTAATGTACTGAGCAATCCGAAATAGAGTGCCCGTACCAATAAATATACTGGTAAAGGCAAAAATCCCAAACAGAAATGGACCTATGAAAGCTTTCAATATATATTTATCTAAAATTCTCATACCCACTCCTACATTCGGAAATCATCACCTAAATAAAACTTACGAGCCACATCGCTCGTAGCCACTTCATCAGCGGTGCCTTCTAATAAAATAGTCCCACTATTTAAGATGTACGCCTTATCCACAATCCCTAACGTTTCACGCACATTATGGTCTGTAATAAGCACCCCAATACCACGATCTTTCAAATGGCGAATTATGGATTGAATATCTGCTACCGCAATAGGATCAACCCCTGCAAAAGGCTCATCTAGCAATATAAATTTAGGATTTAACGCAATGGCTCTGGCAATTTCTACACGACGACGCTCACCACCTGACAACTGAATGCCCAAGCGGTCACGCACGTGGGTGATATGAAATTCTTCCAATAACGATTCCATAGTATCCTTCTGTTCTGCTTTAGAAAGATTGGTGGTTTCTAACATGGCTAAGATATTATCTTCTACTGTTAAATTGCGAAAAATAGATGCCTCTTGCGGCAAATATCCAATACCATAAGCAGATCGTTTATACATCGGCATGTGTGTCACATCCACATCACCAATACAGATACTCCCTGAAGTCGGCTTTTCTACACCTACAATCATATAAAAGGTAGTTGTCTTGCCGGCTCCATTAGGACCTAACAATCCTACAATTTCACCTTCTTCAACACGGACGCTAACTTTATCCACTACATTTCTTGACTTGTAGGTTTTCACTAAATCCTTTGTTTGAATAAACATAAACTCTCCTTACTTTGGAGTAATGATTAATGTACTACGCCCACCAAGCGTTTCTGCACTATTATCACTAAGTTCTATCTTTAACTCTGGGGCTTCTAAAACATTCCCATTTTGCACAGCTCTAGCATTACCTTTTAAATAAGCAACACCATCATTTTGATTTGGTGTTTGCGTGTACACCGCCTCATCTGCTGTAGCATTGACGTTACGACTGGCACTAGATAAAGTTACATTCCCTTTAGCTGTCGCAGATATTTGATTGGTATACGCCGTAATATGTTGACCCGTCAATACATTATCTGCCATCACTAATTGTCCATTTCCAATAATCTCGCCATATCCAGTTTCTGTATTATAATTCACTTGATCACCAAATAATTGACGATCATCTTTTTGTAGATGTACATTACCTGTCGCATCAAATTGGTGATTATGTAAGACATGTACTTCACCAGCTGCCATGGACATATTGTTACCAATCATGCTCACGCCACCTGTTAAAAATCCTTCTTCACCTTTTGTATTGTACCAACCAGAGGCACCTGTCATAGTTTTATCATCTTTTGTAATGACCACACTGCCTTTGGCTTCTGCTCGACCACTGATACCATCATATGTCAACTGATCGGCAGTAATCATTATATTTCCATTGCCAGCAGGATTTGCATCCGTTGGCGCTGCCCATACGGGAATCATCATGACACCACCCATAAGAGCTGCCATGAGTAAATGTTGTAGTTTCATGAATTTCCTTCCTACTTGCGAATCAATTTAGCATGACCTTTTGCTGTCACTTGTTGCAATATCATATCCCCTTCTAATGCATCACCTTCTAGTGTAGTATCTGCATCAGTATAGGTAAACTTAGAAGTAGATTTAAATACCTGTTCCTTACTAGTATATTCTAATCCTTCTGTACGGAGACTAGCTCCCGTACTGGAGGTAGCCTCAATACCACCGGATAAAGTAATTTGCCCATGATCTTTAGATACTAGGCCTTTAGGCGCTTTTACAGTGAGTATGGTTCCCTCTTTATGAAAGGTGCCTGTCACATTTTCTAAGGTAATGACTTTCGTCGTTTGGTCAAGACTAATTTTTTCAGCTTTTACTGACCAAATCAGTTGTCCATTTTTTTCTTCTTTCAGTTCTGTGCCATTAAAACTAATGGAATTACCCGATGGTCCAGCCGATGTTGTATCAGTGCCACCATATAGGAAGTATCCAAAACCTAAGAGAATTAAAATGCCTACCACAATCGCGAGGAGAAGTTTTTTATTGTTCTTCATGCACAGCCTCCCGCACTTGTAGTTTATGTTCAATATCTGTGATTTCATGAATTTTTGTATTCCAACGATGCTGGAACCACAACCATTCATCAGGATGTTCTTTAATAAAAGCTTCTGTTATCTTAACAGTTTCTTCCGTAAGGCGGAACATATCTTTCTCCACATCACCAGTATCTTTATAATGAAGTGCTGGCAAGATATGGACAATATGTCCATTCTCTTTACGAGATGCAAAGACTGGAACTACAGGAGCTTTAAACTTTTTCGCAAAGGATGCCGGTCCCGTTACCGCTGATGACTCTTGCCCTAAAAACATCACTGGTAATCCTGTGTACCAGCCATCTTGATCCGCCAAGAAACCTAATAGTTTCTTCGCTTTCATCGCTTGTGCAGCGCCTCTCATTTCGGAACCACCACGAGCAAATACTTCTAATCCCACCATTTCTCGGTATTCGTTCATCAAACGTGTGAATTGGGCATTCGGTTGTTTTTTTACTATTGTTGTGGACGGATACCCATGAGCCGCTAAGGCTGCGCCCATCCATTCCCAATTGCCTACGTGAGCCGTCAAAATCACAACACCTTTATCTTCTGCCACGGCTGCATCTAGGTGTTCTAGTCCTCGCATTTCAATATGTTCTTTTATGAACTCAGGTGTCAAATTGGGCATATATAGTGTTTCCATCACAGAACGTCCCAAGTTTTTAAAGAGTCGTCCTAATATGGCATCTGCTTCTTTTTCATCTATGGAAAGGCCAATCATCAGATTGTGTAATCCTCGTTTGACCTGTTTTTTACCTACTAATCTATATAAAGGTCCTAGAGATGCTCCAATGGATAAGATTGTAGAATAAGGTAATGCACAAACTAATTTACTAATCGTCTTTAATGCTGTATATTGCCATTCTCCTGCCATGAAAGCCTCCTTTCTACTGACCTGCTTGGTAGGATTCTTCACGGTATGAGCGTACCACATCCTCCCAAAGTCCTTCTTGTTTTAAAATATACTCAACTGCTTCACGCACTGCTCCCTCACCACCCTTGGCTTGGCAGATATAGTGAGCTACTTCTTTTATTTCTGGTACACCATCTTGTGGCGTCATGGCTAACCCCACCTTAGACATAATGCCTAAATCATTGAGATCATCGCCCATATAGGCTACTTCATGAGCCTCTAACTCCAATGTATGTAAGAGTTCTTGTAATCCTGCACTCTTATTATGACTTCCCATTTGCACATGAGAAATCCGTAATTCTTTTGCTCTTCGCTCTACCATAGGAGAGATACGACCCGTAATAATTGCTGTTTGCAATCCCATCCGGTGTGCTAAGGCTAATCCTAATCCATCTTTTGCATGGAATGCTTTGATTTCTTCTCCACTAGATGTATAGACAATCTCACCTGTCGTAAGAACACCGTCTACATCTAAGGCTAAACAACGTATCCCCATTACACAATGCCTCTTCGCAACAAATCAGTAATATGTACTAACCCAAGACTTGTTCCGTCTTGACCAACGACTGGTAATACGGTAATTGGCCGAGGTTGATTTTTCTCCATCATATGAAGCGCTTCTGCAGCCAACTTATCCTTTGTAATAGTACGTGGTGATTTAGTCATCATATCTTCCACAGACCATACTAGGAAATTGCATCCAGAATCTAAACCACGACGAATATCTCCATCCGTTACTAAACCGATTAACTTACCTTCTTCATCTACTACATTCGCTGCTCCAAGGCCCTTATTGGTCATTACAAATAAGGCATCTTGTACGGTAGCCCCTTTATGAATAATGGGATTGTCATCTCCACTATGCATAATGTTTTCTACGGTTAGCAATAATTTGCGACCTAAAGAACCACCCGGATGGAATACAGCAAAATTTTCTGGAGTAAATTTGTGTTGATCTAACAAACACACTGCTAAGGCATCTCCTAATGCCAATGCCGCAGTAGTACTGCTTGTCGGCGCTAATCCTAATGGACATGCTTCTTTATCTACGCATACCACCAAGACGACATCAGAGTTTTTTCCTAATGTAGAACTTGGGTTGCCCACTACAGAAATTAATTTAGCACCAATGCGACGTAAGGAAGGCAATAAACTAATAACTTCACTAGTTTCCCCACTATTTGAGAATGCTAGTACTACATCATCAGATGTAACCATACCTAAATCGCCATGTACCCCTTCACCAGGGTGTAAAAATAATGCAGGTGTACCGGTACTCGCTAATGTAGCCGAAATTTTTCGTGCAATATGTCCAGATTTTCCCATACCTGTACAGACCACCCGTCCTTTAGAGGCTAAAATTAACTCTACTGCTGTTTCAAAACGATGGTCTAATGTTTCAATTAAGTCTAACACTGCTTTTGATTCTTCTTGGAGCACCTGTGATGCCCGTTCAAGTATCTTCATAGTTCACCTGCATCCTTTACATCTGTACTATTTTTTTACGATTTTGTCGATAGCCACTAAATCAGTTAATAATTCTTCTAGAGAATCTAAATATAACATATTTGGTCCATCTGAAAGCGCTTCTTCTGGGTTATCATGAACTTCAAAGAACAATCCATCCACGCCGCTCGCTACCGCACCACGTGCTAGGTTAGCCACGAATTCACGTTGGCCAGAAGACGCTGTACCTGCCCCACCTGGTAGTTGTACGGAATGTGTCGCATCAAAGATAACTGGATACTCAAAAGAACGCATGATCGGGAAGGATCTCATATCCACCACTAAGTTGTTATAGCCAAAACTAAAACCACGTTCAGTAAGCATCAAGTTTTGATTGCCAGATTCTTCCATTTTCTTCAACACATTGCTCATGTCTTTAGGAGCCATGAATTGACCTTTTTTCACATTCACGCATTTTCCAGTCGCTGCTGCTCCGTATACCAAGTCAGTTTGGCGACATAAGAAAGCCGGAATTTGAAGAATATCCAACACTTCTGCAGCGGCATCAATTTGAGTAATATCGTGGATATCACTTACTACCGGTACCTGTAACTCTTCTTTGATGGCTTTCAAAATTTCTAAACCTTCTACGAGGCCTGGACCACGGAAGGAAGAATAGCTAGAGCGATTAGCTTTATCAAAAGAAGCTTTGAACACATAAGGAATGCCAACTTTATCGCAAATTGCTTTCGCACGCCGACCAATCTCTAATGTACGCTCATAGCCCTCAATTACACATGGACCTGCTAATAAAAATAAGCCTTTGCCTCCACCAAGTGTGAGGTTGCCTACTTGTACTGTTTTCATACTATCTCCTCTCTAAACGAAATCGTTTATGCTTCTAATTCGTGAAATATTTCATTCACTCGTTTTAAATCTTCTGGGGTATCTACTCCCACAAAACGCTGATCTGTAGGAATCACTCGGATGGTATATCCATTTTCTAAAGCTCGTAACTGTTCTAAGGATTCAGTTAATTCTGCTGGAGTCGGTTCCATCTTAGCATATCTTAATAGGAACTGACGATTATATCCATACATACCTACATGCTTCAATGGCGGTGCCACGAAGGCATGTCTTGGGTAGGGAATTAATGAACGAGAAAAATACATGGCATTTCCTAGGCGATTTACAATTACCTTAACAGCGCTAGGCTCATTGTATTCTTCTTCTAACAAGGGACAGCCTACTGTTCCCATTTGTAGGGTTGGGTCTTCTTTGAATTGACGTGCCAATGCATCGATAAGGGACGCATCAATGAGTGGCTCATCGCCTTGCACATTAATAATCACGTCAATATCTGTTCTTGCAGATGCCACTTCCGCTAAGCGGTCAGTACCCGTTAAGTGGTCAGCTCTTGTCATCATCACCTGTCCACCAAATTGAGTAACAGCATCATACACTCGTTCATCATCAGTAGCCACGATGACCTCATGAATTTCCGTCGCTTTCGACACTTGCTCATAGACCCGTTGAATCATTGGTTTGTTACCAATCATCGCTAAGGGTTTACCCGGTAATCGTGTAGATCCATAGCGCGCTGGAATAATACAAGCTATACGCATATTATTTCCCCTTTGCTATTTGCAACACATAGAATTTAAAATCGTCTTCACCTTTGGTAAATTCGATACCAATCACTAATACATAGACAGGAATCTTCAAATCTTTAATTGCACGTACTTGAGATAATTTCACTGCATCTTTTTCCGTTGTAATAATACCTTGAATCCCTGTTTTAAAACAATGTTGCCACAATTTCACAACATCTTCTTCACTATAATCATGATGGTCACCAAAACTCATCATATCCTGTACCGTGAATCCGTAACCTTTCAAATTAGAAATGAAAGAGCTAGGTTGTCCGATACCACTAATCGCTAATAAAGGAGTCCCATCATAGTCACTAATATCATGAATCGGGCCATTATGGCTCCATTCTTCCAAGGTTTGAAAACCTACCGTTTGATGAATGGTTTCTGCTACAGGAACAAGAGGTGCTAAAGAATGAATCTCTTCACGGAGTGCTTCCAGTTGTTCAGTATCTACTTGATTCGTTTTCGTTAACACAATATAGGTAGCCCGCTTCAAATTTGTCAAAGGTTCTCGTAGTAACCCTCTTGGCAACACCGCACCATAGCCAAATGGATGGCTGGCATCAATCAATACAATATCTGCATCACGGCCCAATGATCGATGTTGAAAGCCATCATCTAAAACAAGTACATCAGATTGCATATCGTCTACAGCAATCTTAGCTGACTCCACTCGTTTAGAGCCAATAATGACATTTGCATTCGGTAATGTTTTAGCTAATAACCAAGCTTCATCACCGCTGATAAAAGAAGACACATCTACCGACCCTTGTCTAGATACGACGATGGATTTTTTATTATTGTCCGCTTTGTATCCACGACTTAAGACACTCACTGTATGTTGGTCTGTATCCAATACCTCACACACGTATCGCACCATCGGTGTTTTACCTGTACCACCAACTGTAATATTGCCTATACTAATGACTGGCACTGGCATGTGTAACACTCTATGTGGATGGTTATACCGTTCATTGCGATATTCCACGACTCTTTCATAGACCTTGCTAGCCTTTTCTAAACCACCACGAAGAGCATCTCCCAAAGAGCCTTGCATCTGTCCGCTGATGATATGTTTAAAGAGTTGTTCTCCTTTCATGAGTAAACCTCCTCCGTATCCCTCTAGTATAGCCTAGGATATTAAAACTTAGATGAACCGATTATGGAACAATGTGAAAGCGTTCAAAGAGACGTCGTAATTCTTCTGTGTTGCGCTGTGTAGCACCACGATTTTCGCTAACCACTTCCAAACAATGACGACTCATTTCTTCTCGCATAGTTTGGTTAGCACATAACGTTTGCAATACCTCTAAGAGCTCTTCTTCATCATGTACCATCGTACAAGCACCTCGGGAACTCAATAAACTATAGATTTCTTTAAAGTTAAACATATGCGGTCCCACAATAATTGGCTTGCCATGAGCAGCTGGTTCTAAAATATTATGTCCTCCCGTTTTGACCAAGGAGCCTCCAACGAAGATAATATCTCCTAAACTATATAGACGACCTAACTCACCAATAGTATCTAAAATCACCACTGGAATTTCTTCGTGTACAGGTTCTGTCATCGTGCTTCGGCAAATCGCTTTCAGCCCATATTTTTGAGATAATGCTTTTACATCATTACCACGCATAATTTCGCGAGGTGCTATGAGCAATCTCGCATTAGGATAGGATTGTAAAATTTCTTTGAAAGCCTGGAATAGTTTATCTTCTTCCCCTTTATGAGTACTACCTGCCACAATGATAGGATGATTATGTCCAAAGCCAAATTCATGTTGTAATTGTTCTTTTTCTTCATCTGTAACCGTTGCATAGGTTTGATCATACTTAGTATTTCCTGTGACAGTCACTTCTTTCACATTCGCACCTAGTACAGAAATATATTCTGCATCCAGTTTCGATTGCATACAGAATCGATCGATGGAGCCCAACATATCCCTCATGAATGACTTAATATGCATGTATCGTGACATAGAACGATCACTAATACGACCATTCACCATCATGACTGGAATTTCTTCATCTTTTGCAATACGAAGGAAATTAGGCCAAATTTCTGTTTCTACCAGTAAAATAGCGATAGGTTTTATAATGTTCAAAATTCTTCGTGTCAAGAAAGGTAAGTCCAAAGGAAAGAAAATAATTCCTTCTGCTTCTGGTATGATACGTCGTGCCATAGCATGACCCGTAGCAGTAACTACGGATACAACTACTACTGCATCAGGAAAGCTCTTTTTAATATCTTTCACCAAAGGACTTGTCGCTACAATTTCTCCTACAGACGCCGCATGTAACCATATGGCACGCTTGCCTTCTATTTTTTTCATCAATGTGCTCGGCATGAATCCCGCACTTTGTTTTATACGCTCGTAGAATCCCTCTTCAAAGGCTAACCGGTAGAGAATCACCGGTATCAAGCCAATCCAATAGATAATGAGAAGTATATTATATATCCAGTACATAGTTTATCCTTTTCCGGCAAATTGAACAGAATATAAATGACTGTACAAGCCATTCAACGCTAATAATTCATCATGTGTGCCTTCTTCTACAACACAGCCTTGTTGTAGGACCACTATATGATCGGCATGTTTAATAGTACTCAATCTATGAGCAATCACTAAAGCCGTTCTATTTTTCATTAATCGTTCTAATGCTTCTTGTACAATTTTTTCACTTTCAGTATCTAAGGCTGAGGTAGCTTCATCAAGGATCAAAATACTAGGATTCTTCAAGATAGCTCTTGCAATGGCAATGCGTTGACGTTGACCGCCAGACAAGGAATTACCACGTTCTCCTACTACCGTATCAAATCCATTTGGTAATTTTTCGATAAATTCATAGGCATTCGCTGCTTTAGCTGCCGCAATGATTTCTTCGTCTGTTGCATCTAGACGACCATACAAGATATTTTCACGTACAGTCGCATTGAATAACATCGTATCCTGCGGTACTAAACCAATATTTTCTCGCAAAGACGTAAATGTTACATCTCGCACATCTACACCATCAATGCGAATGGCGCCACCTGTTACATCATAAAAACGTGGTAACAAGTTCGCTATCGTTGACTTACCGGCTCCAGAAGGACCAACAATCGCCACAGTTTGCCCTTGTTTTACCGTTAAATTAACACCTTTTAATGCCAAATTATCTTCATCATAAGCAAATTGTACATTGTCGAATTCTACAGTTCCTTGTACATCCATTAATGCTTTTGCCGTTGGGGATTCTTTCACATGCGGTTCTGTTTCTAAAATATCAATGACACGATCTCCTGCTGCCATCGCTTTTTGCAAATTACCATAGACTTGTGTTAAACGTTTTACAGGATTTGATAAATTGATGGCGTAAATTAAGAATGCAATCAAAGATCCAGCTGTAATATAACCTTGTACTACAGAATATCCACCGTACCACAAAATGATGACTACTGCAATGGCCGCTGCAAATTCCACCATAGGCCCCATGACAGCTGTTAATTTTGTAGCTTTCATAGCGGCATCAAAGTTATTTTGGTTCTCTTGTTCAAAGCGGTTAAACTCATACTTTTCACGTGCAAAAGAACGAATGACACGAACACCGGAGATAACTTCTTGTAAAAAGGCTGTAATATCTGCTGTTCTACCTTGTACCTCATGACCTGCTGAACGTAATTTTTTACCAAAAATATTGGTTAATCCTAATACAACAGGCACAATAATCAATGTTAAGAGGGATAGTTTCCAATCCAAATAAAACATGAATACCAAAGACCCTACTAAGGTAACTCCTTCTGTCATAAAGGAAATCAAATTATCGACAATTGCTTGTTGTAAAGCGCCTACATCACTCGTCACGTTACTCATGATAACCCCTGTTTTACGGCGGTCAAAATAAGCTTGGTCTAACTTTTGTAAATGCTTAAATAAGGTTTCACGAATGTCGATAACTACTCGTTGTCCTACATAGGCCATTGTATAATTTTGCCCATACGTAGCAAATCCCCGAAGCAAGAAAATAATTAAAATAGCGATAACAATTAATGTTAATAAGCCTAAATCTTTATCTTGCAATACGCCATCCACTACATTTCGAATCAACCAAGGTACCACTAAGTATCCCATGGCCGCTGCAATCATGCAAAATATACCTAATATGAGTCGCATCCTATATGGCAGTACAAATGCCAATAGTTGTTTATAACGATCCATTTATGCCTCCTTCATTGCTACTGATGCAATGACATCAGCTACACGTTGCACCGCTCCCGGTGCCCCCAATTCTATTTTCATTTGTACTAAATCAGCTTTCATCTGCGTATATACCGCCTCATGATCTAAGATATTAGCTAGTTCTCGTTCTACATTTTCTGGCGTTACATCTCCCTGTAATAACTCAGGAATAATGCGACGCTTCGCCATAATATTAGGCAATCCGATATGGTCAATTTTTACCAACAGTTTACCAATTCCATACGTAACAGAGGCTACTTTATAAATTAATACCGTAGGTACATTCATTAATGCCGTTTCTAAAGTCGCTGTCCCTGAAGCAGCAATACATGCGGTACAAATCTGCATCAAATCATAGTTATGACCTTCTGTAACAGTCACTGGTACAGAATAGCCTTGTAAAATTCTATCAATATCTTCTCTTGGTATGGTATGAGCTCTCGGCAAGAAAAATTTCAAATCTTGGTGATTCTCATATAACCGTTCAGCCGCTGCTAACATGGTCGGTAGTAGTCCTTCTACTTCTTGTTTACGACTACCTGGCATCAGGAGAATATTGCGACTTGTTGCCTCTACACCAAAATGAGCAAGAGATTCTTCTACAGACATGGTAGGATGTACAATATCTACTAAAGGGTTTCCTACAAATTCCACATCTACACCAAATTCACGGTATGCCTCTGCTTCAAAAGGAAAAATAGAAGCTACTTTTGTCACCGTTTTAGCAATATCTTTGCCACGGCCTTTATTCCAAGCCCAAATGGTAGGCGCAATATAGTAGACCACAGGTATATGCAATTCTTTTGCCACCTTAGCTAACTTCATATTAAAACCTGGATAGTCAATACATACCAACACATCTGGCTTTTCTCGCAACATAGCTTCTTTTAAGAAACTGCGAAGTTTAAAAAAAGTAGGTAAATGTTTTAGTATTTCAACGATACCGATGAATCCTAGTTGTTGAATATCATAGATAATATCCACGCCAGCTTGTTTCATCAAGTCCCCGCCCATGCCAAATAGCTGTGCTTCTGGATATTTCTCCAATAAAGCTTTTGCTACACTGGCACCATGCGTATCTCCTGATGCTTCACCAGCAGAAAACATAATTTTCATGCTTACTCCTCATCCAGCCCTTCTACGGCACAGATTACGATACCTAATTCATTTGCTTTTTGCAACACCGCTTCTTGTTCCACAAAAATCGTCCGCTTTGCTTCTATAGCTAGAACTTTGCAGTTACCCGCAATCATAGATTCTAACGTTTTCATACCTACCGCTGGAACATCAAACCGTACATCCTGGTTAGGTTTTGCAGTTTTTACCACCACAGCCCCTTCACGACCCAAGGCACCGCCTCGTTTGATACACTCATCAGTTCCTTCAATGGCTTCGATGGCCATCGCCGCTTGTTCTTTCACTACTACGGTTTGACCAATATCAAGAGCCCCCATTTGTTTGGCTAAGGTAAAGCCAAATGTAATATCGAGTTGCTCTACCTCTGTTGGTTGGCGATTTGTCATCACACCCACCGACGGCATAAGTGATCGCATGTATTTGGTTTGATCCGCTACCGATAGACCTTCTTTTTCTAATTCCTCTACGATAGCCAACATAATCGTATCATCTTTACGATTGCGCAAACGATTCAATAATTTGATGGTACGCATATCTGGTATGGTTGTTATCTTTTTATAGAGATGTTCCTTTGTTACTTTACCTAACATCGTCACATCTGCAACGCCCTCTTTGAGGAACGTTTTAATCACTGTATCTGATTTAAAGACGCTGATTTGGTAGTATGCATCGGCCTCTGCTTGTAATTCTGGAGCACCATCTGTCACAACAGATATGACCACAACTTCATAGCCTTCATGTTGAGCCGCTCGCATAAATTCAACTGGCAGATTACCAATCCCTGCAATCAATCCTACTTTCGCCATAACGCCTCCCACTAACTTTTAATTATAAAAATCCTAATCTATATTATAACACATATAGGGCACAAATGGCATGAAAGTTCGCAACAAAAAATACATGGCAAAAGCATATAATGTATGCTTTCACCATGTATTCTAATACCATATTAATCTCTGCGTACGCGCATGATACCACGATCTGCATTGCGCAAGAAACGTAGCATATGTTCAATCTCAACAGAGGATGTTAAGTTCAATTCCATTTCTTCAATGGCTTTCGATAAACTATACCCACTGCGATAAATAATACGGAACGCTTTCTTCAATTCACGACGTACTTCTTCAGATACACCCGCACGGGCAAGCCCCACAGAGTTCAGTCCAATTACATGTGCTGGCTGTCCATCCGCAATGACATATGGAGGGATATCTTGTACGACTTTCGCCATACCACCTACCATGGCATTGCGACCAATTTTTACAAATTGATGGACCCCGGCAATACCTCCGATAACCACACGATCTTCTACGATTACGTGACCTGCAAGGCCTGCACAGTTACTCATGATAACATTATTGCCAACGATACAGTTATGGGCCACATGTGTGCACGCTTGGAACAAACAATTGTTACCAATTCGAGTTTCTTCACCTTCCCCTGTAGCACGACTGATAGTTACGAACTCTCGAACCACTGTATTATCGCCAATGACGCAATAACTTTTTTCACCTTTAAATTTTAAGTCTTGTGGTTCTAAACCGATAGCACAACCTGGGAAAAATTCATTATTTTTACCAATCGTTGTCCAGCCACCAATGACTACATTGGCTCCGATTTTAGTACCATCTCCGATTTCAACATGTTCTCCAATGACTGCACCAGGACCAATAATAACATTTTTACCAATCTTTGCATCTGGATGTATGACTGCAGTACTATGAATTTCAGATGTTGCATTTTCCATGCCAACTACGATCATCTGTGTCACTCCTTATATTTTGAAAGTTATTCTGGCTTCACTAAGGCGAACATGTACTCACCACTTGCCACCAATTTATCACCAACATACGCACGGCCTTCCACTTTACCCATACGGCCTTTGATTTTTACTACATCCGCCTCAATGCGCACTTGGTCACCAGGTTTAACAGGATGACGGAATCGCACTTTATCAATACCAGTAAACATTGGTGTTAAGCCGCGATTTTCTTCAGGATACAAGAGTGCAATACCGCCTACTTGGGCAATCGCTTCTGTAATCAATACACCTGGCATCACAGGGTTACCTGGAAAGTGACCCATGAAATGTGGTTCATTGAAAGTACAATTTTTAAGACCTACCGCACGTTTCATTGGTTCCATTTCAATAATACGATCTACCAATAAGAATGGATAACGGTGTGGTAGAATTTCCATAATTTCTTCAATTGTAAGAATCATGTTATGCCTCCTCTTGCATTTCTTTTAAAATTTCTCGACTTAAACGCGAGTTTAAATTATGACTCGATTTAACAGCAATAATATGGCCTTTTAGATGGCCCACCAAGAATAAATCGCCTAATATATCTAAAATTTTATGACGTACTAATTCATCTGGAAAATTAAGTTCCGATAAACAAGTTGTATCATCATAGACAATCACGTTTTCCGTGGATCCGCCTTTAGCTAATCCCATCGCTTGCAATTGTTCGATTTCTTTTGTAAAACCAATCGTTCTTGCTGGTGCAATTTCTGTAGCAAATACATCAGGATTAATCTCATAATCTGCATGTTGCGTACCTAGCATTGGATGGCTATTGATACTTGTGAAAGTCACTCGGAATCCATCATAAGGACGAATCACGATAAATTTATCTTCTTCATAGATGCCATGAGATTGTTTCACAGTGTACACACGACGATCTACATCTTGTTCTACAATGCCTGCCTCTTTAATAAGCTGCACAAATGTGGCTGATCCACCATCAGCTATAGGAGGTTCTGGTGAGTTCAACTCGATGATACAGTTATCAATAGCCATGCCGTAGAAGGCAGCCAAAATATGTTCTACTGTAAATACTTTTGCTTCCCCATCTTCTAAAGTGGTTGCCCGCATTGTATTCGTAACATTGCGAATGTCTGCTTTCACAGAAGGAGTGCCTGGTAAATCTGTACGTACAAAGGTAATCCCAGTATTTGGCTCACTAGGCAGGATACGCATTTTCACAGGTAATCCACTGTGTAATCCATCCCCTTCGTAGTTAATGGCTTTACTAATTGTTTGTTGTTTCATAAGGACCTCCTTTCTACAGTTTTTGGTTCATTACATCTGGTGGTACTTCTATGGTTTCACCATAAAAACGACGTGTCCATTTCCAACGGTTATGGAGCCAGAACCAATCTTCTGGATATCGTCTAATATAATCTTCTAACCATTCATTGAGCATTGTCAATGTAACGGCAATATCACGTTTACGGTCCTCTGTTTTTTCTGCATATACAGGAGGATGTACGGTAATTTCATGTTTTTCAGTATATTCATTAAAACGAATAGTAATCGGAATAATCGGTACATCTTGCATGCGAGCCATCGCGGCTGGCCCTACAGGAGTCAAGGTTTCGTAGCCGAAAAATGGTACTAACTGACCTTTATCTCCTGGATCTTGGTCCATAATAAGACCAATGAAGGAACCTTGTTGTAATTCTTTCACCATTTCACGGACACCTGTTTTATAGGTTACGTGTTGTTTCATAAGTTCACGATATTCATTGATAAATTTGTCCGCATCACCTTGTTGTTGCATGGCTACTGAAATCAAAGGATAGCCTTCCGATGCTAAAATGCCTCCTAGTAATTCCCAGTTTCCACTATGGAGTGCGATAATAATAGCACCTTTGCCATCTTCTTTGGCAGTTTCCAGATATTCACGGCCTTCCATGGTGAACATCTCTTTATACTTACCATCTTTAATTTCAGGATACCGAAGTACATCCACAATCATACGACCAAATCGTGTCACACTGGCTTTGGCAATTCGCTTTGCCTCTACAGGATCATCTGTAATTCGACAAAACAAGATTTGTCCGATCGCCAATCGTTTTCGATTGCTTGGTGTGAAAAGCCATCCTAATTGTCCTAATAGGTACCCAATGCCATATTGTACTCGATATGGTAAAGCGCATAGGATAGCACTGAATAGTTTCATACAGGTATATAACATAGGTACACCTATTTATCTTCTAATTTAGCTTGCAATGCAGCTACTTCTTTTTCTAATGCTTTCAACTGTTTTACCATATCTGGCAATCGGCTTTCATAAGCCGCCAATTTCAACCATTCTTTGTGTGGTCTCATTGGGAAACCCGCATATAATCCATTGGATGGCACATTACCTGTGATACCCGTTTTACCAGCAAAGGTAACATTGTCACCAATCGTAATATGCCCTGTACAACCAGTTTGACCAGCAAAGATAACATGGTTACCACATTTGGTACTGCCAGCGATGCCGACTTGAGCAATCAAGAAACAGTCTTCACCAATTTCCACATTATGACCTAAGTGAACTAAGTTGTCTATCTTAGTACCACGGCGTACCAAAGTAGAACCCATTGTAGCATTGTCGATACAAGAGCAAGAACCTACTTCCACATCATCTTCTAGAATCACATTACCTACTTGTGGGATATGTGTGTGCTTACCATTTTCAGTGGCAAAGCCAAAGCCTTCTCCACCAATAACTGCATTAGCCCGTAAAACAACTCTTTTTCCTAAAATACAGTTTTCATGCACAATGGAACTTGCATAGATTGTTGTCCCTTCGCCAATACGTACATTATGTCCAATATATACATAGGCGTGTAATGTAACATTATCACCAATGATGGCATTATCGTAAATCACACAATAGGGTCCAACTTTTACATTCTTACCAATTGTTACATTCTTACCAATAATGGCCGTTTCATGAATCCCCTCTGGAAATACCACAGGAGGATGGAACACTTCTAACAATTTAGCAAAGGCAGCTTTTGCATTGGACACTACGATTTGAGGAATCTTACACCCTTCAATGTTTGCATCCACCAACAATGCCCCTGCTTTACTATCTTTAGCGAGCTCTCTATAATCGCCGATAGCAAAACTGATAGCATGTTCTGCCCCTTGATCTAAACTGCGGGCTTCTTCAATACTAATAGAACCATCACCATATACGGTACCTTCAACCAATTTGGCTAGGTCTTCTACTGAAAACTTCACGCTGAAGCCTCCTTACTTTTCACTCTCTTATTATTTACTAGTTTCTGTGGAAGTAGCGCCTTCATTCATCTTTTTAAGCACGTCTTCTGTAATATCAATACCACCCGTTACAATGGCTTGATCATTCGCTACCACAGTCAATTCTTTTTCTTTCGCTACCGCTTGGATATTAGATTCCACATAGGCTTTGAACTCTTTACCCTTTGCTTGACCAAAGATTTGCAATTCTTGTTGTGCATTCATTTGTGTTTGATGGAATTGGTCTTCTGTTTGTGTGCCTTGCACTTGGGCTAAACGATCAGTCACTTCTTTTTGTTTAGCTTCCATTTCTTTATTGATGTCTTTTGCTTTTTGACTTTCTTGCACTAGTTTTTCAGTGTTTACCACGCCTACTTTATCTGTGGTGCCACAACCGGCAACCAATCCTAATGCACATACCATCATAGCTCCTGTAGCCATACGTTTCCACATTGATTTCATCACTTTACTCCTTTATTGTCCATACGATTGAATGATTTCATCTGTCAAATCCATGCCAGTACGGTCCGTAATATGGTCCACCAACACCAGATCTAGTTGTTTTGCTCTCGCTAGAACTCCTGCGCGAACTCGAATATCTTCTAGAATCGCATCATGCAAGGCTTGCACTTCATCTCGTTTTTGTGCCAACCGCTGTTCCCATTCTGCATCCCACAATGTGGTACCATCATGACGAACTTTTGCTAGCACCTCTTGTTGAGAGTCCACTAAAGCTTTCATGGAGCGGTCCCTCTGTGCACCTAAGGCTTTAGCCTGTTCTGCAGCATAGGCACTTAACTTTTGTTGTGCCTCTGCATGAGCTGGTGCCATAGCTACCGCCACTTTCGATTCGATGTCTTTCCATTTGTCGGAGCCGCTCAGACCATGACTACGCTGTGCCAACAACTCTGATAAACGTTGTTCTTTTTCACGTTTTTCGATGTCCCAACGGTGACGTTGCATGTCATCAATCGCTTTTACATTCATTTCAGTTGTTAACCATAATTGTAAATTCACAATTTCTATATCTGCTTCACTAGGTTCTACTTTATAGCTTTTACGATATTGTTCAATCAATGCCCGTTGCTTAGCAGCTAACTCTTGATTTAACTCAGCCTCACGTAGGGCAATCTTAGTTTGTAACTCACGATTCAAACTTTCTGTTAAATTTGACTCTAACTGTTTCAAATGTTCTTCCGATTTGTTTACCTCAGCACCTAGTTTAGACTTGAGAAGTTCATCTTCTCTATCCCGTTGTGCCTCTAGCCGCAACAGTTCTTTTTTTTGCTCATCATAACTGTGAAAGTTTGGATGTCGTTCCACCACATCTTGCAAGCGTACAACCCCAATTCGTGGCGCCTCTATTGCCTTCGAGTGTTGGTGTCCATAATATCCACCAATACCTACGGCACATACCAGCATACCTATGAAAGCGAAGATAGGTCCTTTTTCCATTTGGATGTTACCTTATTTAGTTTCTGCTAATTTTTTGCTCACTTGCTCTGTAATATCAGTACCACCAAACAACACAGATTCACGGCTCAATACAACACTAAGACCTTTGCCATCGGCTACAGTTTTAGACGCTTCATCTACACGTTTTTTAAGATTATCTTGAATTGTTTGTTGCTTTTCTTGCATTTTTTGACGAAGTTCATCAGATAATTTAGCTTTACCTGCTTCATCTAAATTAGCGGATTTTTCGTTAAATTCTTTTTGCAATTCTTCGTTATATGCTGCATATTCTTGTTGTGCATCTTGCACTAAGTTCGGATTGCTTTCTACAATTCGTTGCATGTCGATGACACCAATGTTACTAATTGCATTAGAACCACCATGTCCTGCCATCTGTGTGTACGCCAAAGCTCCCACACTAATAACAAAAAGAACGCCAACAATGATGGACACTGTTTTTACATTCTTTTTATTGTTCAATAAACGCATCATAGTGTATCTACCTTCTTTCTTTATATTCGTCCTATCAGGCGCAACCACCGATCATGGTCACCCCATATATATTCTAATCGTAAATATTCATGTACATCATAGGAAATAGCAAATTCATTCGCTTTTGCAGTCATATCTCTTTCATATCTTGCATTCCAACGGTTTCCAATAGTTTGTTGCACTATTCCATACTGGTGGTGATTAGGCAATCCATATTGATACCCTATCTTTGTATCTTTCGTGAATTGATACCCATAAGATGGCTTAAAGGACCATTCCAAACGATTCGGCAAAAACTCTGTTTCTACATACCAATCATGAGGCCCATCATGAACCCCCGTATACAACCGTAATCCTACAGAATCTACGCCACGCCCCATATCCAAATAGCCTTCCCCTCGAAGAATATACTTAGAGGAATCTACATGAATTTGCAAGGTCGTCTCCGATCCCACTTCCAAGGTGGGAATCATCGTCACACCAAACTGCGTAACACCACGACTTTTGTTGAGTTCACCTTGTATCTCTTTTTCTATCATCATTTGATGACGTCGTACAAAGGACACTGGCAAGCCTTCTATTTGGCGTAGTTTTTTTTCATAGTATTGACGCATAGTATAAAAGAACACGCTCGGTAATGTATTAGATTGAATCGTCACCGCTGTACGACTTACGCTATTTCCGTTAGGAACCAAGTACACCGTCGCCTTTGCTGTATCGCCTCCTACCACATCAATTTGTGGGGTAAACTCAGGAAGGGAGCCTTCTAGGTCACTACGAACCGACTTTTGCACCAGTGGTGTAATCCAATCTAGTGAATCCAGTGATGCTCCCAATAGCATTTGCTCTAATCGCGGCTTTACATTTCCTAAATCGGCATCTATCAACGACCGTCCATAGGGAGATATATTGCCATAATTCACCGTAGTTTCCAGAGATTGTACTACCTTTCCATACGGCTCTAAGGTAAGGTGAATATTCAAATTGTTGCCCACATCCATAGCTATAGCTTTCACCGTGTATCCATAGAGGATCCGATCCACCACATCCATAGTTGCTTTTTCATAGGCCTGAAGGGAGTCTCTGATTTGAAAGTCCTCTTTCCCTTGGTACATATAGGTAGCCGCTCCTTGAATACTGGCGACCATCCGCGATTCCAAAGCTCTTGGAATCGCTCCCGTTGTACTGTGCAGGTCCACATGCACCGTCTGAACAGGAGCACCATAGACAGAGGGAATCCCTAATGTTGCCATCAGAAGAGCCCCTCCTATCCATTTTTGTATCATCATCAATTAGAATTGTCCACCAAAGCTGAAGTGGAATTTCTTTTGATTTTTACTAATACCATAGTCGATACGTACTGGACCAATTGGTGTTGTCACACGCACGCCGGCACCGACGGAAGCATTGAATGTTTTAGAATGAGAGAACCAAGGTACATTTGGAGCATCCCAAGCATCACCTAAGTCAGTGAATAAGGCCCCACTTACTTTATTCCAAATTGGGAAGCGATATTCAGCTGTGAAATTGTACATTTTCTTACCACGGTATTGATCATCCTCATAAGCACGAAGAGAATCAGAACCACCGATTGTATATAATTGGCTATATGGTAAATCACCAACAGCCCAACCGATACGACCGCGGAATGCCAATACTTGTTTATTGCCTACTTTTTTATAGGTTCTAGCTTCACCAGTGAATTTGTAGAAGTTGAAGTCACCGCCTAAGCCATGACCACCCCATTGTAATGTACTGGATAAACGTTTACCACGGCTTGGTTCATACACATTATCACGGGAGTCGAATACTTTTTGCCAGCTCACACTGTTTGTTGTACCGAAGTTGTTTTTCAAGTATCCAGATGCTAAGAATGGATATCCATGGTTATTCCAACGAGGCCCTTGAGATTGGTTTGTATCATAACGGAAACCACTGGAATCCTTGTTATCCCAAATATAGGTATCTTTACGATGTTCTAGTGTCAAATAATCACGAGTAAACTCACCTGTTTGACGACCTAAAGATACATTAAGACCATTAGATTTTCTATCATAGGTAGCCACAGATTGTCCTTTTTCATTATAATCTGTGTATTCGTTTAATTGGTTGAAGTAGGTTACACCAAGAGATGTGCCTTTACTATCAATCCATGGACGCAAGTAAGATACAGAGTAATTTTTATATCCTGCTGTACCGCCGAATTCCCAGTGAACTTTAATTTTGTCACCAGTACCACGTAAGTTTTCTTCCCCTACTTCTACGATACCCACAAATCCATCAGAACCAGAGTAACCAGCACCTAATGTAATCGTACCTGTTTTATGTTCCAACACATCTACTTCAATATTTACCGTTTCTTCTGTGGATCCTTGTGTTAAACGTACGTTTACATCATCAAAGAAACCTAAGTTATATACTTTTTCTACAGAACGACGTACTAAGAATTTATTGAATGGTTGACCCACTTTTTGATTGAATTCACGAGTAATCACTCGATCTTTCGTTTTCTTATTACCATGTGGTGTAATACGTTCTACAATACCTTCTACCACAAATACGTGTAATACACCATTGTCGTCTACAGCCATGTCTTTTACATGCGCTAAGATATAACCATCACGTTGGTACGCAGCATTAATACCTTGTATTTTTTCCCCTACGGAAATAGTATTCAATACAGAATTCGGTTGCACGCCTAAGTAGTTCACCAATACATCTGTTTTGTACACAGTGTTACCTTCTACAGACACACCTTTGATCACTGGGTTTAATGTTACATGGTACGCTACTTTCACACCTTCTGGCACTTCTGTAAATACTGGTGTAATTTCTGAAAGAACACCAGAACCACCCAAGTTTGCTATTTCTTTTGAAATGCCTTCTACAGTAACGACATCACCAATTTTACCTTGCAATAAGGATAGGAATGCTGGCTGATTAGCTGCATCAAGACCTTCAATAGAGATATTTGTAATTGTTTTACCTACATATTTTTGTAATTCTGTTTCTGTTAACGATGTGAAATAACGAGCTTGTACTTGAGGAATCGCTGTTTCCACACCAGCTGCTTGTGCTTCTTCTAATTTATCACCACCAGCTTTTGTGATGGTTTTAACTTCTTTATCGTTCGTAGCCAAAGAAGAGTTATCTACACGTTTACGTTGTTCTTCGATTGCATCACGTTGTGCTGCTTCCGATAAACCTTCACGAGCTGCAGCGATGGCTGCTTCTGTGGCTGCATCACCAGCAGCTACTGTTTCTTGGCGTGTAGTATTTTGCTTTCCTAAGTCCGCCATGGACAATTTAGCAATTGTTTTGCCACTTTCCGTTGTCGTAGCATTGTCAGCAAATACTGGAGTTGCACTGATTGCTGCTAGGACAGCAAAGGTTAAAAATTTCTTATAAGATAGGTTTCCCTTCATATATGTTCCTCCTTAGAATATAAAAGGTGCTAATCTCGCAAAATACGTCCACCAGCTTGCACTGCATGTAACATGTCTTTTGAACTAATAGAGGGCTCTGGTGTTGCCTCCACAGTTGGTCGCGTAGTCACCACATGTTCCTGTTTTTCCACGGTTTCCACTACTTTTGTTTCTGCTTGTTCTACAGGTGGTGATTCTTTTACAACCACTGGAGTACTAACCTTGTTTGGCTGTACTTCTACCTGTGTGTCAATGACGGGAGTGTGCTCCGTATTCCCTGTTTCATGTTGTGATAGCCACCAATGTGTTGCTCCTATGATTCCTACTAGTACGAGTGCTAAGACAGCTCGTTGTGCATAGGACACAATAGAAGGTTTCCCTTCATTCATTTGCTTCATCTCTGCTTGTGCCAAGAAGAGATGAAAGTTTCCTTTCACACTTCCTTTGTTAGCATACGATGTAGCTGCTGCATCTAACCAAGCACGAACCATGCGAATGCGTTTTTCCATAGGTGTTGTTACAGGTTCCATACGTTCCTCCTTTCATAACTATATAATCGTAGTTAGAAAGAAAAAAGTGAACCAATTTTTTACTATCTTTACTATTATACCAATGAACCGCTATTTTGCCTATTTTTTTCTACTAACTTTCTATATAGTACCCTACTTTTTTAAAACTTCAATGAAGAATCTCTTTCAATACCATTCCATTTCACCACAGTTCGCCAGATATCTCAATCTATGCTATACTTATTCATAGCATGTAAGGAGGTTCCTTATGGACATACTGATTAATGTGGGGATTTCATTCCTTGTAGGCCTAATCTCCCTATTTCTTATACTCAAGATTGAACCACATAGCCATCATGTGCTAAGCACATCTGGACGTATCAATCGCTTTCAATTTATCATAAGCATATTATTTTTATCTGCTACCATGCATATCTTTAATATGTTTATCCAACAACTGTTAAATGTAGTGGTCATTTTGCCAGCCTATTTTGCCATTAAAGCATTAGCCTATGCCGGTTATATCATATTGTTACCGTTCTACTATACCTTATACATCCGTCGTCTCAATGACATTGGATTGCCTGGTCGCTTTATCGGCATCTTGTTAGGCATGTATATTCTATGTACAAATCTATACATCCCATTAAAAAATATATACATCTTACATCTTATTATCGTCTATATCCTTCATGGATTCCTAGCCTGTTTCCCTGGTTCTACCGGAAACAACCGCTACGGATCTCCTACACGTTGGCCAAGTAAAAGTAAGAAAGGATAGTCACTATGGGATTCTTCGATTGGTTCACTCAAACTCCAGACCATATCATAAGTTATGCCCCTGGCGGTCATACATTGCAAGTTAAAATTACTTACAATACAGAAACAGGTCTTTTTACGTATCGTGGTCGCTATGGCACACGTGCGAAGTTTTACGATACAGATATCGACCATATTGACAACAAAGAGGTGAGTCGCACCCATCGTGTCTTACTCATTCAAGGTAAAGATACTTGTCTCGCTACCCTCGATGTTCTCACCAACTTAGTCAATGAAAATTTACAAGCTTGGATTGAATCTCGTGGCGCCGTGGCTTACGATTACGATCAACAACAACGTGGCTTATGGGTTAATACAGCTGCTGTGAAAGCCGCCATCGATGCAGGACCTCCAGTGAAAACTGCTACCATTGAGGTTGAAGACACCTCAGATGATGCTGCTAGCACATCTGTTCCTACACCAACAGAAGATGACCCCATTCTTCGTATCAAACAGTTAAAAGAACTTCTTGATATGGGAGCCATTACCGACGAAGAGTTTCAACAGAAAAAAGAAGAATTACTCAATAAAATCTAAACACTAAAAGGACTGTTCTCAGTGTCTCTTTCACTGGAACAGTCCTTTTCTATGTGTCATTCAATATTCTCTTCTCTTTTACGGCATAATAATGCCACCAACTAAGTTCGATACATGTTCGATATGTTGGCTTTCGCAATAAGCGCTCATTTCACTAGCGATGATACCAATAGCTCGTGGATCCACCATCGTTGCCGTCCCCACAGACACGATGTCAGCTCCTACTAACATAAATTCTAAGGCATCTTCACCAGTCATGATACCGCCGCCCCCCATGATTGGGATTTCAATAGCTTGTGCCACTTGATGTGTTAAGCGCAATGCCACTGGTTTCACAGCTGGACCAGATAAACCACCATAGATATTCCCCAATAATGGTTTACGAGTCCGTAAATCTACAGACATCCCTAATAGGGTATTAATCATACTAATACCATCTGCCCCTGCCGCTTCTACAGCACGAGCAATCTCTACAATGTCTGTTACATTGGGCGATAATTTCATAATCACTGGCAAATCTGTATGCCCTTTTACGGCTTTACATACAGCTGCAGCACTCTCCGCCTGTACACCAAATGCCATGCCGCCGCATTTTACATTAGGACAACTAATGTTGACCTCTAAGGCTGCTACACCCTCGACGGTCAATGTTTTTGCCATATATTCGTACTCTTCCAGTGTATTACCAGAGATATTGGCAAAAATTGGTACATCATATTGTTTTAAATTTGGCAATATATCTGCTACAAACGCTTCTGCTCCAGGATTTTCTAATCCAATACAGTTCAACACCCCAGATGGCGTTTCAGCGATACGTACACCAGCATTACCAGGTCGAGCGGTAGGTGTTAAACCTTTTACAGAAATCGCCCCTACCTCTGTATTGAGGTCTAAGTAACCATCGTACTCCAATCCGAACCCAAAGGTGCCCGATGCTGCTACGATAGGATTTTTCATGGAGATACCACAGAACTCCACTGCTAATTTAGGATCTACAGTAGCCATTAGTAAAACACCTCCTCAGCAGGGAATACAGGGCCATCTTTACACACTTTATATCGTGTGCCACTTTTTCCTTGGCATGCACAGCCTACGCAACCGCCAGTACCACAACCCATACGTTCCTCTAAAGACACTTGGCAAGGCACTCCCATTTGTTGAGCTACAGCGGCTACCCCTTTCATCATTGGTGTAGGACCACATGTCAAAACTGCATCAAACTGTTCCTCTTTCATCAATGTTTCCATCACAGTCGTAGGATACCCTTTAGTCCCTAACGATCCATCATCTGTGGTGATATGAACGGTCCCGGGGCTATCTTTAAACAAGTCTGCCCAGAAAGATTCGCTTGCATTGCGGAATCCTAATATCACATGCGCCTCTTGGCCTGGTTGTAATCGATCAGCGATACATAGCATGGGCGCAATTCCAACACCACCACCTACGAGTAACATGCGGTCTGCAGTGGTAAACGCTTGACCCAATGGTCCCAAGCAATCTAAGGTATCCCCCTCTTTTAGTTTGGTCATTAGTTCAGTGCCCTTACCTACCACACGATACAATAAGTCAATAGTGCCTGCTTTCGCATCAAATCCTGCATAGCTGATAGGGCGGCGCAACAAGGGCGCTGTGCCCCCTGTAACACGGACATTACAAAACTGTCCTAGTTGTGCCTCTTTTGCTTGTTTTGGTGCATATATGGACATTCTCCATACATCACTGCCTATTTGGGTATTATGAATCACTCGACCCATTTCTACATATCCACTCATTTGTGATTACTCCATTTCATAATCTTGTACTGCATCTACTGTAATTGTATCACCTGCGGTAGCTCGACTAGCTACGACATGTAACACTTCACGAGCTGTATCCAAGGATGTCAAGCATGGTACACCCATTTCTACAGCCAAACGACGCAATTGGAATCCTTCACGCTCTGGTTTTTTACCATAGGTTAATGTATTCAACATCAAGTCCACCTTACCTTCACGAATGAAGTCAGCGCAGTTTGGATTACCTTCAGAAATTTTATTTACTACAGTACAATCCACGCCATGTTCTGTGAAGTAACGGCCTGTACCACCAGTAGCCATAATATGGTATCCCAAATCGATAAAGCCTTTTGCTAAACGAGCTGCTTCTTCTTTATCACGGTCAGCTACAGTCATCAAGATATTACCTTTATCTGGAATGCGCATGTTTGCACCATGGATAGCTTTGAATAAAGCATCTGCATAGGTGCGACCAATACCCATTACTTCCCCAGTGGATTTCATTTCTGGTCCTAGGGCAATTTCTACTAAGCCCATTTTAGAGAAGGAGAATACTGGTGCTTTCACCGCCACATGTGGACGAGCTGGCACTAATCCCGTTGGCAATCCCAAGCTTTCCAAGGTTTCTCCTAAGGCAATCCGTGTCGCATATTCTACCATGTTGATACCTGTTACTTTACTGATGAAAGGCACTGTACGGCTAGAACGTGGGTTTACTTCGATTACATGAAGTTCACCATTTACTACGATGTATTGGATGTTGAGCACACCTTTTACATTAAGGCCTTTAGCGATGCGACGTGTGTAATCTACGATTTGTTCTGTCAATTCCTCAGACAAATGTTGTGCTGGATATACGGCGATGGAGTCACCAGAGTGCACGCCGGCACGTTCTACTTGTTCCATGATACCAGGGATGCATACATCGATACCATCAGAGATAGCATCTACTTCTACTTCCATGCCTACCATGTAGCGGTCGATTAACACTGGGTGATCTTTCGATGCTACTACAGCTTCTTTCATGTAACGATCTAATTCTTGATCATTATATACGATTTCCATAGCACGACCACCTAGTACATAGGACGGGCGAACAATCAATGGATATTGCAAGCGTTTTGCCGCTTCTAAGGCTTCTTCGTCACTAGTTACCAAAGCGCCTACTGGACGAGGAATTTCCAGTTTTGCCAACAATTCATCAAAACGTTCACGGTCTTCTGCCATATCGATGCTGTCCACAGATGTACCTAGAATGTTTACACCTCGTGCAGCCAACGGTCCTGCTAAGTTAATTGCTGTTTGTCCACCGAACTGAGCGATAACTCCTACTGGGTTCTCCTTGCGGATAATTTCCATCACATCATCTACTGTCAACGGTTCAAAGTACAAGCTATCAGATGTATCAAAATCTGTACTTACTGTCTCTGGGTTATTATTAATAATGATAGATTTCATGCCCGCTTTACGCAATGCCCAAGAAGAATGAACGGAGCAATAATCGAATTCTACCCCTTGTCCGATACGAATAGGGCCAGAACCAAGAACGATAACACTGTTTTCACCACGTGGTACTACTTCATCTTCCTTCGCATAAGCACTGTAGTAGTATGGTGTGTGCGCTTCAAATTCAGCGGCACAGGTATCTACATATTTATAGGTTGGATGAATATTCCATTCATTGCGTTTTGCCAACACTTCTTCTGCACTACAATTTGCATATCTAGCAATGACTTGGTCTGGAAAAGAGTAACGCTTCGCAGTTTTTAAATTTGCTTCTGTTACACCATTAGTAGCCAAATCTTTTTCTACTAATACAATGTTTTTAATTTTATTAATGAAGAAAGAGTTTATTTTTGTTATGTAGCAAATTTTTTCTACACTAATACCCACACGAAGAGCTTGGGCGATGACATAGAGACGTTCATCATCCACTAGTTGTAATCGTTCAATCAATTGCTCTGGCGTCTCATGGGCAATTTTTTTCAATTCAATATGGTCTAATCCAATTTCTAGAGAACGAATGGCTTTTAATAGAGACCCTTCTAAGGTTCTGTCGATAGCCATAACTTCGCCAGTGGCTTTCATTTGCGTTCCCAACGTACGGTCCGCCAAATTAAATTTTTCAAATGGCCAACGAGGAAATTTTGTTACCACATAGTCCAAGGATGGTTCAAAGCACGCTTTAGTTTCTCCTGTAACGGCATTTGTAATTTCATCTAAGGTCATGCCGATAGCAACCTTCGCTGCTACCTTAGCAATCGGATATCCCGTTGCTTTAGAGGCTAATGCAGAAGAGCGAGACACACGTGGATTTACTTCGATTACATAGTATTGATTACTGTATGGATCTAAGGCATATTGCACATTACAACCGCCTTCAATTTCAAGATAGCGAATGATATCGACAGAAGCCGTCCGCAACATTTGGTATTGTATATCATTCAAGGTTTGCGATGGCGCCACTACCACCGAATCACCTGTATGTACCCCTACAGGGTCAATATTTTCCATATTACATACAATGATACAGTTATCTGCGCGGTCACGCATTACTTCGTATTCTACTTCTTTCCACCCAGCTACGGATCGTTCTACAAGAATTTGATGGATCGGACTCAGCTTGATGCCACGAAGGGCAATCATGTACATTTCTTCTTCGTTATGGGCAATACCGCCACCTGTACCACCTAATGTATAGGCAGGACGGATGATGATAGGGTATCCGATACGATTAGCAAATTCTACCGCTTCTGTCACATCACTGAAAATATCAGATTCTGGCACAGGTTGGTTGATACGTTTCATCGCCTCTTTAAACAATTCACGGTCTTCCGCTTGTTTAATAGCCTCTAAAGTAGTACCTAATAATTTTACATTATACTCCTTAAGGACTCCTGCCTCTGAGAGTTCCACCGCCATATTGAGGCCAACTTGTCCACCTAATGTAGCCAACACACCATATGGGCGTTCTTTACGAATAATCTCTGTAACAAACTCCAAAGAAATCGGCTCAATATAAACACGGTCCGCAATATCACGGTCTGTCATAATCGTAGCCGGATTGGAGTTCACTAATACAACTTCATAACCTTCTTCACGAAGAGATTGACAAGCCTGTGTGCCTGCATAATCAAACTCAGCTGCCTGTCCGATAATAATTGGACCAGAACCAATTACAAGAACTTTTTTCTTTTCCATCATTAACCTCTTCTCATCAATGTTTTAAAACGTTCAAACAAATACACATTATCAGTCGGACCCGGAGATGCTTCTGGGTGATATTGTACCGACATAATCGGCAATTCACTATGCACTAATCCTTCTACAGTACCATCATTCACACTGCGATGGGATACGCGCAATCCAGAACCCTCTAGGCTTGCTTCATCAACTGCATACCCATGATTTTGAGAGGTAATATGAACACGATTCGTATCTAAATCTTTTACTGGATGGTTAGATCCACGATGACCAAAACGTAACTTATACGTTTCACCACCAAATGCACGAGCAATCAATTGATGTCCCATGCAAATGCCAAAAATTGGTTTTTGGCCTACTAATTTTTTTATTTCTTCAACAATTTCAGGTACGTCTTTCGGGTCTCCCGGTCCATTAGACAAGAAGATTCCATCAGGATTGCAAGCCATCACTGTTTCAGCTTTTGTATGAGCTGGGAAAATTGTCAATCGGCACCCTTCATTTTCCAAGGATTGAAGAATATTTTCTTTCACACCAAAATCGTACACAGCTACATGAAACTCTGCTGAATCTTGACCACGGCGACCTTCCCACTTTGTGGTAACACGCATAATGTGATCTGTCGCTAGTGGTTGTGCTAATAAAGCATCGATTTTCTCTTGTGGTGTATCTATTGGGCAAATAACCCCTTTCATTACGCCATGGCTGCGGATAGCACGTGTAATGGCACGTGTATCCACATTGTATAAGCATGGAATTCCATGGCTTCTCATATATTCTTCAAATGTTCCCTCATTTTGCCAATTACTAGGGAACGTACACAATTCTCCTACAATCATGGCTTTGCAATAGGGCTTAGAAGATTGATCTACCTCACGTGTGACACCATAATTGCCTACTAATGGGTACGTTAAAGTAATAATTTGATCTGCATATGACGGATCCGTTAAAATCTCTTGATATCCTGTCATCCCTGTATTAAACACTACTTCGCCAACGATTGGCATGCCCCCCAGCAATGTGCCCTCAAAGATAGTTCCATTTTCTAATACTAGTTTTCCTGTCACCCGATTACAACCCCGTCTTTCATTATAATTTGTCCATCTACTACTGTTAATTTTGCTTTACCAGTGACTGTCATACCATCAAATGGGCATGATTTACCACGAGTGTAGAATTTGTTTCTATCTACAGTCCATGTTTCGTCTAAGGAAAGCACTGAAATATCTGCAGGTTTACCTACTTCTAGCACGCCACCGTCTACTCCGATTAATTGAGCTGGTTTAGTACTCATTAAATTGATGATTTCATCAATTGTGAGGATACCTGTTTTTAATACATGTGTAACTACTGCCGCAAAGGATGTTTCCAATCCTGTGAAACCATTCGCTGCACAGCAGAATTCTACGTCTTTTTCTTCGTACGCATGTGGTGCATGGTCCGTAATTATGGCATCAATCGTGCCATCTTGCAACGCTTCTAACAACGCTTGACGATGATCTTCAGAACGAATTGGCGGAGCCATTTTGAAATCTGCATTGTAATCTCGCAAATATTCATCTGTGAAAGCCAAATGTTGACTTGTTACTTCACATGTTACTTTTACACCTTGTGCTTTTGCACGGCGTACTTGATCTACTGCACTTTTTGTACTTACGTGAGCAATATGGATATGTCCACCAGTCATTTCAGCTAGCATAATATCACGGGCTACCGCTAAATCTTCTGCTACAGCTGGACGACCTTTTACACCCATTTCATAAGAAACAATGCCTTCATGCATATGACCTTCGCAAGTTAAACTACATTCTTCAGCATGGTCCACAACCATTTTTCCAAACATGGATGAATATTCTAGAGCACGACGCATGAAAGCTGCACTTTCTACATAATGTCCGTCATCGGAGAAACCTACTACACCAGCTTCTGCCATATCACCCATTTCTGCAAGTTCTTTTCCTTGCAAGCCTTTAGACACAGCGCCCATAAAATCTACTTTTACAACCCCTGTCAATTCAGCTTGTTTCCGCAATCCACGTACTAGCGGAGCATTATCCACAACAGGGTTTGTATTTGCCATAGTTACAACACGTGTAAATCCACCTGCTGCTGCCGCTTGCGTACCACTGTGAAAGTCTTCTTTTGCTTCTTGACCTGGTTCACGCAAATGCGTGTGAATGTCAATTAATCCAGGAGCTACGATAAGACCTGTTGCATCGTATACCTCTGCTTGATTCGCTTGTAAATTTTGTCCAATTGCTGCAATTACACCATTTTCTACAAGAATATCTGCTACTTCATGTTGTCCTTTTGCCGGGTTAACTACCGTACCATTTTTAATCAGCAAGCTCACTACCGTCACCTCCGATAATTGTTAAGTATAAAATCGCCATACGGATGGCTACACCATTACGCACCTGTTCTTGAATCACTGACGCGTCACCATACGCCACATCTGGCGCAATTTCGAGACCTCTATTCATTGGGCCTGGATGCAATACTAATACATCATCTTTTGCATTTTCTAACACAGATTTATTAATACCAAAGATACGTGCATATTCACGATTACTTGGGTATAACGCGGAGTGAATTCGTTCTAATTGGATACGCAATACGTTTACCACATCTGCATCTTTCACAGCTTCACGTACATCATGATGAACTGTAACACCCAATTTTTCTAGTTCTGGGTATACTAACGTACGTGGACCAGCTAGATGCACGTCAGCACCCATTGTTTTTAAACCGTAGATATTGGAGCGCGCTACACGGCTATGCATAATA
This sequence comes from uncultured Veillonella sp., assembly GCA_963515865.1. GTDB lineage: Bacteria > Bacillota > Negativicutes > Veillonellales > Veillonellaceae > F0422. The sequence continues at coordinate 74,156 of CAUPZH010000003.1, forward strand.
TCGCCTATGATAACTACTTTTAAACCTTCTAATGTAGGTTTATGTTCTAAGATAGAATACATATCTAACAAGGCTTGTGTTGGATGTTCATGAGCACCATCACCAGCATTGATAATAATTGGATCTACGCATTTTGTAGCATATAACGGAGCGCCCTCTTCACCAGAGCGCATTACGATGGCATCTGTTCCCATATAGGACATAGTTAGTAATGTGTCACGGAAACTTTCTCCCTTTGCCATAGAGCTACCGCTTTTAGAAATGTTGATGACATCAGCTCCTAAATATTTACCTGCTAACTCAAAGGAACTTCTTGTGCGCGTGCTATTCTCCATAAACAGGTTAATAATAGATTTACCTTTTAATAATGGATGTTTCTTATTGTCTGATAAAACAATTTTCTTCATTTTTTTCGCTACGCGTAAAATGAGTTCAATTTCTTCTTTTGACCGACCTTGCAGTCCTAATAGGTGCTTACCTTTCAAGCTGATTTCTCCCATCATAGCCTCCTTTGTAGTACTTCTATTACACGCAAAAAGACCCCTTGCCGTAAGGCAAGAGGTCGCATAGTTATAGTGATTCTATTAGAGAGTACACCTATAGATATATAGAGTTCTCCTACTACGTTCCCTTACTAGCCTCACAGGACTAATTTAAAAGGTTCAAATGTGCGCTCTTCGGTCTCTCGTACCGATTCATTAAGCTTATTAAGTATTATAAAGCAAGAGTACTTAAACGTCAAGATATTTCTGTATATTTCATACTATCTATAGGAACACTATCAAGCATTCGTTACGTGAAAAAGACCGCCATTTCTAGCAGTCTTTTTCCGGAGTGTTATTATATTGCAACCTATTACATAGGTAGAAAACTTATAGTTTAGCAATAACTTCTTCAACAAATGCTTTTGCATTAGCTAAGTCGTTTTCGTCTGGATGAGATGCAGCTTGTGCATGACGTGCATCACGCTCAGCGCTCTTACCATGGCTATGTCCTTCTGGGAACATTTTGTACATCATTTCGATTACTTTTGGATCTACTTTACCTTGGCATTTGAAGTAACCTACTGGTGTTTGACCATTTGGTAACAATTTCGCAGCTGCTTCTACAGTTTCTTGTGCATGAGGAGATACTGGAGGAACCCCTAAAGTACAGAATAAAGCTACTTTTTCATTTGTGATTTCTTTAAGCACTGCTTGTGCCGCTTTATCAGCGTTACCTTGGTCTGCCCAGAAACCCATAAATACTACATCATAAGATGCTAAATCAGCTGGAACTTCTTTCACAGATACACATGGTGTACCAGCAGGCAAAGCACTTGCCATAGCTTCTGCTACTAATTTTGTATTGCCTGTACGGCTTGAGTAAACTACGATTGCTTTCATTCATCTTCCACACTTCTAGGAAGTGCGCTCCTTTTACATAACATATAAATACTATAAATAGTATACCATTATTTTGTATCTAACATTGTAGCCCAAGGCACAATGTTCATATATCAGATATACATCCGCAGGCATTGCCTGCGGATACTGCACTCTCATTACAGAAGTGATTTTAAACGTACTATAGTATGATGCAGCCTACCAACTTTGATCTGGTATACCTGATTCCACTCTATGAGTGGCTATAGAACTATTACAGGAAACTATATTGTTTGGTTTGGTAAGGTGTGTAGGAGTTCACCTGTAATAGATACTACCTAAATATTTTTCTTAAATGGACTATGTCCTACTGTGCCATGAGCACGTGTAGTTTCCATATCTGTAGGATGCCCTTTTGGAATACCCGCTGGATGTCCGCCTGCCCCATGTGGGTGTTTAGGCACGCCTGCTGGATGACCACCTGCTCCGTGTGGATCTTTCGCCACGCCCGCTGGATGTCCTCCCATTGGTACTCCTTCTGGATGTCCTTTTGGAACACCTGCTGGATGACCGCCTGCTCCATGTGGATGTTTAGGTACACCTGCCGGGTGTCCTCCCATTGGTACTCCTTCTGGATGCCCTTTTGGAATACCCGCTGGATGTCCACCTGCTCCATGTGGATGTTTTGCAACCCCTTCAGGATGACCACCTACATGTGGATGATCTTTTGGTTTTCCACCGTGGTTTTGAGCTGCAATATTTTCATGTAATAATGTGCTTTCACCCGTTAAGATGTACTGAACACATTCAATAACGGTTTGTGTAATATTGACATGCCAGAATCCACCAGCCGTTGTTAAGCGATATAATACGCCATTATATTCCATCAAACCACGAGTTACCCATGTATCAAGCAACCAACGTAAGTCCTCTAATTTTGAATCCATTTCGATCAAAGCGTCTAGGTTTAAAACGCCTCGTTCCAAGGAACTAATTACATAATTGGAGAATTCTTGTAGTTCAGATTGTTTCATAAGAACCATAAATGGTTTTTTACCTTCTTCAACAAGAGCCTCATATGGAGGCAATACACGGTGTAACATTGTCATATATCCACCTAAATTACCACCAGCACCACAACCAAATGGATACATTGGGTATCCGGCTTTCGCCATAGTGTTGTACATAGAGCGTTCACGCGGTGCACGACTCCAATGAGCTGCACTTAAACGTGTAAAATCACGTTTCATCAAGTATTTTACAGCTGCCTCATACATTAATGCTTGTTCTTTAGTGGTAGCTGCTGGGCTTACTTTACCGCGTTCAATTAAGCTTTGTAAATCACTATTTTCAAACACATTTAATTGATATAGGTCCATACCATCTGCTGCAGATTGTTCAAGAATTTTTAAGTCTTCCATCCATACATCCATCGTTTGATCTGGTAAACCGTAGATTAAATCCACAATTACAGAACATTGTTGGTATGCTTTTAATTGTTCTAATCGAGACAACACTGTATCTTGATCATCTAAACGTCCCAATTGACGTCGTACGTGAGTATGGAAAGACTGTACCCCTAAGGACATACGGTTGACACCATGGCTCATCCATACATCCATTTTTTCAGGTACCAAGTCGTGAATACGACCTTCTAATGTCAACTCATAGTCATTGGCCAACGGGAAATATTCTTGAATAGCAGACAACATGCGTTTTGCATTATTAGCAGATAATGATGTTGGCGTACCACCACCAATAAAGATAGTGTGAATCAAACCATCACGGAACCGTGGTTGATCGGCAGCCATTTGCATTTCTTTCAATAACATATCTACATATTTATCTTCTGCATCTTGATTCGTAGCATGTTGATAGAATCCGCAGTAAGTACATTTAGTTTGACAGAATGGAATATGAATATATGCCGTTTGCATTTGCCCTGGAACAGGCGGTTGGTGCATTAATTCATTCCATACACGTTGTGCCTCATCCTTTTCTAAAGGACGACCACTTAGACCAGCATGTACTGCACGTTTGCTTGTAAAAGCATGTGTCAACGGCGTTGCTGTATCAAAACCAAGTTGAATATTACGTTGTTCCTCCGACATGGAGTCAAATAAACTTTTTAAATCCATAATTCCTCCTGAATTATTTCTTGTGCCTTTGCACTAGTCACCATTCAAAGTGTAGTACACTGTGAATGTATTTGATACTGATGAGCCACTACCATTTGGATAATTGCCTATGCCATAGACAACATCTTGGGTATGACTGTTTAAAATACCAGGTCCTCCACCTGCCGAAACAGAGGCTATATTACCGCTCGCATCAATGGTTACGCTAACTGTAACACTACCTTGTAAGTTACGTTTTACTGCCATTGCAGGGTACGTACCTTGTGCTTGGGCTTGTACAGTAGCCACAAATCCTGCCCAGTCAAACGGTGCATTACCAGATGTAGTACCTACACCATCTCCATTACCTCCGCCACTGCCAGAGCCAGATCCACCACCGCTACCAGAGCCGTTACCGCTACCATCGCCAGTACCGTTTCCTGTTCCGTTACCGCCACCAGATCCACCACCAGTACCTTGGTTTGTAGATGTTCCATCACTTGCACCTGTAGCTGCGTTGGTAGATGTTGGCACATTCACAGCATCATCAACTGGCACCGGAGATGATAAACTTTGTTGCGCTGCTTGTACTTTAGCTTGTACAACTTCTTGTGAAAGTGGTTGAGGGAAAGATACCCCGCCGCCACCGCCACCGCCACCTGCGGATGCTTTTAAATCGTCGGAAATAGACATGTCAATTTCAAAAGCATTTTCGGTTTGTTTATGCTCTACTACGGATACTAAAGCAATACCTAACACAACAGCTAGGACAATGTGGATTACAACAGAGATTATGTAGGATTTTTTCCAGGAAATATATTGTTCCATGTGTCATCCTTTCTAGCTAGCAGCAATTGAGAACTTCTTAACCCCAATCGTTTTTAGCATATCCATAATGGCAACCACGAATCCATGTTGCGTATTTTTATCTGCTTGTAATAGTACCGCTGTATTTGGATTTTCTCCAATTTTGCTTGTAATATAGTTACGAGCTTCATCGATACTATATGGTTTAGAGTCAATCAAGATATGTCCTTCTTTATCCAATGTAAGAATGATAGGACTTTGTTTGACTTGTGTTGCTGATTGTGCTTGCGGTAATTGTACACCCAAGGACTTTTGTGCCACCGTTTCAATACTGTTCATCATGAAGAAAACCAGTAAGAAGAAAATGATATCGATCATTGGCACAATCATGAACTCAGGTTTCATTTTTAATCGACTATTTTGAAACATGAGAATCACTCCATTGTTCTTTCATACCATTTAATAACACCACAGATAATGTTTCTGTATCATTGATGATTGCATCCATACGATGGCTGAAATATGTGTACACGCAGAATGCTAAGATAGCCACTAACAAACCAGTAGCAGTTGCAATCAAGGCTTCCCCTACACCACCAGAAATAGCGGATGCGCCAGCACCATTATCCAATACACTGAATGTACCAATCATGCCAGATACTGTACCTAACAAACCTAACAACGGAGAAATTGTTACGATAGCGCTTAAGTAGTCCAAATGAATTTTCAAATGAGATGCTTCAATCATCATTTGTTCGGAGAACGCATTTTTCATACTTGTTTCATTCTTGGAGTATGTTAAACCTGCATTCAAGATACGACCAGTTGCTGTTTGGTTTGCTACGCACAACTCTTTTGCTTTCGCCCAATCATTCTCTTTTACTGCAAAATATACATCATGACTAAATTCCTTTAGCAATGCAGTATTAGCTTTGAAATAGGTATATCGTTCAATACCAATGGCAATGACGATAATTGATAAAATTACCAACGGATACATTACTAATCCGCCGCTGTTAAATAAGTGTACAATGTATAAAAGGCTGTCCATGTTGTTACCTCCATAAAAAATATGATAATTTTTATCAGCTTAAACCTATCATATCAGATTTAATATTTTCAAATCTACTCTAAAAAGCTCCTATTCAATCCATTCCGACATTTTATTTTTCTTCCTATATTCACTAGGCTTATGTCCAGTAATAACCCGAAATGCTTCTGCAAACTTACTAGCATTTTCATAGCCATATCGGTTAGCTATGCTGAGAATACTATCATCTGTATTTCTTAAATCTTTTGCCGCCTCCTTTATCCGCATATGCTTAATATATTGATGAATGCTGCTACCATAAATCCCTTTGAAACATTTTTTCAATGCCGTTGGTGCTAATCCATATGTTTTTGCCAATTCTTCAATGGTCGGCTTTTGATTTAAATTTTTCATCAAAAATTCGTGCATACGTTTCACACTATCTACATGTCTTTTTTCAAAGTATGGCATGCAGCAATCATGATCTCCAGTTATAGTACTTAATAGTAATATGATTTCCATGCATTTCAGCTGAAACAAGTTTGGTAGTACTTCCTCTGGTAGATCATATAAACTTTTAAAAATATCACTAAGTCTAGATTCCCTTCGACATACAAAACCAAATTCAAAATCCTGACAAAATCGATTACATACATCACGTAGATTAATACGATCATGTCCTACAAATTTGTTCACCATCTCTTGCGCTTTGGGAATGTAAATAGATAAATTGATACCTTTGTAATAAGAGGTAGGAAACTTCGTAGAATGTACATAGCTAGGAGATTCTTTCCAGCCTACAGAAATATCATTTTCATCCATATATAACACTTTTCCATTATCAAAGGCACACTCAATGCGCCCTTCTTTACAATAATGGATTTCAAACATCCCCTCTAAGGGTTTTGCACGGTGACGGATTTCTTTCATAGTTACCTCTTGGAACGTTAATTCTACCCCACCGAACACAGGATAACTATGCATCTTCGCCTTACCTTGAGGTGTATTCATCTCATAAATGGTACCATGCTCCACCTCTATGGTAGACAACATATCTAAATCCATAACCTTTGGTTTAAAGGTTTCCATTTTATTCACACAACCTTGACTCATGCTCCTCCTTTCAAAAAAGCCCATTTGTTGTCTCATACGACTAACAAATGGGCCTCTTTGCCGAACTACATCGCCTACTTTAATCTGAGTATCATTTCTAATACTCATTATATTTACAATTAGCAATGATTGTCAATATAAACTTTGTCTATCTAGATTATTTTAAATTAAATAGTGAAATTTCAATTTGCATAGTTTCGCATATTAATTGGAATAATTGTTCATATAAAATAATTTATATTCAGTTTAATTCAAGATATCTTTTTAGATTATTTATATAAAAACTTGATTATTTTCCCAAAATTTTATTCAATAAATTAGTAATATATTCAGATGACTTGCCATTATTTTTCATTTTCTCAGAAACTTGAGGAATCAACAAAAATCTAACAGGTAAATTCGACGCCCCTGGTGACATGTATTCTAATAGTAAATCTTCTGGTTTATCAAAGACATCTAATAGCTGTGTGTCATAAATAGTTTGATGCCCCAAGTACGGACCTTTTACAGGCACATCATAGGTGCGTACACCTTTAGAAGATGTAATCCTGAATGTGCCACTAAAAGCACCACCTAATGGATTAAAATACAAGGCATAAGGAGTGTTTCCTTCTGTGTGTAACACATATACATTGGAAATACCATAATTTCCCTTATTTTTTACCACCTTACCATTTGTCGTTTCATCAACACCGCTAATGAAAGCATCTTCTCGGTCATTGGCAATTTCAAAGCTTGCAGGACCTGCATCACTATTGAACTTTGGTTCGACCACATGGAATCTACGCATGCCTTCATAGGTACCACGCAACTCTACATCATCCATAGGATGAATTGGTAACAACGGTAAACCATAGGTAACTGTTGATTTAGGTTCCATCACCGCCACAGAGGCGTAGACTGGTGCCGAAGTTGAAAAATCGATAATACCACTGAATAGGTCATCTTGTTTCATCAGGACTTTTTCCAACTCAGTAAAAATAGGACGTAGTTCCCCAGGACGTAATACAAATTCTGTACCACTAGTATCTTGTGATACTAATAAAATAGTTCGTGATATAGTATCCCTTTTAATTTCCTCTTCAATTTTTTTTGCCTTTAATTTTTTCGATTGTGCAAGACTCTCTTTTTGTTTTTTAACTTCTTGCTGTGCTACTTTAGAACGAAGCAAAATAGTTACACCTTCATTCGCCCAAGCACCTAAATCTAATGCAGTACTATTCACTTCTTTTTTAGAAAGTTCTCGTCCTACTTTAAAATAGTCTGGACTCGGCTTTGCATAAATAGCTCGTTCAATCTCTACGAATGCTGGGGCATTCCCCTTATTTTCCAATAAAATACCTACTTTCATAGGTTCTGTTCGTTCATTTACATGGTAAAAGTAAATACGACTTTTTCCATGTAGTGTACCTGCTGCAACAATTCCAGGCTCTTTTACATATTCAGGACTATCTGACAATAATAATGTATCTATCTCTTTTACAGTTTTCACTACTAAGGGCGTAAATGTATAGTCATCAATATTGACAGTTTTGGGAGCTTGTCCATAGGCAGTGCTCATACCTAATAAGGCTAGTACACTACCTAGCAAGCACCGTTTCCATTGTGTTGTATTCATCAATTTCATAGTTCCTCTATTCTATCGTAAGTCCATCTGGCTCCCACTGCAAGGCAATGGCCTCTAATTTACGCAACCGATGTCCAATGCCAGATTTTGTCAATTCTCGTTTATATTTTGTTTCATACGCATCTACCAATTCTTGCAAACTTCCATCTGGAAATTCTTGTCGTAATATAGCTGCCTCATAAAGACGAATTGGCAAGGAATCTAAGCCTTGATGCTTATCAATAATACGGATCGCATCGAGTTGACGCACTGCTGCATTCACCGTTTTTTGTAAATTTGCTGTTTCACAATTCACTTGACGATTAATGGTATTACGAACATCTTTCATAATGCGTACATTTTCAAAATTCATCAATGCTGATTGAGCTCCCATAATTTGTAAACATGACGTCACCGCATCACCTTCTTTTAAATACACTACAAATTCTTCTTTCCGCTCTACTTTTCGTGCATTGAGACGAAACATTTTTAATACTCGAATAATCTGATCCGCAAAATTTTCTTTCGTCGTCATAAACTCTAAATGGTAATCACTTTGCGGTTTATTTACAGAACCGCAACCAAGAAAAGCTCCACGCAAAAAGGCACGTCTGGACTCCATATCTTTTAGCCATGCATCAGGAATCATGGCATCTACAGGCCATAATTGCAAATCTTCTAAGGCAAGACGGCTTGGCTCTGTAGGTTCTACCGTTAAGGTATACATATTTTTCTTACGTAAGTTTAACCCTTTACGCACTAATACAGACGTAGGTAAATCATACTGTTCTTTGATGATTCCTAGTACCCGTCTAGCCACGGCATTATTAGCCGTCACCAAACGTACCCCTACACGACCTTGCATACCTAATAAGATAGACCCTCCCATCCGTAATAAACAAGAGGCCTCTACCTTGGATGCCCACGCATCTTCTGTTTTAAATTGGCACAATTCATTTTTTACATCTTCTGCAAATGACATAGCCTCTCCTTTACTATTTCTACTAGAAAATAGAGCCTCTAGAGGCTCTACTTTCATACTTAATGATCTTCTCGTTGTAAATAATATTCTAAAATGTGCGGTTCAATATCTGTCTGTAAGGCATAGACTACATCCATGACAACTTTCGCTAACCGTTCAGAATTATGAACTGCTTTATCTTGGCTATCTACTAAGTTTGCACGAACTGTCCGAATTCCCATCGATTGCAACATGTCCATATCTACGTCTACTGGTTCTTGCCCCGCTTGTTTATAGTGTTCTAATGTGGCATCTTGGATTCTGTTATCATTCACAAGGACTGTATCGATAATTCCCACCTCACTATGTGCTTCAATGGCTTTCACATGGTCAGATACAGTATACCCATCTGTTTCACCTGGCTGCGTCATCACATTGCAAATATAAATCTTAGCCGCTTTAGAGTTAGCAATATGATCCGCTACTTTATCAATCAATAGGTTCGGCATTACCGAAGTATATAAACTGCCCGGGCCTAAAATGATAGCATCAGCTTCATCAATGGCTTGTAAGGCCGCTCCTACAGGAGATGGTCGATGTGGTTCCGTATAGACCTTCGCAATTGGCTTACCTGCATTAGGGATATTACTTTCCCCTTCTACGATGGTGCCATCCGTCAATTTCGCAATCAATTTAATCTCTTCTGTAGATGATGGAATAACACGTCCTCGAACTCGCAAGATCTTGCTAGAGGCTTCTAAGGCTTTTTCCACATCATCTTTCAGCACTTGAGTCATAGCTGTTAAGAACAAATTCCCAAAACTATGGCCCGATAATTCTGCTCCTTTAGTAAATCGATACTGGAATAGTTCTTCCATGAGGCCTTCTTTTTCCGCTAATGCTACTAAACAGTTGCGTAAATCTCCAGGAGCAATCATTTGAAAGTCTTCTCGTAACCGACCAGAAGAACCTCCATCGTCTGCTACTGTAACAATAGCAGTTAAGTTCGTGGTTTTACTTTTTAGCCCCCGCAATAGCATAGACAATCCTGTACCACCGCCAATCACTACGATTTTTGGTCCTTGTCCTAAGCGAATTTTTTCAAAAATATAATCGCTCACGCCATCTTCTGTATTTGGCAAAATCGCATTCACAATGGTCTGAATGAGTTTACGTATCCCCCACAACATAGCTACTATACCCGCCACAATACCTGCTAAACCAAGACTGGCTATGACCGTATAGTTATAGGATCCTGTGAGATGGAATAAAAATTCTAAGAAAATATCTTCAAAGTTGCTAATCCACTGGTAGTTCATCATCATAAGGACACCTACTACCAGCCAAATCGTGCCTAAAGAAAATAGGAATAGCCACCGCTTAATATTAATGCCTGGCGCAAACCAGCGCATCCAATTATTATATTTCATAGGCTTGAGAGACGAAAGAATCGTCCCACTCCTTTCTTTATAGGTCTAATCTAGAACGTGGATTCACATCTTCTTCTACATGATTACGCATCATATCACGATGTTCCACAGAAACATTACAGCCTTTTTCTTTCAAATGTGCATATAATGCCTCTGCCATTGCTACGCTACGATGCATACCGCCTGTACAGCCTACAGCTACCACAAATTGGCTTTTTCCCTCTTGTTCATAGTTTGGCACAAGGAAATCCAGTGTAGTAAAGAAATGCTTTTTAAATTCATCAGTCACTTCAAAGGAGTGAATATACTCTTTTACCACAGGTACGCGCCCCGATTTATGACGATATTCGGGAATGTAGTATGGGTTCGGCAAAAATCGCACATCCCATACCATATCCGCATCATTAGGCATGCCAAATTTAAATCCAAAACTTACCACTGTAATAGCCATGCCATCTGTTTGTTCTTTCACGTGGCTAAAAGTACGGCGCATAAATGATTTCAAGGCAGATGTTTTCATGTTTGTGGTGTCGATAATATGATCCGCCTTGCTACGTACATCCGCCAAGAGTGCCCGTTCTTGTGACAGTCCTGTACTAATACGACCTGATGGTGCCAAGGGGTGACTACGACGTGTTTCTTTATACCGGCGAATCAAAGTATCATCGCTAGCTTCCATGAACACAATTTCATAAGGCACACTCATAGCCGTCAAATCATCTAAAGCACTGTTTAAATCATCAAAAAATTCACGACTGCGGATATCTACCACTAAGGCTACTCGACTCACTTTAGTGCCTGCACTTTGACGACAAATTTCACTAAACTTAGGAATCAACACAGGAGGAATATTGTCGATACAGAAATATCCCATATCTTCCAAGACTTGCATCACTTGTGTTTTACCTGCTCCGGACATACCGGTCACAATGATTAAACGAAACCCTTCCATGAGGCCCTCCTACAAAATTTTATAACACATTCGCTTCAATCCATTTAGCGACGCCATCTTTTTCATTTGTGTCGCATACTTCTTTGGCAATTGTCTTCACATGTTCCTCTGCATTCCCTACTGCCACGGAATGACCTGTTACTTGTAACATAGAAATATCATTTTCTGAATTACCAAAGGATACCATATCTTCTAAACCGATGCCCAATTGCTCGCCCATGAAAGCCAAAGCTTCCCCTTTGGACACGTGAGGTGCCACGATTTCTAGAAAATTCACCTTGGACCGAACTAACTCAACCATGTGGCCAACTTCTTTAGAAAGTATAGCAATCACCTCTGTCATACGTTCAGGTTCTTCCACCACTAATAGTTTGTTCGTTCCCTTTTGAGGGTCATAGATAGCATCTCCTACGTACACAGCCTTGGCACCTGTAATCTCTTCATAGAGACGAGAAAACACTGTTTCACTGTGTACTAATAATTCGTCATCAATATAGGACTGAATATAGATATTATGCTCTTTCATGATGGCTAATACTTTGCGCGCTACCTCCGGTGGTATAGCTCGTTCCCAAATGAGTTCTTTACTTTCTACACGTTGGATGACACCGCCAGAATACAGTACCATCGGTACATCACCTAAGCCTAAGCGATGTGCTACAGGATATGCCGTTTGGTACATTCGACCTGTGGCAATGAGCACCTCAATTCCCTTGTCCTGTGCTTTTTTTAGCACTGCTTTTGTATAATCAGACACGGTATTATCATCACGTAACAGCGTATCATCTAAGTCTATAGCTAACAATTTCATGACATCACTCCTTCATCATATCTTTCATTATACCATATAACCACACATAACTACTGCATAAGTATCACTAAGATACAAACAGTTCTATCTAACATGATATAAAAGATGACACAACCATAGATGTTAGCTACGACTCTTAGATGTGCAGCTACTACATTGACGAAGACCCTAAAAAATCGCGACAGATTATACAATCTAGCATAGTACTAGTATGCAAACCTGTCGCAATTGTATTTCTTTATAGTTTAATGCCCTATTGATGTATTAAGAAAACAGATGATCTATGCCATCCATATCTAGAATAGTACCAATCGTAAATGGTCCAAAGATACCAAAACGAGCACTTACTTCATCAAATCGCATTTCATTGACGATTTTTTTAAACTGAATTGGATCATCACTCATCAATGTAATACCCCATTCCCAATCATCCATGCCAAAAGCACCCGTCGTAAACTCTTTGATAGTGTCCTCATATTTTTTACCAATTTGACCATGAGAACGCATCATACTACCACGACTTTGACGATCTAGCATATACCAATTATCTGTTAAATTACGTTGCTTAGCCATAGGGTAAAAACACATGCAAGCCAATCTAGGAATTTTAGGGTATAACCGGGCTTGCACTTTTGGATGGTCCTTCGGAGATTTCACATAATTGCTTACTTCAATAACAGATACGAAAGAAGATTCTGGCTGTAATACACTAAAGATTGGTAATTTTTTTAGTGTCAATTCTACTTTGTTCAACTCTTGCAAACTTGGTTGCAAGAACCAAAACATAATATCTCCCTTGTGACCATTGATTTGGTACATAGCATAGCTACTTGTATGGGCCTCATGAGCGGCTTCTAAATTTCCAATAAACGCCTTGAAAGATTGCAATGCTTCACTTTGTTGCTCACCGGACCAGCTTCTCCATTTTTCAAAATTAATGGAATAATTAGCGTGTAAGCTAAACCAACCTTCGTACGTTTCAGGCACTTTTTCTAGTCCTGTAGTATGTCCATGCATAGGTGTTGCACCTGCATGAACAGATTCTGTATGTGTATCCATAGGAACTACCTCCTTTGTTTCTCCTTTCCATGCTTCTACTAATTCATAGGCTTGTTTGATGCCATCTGGCATGCCGACCCCTTTAAATGGAGTTCCAATTAATGCCAATCCTGGATAGTGTTCTTGGACATGGCCCATGAGGGTTGCCACTCGGTCTTTATGTCCCACTTCGTATTGGGGCATACTTTTTTGTAACCGTACCACTTCCATCCATTCTGGATTTCCTGTAAACTTCAATATATTTCGTATTTCTGAAAGCGCCAATTCACACAGTTCTTCTTCACTGTGCGTATCTACCGTAGAGTCTGTAGGCTTCCCTAAAAAGACGCGTAATACCACCTTGTCTTGTGGTGTCGTTTGTGGCCACTTACTAGAAATGTAAGTACATGCCGTCAATGGCGTCTCTGTGCTGCGAGTAATCACAAAGCCTGTGCCTTGCAATGGTTTTGTAAACGCTGACTTCGGCAAACTCATAATGACAATGGCACAAGAAGATTGTTCCATATGCCGTAAGTCTTCAAATTTTTCATCTCCCAAAAAAAATTTTTCATAGGCTTTAGGTGGCGTAGTAATCACAAGACGGTCATAGGAGTCTGTACCGTTTTGTGTTTGCACTGTATAGAGCTTATCTGTGTATGATGCCTCTAGCACCTCAGTCGATGTGTGCAAAGAAACGTTCTTTGGCATTTGTTCCACAAGAGCATCTACTAATGATTCTAAACCTCCCGTTAATTGGGCAAATTGTCCTTCGGTAGCCGCCCCAGATTGTTTGCGCATACCTTGCATAGCCATCATACCTTTGACCAAGTTTCCATGCTTTTGTTCTAATTGACGAAATTCTGGAAAGGTTCCCAGTAAACTTAAGCGTTTTAAGTCTCCACCGTAGATACCAGATAAGAGAGGTTCAATTAATAAATTGACTAGTTCATCCCCTAAATGATACCGGAAAAAGGCATCGATACTCATATCTTCATTTCCTGGATATGGTTTCTTAAAAATATCTAATCCAGCTCGTAATTTACCAAACCAACTTAATAAGCTAGACATAGCAAAAGGACGAAATTCTGTAGGGATGCCAATGATGGATCCTCCAGGGATAGGCTTCATTTGACCTTGATGATAAATATAGGATTCTCCCGTAGCATTACGTACCAAGGTATCACCTAATCCCAATTCCTGTACCAAATCTGTCATAGATGTTTTTCTAGCTAAATACGAATCAGGACCCACTTCTACCACGTAGCCATCGCGACGTTTTGTTTGTACCTTTCCACCCCAACGATTCGAAGATTCTAGGACATGAATGTCCCAGTTAGGAAATGCTTTGCCCATATAATACGCTGCAGATAAGCCTGTTAGGCCACCACCAATAATTGCTACTTTCATATTACCCCTCCTTCAAGAGAGCTGTTAATACACCATGCGCCATGGCTTTCACAAAGAGAGTGTCACGATCTGGCATAGGCACTCGCAGATAGGTCATCCCCAACTGTTCACATTGATCCCGCCGTTCTATATCTAAATCATAGGACACTTCCATATGGGTGCAAGTAAAGCCGATAGGCATATATACCACATGGGAATGCCCTTCTGCGCCTGCTTGTTCCGTTACCGTTTCTACCGTAGGTGTTAGCCATTCCCCACGAGTGCCTGCACTTTGCCAAGCTAGGGTAGCATTGGGCAACACCAATTGATCTGCTATAGATTGCATCACCCGTTGTAAGCTATACACATATCCATCATAGGAAATTCCTTGCATCAGTGGCACACTATGGGCAGTAAAGACATACAGCGGTTTTGCCGTAATAGGCAATGTACGCATAGTCTTCTGTACTCGGTCTGTCCAAGATTGCACTAATGTCGGTACATCTGCCCAATGTTGTACTACCTTCCATCGGTCATTCATAAACGGTTTCAGTGGCTCTAGATAGGATGCATTTAATATGTCTGTTCCATAAGGATTCATCATAAGTACCACTACTGTATCATAGTGGCCCAATTCCTTCGCTACATCCCCGATGAGTGGTTCTATATATTTATGTGCTTGTATCACCGTTACCTTTGCAAAGGGTAGTTCGTTTTGTAACTCTTCTTGTAACCGCTCTACTTGCCATGCGGTGGACTCCATTAACTGAGATTGTCCACCAATACGTTCATACTTATGTCGCAATCCTTGTAATTCTTCGTCACTTGGCCCGTGACCTCTCCGTATGCGGGTATAATATGTTTTCACATCTTCTAAGGAGCGGGGAGAGCCATAATCTAATACCAATACACAAACTTGTTGTATCTCTTTATCCTCTGTCATGTACATACTCCACTATGTTTCGCAATACTTTAGGATTTGCATCTGGCACAACACCGTGGCCTAAATTAAAAATATGCTTTCCATGAGCAGCACCTTCTGCCAAAATACGATCAATTTCACCTTGAATTGTCTTCCAATCTGCAAATAAATAGGCAGGGTCCAAATTCCCTTGTAATGTTTGCTTGATGCCCATCGCACTTGCTTCTGCAATGGAGCATCTCCAATCGCAACCGATTACATCTAATGGTAATTCTTTCCACACTGGGAATAAATGCTTAGTACCTACGCCGAACATAGTGATAGGAATATGAGGATATCGTTCTTTAATAGTCCCAATAATATGTTTCATATACGGAAATACACCATTTTCATATTGTTCCATGGAAAGGGCTCCAATCCATGAATCAAAAATTTGAATTGCATTCACACCCGCCTGAATTTGACCTTCCATATAAGTAATGGACATAGTAGTCAATCGCTCCATCAAAGCATGCCAAATCTCAGGGGTTGCCACTAAACATTGACGAGTTTTCTGGTAATTCTTAGAAGGGCCACCTTCAATCATATAGCTAGCCAATGTGAAAGGAGCTCCTGCAAAACCAATTAAGGGAACTGTGAGCATTTCTTTCGTCAACATTTGGATCGTTTTCACCATAAAGTCCAACGATTCTTCTACTACAATATCCCGTAGCTTTTCCACATCATCTTTGGACCGAATGGGATTAGAAATCACTGGCCCTATACCAGATTTTATGTTCACATCTACGCCCATAGGCACCAAAGGCGTCATAATATCTTTGTACAAAATAGCCGCATCCACATCATACTCATGAACGGGAAGAGCCGTTACTTTTGCACATAATTCCGGTTGATGAGTAATCTCAAATAGGCTATATCGCTCTTTTATCTTGCGATACGCCTCTTGACTACGTCCCGCTTGACGCATAAACCAAACTGGTCTACGGGACACCGACTCACCTGCAATCATTTGCAAATAATCTTGTCGTTTTTCCATATATAATTACACCTTACCTTTAACCAAACCAAACTTGTATTTCACATTCTATTGTAGCATATGGTCACTATAATTACCTATAGATTCTGTCACTACATATAAAGTATATATCGATTTCTATCTATAAGGTATCGTTAACTGGTTAAAAATCCCCTTACTTTATATGACTGTACAGCTCATCATTATGTGCAGTATATTTTGTGTTCTATGCATGTAAAAAGAGGCTGTAACAAACATGTAAAACGTACATGATGTTACAGCCCTCAAATCCCTTTGTAGGGGTAATACCTCATTTAACAAGAAGCCCTTAATACCTATATTTTATTGTTATATGTCTTGTATCCTTACATACTCTGCTCTAAGCATATGAGCAATTTCTTTCCCTCGATTCATACGAACAAAGCTAGCATCGGTATCAATCACAATCGTTTGTATCCTCTGACTGATAAGCCAGTCACCAACTTGTTCTAGCCCTTGTAGTGCTTGAGATGTCACCTTCCCATCCGTTATGACTACTACGTTAGCCTGTACATGCCCCATTTGAGACATGTCGTTGCCTATCCGTTTGACCGCTTCCTCAATACCTTTTACAAAGGGCGTTCTCCCTCCAATCCGAGCTGTTTCCAATGCTTTAGGGATGGTCTCGATTCGCTGTGTCAGCGGCACCACACATTGCGCCCCTTGCTTTTGAAAGGTGATAAGCGATACATACTGTCGTTTTACATACATCATCTGTACCAATTGTGAAAGTAACCGCTCCGTCCCTTGTAATCGTTGTCTCTGCCCCATAGATCCACTTGTATCAACCACTAAATAGATGGCTTCTTTTGGCATTTCCTGATACATAGCATATCTTACATCTTCTATAGTTAGCCGAATCGGTACTTGCCGACTGCGTACAATCCCTTGTACTATCGTTGGTACCCATGCAATGGTTCTCCCCGTAGTTCCTTGACGATGTACCTTAGGGCCTCGACCGTCATCACTAATGTCTATGCGTTTCTTTGCTGTCCCAGATTGCAACATCCCATATAAATCTAACACCTGCATTTCTACTGCTTCTGAAAGTGCAAAGGACTCCTCTATCTTATCTCTATGAGATGTACTGCGACCATCTCTATCTGTATCATTTCCCAGTGGTCCATCTAACTCCGTATGGACAGAACCATTCTCTTTCTCTGCCTGATTTGTATCTTGGTTAATGTCCTCTTCTACCTCTTTTTGCATCTCATAAGATCCATCACCATCTGATCTCATTCCCTGAGGACTTCTTTCCCCTTGCCCATCCTGCAACTGTCCATTGCCAGCCTTCTGCGGGGGACTGTTCTCTTCCCCTCGGTTTGAACTAGTCTCTTCTCTTTCCTCTTGTTCCGTTCTTGTCTCATCGGATGTCATTCGGTCAGATGGATTCTGTGTCTCTCCCTCTTGCTGTATCTGAGGATTCACTAGGTTCTTTATTTTCTGCGGTAATGTCCAAGGAAGTACTATTTCTACATCCCTAGGCTCCACAAACTGATGGCCTTTTTCTCTAGCTAAACCGATGGCCGCTTTTAGTAAAATATATTCCATGCCCATAAAGGAAATGTTGAATCTCTCTACTAGGCTGGAAATGTATGTATATATACTATCATGCACCGTCGGGGTTCTAGGTACATCCATCAATTTTCCCTCAAGACGAAACTGCTCTTCTCCATGAGTTCCATATACATCTATTGATCTTCCCTCATGAAGAGTTCTCGCTCTATGGTAACTTTCACGAGCCGCACCTATCTCATAGGTTTCCGCATCGTTCCTATCTGCTAGGACCCGCACTCTAGCGTCCGCATCCGGCGACTCTATGGGAATCCACAAGTCCATATCATAGACCCATTCGGATAGCCCTTCTGTTCCCGTATAGGTCCCAATGATTTGTAGCGGTCTTCCCGCTTCGTAGCGCCGATTTTGCTCGTAAAAAATCCGTAGCCACATGGACCGGTCAAAATGATCTAATCCTTCACAGATGAGTAGATCATAGGCATCCCAAGGATGTGCTTGTTTTACAATTTGTGCTGTTTCTAAGGTCCTTTGTATATCCACCGCTTCCTGTATAGCACTCACATCTGTGTGGGATGTAATCGTCGTATAGGTTCGGCCCTTATCATGCAATGCTTGTAACAAGGCATACGTTTTTCCCGTTCCCACTTCACCTGAAATCAGTAATGTCTGCAACAAAGGTTCTTGCAAAAAGAGGCGAATGGCTGTATTCATTTGTACACTCATACCATTCATCTCCTTTAACAAAATCTCTGGTACACACTTTATCTATGAGATACATCTCAGATAAAGATCTTCTATTTAGATATATCTCTTATAAAAACGTCTTCATTACTTGCTTATTCTACTACTTGTGTACCCCTTCATAGGTAGCCCATAGATTGTCCAGCATAGTTTCATCAAATTCACGTTGCTCAAAGGGTTTCCGCTTCATCCGATGCGATACCACAAGAGGTGTCAACTGTTTCAGATGAGCTATAGTCACACGGGGCTCCCCTTGTAAGGCCGCCAAAGCACGGCTACTATTGAGCAAGGTAATGTCTGAACGATGTCCCTCGACGCCTAGGGTAATCGATATATTAGCAATCAATTCTAATAGATTTGCATCTACCCCAATGGTAGACAACGTTTTGCGCGCTGTTTCAATGGTTTTACGCAACGTTTCATCGTCCTTCCTGTAGGACTCAATAAATGCTTGTGGAGTATCTTCAAAGGCCAATCGACGGTGTAATACTTCCATCCGCAACGCTACATCTGTTTCTGCTTTCACAGTCACAGATAAACCAAAGCGATCCAACAATTGCGGGCGAATAGCCCCCTCTTCGGGGTTCATGGTGCCCACCAAAATAAATCGTGATGGATGACTATGGCTAATGCCCTCACGTTCAATCCGATTCACACCCATCGCCGCCACATCTAACAATGTATCCACTAAGTAGTCCTCTAGTAAATTGACTTCATCCACATAGAGAATATTTTCGTGAGCCTCAAATAAAATGCCTGGAGAAAACTCTTGCCTCCCCTCTTGCAGCATCCGCTCAATATCCAAGGTTCCCACCAATCTGTCTTCCGTGCAATGCAATGGAAGGTCCACCACTTTCATCGGTGTACCATCACGATGCATAGGCAGCACCTTGGCTAAGCCTCGTACCGCCGTCGATTTTGCCGTTCCCTTATCACCTTGTATCAACACACCACCTACCCGTGGGTCTACCGCATTGAGGAGCAAGGCCAATTTCATTTGATCTTGCCCTACTAAGGCTGTAAAAGGATATATAGTACTCATGTTAGTCTCCTTACGTTTCATCATAATACCCCTCTAGGTCATCTTCCAAGGACATTGCCACATCCCGCAATCCTTCTCTGCGCTCCTCACTGGCCTTCCAAAGCCCTCGTTGTTCTGCTTCTAATAAAGTATGACAAATGGCCCCTAATGCCCAAGGATTGACTTGGCGCATCCAGTCCTGTACGTCCTCATTCATGACATACTCGTCTGTATAGGCATCATACATCCAATCTTGAATCATATCACTAGTAGCGTCCCATTCATAGCTATGTTGTACATAGGAAGCCATATCCGCTGCCCCCTTGTAACCGTGTTTCATCATCCCCTCTATAAAAATAGGGTTCATTGGTTCACTACGGAACTGACGCTGAATTTCATCTTCTAAGGACCGCACCAAAATATCTTTGCGATACGTGGTATCTCCTATAAATGATTTCGGCTTAGTACCTTTCACCGCCTCCACAGCCGCGATCATCCCCCCGTGGTAGGCATTGAAATCATCAGTACTCAACAAACTAACCTCGCGATTATCTTCATTTTTCACAGTCACTTCGATGGAACCTAATCGCTTGCGAAACTGTTGATGACTTGGGATAATTTCCCCTTGCTCATCATATCCATAGCCACCCCAGGTGACATAGGCATTGGCTAAATCTTCACGAGTAGACCAGTTGCTTTGTTCTAGAATTTGATTCACCCCTGCCCCATAGGCACCTGGTGCATCGCCAAAGACACGAATCGTAGCGGCCTTGATAGCTTCTTCGTAGTCCATACCGTCTTCTATTAATGCAGCTGTATCCAGGTCTATATGTTTTTTTACGTAATTCACACTATGATCTTCATCAAGGGCGTTTACCATTTGCACAGCTTTTGCAATCCACATGACACCGGAAGGCATCATATCTCGGAATAGTCCACTAATACGGCTTGTTACATCGATACGTGGTCGCCCTAATTCCTCTAGAGGTATGACTTCCAAATCGGACACACGACTTCCTGTATAAACTGGTCGTACACCCAATAAATAGAATACTTCACCAATACATTGTCCATGAGTGCGTTGCGTGTTGTCTGCCCATAAGACAATACCAATTTCCTCTGGATATCTCTGTTCTTCTCGAATATACTCATTGAGCAATGCATCGCCTAGTTCACAACCGATGGCATAGGCAGGCACGGTCGGCAAGGTCCGTTCATCAATGCCATAAAAATTGCGCCCCATAGGCAATACATCGATACCACCATTAGTAACAGCGCCACCGATATTAGGTGGAATATAGTTCCCTTCTAAACCTCGTAACAATTGGCACATTTCTTCTGTCGTTTGGCGCAACCCTGCGAGGTAGGTCTCACACAGCGTTTCTTTCTGTGCATCGTCTGGCACACCATGCATATCTATGAAAGCATCTATATACCCGTCCTCTTCCTCTGTGGTTGGATTTTGCCCTAAAATATGCAAGCCACAACGAATATGACGATTTTGGATGTCCATCAAATAGTTATGAATATCCCCTAACAGTTCTTCTGCCTCGTCTGCATGAATAGAGTCAGCTAAGGCACGCCACTCTTCTTCACTGACAGATCTATCTGCCACAAAGTGTACCTGACCTCCCTCTTGATACCAGTCGAAGGATTCGCACAAGTGCTCTAAATGACACTCTCTCACAGAAGATAAGATATAACTTAGCACCACAGACTCTTGACCCATCTCCTGCGCTTTCATATGGTCATATTCGTCCAAATACCGTTCTAGCGTTTCATAGACACCATACAAGCCGGACCGCTTCATAGGTGGCGATAAATAGCTAAGTAAAACAGCATGGCTACGCCGTTTTGCTTGGATACCTTCACCGACAATGGTCGTCCAGTACGGATACAGATTAGGTATATCTTCGATACCTAACTGAGGGTAACAATAGGAACTTAAAGCCGTTCCCTTACCGGGTAACCATTCTAAATTGCCATGCGTCCCCATATGGATCGCCACATCGGCTTGGAATACAGTGCGTACCCAATGATACACCCCCTCATAGTGATGCGTCGGTGGAATGTCCGGCGAATGGTACAAAGCATCTGGATTGTCACTAAATCCACGTGGCGGTTGTACTAATACCCACACATTGCCAAAGGCCACACCGGGAATAATAAGCTCATCCTCTTCTACAAATATCTCTCCTATGGGCTGTCCCCAATGTTGTAGTAGTGATTCTTGGGTAGCACTATCCAGCTTTGAAAACCACCTCCTATACGCTTCTTTCGGTAATTTTGGGGCTTTCTCTACGGCTGAATCGGTCAAGCAATCTACATCATTCGTAGCATGTTTGGTCAGTATCGTCATTAGATCTTCACTCGTTTGAGGGATACCATCTACTATATATCCGTTCTGTTGTAATTCTTGCAACAACCGTAGTACAGATTCTGGCGTGTCTAGCCCACAGGCATTGCCAATATGTGAATTTTTGGGAGGATAATTATGAAGGAATAGAGCAATCTTTACTTCTGACCTATGTTTCTGTTGCAATGCAATCCATCGTTTGGCTTGGTCTACTAACTTTTGAATCCCCTCAGGATATGGTTTGAAATAGTAGCCTCTTTCCTCTGAGTACGCTCTGGTCCCTACAATATGACCGTTTAAAATACCATCTATTTCCGGCAATGACAAGGAAAAAGATATATCCATAGGCTCTAACCCTTGTGAACGTGTTTGCCAGCTTTCAAGAGTAGTATAGGTAACAAAGCCCTGCAAGATAGGGATTCCTAAATCCGTCATTTCATCACGACTCGCCCCCTGCAAGCCAATGATGGAGAACTTGCATGTATTAATGATGAGAGATATGGTCTCTTTCACTTGATGATCAAACAACGTGTGCCAGCAATCGTACCACCGTAATTGTCCACCAGCTTTACTGCTGTATTGACCAAATACTAATACCGGCAATAACCCTTGTTCTAATGCACGATCATACAGTGCATAGGGATAGTCTAATTGGCCTTGCACCCATTCATCTCGATAGAAGAAAATGCCCACTACCGGACCATCATGGTTGTAATCCTTACGATACGCCTCATAGGATGGATACACTTCCCCTTGTCTACCTAAAATGCCTTGGTACGGCAGTTCTTTCACCGCTTCCACTAGCCCTGTATAGCCTTGTAAGGATAGCATATATTGGCACAGTCCATAAAAGTTTTCTGTTCCACCTTGGTGCAAATAAGCCTTAATTTGATCAATGTCCTCATCTGCAACACCATATCGCTGTACATCCGACGCTGAATCATGGAATAGTAATACATAAGGAACTTGTTTCTGTATAATATATTTATGAATCCCTTTTACCAAAGGCGTATCTAAGGTACTGCCTACATGAGTAAATAGAACTGTATCTGCCGTATCAATAGTGCGCTGAACATCTGCTAACTGTAAATCGTTACACGACAGAAAGACTATGCCCAAGGACATAGTCTCATCTGTGTATTGTTTCTCTATTTCTTTGGCCCATTGCCAATGTTTCGTCATGGAGGTTATCAGTAACATAGAATACTTCATATACTGTTCACCACACTATGCACTTGCCATAGCTTCCCTTGCATAATTACTTCTCCAGTCTGTAGCAACCTACTACTCATCTACATTCACTGCCCATAGTGAATCAGATAGTTCTATTATGTATAGCGTAATCATACTATATTTTCAAGGGTTTAGTAAAATACTTCCTTATGCATCATACATTGACGTATGAAACCTGTAAAAAAACTACAACATCAATCGTTCGATAACAGAATAAATATTTAACCCTGCACACCATCCATCACTAATAGTTTTACCTGCGGTAATAACATACCGTGGATCATCAAAATAAGTCCATTTATAATGTTTACCTTTTCCTGTCACATGAAAACCGATGCTACGCAAGTAGGATTCAAAGCTGGAGTCCATTTTACGATACGTACGGATTTTATGTTTCAATTCTTCACGGCGTTTACGGATAGAGTTGTTAAAATGATTCGCTTCTAACAAATCTTGGATAACATGTTCACGACGTGAGTTAGGGGCACATAACTTTTTATAATCCGCTAACATATCCAGTACTAAATCACGCACCTCATGAGGGTATAAATCTTTTTCTTCCCCACGTAATAAAATAAACTCTCCTTCTGGTACATCGTCATCAAACTCGTCACCTTCAAACAAGCGTCCCACTTTGGACATATACAAATTGCCTTGTTCGTCCGTGTACGCCACGCCATGCGGTGTTTGTACTGTATCTGGCGCATCTGGGTCCGTATGGTCTTCCAAATCTTCTAACAAACGGTCATAATCGATACGAAGTTGTTTATTTGCCTTATGCAATTCATTATTTTCAGCCAACAACTTTTCATTTTTATCTTCCAAGGATGTATAAGCTTCTCGTAAAGATTCATTTTCCTCTTCTAACTCTTTCAACTTCGCCAACAATACTTTGACTTCCGCTGGTGAAAGTTCACATTTTTTTGCCTCTGCCTCTTGTTCCGCTTTCCGTTGTGCTTCCTCGCGGTCTCGTTGAATTTGTGCTTTCCGCTCTTCTTCCAAGCGTAATTGCTCTTGTCGTTCTTCCTCTTCACGGAGACGGTCTGCTTCTAATTTCGCCATTTGTTCATCTAAAAGCACTAATTTCGCCACACCTCTTGCATAAGCGGTGTACACAGAAGCAGGTTCCCCTTCTCGCAAGGCTTTCGCCACGTCAAAGACAGATGGTGCTTCCATGGAGATTAAAGATTCAGACTGCGCTGTATTCCATGGGAACACACTATCTTCTCCACAAATCGCCCGCAATGGTATTAACTCGCCATCTACTAAATCGTACGCATCTTGGCGTGCCCAAATGATACCCCACCGATCCATAACAGTGTTCATTTTTTCCATCATCTCCACGGATCCTACTTTTGTATACCGTGAACCTCTAATCATGCCTCGTTTGAGTATCGGTGTCGTTTCAAATACACGATCATGTACTTCTTTATGATGCATGTGAAGTAAGCGCATCAATGTCATGCCCGCTGTAATTTGTAACATTTGTGGCACGTCGAATACACCTTCTTTGCGACCTTCCTTCACAAGTTGCACCAGCATTTCTCCACAAGCCCCACTGCGGTGTTCCACATTGGCAGCTTCTAAAGCAGCGCTCATTGTATCTGTAGGAATTATCTCCTCATGTTCCTTGCCATCTAGCACATCTTCTTCCATAGTAGTAACATATTCTACTTGGCTCCTACTAGAATCATCTAACTCCATAGATACACATGCTGGTGTAGCCCCATCTCGTTCTCGTAATTCTTTTGAAAGCATTGAAAAATCAACAAGAGGACCCACATCTTCACTTTTGATTTCATCAAGATGTATAGATGTCATTTGTCTTTGTAACCTAGCTATAGTCACTCCATCCCAAGTTTGTAAAGAATCGGTGGAACGCAAGCGAGAATAATATTGTAAGGCAGTCACACAGGATTCAATGGCATGATGTCCCTGCTTATCAATGGAAATGAACTGCGGTTCCTTTGTACCGTAAGCATCAGCTGGGAAGAAGAGAATCACATGTTTCATTCGTTCTTTATTGGTGCCCCATTGTGCTAAGCTTTCATTTATTTTACCATTGTCACTAGGCACGACGATGACATGTGCCAACCCTAAGGTGCTCATCGCCAAATCATCCACATCTAATGGCGGTTCCCCAGATTTGGAAAGAGTCACCATGAGAATAGGCATTTTACATTGTTTGTCACCATCTAAGACCTTTTGGATATGACGGGCAGGATTATCTACATAGCGAGGTGTGCCTAACATACGTAGATTATTATCAATACCACCCTGTCCCGCATCAATTAAAAATCGACAAAAATCGCCTGCTAGGACTGGCAAAAAATGTTCCTTATCTACTGGTTTGCCTTCCCCATGAACAGCCATGGTAATGTATTGCTCTTCCGTATTGTATATGACATCTAATACGTATTTCCCCACTTGGATGACAATAGACGATCGGGCTGCTACCACTGGTCGTACTCGTTGTATGGACAAACTGAGCCTTCCATCACCCCATGTAACGGATCTATCTAAGATGTCCCAGTTCATAGCATCCAACTTTGGATGTGCATCTCCCCATATGTAGTGATACACTTTGTTCACCTGTTCCGACTGTACCCAGTCTATGACAACTTGTGCAAACCGTTCCTCTGAAACCCCTTTAGCTACTGGCATTTGCGTTGCGTATAATAACATCTCTCTCTCCTCCTATACCAAATTTAACCGACATGGCCCATATAAAAAAGGTCATATCTTATTACTATTCGACAAGAATCATAAAACTCCTACTTCACTATGTCACAAGTAGAATGCCCTTATACTAACTAACCAACCTCACCCAGCTTCTTTCTCTCGTACACACAAAAAAGCCGCCACATTGTGACGGCTTTCACTATGTATAAGACTATGTAATTAGTCAATATGGATACCATGGATTTCTTCAGCTAAACGTTTTAACGTTTCTACTATTCGAACACCTGGTACATATCCCACACCGGTATAAAAGAAGCTCCAAATTGAGGGCTACTACGAGTGAAACCACCAGTCACATATTATTTCAACAAGCCTTTCCCTAACAATATGTGTCGTATGGTCATGATTGGATGTATCCATAACATGCGTGGGCCACTGTAGCGCATGACTTCTTTAATTCGTTCCCGATAGGTCGGTGCGTAACAATGTGTTTTGCACATGGCGCAAAATGATTTTTCTTCCATATGCGGGCATCGCTCTACCCTTGCTTCTGCATAATGCATCAATTCTGCACAACTTTCACAGAGGTCACCGGACTTCCGTCGGTGCTGCCCTTTGCAGTAGATTTCTATCATCTTGCGCACCGTTTTTAATTCCTTCATGCGCTTATCTTCGATAGCCTGCTGTTTCTCACGTTCTTTCATCACTAGCTCCTCACTATTTAATGTTCAGTAGTTATGAATGTGGTACCCACCATTCCTCCATAATATAAAGGGTCCCCTATAGTTTACAGTGTAATTGGCAAAAATGTTAACAACATAGCAATAAAAATTGCTGGTAGCAAGTTAGCCACTCGAATCTTGTTGGGCCACAATACATTAATGCCCACACAGAAAATTAAGATGGATCCCACATAGGATAAATTATCAATCGCCTCTGGAGTCATAAGCGGTGCTGCCAAATGAGCTAAGCCCGTAATCATCCCTTGGGTAATCCCCACTGGTAAAAAGGAGAACAAAGCCCCTTTTCCCATGGAGGATGCCATGACCATTACAATAATACCATCTAAAATACTTTTGACAACCATCGTACTGTAATCACCAGTCAAACCATCTTGAATAGAACCAATGACGCCCATAGCTCCTACGGTAAATGTCATGGATGCTGTAATAAAAGCACTTGTAAATTGGGGGTCCCGACTGTTACCTGTTTTCAACTTTAGCCATTCTCCAATGGCAGTAATGCGCCCATCAAAATCGATAAGTTCTCCAATAATAGCCCCCAGCACCATAGAGATAATCATCATCATAGGTCCCGTTGTATGAAGGCTATCACTGACGATCACTAGCATATATTGCATTGTCCCACTCATACCTAACAAAAGGATAATGATGCCACACACCATCATGAGCGTTTCTTTTAAATTATCTTTCATACGGTGTCGAATAAAGAGCCCTAATAAGCTACCACAAATAATCAGCACCACATTAAGGATGGTTCCCATACCATGCATTGGTTGTTCCTCATCTTTCTAAAAAATCACTACACTATCATCCCCATCCACTTCGTGCACACGAACTTGCACCGTTTCCAAGTGGGACGTAGGAATATTTTTCCCTACATAGTCAGCTCGTATAGGTAGTTCTCGATGGCCTCGATCCACTAATACAGCTAATTGGATGGCACTCGGTCTACCTGCATCCATAAGGGCATTCAAAGCAGAGCGAATCGTACGACCTGTAAATAATACATCATCTACAAGAATCACTACTTTACCTGTCGTATCCAAGGTGAAAGGAGCTCCTTCCTTCGCGGTCTCTCCACGATCATCTCGATACAGAGAAACGTCCATGGTTGCCACATCTACTTGAATCCCTTCAATGGCTTCAATCTGAGCTTGTAATCGTTTTGCTAGATATACACCACGGCGCTCAATACCAATGATTAAGGCATTGGATAATCCTTTATTGCGCTCCAAAATTTCGTGCCCAATACGACGAATGGCACGCATCATACTAGCTTCATCAATTAAGATACGTTCTTCCATAGTATCACTCCTTATCGATTATGCTCTTTCGCATACTCAATACATGCCAAAAAATCTTCCGGCAATGGCGCTTCAAAGTGTAACGCTTCCCCTGTGATAGGATGTTTCACAGATAATGTCTTAGAATGTAAAGCCTGCCCTACAATAGGAAAATCCATTTTACGGAATCCATAGAATGGATCATTCACCACAGGATGTCCAATATACGCTAAATGTACACGAATTTGGTGAGTTCTGCCCGTTTCTAGTTGGCATTCTATTAATGTGTGCTTGCCATATCGTTCTAGTACACGGAAATGGGTCACTGCGTCTTTACTATTTTCAAAGACCACCGCCATTTTCATACGATCTTTAGGGTGGCGCCCAATAGGGGCCTTGATAGTCCCTTTTTCTTCTGCAATATTCCCTTGTACTAATGCATAATAAGTTCTTGTAGCACTATGTTCTTTCACTTGCTCTGCTAAGCCTAAATGGGATTCATCATGTTTTGCTGCCATCATCACACCAGATGTATCTTTGTCTAAGCGATGTACAATGCCAGGGCGAATTTCTCCATTAATGCCGGATAAATCTTTACAATGGTATAGCAACGCATTCACCAGTGTCCCCGAATGATTGCCTACCGCTGGATGTACCACCATACCACGAGCTTTATTAATGACAATCATATGCGAATCTTCAAATAGAATATCTAGTGGAATGTTCTCTGGTTCTACTTCTACTTCGTGCACTTCAGGAATAATAACGTTAATTTCACTATCTTTTGAAAGTTTCAAATTTGATTTTCCTGTTTTGCCATTCACTTGTACATGACCCTCTTTTACTAAGGATTGCACATAGCTCCGTGACTGACCAAGCTCTCTCGTGAGGTACACATCTAATCGTGTACCCTCATCTTGAGCCTCTACTATATATTGTTTTGTTTCCATTATTTACCTCACTGTTTTTGGCTTTCATAGGACCAAAAATATAGAATCAACAAAGGTACACCAATGCAAATACCAATATCCGCAATATTAAAGATAGGCCATACTCGGAAATCAAAGAAATCCACTACCCCACCTAAGTACAAACGATCCCAAGCATTGCCCAAGGCACCGCCCAAGAGCGTACCCGTCCCAATTCGTGCATATAGCGGTGCCATAGCTAATTTCTTACGACCTACGTACATAGCGCCTAACAAAAGTACCACTACCAACAACAATATCCATCGTTGGTGCATCAACATACCAAAGGCTGCTCCATGGTTCACAATATAGGTCCAATGAAAAACATCAGGTACAACTGGCACAGATTCACCCAACCGAAAGTGGCTACGTACATACCATTTTGCTACTTGATCCAATAGGAAGGTCAAGATACTTATGATATAGATCATCGTTTACGTCCTCCACGGTCAGCCCATTGTTGTAATAAAGCGCCTAAGTCCTGCTCTTTTTCTTGCCCTTTTCCTCGATTGTTTCTATCTCGCATAGGGTTACCTGAGCCACTTCTTACATCCTTAACGTTGTTAGAGCTTCGACCCTGTTGTCTTTCGCCTTTTTGGTGTTGACTATTCTTATGTTGTGTATCTCGACGAGGATTTACATGGTCATTGCGTCTATGACCTTGGCGGTTTGGATGTTTTGGTTTTTCTCGTTTCATGGATAAACCAATGCGGTTCCGTTTTGCATCGACCGAGATAATCTCCACTTCGATAACATCTCCAACTGCCAATACATCGGATGGATGTTCATGGTAAGCGCAAAACTCACTTTTATGCAACAAGCCATTGATTTTTACACCAATATCCACAAAGGCACCAAAGTCCACCACATTATGGACTGTTCCTTTTACCACAGTGCCTACTTGCATATCCTCCAAGCTAGCTATCTGTTTTCGTGTCATCGGCGCTGGCAAATCTTCTCGTGGGTCACGACCTGGTTTTTGTAAAGCTTCTACAATATCTCGCACCGTCGGTACACCTGCTTCTAGCTGTTTCGCTAACTCTTCCACATCCACCGCTTGCAGTTTTGCCTTGGCCCTTTCCAACGTCCCTTTATCTCGTAAATCTTCTAAGGACATCCCCAATTGTGCGAGCACCCCTTGAGCAATCTCATAGGACTCTGGATGAACTGGCGTCGCATCTAAAGGGTTCTCCCCTTTACCGATACGCAAGAAACCGGCACATTGTGTAAAGGCCGCAGGACCTAAACGTGCTACTTTCAATAATTGCTTACGACTAGTAAAAGCACCATGTTCCTTGCGGTAAGCAATAATATTATTCGCCACGGTGCTAGAAATACCAGACACATGCTTCAATATCGCTGGAGACGCTGTATTGAGCTCTACCCCTACATGGTTAACTACAGTTTCTACCACTTGATCTAAGGTGGCGCCCAATTGTTTTTGATTCACATCATGTTGGTATTGACCGACACCAATTGATTTCGGATCAATCTTCACAGATTCCGCCAATGGGTCTTGTACACGGCGTGCAATCGACACAGCGCCACGAATCGATACATCTAAATCTGGCAGTTCTTCAATGGCCAACTTAGAAGCGGAGTATACGGAGGCACCTGCTTCATTAGTGATAATATAATGACAATCTAAGCCTTCTTCAGCAATCATGGCAGATGTAAATTGCTCTGTTTCATAAGAAGCAGTACCATTGCCGATAGAAATCAAGGTAACACCATATTGACGAATTTTCTTAGCCAATTCTTGTTTGGCACGCTCTGCTTGTTTATCACTCATCGTAAGATAATAAGCCCCATAATCTAGGACATTACCTTCCCTGTCAATGATGGCCATTTTACAACCTGTACGATATCCTGGGTCTAAGCCCATAATAACATGTCCAGATAAAGGTGCTTGGAGCAATAAATTGCGCAAGTTCGTACCAAATACTTTGATGGCCTGCTCTTCTGCTTGCTCTGTCATTGCATTTCGTGTTTCACGCTCTAACGATGGATACAATAGTCGTTTATATCCATCAGCTATAGCCTCAGCAATATACGAATGCTCTACCCTTGCAGTACCTTGCACAGTGTCTACCATATATTGGATAAATATTTCATCCGGTACCACAAAGCTAACTTTTAAAGCGCCCAAGCTTTCCCCACGGTTCATCGCTAATACACGATGGGATGGGACTTGGCGAATGGGTTCTTTGTATTCTTCATTGTACTGTATGAATCCTTGGTTTACTTCTTCTTCGCCTACTAGCTCCGTTTTCATATGACCAGTTTCCCACATAGCTTTACGCAAATATTGGCGAATATCTGCTCGTTCACTCGCTTCTTCTGCTACAATATCCATCGCCCCTTGTAAGGCATCTTCCACAGTAGGCACTTCTTCATTAAGGTACTCTGCTCCCATTTGGCGTAACTCTTCTTCTGTAGCCGTTGTGAACAATGCCTGTGCCAACGGTTCCAAACCACGGTCTCTGGCCATAGATGCACGAGTTCGTTTTTTCGGACGGAATGGCAAATACAAGTCCTCTAACTCTTGCAACTTCATCGCTTTTGCAATAGCATCCGACAATTCTTCTGTCAGTTTGCCTTGTTCCTCAATGGACTTGGTGACTTCTTCTTTACGTTGTAACAAGTTCCGCAAATACTTTACTCGTTCTTCAATCTCACGTAACTGTTCATCCTTTAACTCACCAGTTACTTCTTTTCGATACCGTGCAATAAATGGTACTGTATTGCCCTCATCTAATAAAGTTATGGCCGCTTCTACTTGATGTGGCTTTACCCCTAACTCTTGGGCTATCACTACATGTATTTCCATTCTATTTCCGCCTTTCATAGGTTACAAAATCATAGTCCAAGTCCTCTTGTCCTGTTCCTGTTATACGCTCTACTTCCACCCATTCTGGTTTCGTATGCTCTGTAAAAACAACATCTCCTGTGAAAGCTTGGTGTAACTCCGTCACATACAAGCGATCTGCATAAGGCGCCATGCTTGCATACACCTGAGCGCCGCCAATGCAATACGCTAACTCTAGGGCTTGCGCCGCTTGTGCCGCTTCCTCTGGACTATGAAATACTTTCACTCCTTCATAGGGTGGTATGTAATCCAATTGCGACGTAATGACCCAATGTTCACGATTAGGCAACAAAAACGGCAAAGACTCCAATGTCTTCCGTCCCATGATAATGACATGTCCAGTAGTCCGCTTTTTAAAATATGCTAAATCTTCTGGAATGCGCCAAATCAGTTGATTGTCTTTACCAATCACACCATTCTCAGCCACTGCTACAATCATTGCTAACATAGATAACTCCTTATACAGCTACTGTCATAGATAGTTTCCCTAAATGCTCATAGCCTTCTAGAGTTATATCTTCTGGCGTAAAATCATAGAAATTTTTGATCTCTGGGTTTAATCGTAATATCGGAGCCTCTAAGGCTTCATGTTTACGTTCTAATTGAGTACGTAAAGCTTCTACATGGTTCTCATAAATATGAGCATTATTGATGACATGCGTGAATTGTCCTGGCTGTAACCCAGATACTTGGGCAATCATATGCACCAATGCAGCATATTGAGCGGTGTTAAAAGGCACTCCCAATCCCATATCCCCACTGCGTTGGATAAGCATACAATTTAAACGACCATCGGTAACATCCCATAATGTTTCATAGGCGCATGGTTGCAACGCCATATCTGGCAAGTCTTCAATATTCCACAAGGTCACAATCATACGACGGCTTTGAGGGTCCTTTTGTAGCATATCCAATAAATTATCTAACTGTTTATATTTGGCAATTTGATATCCATAGGCCTTACCAATCGTACCATCTTCACGCATCCATTCATCCCAAACTTTTACATTCATGGCCTGTAATTGACGTACATCATTAGATTGCAATTGCCAAATCCAAAGCAATTCTTTAATGGCCGTTTTGAAAGCCACAAATTTCGTGGTTAAAATAGGAAATTCTTCTGCTAAATTGAATTGCATCACTTGATGCGGTAATTTATAGGTCGCAATGCCTGTACGATTGTTGGCATAATACCCATGATCTAATATATTTTCTATAATCTGTAAATATTGCGTATCTGCTAAACTCATCTATGCCTCCTTGTATACGAAACTACGCTAAACTATATCAGCATATATTTTGTATATCTGTATTTGTATCAATATCTGTGTCTAAATATATTTGTATATCTACATTTAGATATCAAGTTGTCCCTCTATCGCTATATGTTGCCCTTAAACCCGGCTATGACCTTCAAAAACTCATTGCCATATTTACGTAGCTTCATATCTCCTACGCCTTTCACATTCGCCATATCTCCTAAGGTCAATGGTTCTTTTGCTACCATATCCAATAAGGTAGCATCTGAAAAAATCATGAACGGTTTTACCCCTTCTATTTTTGAAAGTTCCAAACGATGCACACGCAGAGCCTCAAATAAGGAGTTATTCTTAGTGGCTTTTGCAAGCCCTGAAGCATTTGATTTAGACCGGCCCTGCATAGGACGATGTTCCCCTACATCTATAGGCACATCTTTCACAGTGATCCGTCCCGCTAATACTTCATTACCTTGTTCCGTAACGGATAAAATAGGATATTGCCCTCCCGAAGACGTCACATACCCCATCGCCATTAAGCGCTTAATAAAGCCTTTTACATCTTTATCTGCCCAACGATTTAATTTGCCAAATACGGATAATCGGTGTAAGCGAAACCTCTCAATACGCTCCGTCCGATTCCCACATAGGATATCCGCAATCATAGTCACTCCATATCGTTCTTCTGTATTCCAAATCGTCTGCAATACTGCGCTCGCCTCGGCTGTTACATCCACCGCCACTCGTGGTTCATCACAAGTACTGCAATGATGACATTGATCCCAAGGCACTTGTTCACCAAAATAAGACAACATGAATTTACGTAGACACATAGGTGTATGACAATAATCGATCATGGCTTGTAGCATATTCCGCTCAATCCGTTGTCGTTCTGGTGGCAAGTCACTTTGACTTAGAATATATTGATGCACTGCCACATCTTGCCCATTATATAGCAAAATACAATCTGCCGGTGCTCCATCTCGTCCAGCACGGCCTGCCTCTTGGTAATAACTTTCCATATTTCGTGGCATTTGGTAATGGATCACATAGCGCACATTACTTTTATCGATACCCATCCCAAATGCATTAGTAGCTACCATAACTTGTACTTCATCAAAGGCGTAACGATTCTGTTGGTACTTACGCTCTTCATCAGATAAACCACCATGGTAATAGCCTGCTTTCACTCCGTATCGCAACAACTCACGATATACCTTTTCCACATTCGCCCTAGTGGCACAATAGACAATCCCCACATCATTTGGGTTGTGTAGCACATAATCTCGTACATATTCCATACGCTTACTTTCGTGGATCACAGAAAACGCCAAGTTAGGACGATCAAATCCCGTAATATGCACACGGGCATTCTCCAATCCTAAGAGTTGTTTTATATCACGTTCTACTTCTTCCGTAGCACTGGCTGTGAAAGCCCCTACCACAGGTCTATGGGGCAAGCTCTTAATAAAAGGTCCTATGGCCGTGAAAGAAGGCCTAAAATCATGCCCCCATTGTGACACACAATGGGCTTCATCAATAATCACTTGGCTAATTGGCAGTCCTCTTAAAAACTCACAAAACCCTTCGGACTCTAATTTTTCTGGTGCCAAGTATAATAGTTTAATGCGCCCTTCCCGTAAATAGTACAAAATTTTATTCTGTTCTTCTCGACTGAGGGTGCTATTCATATACGCCGCTGGCATACCTTGCTCTTTCAAGGTATCCACTTGATCTTGCATCAAGGAAATCAACGGTGAAAATACAATGGTAATGCCTGCCTTTAGCATAGCAGGAACCTGAAAGCAAATCGATTTACCTGCCCCAGTAGGCATAATCCCTAGCACATCTTGGTTCTCTAACAAAGCTGTAACAGGTACCTCTTGAGCGGGGCGAAAACTGGAATATCCATAAAAATGTTGCAATGCTCGTAGGGCTCTAGCATCCATATGTCTTTCCTCCTTTCTAACTGTACATTTATCGAATCGTATCTATATATTATACCATTTTTATAGGCCAGTATAAACCGTTTGCACTAGAACTACACTATCCTTTCCATAATTTACACATCTTCTACAAAAAATGTTGGCACTACCCCAAAGGAGTAGCACCAACATTTCGTTTACTATGTGTATGTAATTATAAAATATGCATTTGTTCTGATGCATCGAACTCCGCTTGGATTTCTTTGCTTGGCTCATGATCCAACAAACTTACTACAAAGATAGCAATGGCAGATAAGATGAAACCTGGTACGATTTCATACAAGCCGAACCAACCGAATTGTTTCCACACAAGAACGGTAATACCACCTACTAAGATACCAGCGATACAACCTTTCAGAGTCATACGTTTCCAAGTCAACGAGATTAAGATAGCTGGACCAAATGCAGCGCCAAATCCTGCCCATGCATAGGCCACCATCGTCAAGATATAGCTTTGTGGATTCACCGCCATCACGATGGCAATAGCAGATACGATCAATACCGTAGCACGGCTAACCATAACTAGTTCACGGTCTCCTGCATCACGGGCAAACACATTGCGGTACAAATCTTGAGACACGGAAGATGCAGTTACTAACAATTGTGCAGAGGCTGTACTCATGATGGCTGCCAATACAGCGGACCAAATTAAACCTGCCACAAATGGATTAAATAAATGCTCGCTCATCACAAGGAACACTGTTTCTGCGTCGGCATCTACTAGCGGTGTTGTTAAGTACACTTTACCAACAAGACCTACTGCCACCGCAGCCAACAAGGAAATCACAACCCAAATCATGGCAATATTCGTAGCTTTTTTCAATTCTTTCGCATCGGAAATCGCCATGAAACGCACTAAGATATGAGGTTGACCAAAGTAACCAAGCCCCCATCCTAGGCTAGAAATGATACCTACCACCAAGGTGAAAGTATCTTGTTCCGGTCCCCAAATCGACAAGCCTGCTGGGAACTCCGTAGCAATTAATTGAGATGTTTCCACAGGACCACCTAAATACATAGCTGCCGTCACAGGTACCAATAAGATGGCGAAGAACATCATCATACCTTGAATACAGTCTGTCCAACTTACGGCTAGGAAACCACCTAGGAACGTGTAGAAAATAACTACCCCTGCTGTAATAAAGAGAGATGTCATGTAATCTAGTCCAAAGATAGTATTAAATAATTTACCACCTGCCACAAATCCGGAGGACGTGTAAATTAAAAAGAAAATAACGATGAAGATAGCAGACACCACCGGCACAATTCTTGATGTATCATGAAAACGGTTTTTCAAATAATCCGGTATAGTCAAACTATTATTCGCTACCTCTGTATAATTACGCAATCGTTTCGATACGAATACCCAGTTCAGCCACGTTCCCAAAGCTAAACCAATGGCAATCCATAACGCTGATATCCCTGTTGAGTAGGCAAATCCAGGTAAACCCATCAACATCCATCCACTCATGTCAGAGGCTTCCGCGCTCATGGACGTGATCCAGGGGCCTAGCTGGCGACCTCCTAAAATATAGTCGTCTAAGCTATTAGACTTGCGGTAATAATATACCCCGATGTACATCATGAGGCCTAAATACAATGCAAATGCCCCAATCACTTCAAAATTGTTGTACACCCTACTCCTCCTTTCCTAATCCTTTCACCTTTACTTAAAATTCTATAGAATGCATTCAGCATTAATCTTTTCTATTATATCACAAAAATAATCTCACGTTACTACTTTATTTTATTATTTTATGTTGCATATTGCAATACAACGGTTTATAATTTAGGTAATATAGTACACAGAAAGGAGCCCAACATGAAATCTGCTAGTGTTAATGTCCGAATTAATGAAAATATAAAACAACATGCTGAATCTATTTTAGAAGACCTTGGACTAAGTCGCGCTGTCGCTATTGATTTATTTTATCGACAAATTATCCTACATAACGGACTCCCTTTTGATCTAAAGTTAAATACACCACCCCTTAGTACATCTGATTTTATCCCTTCAGAGTTAGAAGATATTTTATCTCGTGGAGTCGAAGAATCAAATAACGGTAATGGACGTTCTGCTAAAGAATTTTTTACTACTTTACTAGGAGAATAATTATGGAAACCTATGATGTACGACTTTCATCATTTGCGGAATACAATTTATTAAATATCTATTGCTATATAGCTGAATCTTTCTCCGTAGAATCAGCTAAGTACACTTCGCATAAAATACATAAAGCTATAGAGAGTTTATCATATCTACCGCATCGATATCGTATTCTAAATGTATCTAAGTCCACTAAAAATGTATATCATATCCATTCTTTCGAGAAATATGATATTTATTATAGTATCAACGAAATTCATCATACGATTACTATTCTTGCCGTATTAAACCAACGTCAGGCTCCTAATTATAGTTTATTCTTGCAGGAACTTCCCACAGTATACGGAAAGTACATATAGGTTTTATACAAAAAGGACCCCGTAGGGTCCTTTTTCATTTTCACATATTCTTATCGTTTGATGTTATAGAACACATCGCTACCACGGTATTGAGCCGTTTCTGCCAACATGTCTTCAATGCGAAGTAATTGGTTGTATTTTGCTACGCGTTCGGAACGAGCTGGAGCACCAGTTTTGATTTGTCCAGCGTTTACTGCTACAGCGATATCAGCAATTGTGGAATCTTCTGTTTCACCTGAACGGTGAGAAATTACAGCTGTATAGC
Source organism: uncultured Veillonella sp. (assembly GCA_963515865.1). GTDB lineage: Bacteria > Bacillota > Negativicutes > Veillonellales > Veillonellaceae > F0422. Next base: position 112,133 of record CAUPZH010000003.1, read on the forward strand.
CTGCACGTTTTGCCATTTCAATAGCATCGAATGTTTCTGTCAACGCACCGATTTGGTTCACTTTGATCAAGATCGCATTCGCAGTATCTTCTTTGATACCACGGGACAAGCGTTCTGTGTTCGTTACGAATAAATCGTCACCTACTAATTGAACAGTTTTACCTAGGCGCTCTGTCAATAATTTCCAGCCTTCCCAATCTTCTTCTGCTAAACCATCTTCGATGGAGTAGATTGGATATTTTTCACAAAGTTCTGCGTAGTATTCTACCATTTCAGCAGCAGTTTTCACTTTGCCTTCACCAGCTAAGTGATACTTGCCATCTTTGTAGAACTCAGAAGATGCTGCATCAATAGCAAATACAATATCTTTACCCACTACAAGACCTGCTTTTTCGATAGCTTCTGTAATCACTTGTAATGCTTCTTCATTGGAACCTAAGTTCGGAGCAAAGCCCCCTTCATCACCTACACCTGTGGCCAAGCCTTTTGCTTTCAATACACCTTTCAATGTATGGTATACTTCTGCACAATAACGCAATGCTTCCATAAAGCTAGATGCACCAATTGGCATAATCATGAACTCTTGGATATCCACGTTATTATCTGCATGAGCTCCACCATTTAAAATATTCATCATTGGTACTGGCAATTCTTTTGCATTCGTGCCACCAAGGTATTGGAACAATGGTAAATCATAGGATTCAGCCGCTGCACGAGCTACTGCCATGGAAACACCTAAGATCGCATTAGCGCCTAATTTTGCTTTATTTGGCGTACCATCTAACTCGATCATCACTCCATCGATAGCCACTTGCTCAGATGCATCAAACCCTAAAATAGCAGGTCCAATGATGTCATTTACGTTTGCCACCGCTTGTAATACACCTTTACCTAAGTAACGAGGAGACTCGCTATCACGCAATTCCACCGCTTCAAATTGACCAGTAGACGCTCCAGATGGAACCGCTGCACGACCAATCGTACCGTCTTCTAAATATACTTCTACTTCTACTGTTGGATTACCACGGGAATCCATAATCTCTCTTGCGTATACATCAGTAATTACTGCCATTGTTACTTCTCCTTATTGTACTAACAAACTTTCACCACTCATCGCTTCAGGCTGCTCAATACCACCTAAAGCCAGCATAGTTGGTGCTAAATCACATAGCCGACCTGGTCGCAAGGTAACACCCTCTGGGGCTCCCACTAAAATGAGTGGTACCGGATTCGTCGTATGTGCCGTGTGCGGAATTTCTGTGGTATGGTCCACCATGACCTCAGAATTTCCATGGTCCGCTGTAATTAATAATTGACCATTCCTATCTTGAATGGCTTTCACAATCTCTAAAAGCCCCGCATCTACGGCTAAAATAGCTCGTTTTGCTGCTTCAAAATCACCCGTATGGCCTACCATATCTGGGTTCGCATAGTTCAAGATAATCATATCATACTCGCCACTGCGAATGGCGGATACAACCTTTTCCGTTACCTCTGGAGCACTCATCTCTGGTTTCAAATCATAGGTAGCCACCTTCGGAGAAGGCACTAAAATTCTATCTTCCCCATGGAATACATCTTCCTTACCACCATTGAAGAAATACGTCACATGAGCATATTTCTCTGTTTCTGCAATGCGCAGTTGACGATAGCCACCCTTAGCTAACACTTCTCCTAAGGTATCTGTTAATAATTCTTTATCATACACCACAGGCACTGGTAAGTCTGCTTCGTACCGAGTCATACTCGCCACATAGGAACCTTGCAATACATGTTTTCGTTCAAATCCAGTGAAATCAGGGTCTACCACAGCACGCACTAATTGACGAGCCCGATCAGGACGGAAGTTAAAGAATAAGATCGCATCTCCATCCTGCATACCTGTATACCCTTCCACCACAGATGGAATGACAAATTCATCTGTCGTTTCATCAGCATAACTGTGTTCTACCGCTTCATGAGCACAACCTACTTCTGTGCCACTACCACATACCATGGCATTATACGCCAGTTGTACTCGTTCCCATCGTTGATCACGGTCCATACCATAATAACGACCACCTATTGTCGCAATCGATCCTAATCCCAACTCGTTGCAGTAATAAGCAATATCGTCAATATAGGCCAACGCACTTTGTGGAGGTACATCACGACCATCCAAGAAGGCGTGGATATAGACTTTTCCTACACCAGCCTCTTTAGCGCCACGAAGTATTGCCTTCAAGTGATCAATATGCGAGTGGACACCGCCATCCGACAACAAACCCACTAGATGCAAGGCTTGTTTAGCTCCTTCTTCATAGGCTTTCACCAAGGTAGGACGAGTAAACAAGGTCTCTTCCTCTGCCTCTTTCGTAATGCGCGTCAATTCTTGGTACACAATACGTCCGGCGCCAATATTCAAATGACCCACTTCAGAGTTTCCCATCTGTCCATCTGGCAAGCCTACAGCCATACCAGATGCATCCAATAGAGTGTGAGGGCACTTATCCCATAATTCTAAAAATGTTCGGGGGTTCGCTTGTACCACCGCATTGGTTGGGTCTTGACCATCCCCAATACCGAATCCATCAAGGATTGTCAGCATCACTGGTCCTTTTAATTTTGCCATACGCTACCTCAAACCTATGTTAACAGGCATTAATAATTCCCGTAAAAGTCTCTGCTTCCAAGGAAGCACCACCCACCAAAGCACCATCTACGTGGGCTTGGGCTAAAATATCTTTTGCATTCTCTGGTTTTACACTGCCACCGTACAAAATGCGCACTTGTTCTGCAATATCAGGCGTATACATAGCAGCGATTTTCTCACGAATGCTTTGGCATACTTCGCCTGCTTGTTCCGCCGTCGCTGTACGACCTGTTCCAATGGCCCAAATCGGTTCGTAGGCAATCACCACTTCTGTCATTTCTTCTGCAGGCACTCCATGCAATCCCATTTCTAATTGGGAGTGAATGAACGCCACCGTTTCCCCACTTTCACGTTGATTTAAACTTTCACCTACGCAAAGGATAGGGCTCATGCCATGTTGTAAAACAATGCGCACACGCTTATTCACACAACGATCTGCTTCTTTAAAGATAGAACGTCGTTCAGAGTGCCCCACAATTACGTAGGACACGCCTAAGTCCGTCAACATCGAAGGAGATACTTCCCCTGTATAGGCACCAGATTCTTCGTGGAACACGTTTTGTGCCCCTACACGAACCTTGGTGTCTTCCGCTAAGTCAGCCACTGTACTAATAGCCGTGAAAGGCGGACATACTACGACTTCGCACGTTGCATCAGCCACTAAGGGTTTCAATTGTTCAACGAATACAATGGCTTCCGTATTCGTCATATGCATTTTCCAATTTCCTGCAATGATCGGTTGTCGCATGATAACCTCCTATGCCTCTTGTAAGGCTGCAATACCTGGTAATACTTTGCCTTCTAAGTACTCTAAGGAGGCGCCACCACCAGTGGAAATATGAGAAATTTTGTGACTTAATCCACTTTTTTCAATAGCCGCTACAGAATCGCCACCACCTACAATTGTAGTTGCATTCGCCTCTGCCACCGCTTTCGCTACCGCATTGGTACCACCTGCGAACACTTCCATTTCAAATACGCCCATAGGACCATTCCAAACGATCATTTTCATCGGTGCCAAAGCCTCTGCAAATAGCTCACGGCTCTTTGGCCCAATGTCTAAGGCCATCCAGCCCTCTTCGATAGCCGTTGCATCTACTACTTTATGATTCGCCGTTTCACTGAAAGCATCGGCTACAACGAAATCTACTGGTAATAATAGGTTAGTGTTGGTTTCTTTCGCACGAGCGATTAATTCACGAGCTAGTTCAAATTTGTCAGCTTCCACTAAGGAAGTACCCACATTATGACCTTGGGCTGCTACAAAAGTATTTGCCATACCACCGCCGATGATCAACACTTCTACTTTAGGTAATAAGTTAGAAATGACTTCAATTTTATCGCTTACTTTGGCGCCACCGATGATGGCTGCAAATGGATGTTCAGGATGCTCTACAGCACCTCCGACATAGCGAATTTCTTTTTCTAACAAGAAACCAGCTCCCATTGGTAAGTATTTCGTAATCCCTTCCACAGAGGCATGGGCACGGTGAGATACGCCGAAGGCATCATTCACACCCACTTCTGCTAAATCCGCTAAGGCTTTGGCAAAAGTAGGATCATTTTTTTCTTCTTCTTTGTAGAAACGAAGGTTTTCCAATACCACCACATCACCGGACTTCATTTCACTTACAGCTTGTGCTGGGATATCACCGATACAATCTTCTACAAAGCGAACTGGTTGTTCTAATAATTCACTCAATCGTTTGGCGCAAGGCGCTAGAGTAAACTCTGGTTTACGTTCTCCTTTAGGACGACCTAGATGAGAGGCAATCACTACCTTGGCACCTTGGTCAATCAAATAACGCAAGGTAGGTAATGTGGCGCGAATCCGTGTATCATCAGTAATAACGCCGTCTTTCAGAGGTACATTAAAATCAACTCGAACAAATACTGTTTTGTTCGCTACATTCATATTTGCTAGTGAAAGTTTCATACTGTCTCCTATCTATTTACAATCGATTATTCAGCATCTCTCAATTCTATCATTAGACGTATAGATCTGTAAGTGTACTTGTCTATGAAGTATAGTCCGTCGCAATATTTGCATGCTACACATCCAAACAAGAGATTACCTACCCATAGACACGACAAAAAGGGACTACTCTCGTAGTCCCCGGCAGATTATAAGCCTCGTTTGCTCATGTACACAGCTAGGTCAACAATACGAGAGGAATAGCCCCACTCATTGTCATACCAAGCTACTACTTTTGCCATATTGCCTTCCATCACCATTGTCAAGTCTGCATCTACGATAGAACTACGAGCATCACCATTGAAGTCTTTGGATACTAATGGCAAATCAGATACGCCAAGAATACCTTTTAACTCACCTTCAGCTGCTTTGCGGAATGCCGCATTGATGCTTTCTTTAGTTGCTTCTTTTTCAAGTTCTACTACTAAGTCTGTTACGGACACATTTGGAGTAGGTACACGAAGAGCAAAGCCATTTAATTTACCTTTTAATTCAGGTAATACTAATGCCACTGCTTTTGCTGCACCTGTTGTAGTAGGAATAATAGACATCGCTGCTGCACGAGCACGACGTAAGTCTTTATGTGGTGCATCCAATACACGTTGGTCATTTGTGTAAGAGTGCACTGTTGTCATCATACCACGTTTGATACCAAATTCTTGATGCAATACTTTTGCAAATGGAGCTAAACAGTTTGTAGTACAACTTGCATTAGATACTACATGATGCGTAGCTGGATCATATTCACTTTCATTGACACCCATAACGATTGTTTTATCTTCATCTTTACCTGGTGCGGAAATGATTACTTTTTTAACAGTGCCCCCTAAATGAGCCGCTGCTTTTTCACGAGAACGGAATACACCCGTACATTCGATAACCACTTCTACCCCTTCGGAGGACCAGTCTAATTTTGCTGGATCACGGTCACAGAATACACGTGTTTTTTTACCGTCTACTACTAAATATTCGCCTTCTACAGACACGTCACAGCTTAAGTTGCCATGAATTGAGTCATGTTTAAACAGTAAAGCGGAACCTTCAATATCACCAGTATCATTAATGGCTACTACTTCCACATCTGGGTTGTTAAGAGCCGCGCGCATGACGCATTTACCAATACGACCAAAGCCATTAATACCAATCTTCACTGCCATAATCAATTCCTCCTAATAATTCTTGTACTATATAAGTTGTTATACCTCTATTTTACAAGACTATTGGGGTTGGTGCAAGCTTTTTGTACCTTTGGATTAGAGTAAACCTTTGAATGGCATAATATAAAAAAGAGGAAAGCAGACTCTCCAGGATCAACTTTCCTCTCTTTTTGTGGGAACTATTTTATTAGGTGCCTTTGTATTTACATCATTACAACCTAGACATTACTCAATATATGCTTCATGCCCACCCATTCTTACACACTAATGAAGCAAACTTTTTCGTGAACTATACATACGTTGCTTCATACTCCAATAATGATAGGTTCTTTGTAGTTCACCTAACTGTTCAGTTAATGCGCCCCCCTGCAATAGTGCACGTACCAACTCAGCCGATTTAATAAACAATTCATCAATTTTAGCAGCTTTTATATAATTAATACTCCCTTCGTTACTAATGATTACATCTACTAAACTTACATATTCTTCTACAATTCCATCATTAAACTTGGCACATTCTAGTTGATTCTGATCAACAGCCAAATTCATGCAGGTGCAAAGCATGCACATATAATCCACTGCACCTTCTAGCTTTTTCGGTGTTAACCTACTATGTAATTGTTCTTTGGCTACTGTCAAAGACGTGCTAAAAAGGATTTTATAAAACCCCGTCTTGTCCAATGTATACTCGTATCCATCCATAGCTTTCTCCCTCATTCGATTTCCTATTAATTTCATACGTTCTTATACATAGTCTTTTACTCTCGCCCGACATAGGGTTCCTCCTTTCTTATATCCTATATGCATCTTTTCTAGCTAATACTTCCTAGCCTACTCTATTGTTATAGCACAACTTTTTGCAACTTGTTATCACCTTATTTTGTGACTATCATATATAATTATCCACAAATCGTCAATTATTTTCCATCATGAAACCTATATAAAATAATCATAATAAACTATCTTTCAATCCCTTTGTTCACACTTATCAACCCATTCTAAACTCTGTTGCTTTTGATACTCTATTACTATCTACTCTTTTATTAAATAAAATTATTTATCAAAGTGAAAACAAAAAGCAGATACTGTTTATACAGTATCTGCTAATCGTTGGTGCCGGAGGTGGGACTTGAACCCACACGGTGTTACCCGCTTGATTTTGAGTCAAGTGCGTCTGCCATTCCGCCACTCCGGCTCGTCAACGATATTAGTATACACAGAGCCAGAAAAAATGTCAATCTTTTTTCACTTTTACGTTATACCTAAAACGCAATATAAAATTGCATTTTAACATTCTCATACTTTTACTATTTACGTTGACTATAGCCCTCGCAAGCATCTACAAAAGCTTTTGCCGCCTCTTCACTGCCAGAGAAATTAATGTGTAAATAAGATGCTAACACATTTTTATGTGCATATCCACCTTGATAGGCTTTCGGTTTACGTCCACCTACTAATTCAAAGGCCCAAGGGAATGGACTTTGTGTCGGTGTCATGGTAGAAAAATGAAACTCATGTCCACGCAAAGTATCTTTCACAGACCCTAAGATACTTGGTTCCAACATAGTGGCACTTACATATCCTACCCGTTGTAAGCTTTGTTGCATTTCACAGGTAGCTGGTACAATCCCTACCATCGGATAGGTATTTCCTTCAAAATCAGTCACTGCTTCTGTCATATACATGAGACCGCCGCATTCCGCATAGATTGGCATACCTTTTTCACTAGCCTTACGTATGCTATCTTTCATAGATTCATTGTTCCCTAATTGAGATAAAAACATCTCTGGAAAACCACCACCAAAAAAGATACCATCTACATCTGGCAAGGATGTATCTTCTAAAGGACTAAAATAATGTAACTCCGCCCCTTCTGCTTCTAAAGCGGATAGGCTAGCTGGATAGTAAAAGGAGAACGCTTCATCAAAAGCGATGCCAATACGTGCGCGTTTTTCTACAGCCTCTACTACCTCCACAGTTTCCACAGATAAATCCGCCGCATTTTGAGCTAACTCTACTAGGGCTTCTAAATTCACCATGACTTTTACAGCTTCACGAATGGTAGCAATAGCCTCTGTGGGATCAATTTCTGTCACTGGTGTCAATCCTAAATGACGTTCTGGTGATTGCATACGTTCGTCACGACGAATGGCACCTAGTACAGGAACTCCTAATTTCTTCATCGCCGTCCGTATCATATATTCATGATTATCCGAGCCTAATCGGTTTAAAATAACCCCACCAAATTGTACCTCTGGGTCATAATCCCGAAAGCCTTTAGCAATGGCTGCTGCGCTTTCTCCCATCGCCTTACAATCGATCACTAATACCACTGGTGCATTTAAATCTTTGGCTACTTGCGCAGTGGAACTAACACCTTCACGTCCCCCATCATAAAGACCCATCACGCCTTCTATAATGGAAATATCTGCTGTTTCTGCTTGTCCGGCAAAAAAAGGAATCAATTTATGTGGTGGCACAAGCCAGGTATCTAAGTTGTAACATTCTCTTTGACTAGCAATTTTATGAAAGCCCGGATCAATATAATCCGGGCCTACTTTAAATGCCTGTACTACTTTGCCCTGCTCTGTCAAAGCCGCCAATAGCCCTGCTACAATAGTTGTTTTTCCAACACCAGAGTTGGTGCCTGCTATAACAATTCTCGGTCGTTGTACAGTGTTCATAAAATACCTCTTAGCGATCTTTACGTTTCGCCAAAATTGTAGATAAATAGTTTAATTTTGTATCTGATGGCAAAGCATCTACATTACGATAGACTTCTTCCTCTGGTAATCCAACACGAGAAATCATCACAGCCTCTTCTGCCATATCATGTTTGCGAAGTGTTTCTTGTACTTCAGAGAAGTTTCGATACACTTTCATAATAACTGCATCATCAGCTACAGCAAGTACAGCATCAATTTTTTCTTTTGGTGCTGTAGCTGGAATAATCGCTAACACTTCTTCTTTTTCTACAATTGGGTACCCCAAATGAGATCCGATTGCACAGAATGCAGTAACACCTGGAATAGTTTCAATATCAACACCAGCAGATTCTACTAAGCGATATACATACATATATGTACTGTAAAACATTGGATCTCCCAATGTTAAGAATACAACTTTTTTACCTTCTTCTAGCAATCCAGTAATGATTCTACGTGCTTCTTCCCAACCTTTAGATTGTTCATTATCATCCAATACCATTGGAAATACAACAGGTACGATTTCTGTATGTTCTTGAATATATGGTTCTGCAATATGTAAGGCTACAGAGCCATCTTTCTTTTCTGTTTTTGGTGTAATAATGACATCGGCTTCTCCAACAATGCGAGCAGCTTTTACAGTCATCAACTCAGAGTCTCCAGGACCTACACCAATACCATATAATTTACCTTTCATCAGGACACCTCTTTATCTATCAACATTGAACTAGTAAGATTTACTACTTCCAATCTACTATAACTTGTTTAGTATATCATGATTATCCATGAATGTACACGAAATACTCCTCTATGCACTACTGGAAAATCCCTTAACCATCAAATTGTTATGAATCATAGCATTATAATCTTTTTTGATATAACCCCTGCATAGCATCTGCCAAATGATCCACATAAATATCTTGAATTTCTTTGTATTCTCCAAGACCCTTTTTATAGGATATCACTTCATAACCTTCTTTTGTTAATTCAGAAAGTAAGCTATCTTCTTCCTCTCCGAATAGATCATTCAATGCATGGTCACCACAAACTAATAATAGAGGATGTAAATGTACTTTCTTAGGTTCGTGACCTTCTCGTTCCCATCGTTCTAAAGTATCTTCAGGTGTTGGGAAATTTTCCAATGTAGCAATGGATGTATTACGTAAACCTTCATGTTGTAATTTCAATTGTAGCACTGCATAGGATGCATTCCCTACATTAAATCCACCATGACCTACTAAGAGTAAATCTTCTGTTACAGGAACCTGTAAGGCCTTAATAAAGCGATCAATCAAGATTTGGTAATCGTCTGGTACTTCCTCCTCTTGGCCCATGAAATACAAAAGCGGTCTGCCAAATACAATTTCTTGTACAGAGCCTTGTCCTTTGAAAGCCATAATATTTTTACGAAGCTTATCGAACTCTGCACCACCTACTAAATGTGTAGGCTGCACAATGATGTGTTCATAGCCTTCTGCCGCAATCGATTCCATAGCCTCAATTTCATTTTGGAATACAATATTTCTATCTTTCAAACGCTTAATGACAATACGTGATGTAAACGCTAACCGTACTTCATGACTCGGATTTGCTTTGCGAATGGCATCTACGACTGGGAAAATTTGATTTTCTCTTGCGCTGTCTACCGTAGATCCAAAAGATGTAACTAATATAATCTCTTTCATTTCTATACCTCATACTTAAATTAAGAACATACCTATCCTATAGTGTATAAGAAAAACAGAGTTCTGTAAAATAAATATAAGTCATTATAAAAGAGCTATACCCAGTTGCCTTCATAACAACTAAGTATAGCTCTTTCCTTATTTTACTTTACAGTAATCGCAATATCATCATTTTCTACTACTACATGAATTGTTTTACCTTCTCCTGCTTTACCTTCTAAGATAACATCAGAAATTGGATCTTCTACTAACCGTTGGATAGCTCGTTTCAAAGGTCTTGCCCCCATAGCAAAGTCAGTTCCTTCTGCCACGATTTTATTCATAGCTTCATCAGATACTTCTAGTTCCATACCTTGTTCATGTAATCGTGTTGTCACAGATTGCAATAAAATACGCACAATACTTTGCAATTGTTCTGTTTCTAGAGCATGGAAAACAATCATTTCATCAATACGATTTAAAAACTCTGGACGGAAATGAGATTTTACAGCTTGGAGTACATCTTTTTTCATAGACTCTTTATCTTTTCCACTTTCTTCTTCTCCTTTAGCCGCTAAGAATCCCATAGCTGCCGTATCTTCTTTGAGATACTTCGCTCCTAAGTTACTTGTCATAATAATCACTGTATTTCTGAAATCGACTGTACGACCTTGATTATCTGTCAAACGTCCATCATCCAAGACTTGTAATAAGATATTAAAGAAGTCTGGATGCGCTTTTTCCACTTCATCAAAGAGAACCACACTATATGGGCGACGACGAACAGCCTCAGTTAGTTGACCTCCTTCATCATATCCTACATAGCCTGGAGGCGCTCCCACTAAACGGCTCACCGCATGTTTTTCCATATATTCCGACATGTCGATACGAATCATAGCATTTTCATCGCCAAATAAATTGGATGCTAAGGATCTAGCTAATTCTGTTTTACCAACCCCAGTAGGGCCTAAGAATAGGAAAGAACCAATTGGACGTTTTGGATCTTTTAATCCAGCTCTTGCACGGCGTACCGCTTTCGATACAGCTACGACAGCTTCGTCTTGACCGATGACACGTTGATGCAATTCTTCTTCCAAGCGCAATAAGCGTTCCGATTCTTCTTCTGCCACTCTTGATACAGGGATACCACTCCATTCAGAAACAACAGCGGCTATTTCAGACTCTGTCACTACTAGCTTAGATTCGCTGTCTTTTTTGCTATCTTCTTGTTTTGATGCAATGTCAGATTCTAATTCTTTTTCTTTATCACGAAGTGTAGCTGCTCGTTCAAAGTCTTGGGCTGTCACAGCTGCCTCTTTTTCTTTTTGTACTTGCACTAACTCATCTTCTAATGCTTTCACATCTGGAGTTGCCGTAAACACAGCCATACGCACTTTCGATGCCGCTTCATCCATAACATCGATTGCTTTATCTGGCAAGAATCGATCTGCAATATAACGACTTGATAAATGTACAGCTGCTGCCAAGGCTTCATCTGTAATTTGTACCTTATGGAATGCTTCGTAGCGATCACGTAAGCCCTTCAAAATAGATAACGCATCTTCTTCACTTGGTTCCCCCACTTGTACTGGTTGGAAACGACGTTCTAAAGCAGCATCTTTTTCAATATGCTTTTTATATTCGTCTAATGTAGTAGCTCCAATCACTTGGAAATTACCACGTGCTAAGGCTGGCTTCAAGATATTCGCTGCATCCATAGCTCCTTCTGTAGCACCTGCTCCAATCAAAGTGTGAATTTCATCAATAAATACAATCATGTCATCATAATCCTGCACTTCATCCATCACTTTTTTCAAACGTTCTTCAAATTCTCCGCGATATTTAGCTCCTGCTAACATGGAACTCAAGCTCACAGAAATAATGCGCTTATCTCGTAATACATCCGGCACATCACCACTGACAATGCGTTGTGCTAACCCCTCTGCAATGGCTGTTTTACCTACCCCAGGTTCTCCGATAAGAACTGGATTATTTTTCGTGCGGCGGCTTAAAATCTGAATCACCCGTTGAATTTCTGTATCACGACCAATGACAGGATCAATTTTACCTTGTTTTGCACTTTCATTAAGATCTATAGCATAGTCAGAAATTTCACCTAAATCACTAGCTGTACCTTGTGTTGGATTAGAACTTGGTTCTTCTCCCCCTACAATAGCATTTACTTTTTCTACTACATCTTCTGGACGAATTCCTTTTGCTGCCAATAATTGCATGGCTACCCCACCACCATCGTACAATAGACCTAATAAAATGTGCTCTGTACCGATGTAGTTATGTCCACGACCATTGGCGGCTTGTTGCGCTAAATCCAATACATGTTTCGTACGCGGTGTCATTTGTAATTGACCTCCACTATGCGTACCTTTACCAACTGCACGAATCACTTCTTGTTCCAATGCCTTTCCTTCTACTCCTAAGGCTAGCAACGCACGTGCAGACACTGATTTTTCTTCTTCCACAAGGCCTAACAACAAATGCTCTGTTCCTACATAATTATGTTTATATTCAACTGCTTTTTCTTGGGCAATTGCTAACGCACGTTTTGCCCCTTCTGTATATCTTTCTATCATTTTCTTCCTCCTTTTGAACCTCGTAATAAGGTATCTTGTATTACTTGTGCCCTTTGACTATCACGCTCCTGCGAGCCCATCGACTCTTTCCCCACTAATTTGGCCAGGAAATTTGGTCTTGTAATGACTAGCATTTCATGAAAGTTCATGGTCACATCTATTAATTTCATATCTATACCTAACTGCACATCACTCAATAAGGCCAAGGCTTCTTCTCCTGAAATACGGCGTGCATGGGTCAAAATTCCATAGGACCTCCACACCTTATCTTCTATGCCTTCTTTATCTGTAGTCCATAATTCAGACCGTGCTTTTTCTTCCTCTTTTACAACACCTTGTACAATCTGTGAAAGTTGGTCAATCGTTGCCTGTTCACTGATTCCCATCGTTTGCTGATTAGAGATTTGATATACATGGCCTAATCCTTCAGATCCTTCACCATAGAGACCTCGTACAGAATAGCCCATGCGGATAATACTACGAATAATACGCTGTAATTTGCCCGTCATTGACAACGCTGGAACATGGACCATCACAGATGCTCTCATCCCCGTTCCTACATTGGTAGGACAGGCAGTTAAGTATCCAAAGTCTTTTGAAAACGCATAATCGTATTTACTTTCTATCACATCATCAATAGCTACCGCTCGTTCATAGGCTTTTTCTAATTGTAATCCTAATTCCATAGACTGAATCCGCAAATGATCTTCTTCATTCACCATAATAGCAATACGAGAGTCTTCAGAAATGATGACACTTCGTTCTTGACTCTGGGTCGCCAAATTAGGAGAAATTAAGTGTTTTTCTACTAGCACATCTCGTTCCATAGGGCTTAAAGATGCCAAGTTAATTTTTGAAAAACTTTTACCATAGGCTGTTTGCAAAGGGGTAATCATAGACCGCATATACCCATCCACCTCAGTTAAATCGTTGATATCTCCTCGATTTGTAAAAGGTATACCTTTAAAATTTCTTGCTAATCGAATGCGACTAGATAACACAATACGGTGATCTAAGTCCGTTTCTTTCATCCAAGGCGACAATGCCTCATCTAAAATAGTATGTAACATAGACCCTCCTTAATTTGATGCTTTAGACTGTTCCAAAGACTTAATTTCATCACGAATTTGTGCAGCTCTTTCAAATTGTTCTTCCTTTACCGCCTGAATTAGCTCATTTCTCAGTTGCTTAATAGTTTGCTCTACTTTCAAATCTGCCGCTCCTCGTTGAGGAATGCGACCTTCATAAGAAATAGATCCTTGAATACGCTTAATTAAGGGAACTAAGTGCTGCCGAAACGCCTCGTAGCATCTATCACAACCTAATCGACCTTGATGATTAAATGCTGATATAGTCATGCCACATTGTGGGCAAGTAATCTGTTTGCTATTACCCAATGCACTTTGAGGATACATAACATTGGCAAAAAATTGATTATTGAAAAAGCTATCATCAAACATAGAGGAAAACATGGTTCCACCTCCCTGCTCTTTTTGATTCGCACATTGTTGGCAATAATGATGCTCCTCTTTTGCTCCATTCACAATAGATGTCATATGAATGTTTGCATTTTCTTTACCACAAGAATCACATTTCATAGTCTACACCTCCTCATTTATGATGTTCATAATGGCTTGATAAAAACGCTCCGCTGCTTCTTTTCTACGTTCCACTGGTACATCTTGTAAAATTCTAACAAATGCTTCATGCAACATAGCTGCTTCACGTTTTGTAATGCGTGCTTCTTTCATATGTTGAAACAATACTTGGTCAATGTGACCAATTGTAATGGCAGGTTCATCTTCATTACGTTGTGGAGATTGTTCCAAAGGAATCAAGACTTGTTTTCTCACTGGTTCCATAACTCTAGTAATTGTGATAGATCCACCTAGTCCACGTCTAGACTGAACAAGGAACCCTCGATCATTAGAAAAACGTGTACTCAACACATAACTAATTTGTGATGGTGCACAATCCAAAGCCTCCGCTAGTTCGTTTCTCCTAAGCGTAATACCTTCCTGCTCCTCTAACAATTTCGTCAATATAAATTGTTCAATTTTATCTGCTAAAATACTCATAGTATATCCTCATTTCTTTAATTCATGATGTACCATCATCACAACTAGACTTTTTTAAAGAATTAAGTTCCTTCTTATGATGAATGAGACAACCACTTTTTTGACTTTTTGTTCTTTTCTATGGTTAAAGTATATCTGACTTTTTGACCTTTGTCAAATACTTTTTTGACTTTTTGACTTTTTTGTTTAAAAAAATTGTAGGACCCTATTCATATACGAATAACGCCCCACATCGATGGCACAATAAAAATAAGTAGCCCCTCTATTAGAAAGGCTACCTATTGTATATTCTAGCAAACAACATCACTCTTACAAATATCATGATTGTGTTTAGTTATATGTGTTGTGTGTTAGGTTTTGTATTATGTGTGTTATGTGTGTTAGGTTTGATAGGAAGTTCTCACTTCACAGTAAGAGTGAGTGTAGCAATTATTGACGGCTACCTAATTTGGAGTCCAAGAATAATTGTGCAGAACGGCTATCTTGTGCAAATGTGAATTGATCTACTAAGTCAGTTGCATTTGCTTCTTCTTCTACTTGTTCTTCTACGAACCAGTTCAAGAAAGATACTGTTGCATAATCTTTTTCTTCTAATGCTAATGCATATAAGTTGTGGATTTTGCCAGTAATCATTTGCTCATGAGCCAATACAGCTTTTGCTACTTCTAATGGATTAGTCAAAGTAGATGCCGTATTTTTTACATCACCTAATGTTACTTTTTCATTGTTGCTTTGTAAGTAATCAATGAATTTGAAAGCATGAGTTACTTCTTCTTGGTATTGTGCACGTAACCATGCGGAGAAACCTTTGAAGTTAGCATCAGCCATAGCTAAGGAAAGAGCTAAATATGTGGATGCTGCATTAAATTCGAAAATTACTTGTTCGTTAAGAGCTTGTGCTACTTTTTGATTCATGTTTTTATACCTCATATATACTTTTTATAAATTGACAATACACTGATGTGTTCCCACATCGTGATTTCATTATAACAGACAAATCGAAATAAATCAATCTTCTTTTTCTATTTTTTTCGATTTTTTATCATTTATTTTATATTTTGATAATGATTGCAAGTTACACAGACTGAAATGCTCAATCATTCATGCATGGCTGACTAAAAGAGAGTATACTATTCATGCAAGAACTTTCATTTTATTATATATAACATTATACACATTGGAGGTGAGATGTATGATGAATCTAATCAGTCGTGCTTTTACTCGAGCAAAACAAAATCTAAGTTCCCATAAAGTAAAAGTGTATGTCGTCTCTGGTTTTCTAGGTGCCGGAAAGACAACATTCATTCAGCAACTCATACAAGAATTACCGGATCCAACAAGAATTTTGATTTTAGAAAATGATTTCGGCCAAGTCAATTTAGATGGAGCTATCCTTCGTGAAAAAGGATATACCGTTCGCGAGCTCACATCTGGGTGCATTTGTTGTAGCTTAGCCGGCGATTTCCGTAGAGCTTTAGTAGATATTTTAGACACTCAAGATGTGGATTATATTATCATTGAACCATCTGGGGTGAGCCAACTATCTGACATTCTAGCTATTTGCAAGGATTCATCTATTGCGAAACGCATTGAGCTCACCGGTTGTGTGTCCATTGTAGATGCCATGCGAGCTCCTATGTACTACAAAAACTTTGGTGTCTTCTTTAAAGATCAAATTGCCTACTCAAGCCAAGTCTTTATTAGCCATCAAGAAGATGAAGATTTGCTACAAAATACCTTGGAAATTATTCGTCTCTTAAATCCAGCTTCACCGATTTACATCGTGCCTTGGAAAGAGATTACACTTTCAAAATATATTTCCATGTATCCACGAGAGCAAGTCATCTCCTCTTTATCATCTACCAAAAACATTGAAAATCACACAGGTCATCATACAGCACGGAATCACCCAGAGATTCCTCGCCATGACCACATTGCTCATCACGCACAGGCCAAAGATGCTTTCTTAACATGCACTGTAGAATGCACCTTACCTCGCACCATCGATGAATGGCAAGAACATTTGAAAGCCCTTATCGAAACGAATACAACTGGTCATATCTTACGCTTGAAAGGTTGCATCCCTCTATCCACAGGGGGACAAGCTTTAGTGCAATACAATGGAAGTGGTTTGGAGATTACTCCTACCACATTACATGATTCATATTTAACCATCATTGGTCCTTCTTTGAACAATGATGCGTTGCAGTCTTTTATTAATGGAACAATGTAATACCTATGAAAACTATCCCCACCTATGTAGTGATGGGCTTTCTTGGCTCAGGAAAGACAAGCTCCATCACTGCTGGTATTGAAAGTCATAAAATTTCAAATGTTCTTCTCTTTCAATTTGAGCAGGGCTTACAAAGTCCTGCTCTTTCCAACGAAAGAGTGCATACTTTCTCCATCGACGATGATTCCAAGAACACTATCTCCGCTTGTCAGCAAGTATTACAAGATCATCAGTATCGTGAACTTTGGATCGAATGGAATGGCTTGGGCTCCTTAGAAAGTTTTGAAGAACTTTTTCTACACTCTCCCTTAGGAGATATGTTAGACATTAAACATATTTATTATGTGACCCATCCAGAATGGGTGGAGTCACAATTACCGTATTTAGGGGAAATTCCCCTTTCACAAATTCGCTATAGCGATACAGTCATACTGGGCAACACTACGCAAGAAAAGGCTAAAGAGTACACTGAATTAGCTCCTAATAGTACTTGGATTGCCTGCCAAGATGTGAAGCAATGGCCTATCACAAAACCTATACAAATGTCTAAACCTAGATGGAAACACTATGCAATCATCCCTATCCTATTAGCCTTGGGATATATGTTTTATGTACAGCCTAATTGGGTAACTATGACCACGGCCATCTTATTACAGATGATACCATTCTTGCTCTTAGGGACTGGTATTTCCGTCATCGTAGAACAATATGTCTCTCCCTATCGCATAGAAAAATATTTACATCGTTCTCCTATGTTCGCCTATATACTAGCTATTATCATGGCTTGTACAATGCCCCTCTGTGACTGTGCAGTCATCCCTATCTTACGAAGTCTTACTCGTCAAGGTCTAGCCCCTAAGGTTAGCTTATTTTTCACTATGATTAGCCCTTTGTTAAATCCCATTGTACTACTCTCCACCTATTACGCCTTTCCAAAAGAGCCTTTGATACTCTGGGGAAGACCCTTATTAGGAATAGTACTAGCATTCATAGTGAGTCAATATTGCGGGCCTCGTATTTACGGTCGTACTGATGCTTTCCCTCCATGGAAACAATTAACTTTAGTAAAATCGCTGTCAAAAGACATAGGATTTTTCGGAAGATTACAAGAAGAAACCTTACGCCTATTGCCCTTTATCATAATTGGGTCTATACTAAGTAGTGGGTTACAATTATTTTTACCTAAACAATGGTTACAAGATATATCCTTATCTGGCTCCATGTTAGTCATCTTCGGTATGATGGCACTCGCCTTTTGCGTATCCATCTGCTCTACTGCAGATGCCATTATCGCTCGGTCCTTTATGAACGTCATTCCTTTACCAGGAATCTTGGCATTTTTACTGTTTGGACCTTTATTAGACATTAAAAACTACGTCTTATTACGAAATCTGTTCCCTAATTCCTTTGTGAAAGTATATAGTATTTCCATTATTCTGGGAACAATGATTATATGTATACTATTTTCAATCATAGGAGGTTATGCACTATGAAATACATTCCTACAATTAACATCCACGCAGCGGTAGAAATCGTAGCCTCTGCTAGTTGCAGCCTGTCCTTATTGTATTTATTAACAACAGGCTCCATCTATCGTTTAATTGCCCCTAATTCCTATATCATCGCTTTGCTATGGGTTTTGACATTATTACTATTATGGAGCACGATCAAAGCAAGTAAAAACATATTCCGTAGATCTTATGGCTCTTCGTATCGAAATGCTATCCTGTACGGATTGTGTACATTATTATTAAGTCCATCCATCTTCCATGCCCAAGCCTTTGCATTACCAGCGGAAGAGCCTGTGGACCAAGTCATTTCCATCACTAAAGAGCCAGTTCCAACGAACGATTATAAAAACATTGGTGATGGTATCGATGACACCCATCGACACATTACATTAACGTCTAGAAATTATTACGATACAATTTTAAAAGTATCTAATCACATTGAAAAATATAAAGGCTATACAGTAACAGCTACAGGCTATATTTCTTATCATGACAAAGCATTACAAGGCAATGACTTTGTATTAGCTCGTGATTTAATGATCTGCTGCGTAGCAGATATGTCTCCATTTGGATTACCTACTGAGTACTCCTCCACTACACCATTGTTAGAACATACTTGGTATACCATGGAAGGAACCATCGGAACACGTAACTTCCACGGTGTAGAACAACCTTACATCGTAAACAGCAAAATTACACAAGCCGATGCTATCGATGGATATATTTTTCCTAACTAAATAATAAAAATTCGCACATCAGAACATTCTGATGTGCGTTATTATTTTATAGATCATAAACTCACAAAAGCCATACCCCTCTGGTTTCCCAGATAGGGTATGGCTTTTACTATGTTCTTATGAAGTTATTGTACTAGGTTACTCACTTTGTCAAAAAGCTGTTCTGCTTCTTTGATACGCTGTTCGCTACCCATGACTACGATATGGTTGTCTTGTAGTACTTTTTCAATGACATCTGCTAATCCACGTAAGTCTTCTACTGTTGTTTCCAAAACTTGTTGACGGAAAGCCGTCATATTTGCTTCATCGGTGTTCCCAAAGTATAAGCTCATAGCACGAGCTCCTTGTAGGAATGGTGTATTAGATACATCCAGTCCACTCATAGTACCAATGATATATTTACGCATTTCTCGTGGAGATAAATCTAATTCACGTAAATACGTCGGCAATCCATCATACACTTGTAATGTATTTTCTAAATTTGGATCACGGTAGGAACAGAATACCATATTACCATTATTATGGAAGTTAGCAAAAGCTCCATACGCTCCACCTTGTACACGAATTAAGTTCCATAGGTAATCGTAGCGCAACATAGTTTCTAAGACGCTCATCGTACCTGTATGTGTACCGCCATGATCGCGGAAGTTGCCACCTTTTGCCACATATTGTACCTTACCAGATGTAGCTAAACCTTCATTCACATAGGATTGAGTCATCTCTAGCTGTGCTTCCCAACTATCATCACTTAAAACAGCAGTGATATCGTCTAGATGTGCTAAGAAAGTTTCTAGTTCTTCAGCAGTACCTACAAAAGATACTTCCAAGTTATCTTTACGGAATAAACGTTGTTGTACTTTCATCAATTGTTCTGTCACACCAGCTAGTAATGTTTCATTGTCTAAGACTTCGACTAAACGACGGAAATAGCCTAATGTATCTTGGTCTCTAAATTTACCAATTTTCGATACTTTCGCCATAAGTAAGTTAGTAACAATCGTATTACCACGGCGGAATGCTTCTGTATCCCAGATGGCCTTTCCTTCTTTTAATAATTCTACAAGACGTTCTTGACTATCAAACTTTGTGCGTCCTACAATTTCTCCAAGTAGAGATGTTAAATGACCAATGTTGGATGCTAACGCCTTACTACGAACAACCGCTAATGGTACAAATGCATCACGTTCATTATGGATAGAGACTGGCAATACATCCATGGTATAGCCGCCTAAATGTAGATTTATTTCTTTTGCTATCTCTGCATAGGTAAACCGTTCTGTATCTAGTCGGCCTAATACATCTGACAATAGCTCTGCATAGAATACTTCATCTTCTCGCAAGGATTCCATATTGAAATACAAGCTAACATAGTTAATGCCACGAGCTGGTACATCAATGTGATGCACACGAATACCTTTGTGGTCAATTTCACGACGTGGTGTTACTTCTACTACAGGAGAAATATCAGACAATTCTAATAAAGGAATGGTTGCCAGTGCTTCTTCAGAATCTACGGCTTGTTGCATTTCTTTTAATTTCGCTGTTTGATCAATAATATGGGCAATTTCTTCTTCACTCATATTAGATTTAATAGCCTCTAGTTTAGCAGTCTCTTCTTGTTCTTTTTTCTCCTGCAATCCTTTTTCAGGGTACAAGGAAACTAACCCTTTATGCGTGTTATCTAAGATATAGGTACGCAATAAGTTTTCATAGAAATCAGTAGATAATCCTTCACGAAGTGCTTTCAATACTGGTTCATATTGTAACAATTCAATAGGATCTTTATCATATAACCAATTATCCATCACTCGTAAGCCGTAAGCAAGACCAATTGGACGTCCGCCAAAATCGGCTTCCCTCAAAATGAACTCAATACGATTTAAGGATGCCTCTAATAATTCCTTATCTAAACCTGCATCGACTAATTGTCGTAATGTACTTTCCACTACGTCCTGCAACTGTGCTTGCTTTTCAATTTCTGAGCCTGTGACACTAATTTCAAACAATGGCTGACGAATGCCATCCATGTAGGAACCGCTCACATCACTACCTATATTTGCTTTCACTAAAGCTTCTTTCAACGGTGCTGAGCCGGATGTAAATAAGGCATGATTCAACACTTCAAAAGCTAAACTTTGAGTGAATGTCATTTCTGGAAATACATAGGTTAAGGAATGAATAGCTTTGCCCTTATCACTTTCATCATTACCAATACCGTATGGGAACGATGCCACCACTGGTTCAGATAAAGGAGATTGCATAGCAATGCTAGAATCTACTTCAATGGCATGGAAGTTTGACAAATATTCCTTATCAATGAATGCTAAGGTTTCTTCAATATTCATATCCCCATATAGATAGATATAACTATTGGACGGATGGTAATAGGAGTCATAGAAAGCTTTAAAGTTTTCATAGGTCAAATCTGTAATATTGTCAGGATATCCACCAGAATCATGCCCATAAGTAGTGTCAGGATATAACAGCGCCATTTTATGATGATCTAATTGAGAGTCAGGTGAGGAATAAACCCCTTTCATCTCGTTATAGACAACGCCTTTATAGGTCAATGGATCTTCTGCAGATTCCAACTCATAATGCCATCCCTCTTGCATAACGATCATCGGATCCTTAGCTACACGAGGATAGAATACGGCATCCAAATAGACATCCATCAAATTATGAAAGTCTGCATCATTCTTACTCGCCACTGGATACACAGTTTTATCAGAATAGGTCATAGCATTTAAGAATGTGTTCAAAGAGCCTTTCACGAGTTCAACAAAGGGCTCTTTTAACGGAAATTTGCGAGAACCACACAAGACTGAGTGTTCCAGAATGTGAGCGACCCCAGTACTATCATGAGGAGGGGTACGAAATGCTACATGAAATACTTTATTTGTATCTTCTGTATCTATGTATAACAAACGTGCACCAGATTGCTCATGGTGTAACATATAGGCTGTGCCATTTACCTCTTGAACAGGTTCAATTCGCTCTACACGAAAGCCTGCATAAACTGTATTTAACTTCATAATACCTCTTTTCTATCTACTAAACATACAACGGTCATCCCTAGCACACTAGTTCTAACCGTTGTTATATATGTATAACATTTTGTCATAATGCTAACTCATTATATCATGTTCTCACTGAGAATCATAATACAAACAAATGGATAAGACCTGCAAAAATCCAGATTAGGGCTCCCCATTTATAGGCTTTTTTCCCAATGCTAAATTCTATGCCACGGCTCATATTATATCGTGTAACGCCATATGGAATCAGAATGTATAATAGCCATGCAATGACCATATAGGAAAACTCTAAGCCATACCGTACATGAGCAGATAATAAACCTACAATGAAAATAGTATCCCAAATCCAGCGATCATATACCGTCTTAGGCGTTTCTTGTCCTTCCAGGACAGGGCGTAAATGAGACACCGAAACAATTTCAAACACTTGTACAGCCCCAATACCCAAGGCAATAGCAAGAACAGTTTGTACAATGGTAACCCCATCAATTCCTAACAATGTAATATTACCGGTCACACCATACACAGCTACCACAATCATCCCTAACAATTGTAATGCTTTTGTGACTTCCTCTTTTTGCTGTGCTTTCACTGTGGTTCGTTCATAAAACATACGTTGAAAGGGTGTAGAAATTCGATTCAATACTAATGCTACAAAAATTGCCATCATAGAAACCATGTTATACCTCCCCTAAAAATACAGTTAATAATCGATTTAACTCAATTTGGTCATAGGTACCCATCAACTCACGTGCGGAATGCATGGCCAACAGTGGTAAACCTACATCCATAGTTCGCATCACTAATTGCGCTGAAGAAATAGAGCCTACTGTAGAGCCTCCTGGAATATCCGATCGATTCACATAAATTTGATGCTTAATGCCATGAGTCTCACATAAATCGGTCACAATCGCTTGTGCCACCGCATCTCCCGCATAGGATTGAGAGCTAGCTATTTTTAAAACTACGCCACCATTCAAAGTTGGGTAATTTGTAATATCATTTTTCTCGCCATAATTAGGATGATATCCATGAGCCACATCAGAAGAAATCATGAACCCTTTTGCAATATCCGCTTCACAAGCTTCTTCTGAGAGTCCCAAAGCACGGTACACACGGCGTACTACATTGGGTAATAACAAGGAGGCTCCTCCTTGTTTTGTACGACTTCCCACCTCTTCGTGGTCAAATAGGAATGCCATACGAATCCCTGTAACCTGTTGTTTTTTGGCACTTACAATTCCTTGTAAGCAGGCATAACAGGATGTAAGATTATCTAATCGTGGCGCACTGATATATTCCGCATCAAAGCCAACGGTTTCCACCGTATCCGTATTATACACGGTCAACTCATAGGATAAAATATCTGCTGGTTCACAGCCAATGTCTTCGGCTAATAAAGCTTTTAATAAAGTTTTGTCGTCTTCGTACTCCGTGCCAAGACCACGCATTAAAATGAGCGGTAACATCTCTTTTTGCTTATTAAAACTTGCCTTTTCATTAACCTGTCGATTCATATGGATGGCTAAGCTAGGAATCGTAGCCACTGGACGAGAAAAATCTACATAATGTGTATCTAACTCTAGGGAGTCTTTCCCTTTTGTCACTACCACACCTGCCAGTGAAAGAGGTCGATCAAACCAAGTATATTGAATTAATCCACCATAACTCTCTACATTGAGCTTACCATACCCTTTGTCCGTAATCATCGCATTTGGTTTCACACGGAACCCTGGAAAATCGGTATGGGCTGAGGCTATTCGTAATGTTTCTCTAGGGTTCTCTCCAATATGGAACGCTACTAAGGTTGTACCATATACGTCAATGACATAATCTCCTGCAGTTAAGTCCCATTCTTCATCCATGGATAATGGCGTAAAGCCTTGTTCTTCTAATCGGCGATAAGACTCCTCCACTGTATGATACGGTGATGTGGAGCTTTCAATATACTCAAAAAAGTCAGCATACATAGCTGTTACTTCATTCTGTTCACACATAGTTCCTCCTATGAAAAATACCATAGGTACAATGTACACTATGGTATTGTCCACGCTTACTCTGGTAAGCCTACTGATTCTAAATTTGTTGTTGTAATCGTTTCAATCTCACCAGCGTCGCACAATTCCGCTACTTTCGGATCGATTGGTAATCGACCTAGTAACAATAAATTGTATTTTTTCAACACTTCATCGATGTGACTTTCACCAAAGATTTTATAATCTTTTCCATTATCTGGGCAATGGAAGTACGCAAAGTTTTCTACCACACCAATGATAGGCACTTGCATCATATCCGCCATTTTGACTGCTTTTTCCACAATCATGGACACTAAATCTTGCGGAGATGTGACCACAATGATACCGTCCAATGGTAAAGATTGGAACACTGTCATCGCCACATCGCCCGTTCCAGGAGGCATATCTACGAATAAGTAATCTACATCACCCCACACTGTATCTGAGAAGAATTGTTTTACTACATTACCTACCACAGGGCCTCTCCAAAGGACTGGATCCGATTCATCATCTAATAGTAAATTCACAGACATAACTTTTATGCCGTTTTTAGACACGATAGGATACATTAGTTTTCCATCATCACTGCGCACTTTGTCTTTCAAGCCAAACACTTTTGGAATAGATGGACCTGTAATATCTCCATCAAGAATACCTACAGATTTACCCTTACGAGACTGGCTGACTGCCATTAAACTTGTGACTAAGGATTTACCTACACCACCCTTACCGGATACAATGCCGATTACCTTTTTCACATGACTTCTATCATTTGTTTTTACTGTTAAATCAACTGGTTGTTGTGTGCCGCATCCACCAGAGGAAGCGCATCCGCTGCAACCGCCGTTATCTCCACATGCCATAATAAACCTTCTTTCTATATGTCTGAAAGTCCTTAGAACTTTCTTTACCAATATAAGTACTGCCATTCACACCTATGAATGTATGGTATATCCTATATATCTATAGGTATATTCCTATTATATCATAGGATATAAAAATTTTGTAATACTCTCATATAAGATAAGCGCAACATAGTCATAAGTAACCAAAACAATTACCTTATATATGTTGCGCTCGTAATTCATCTTTATAAAATACATGTGCAGTGGAAATATTTAGTCCCCACAATACTCACGTGTCAATTCTCCAATAATTTGCATGCCTTTGCGGATGTCTTCAAGAGATGGCACAGTATAGCTTAAACGGAAGTGTTGTCCATAGGGAACGCCATCAGCAGCAAAAGCTCCACTTTTCACAATGCCTACTTTTCGCGCAATGGCCTCTTCAAAGAAAGCGTCACAGTCCACGTGGTCTGGCAAAGTCATCCATATAAACATTCCTCCCGTAGGTTCTGTTAAATGTACTTTAGAACTACCGTATTGACGAAATGTATCTAACATAACACGGCATTTTTCTTGATACACCTTACATACCTTTTGGATTTGCTCATCATAATCGATATGTTCTAGCAAATGGCTTACTACACGTTGTGTGACTAATGGCATTTGACCATCACAATTATTCTTCATCACTTGGATAGCTTGGATTACTTCGCTTGGACCATACAAAAAACCAACTCGCAATCCTGCAGAAATCGTTTTAGAATAGGACCCTGCATATAGCACACGATTATCCGTATCCATTTCTTTGAAAGTAGGCACTCGCTCACCGCCAAAGCGAATTTCTCCATACGGATCATCTTCGTAAATGAACAAATCATAAGCTTTTGCAATTTCATAAATCGCTTTTCTTCGTTCTAAAGGCATAGTAATACCTGTAGGGTTTTGAAAGTTAGGAATCAGATAGATATATTTACCTTTTCCAGATTTTGCCACTTCTTCCAAAGCTTCTGGAATCATACCATCCTCATCGGTAGGAATACCTACCGCTTTGGCTCCCACACTACGCACCGCATTAATAGCACTGGTAAACGTATAGGCATCCATGTACACTTCATCACCAGCATCACATACTGTACGAGGTACTAGCCCTAAATCTTGGCCTGCCCCGATGGACAATAACAACTGTTGGTTTTTGGTAGGCATGTGATGCACATGTACCAAACGATGCAATGTTTGCTCTGCTAACTTTGCATCTCCTTGCATAGGACCATATTGTAAAATCTCTAATGGATTCGTATGTACAATGTGGTCAAAGGCAGATTGAATTTCTGCTACTGGCACCACTTCACCAGCTGGATTTCCTATCCCAAAGCTAATGAACCCAGGAATCCCTGCGCCCCGTTCAAACACATCTCGAATGAAATTAGGTCCTTTGCTAATAGACCTTTCTGGCAATACAAATGCCATAAGAATCACTCCTTTTATATTTCTTATTTATTTCAATACTATAGCAATACAATCATATAACATCAAATATATAATAAAATAACTATGTATAGGATACCCGTATATAACTGATAGTTACACATATCCCACTCAGATATGATAAACAGGAGCAACAGAGTTGCTCCTGTTTTTGCATGTTATATACTATAGCCTACATCATAATTTACACCATAACTTGGCATATATCTGACATACTGACACAATATAAATCGTATCATCTAGTTAGCTACATGCGCTTGTTCTTCAATAGTTAACAAGCAATCGCCACTTTCAATACGGCTACCTTCACGAACATGGATGACACCTACCACACCAGATACTGGCGCTGTAATAGTAGTCTCCATCTTCATCGCTTCTGTCACTACAAGGGCATCACCTTTTTTCACAGCTTGACCCACTTGTGCCACAATTTTCACCACAGATCCGGATAAAGTAGCACCTACCTCACCAGGTTTGGTTGGATCCACTTTATGCCGCACCACGCCTGTTGTTTTAATATGTTTATCATGAATTTTAATCGTTCTAGGTTGACCGTTTAATTCAAACAACACATGACGTGTACCATCTTCATCAGCTTCACTCATTTGAATGTATTTAATCACCAATGTTTTACCTTGTTCGATAGTCACTTCTACGCTTTCACCGCGTTTCATACCAAAGAAGAAAGTTGGAGTATCTAATACACTCACATCGGAATAGTCATGTTTGAACGTGCTATAATCAGCAAATACCTTAGAATATAAGCAGTGAGCAATCACATCTTCATCTGTAGTACCTGCACCTTTTTCAGCCAATTCTTTACGAACCGCCTCAAAATCAACTGATGGCAACATAGCACCTGGACGTCCATTCAATGGTTTTTCACCTTTTAAGACAATTTGTTGCAACCGTTCTGGGAATCCCAAATATGGAGTACCAATGTAGCCTTTGAAGAATTCCACCACAGATTGTGGGAAGTCCAATGTATCCCCTTTTTCGTAGATATCTTGTTCTGTCAAATTATTTTGAACCATGAACAAAGTCATATCGCCAACAATTTTAGAAGATGGTGTTACTTTGATGATATCACCAAATAGCATGCTCACTTCATGATACACACGTTTAATGTCTTCCCAACGCTCTCCAAGACCCACACTTTTCGCTTGTTGTTGTAAGTTAGAATACTGTCCACCAGGCATTTCATGTTGGTATACCGTTGTATTTGGGTAAGAAGATGTATGATCCACTCCTTTGTAGTACGGACGAATAGAGCCAAAGTAGTTGGATGCTTCTTCCATATAGTCTACATTCATAGTTGGTTGACGATCATGTCCAGTCAAACCATAGTACATGGAGCTCATGCTAGGTTGACTTGTACCATTGGCAAAGGCAGAATATGCTAAGTCGATAATATCTACTCCTGCATCTACCGCACGGCCATAGGAGTATATCGCATTGCCAGAACCTTCATGGGTATGTAAGTGAATTGGTAGGTCTACTGCATCTTTTAATGCGCTTACTAAGTTATACGCTGCTTGAGGTTTTAATAAACCAGCCATATCTTTGATAGCTAAAATATTAGCCCCTGCTGCTGCCAGTTCTTTACCCATATTGACATAATATGCCAAATTATATTTATCACGGCGAGGATCTAAAATATCTCCTGTGTAGCATAAAGCCACTTCTGCTACTTTACCTTGATTACGAACTTCATCGATAGCAACTTTCATATTATCTAAGCTATTTAAGCTGTCGAAAATACGGAATACATCGATACCATTTTTGCCAGCTAATCGGATAAATTCACGCACCACATTGTCCGCATAGCTTGTGTATCCTACGGCATTAGAGCCACGAAGTAACATTTGTAACAAGATGTTTGGCACTTGTTCACGGAACATGCGCAACCGTTCCCATGGATCTTCATGCAAGAAACGATACGCTACATCAAACGTTGCACCACCCCAACATTCTAAGGAGAACAAATTAGGCAATCCCTTCGCAACACGACCGGCCACACGAGCCATGTCTGCAGTACGCAAACGAGTCGCAAACAAGGATTGATGCGCATCACGCCATGTGGTATCTGTAAACAATACTTTTGGTTGTTCTTGAATCCATTTAGAGAATTTTTCTGGTCCTAATTCATCCAATTTTTGTTTTGTACCTGCTGCTGGTGCACCTGGCACATTAGATGGCATAATGAGAGGGTCAAATGTTGGTACTTCTTCTTTATGTCCATTGTAACCATTGACAGTTACATCAGCGATGTAGCGAAGCAGTTTTGTACCTCTATCTTTATCTTTTTTTAAGTTGAACAATTCTGGATGTTCGTCAATAAAATGAACATTGTAATCCCCAGATTGGAACACTTCATGTTCTAAGACATTCACCAAGAAGTGCACATTCGTTTTTACACCACGAATACGGAACTCCCGCAAGCAACGCAACATTTTACGGATAGCTTCTTCTGTGGACAACGCCCAAGATGTAGCTTTTACTAGCAAGGAATCATAATATGGTGTAATAACTGCACCGGTGAAAGCATTACCACCATCTAAACGAATACCAAAACCACCAGAGCTACGGTACGTAATTAATTTACCTGTATCTGGCATAAAATTATTGTTTGGATCTTCTGTAGTAATACGACATTGGATAGCTACCCCTTCACAACGGATATTTTCTTGTGCAGGAATTGCCACTGCTTCACTGTGTAAATCGTGACCTTCGGCAATGCGAATTTGCGTATGTACAATATCGATACCTGTGATCATTTCTGTCACTGTATGTTCTACTTGGATACGAGGGTTGACTTCAATGAAATAGAAGTTTCCATCTGCGGTTACCAAGAATTCTACCGTACCAGCGCTGACATAGTTCACATGTTTCATGATTTTCACAGCGGCTGCACAAATACGGTCACGCAAATCACGGGATAAGGCAAAGGCTGGCGCCACTTCTACTACTTTTTGATGTCGACGTTGGATAGAACAATCCCGTTCATGTAAATGTACGATATTGCCATGTTCATCACCGATAATTTGGACTTCGATATGTTTTGGCTCTACAATTAATTTTTCTACGTACACATCATCATCGCCAAAAGCCATTTTTGCTTCAGATTTTGCACGATCATAAGCATCGCGAAGTTCTTCATATTTTGTTACTTCACGCATACCACGACCACCACCGCCATTCACGGCTTTGATCATCAATGGATAGCCATATTTCTCAGCAAATGCTTTTAATTCTGCAAAGTCTTTCAATGGACCATCACTGCCAGGAATCATCGGTATATCTGCTTTTTTGGCTTGAATACGAGCATTTACTTTGTCACCGAACATCACTAAATGTTCTACTTTAGGTCCGATGAACGTAATCCCTTCTTCTTCACAACGTTGTGCAAAATGTGCATTTTCAGATAAGAAGCCATACCCTGGATGGATCGCATCTACGTCATGTTCCTTCGCAATGCGAATAATATCTTCAATATCTAAGTATGCATCTACAGGTTTTTTACCTTCCCCTACTAAATAAGATTCATCGGCTTGATTGCGATGTAATGAAAGTGCATCTTCGTTAGAGTAAATAGCCACTGTGCGAATGCCCATTTCGTTACATGCACGAAGTACACGAATAGCAATTTCACCACGGTTTGCTACTAATAGCGAGCGTATTTGTTTCATCATAATCCCTCCTCAACTTTGCATATTCCAGTATTACTACCATTAGGAATAGACATTTGTATACCTCATTATACTCCTAAACGTTGAAATTAGCTAGATATAAACAGTGGTTATTGGTAAAGTTCCTAAAAGAATTATATGAACATAAAAAAAGCCGATATACGACTTTTATCTATACGACAGAGTATGTATATATTTTTTGTAATCATTGACCATATTATCACTTTCTATGATATGATAAATTATATAATCTACATTTGGATACATATATAATTTACTCAACTACAAGGACATCTATGCAACCTATTTTATATTTCACACTTTCATTAGATCATGCTCCATGCTCCATGAATCAAGCTATCCGAGAGCAAAAAGTATCACAAGCTATGCGTCGCCGTCTTCGTCGTGAAGGCTCGTTCCTTGTGAATGACAAAACCGCCACTTGGGATACCTTACTACATCCAGGTGATTCCGTAAAAGTTCACCTCACTAAAACATCACACATCGACCCTACCCCTATGGACTTAGACATTGTCTTTGAGGACGACCATCTGCTGGTCATCAATAAACCTGCAGGCATGCTTATGCATCCTACTTCCTCTGAAAGATACCATACACTTGCTAACGGCGTATTAGCATACTTTGAAAACCAAGGTATGAACGCTAGCTTTCACCCCATCCATCGACTAGATAAGGACACCTCTGGTCTCGTTATTATTGCTAAGAATGCCTTGGTTCAACATGCTTTCACCAAGCAGCATTCACGCATCCAAAAAGTATACGATGCTATAACCGATGGTATTATTCCTGTCAGTAAGTTATCCATTCATTTCCCTATTGCTCGCTTAGAGGGTAGCATTATTGAACGTTGTGCTCATCCACTAGGGCAACCTGCCCATACAGATATAACTGTAGTTCGACAACATCCACATCATACTCATGTGCGCTGTTATCTGCACACAGGACGAACTCACCAGATTAGAGTCCACCTTAGTGCTTTAGGATACCCACTCGCAGGCGATGATTTATACGGAGGCTCCTTAACGTGGCAAACCAAACAATGCCTCCATGCCACAGAACTACATTTTATCCATCCTATGACACAAGAGTGGATCACATTGCAAGCACCATTACCAGAGTATTTTAATAAAATTCCATAACAAAAAAACTGACACACCCTAAGAGCATGCCAGCTTTTCTCAAATCAAATTAAATTTTATTGTTGCAACCTAATACATTTTTAATTTTATGTTGCACCATAGCTTGGATAGCCTCACGGCCAGGTCCCAAGTATTTACGAGGGTCAAATTCAGCAGGATTGTTTGCTAATACTTCACGAATGCTTGCAGTCATAGCTAAGCGCAAGTCTGTGTCGATATTAATTTTGCACACTGCCATTGTGGCTGCTTTGCGAAGCATATCTTCAGGCACCCCTTGTGCACCTGGAATAGCGCCACCAAAAGAGTTACATTTTTCTACGAATGCTTGTGGTACAGAAGATGCCCCATGCAATACGATTGGGAAGTTCGGCAATAATTCGCCTACTCGTTGTAAACGACCAAAATCTAAGTATGGAGTGCCTTTAAATTTATACGCACCATGGCTTGTACCGATAGCAATCGCTAGAGAATCGACCCCAGTTAAACGAACGAATTCAGCGGCTTCCTCTGGATCGGTAAACAACGCATCTTTTTCGCTAACGTTTACGTCATCTTCCACACCTGCTAAACGACCTAACTCACCTTCTACTACAACGCCATGTTTATGAGCATATTCCACTACACGAGCTGTCAGTTCCACATTTTTTTCAAAAGGGTGTTTAGAGCCATCAATCATAACAGAAGTAAATCCGCTATCGATGCAATCTTTACAAATTTCAAAATCATCACCATGATCCAAATGCAAAGCTATAGGAAGATCTGTATCGATTAAAGCTGCTTCCACCAGTTTTGTTAAGTACACAGGTTTTGCATATTTACGTGCTCCTGCAGAAACTTGCAAAATCAATGGTGCTTGCTCCACTTTCGCCGCATCCACAATACCTTGGATAATTTCCATGTCGTTTACATTGAATGCACCAATTGCATAGCCGCCAGCATAGGCTTTTTCAAACATCTCTTTTGTAGATACTAATGGCATAATGGGCCTCCTTGTAGTATATAATTAAATACATTATTAATGACTATATATATTTATTATACCGTATCTACTAGAGCGATTCAAGAAAAATCTATGTTCTCAAATGTAGTCAATCTTATTGAGAGAGTACTGATTCTATGGTACAATTAAAAGTAAGTCTTTCATAGATTCAATCGAATCTTTCAGTATAGGAGATATCATGGTTAATCGATTTTTACAAGGTACACTCATCTTGACGATTGCGGGGTTTGTGGTAAAAGCTATTGGTAGCTTGAACTGGATTTTTTTATCCCGTGTTCTCAGTGGTGAAGGTATCGGTATCTACCAAATGGCATTTCCAGCGTACTTATTGGCTCTGCAGCTATCTAGTGCAGGAATCCCTATTGCCATTTCCATTATGACCGCGGAAAAATTAGCAAAATATGATGTATTAGGAGCCCAGAAGGTTTTTTCCATTTCTTTTAAAATGCTATTTGTCCTCGGCCTATTGTTCAGTATTGCCGTCTACGGTTCTGCCCAATGGCTTATTGACATTAATTTCATTACAGACCCAAGAGCCTACTATTCTTTAATTGCTCTATCACCAGCAGTCTTCTTCGTCACCCTCATTTCTTGCTATCGAGGCTACTTACAAGGATGGCAAATGATGACACCTACGGCGATTAGCCAAATTGTAGAACAATTACTGCGTGTAGTGGTCATGCTTGGAGCTGCATACATCTTACTCCCTTATGGATTAGATGTAGCTGCCGGTGGGGCCAGCCTAGGCGCTGGTATCGGAGCAGTCGGTGCTTTAGTGGTACTCATGTACTATTACTATCGCCTACCAAAACA
Source organism: uncultured Veillonella sp. (assembly GCA_963515865.1). Taxonomy (GTDB): domain Bacteria; phylum Bacillota; class Negativicutes; order Veillonellales; family Veillonellaceae; genus F0422. Next base: position 145,461 of record CAUPZH010000003.1, read on the forward strand.
ATTAGACGAACCGATGATAACTACAGAACCACCTGAAAGTTCCAAGTCTATCATTCGTCGTTTAATCAACTTGTCCATTCCTATCGCTTTAGCCAGCATGATGCTGCCTATTGTAGCCATGTTAGATGTAGCGATTATCCCAAGACGATTGATCGATATCGGGTATCCGCTCCATGAAGCTACGGAGCTATACGGATATTTATCAGGCATGGCGGTGCCTCTTATTAACTTGGCAACCATCATTACAGCGGCCATTGCCACGAGCATTGTACCAGCTGTTTCCAATGCTGTATCCATTAAAGATATAAAGCAAGTCTACTATCGCACGGCAGGCTCTATGCGGTTAACCTTCGTAGCAACGATTCCTTTCACGGTGATGCTATACGTTTTGGCAGAACCAGTGGTATCCACTATTTATAACGCACCACATGCAGCAGAAGCAACGCAAATCTTAGCGTGGGCCATCTTCTTTTTAGGTCTTCACCAAGTGACGACAGGTATCTTGCAAGGTTTGGGAAAACCACGCATTCCTGTCATCAACATGGGAATCGCAGCCATTGTAAAAGTCATCTTAAACTGGGAGTTAACAGCTATCCCTGCCTTAGGTATTGGCGGCGCTGCTTACGCTACTGTAGCCGATATTGGTTTTGCTGCTCTATTGAATCTCATCTGGATTCATCGTCACACAGGATACTTTATCGACCTTATCTTGTTAGGAAAAAATATTATCTCCGCCTCTGTCATGGGCGTAGCCATGTACTATTTTTATCCACTCTTACAAGGAACTATCCCTACCTTCTTTAATATTATGATCACCGCTATTATAGGTGCACTCATCTATGTAGCTATCATGATTGTACTGAAAGGCTTAAATAAAAACGATGGAGCTCGATTACCTGTTGTGGGACGATTCTTTAGATAATTAACAAAAATATATTAATATACCCTTGAAGGATCACTTTCAAGGGTATTTTTTATAGATATATTGCTAGCTACTACTATCATTTATATATCTCTATCACTCTATGTAGTAATATCAACTAAACATTCTGAAAGGTAGTAAAAAAGAACAGCCCAAAAGGACTGTTCTTCTATACACAACCTATTATATAGGTCATTATCTATTTGTCTTACGCGTTTTTAGCAATTTCTACTAATTTCGCGAATGCAGCTGCATCATGTACTGCTAAGTCAGCCAACATTTTGCGGTTGATTTCCACACCAGCTTTTGTTAAACCAGCGATGAAACGGCTGTAGGATAAACCATTGATACGACTTGCTGCATTGATACGAGCGATCCATAATTTACGGAACTCACGTTTTTTAGCACGACGGTCACGACGAGCATAGTATAATGCTTTCATTACGGATTCGTTTGCTTTTTTGAATAAGCGAGAACGTGTACCGCGGTAACCTTTAGCTAATTTTAAGATTTTTTTATGACGTGCATGCGCTGTTACGCCTGTTTTTACTCTTGCCATTATTGTATTCCTCCAATATCGTTATATATTACTAAAATATTTGCATCTTATGCGTATGGTAAGCATTTTACTACGCGTTTGTAGTCAGATTTGCTAACCAATGTAGCTTTACGAAGATTACGTTTACGTGCTGGAGATTTTTTCTCTAAAATATGGCTTTTGAAAGCTTTTGCACGTTTGAATTCACCACTACCTGTTACTTGGAAACGTTTAGCCGCTGCGCGACGAGTTTTAATCTTTGGCATTATTCTTCCTCCTAATTACCTTTTTTAGCTAAAATCATTGTCATGTTTCGGCCTTCTAGTTTCGCTTCTTTTTCAACAACCGCTTGGTCAGTTAATTCACCAGCAAAACGAGTCAGCACATTAAGCCCCAATTCTGGGTGGCTCAATTCACGACCGCGGAACATGATCGTTACCTTAACTTTATTACCATCACCTAAGAATTTAGCTGCATTTTTAAGTTTTACATAAAAATCATGATCTTCGATGTGAGGACGAAGCTTAACTTCTTTCAATGTGAAAGTTTTTTGCTTCTTCTTTGCTTCTTTTTCGCGTTTTTGTTGCTCATAACGGTATTTACCATAGTTCATAATGCGACAAACTGGTGGTTTACCATTAGGGGCTACTTCTACTAGATCTAAATGTTGTTCTTCTGCCATAGCTAAAGCATCACGAACAGACATAATACCTAACTGATCATTATCTGCACTTACGACACGAACTTCGCGAGCACGGATTTCTTCATTAATACGCGGTGTATCTTTGCTAATACTAGTCACCTCCAAAGGGATAAAAAAATCGGATGGCACAAGGCCACCCGAGCATAGTTTATAACTATCTGTACCCAACATTTCATGACATCAGGTGAGAAACGGATGGTTTCTACTTGTTAATACCTAATTAGTATACGCTATTAATTCTTATTTGTCAAGAATTCTCTCTTTAACTTTATATATTATCTGCAACTTTCCAGCAATATCCTTTGTAAAATTACTACCATATTATAAAAGAAATTTACCTTCATACAAACTGATAAAAAGGCCCTCCCGAAGGAGAGCCTTTCCATATTACGTTCGCTATTGATTAGCCTTGTAATTCGTCTTCAAAACCTTTTTGTAAACGAACATAGGATTGACGGCGTTCTTTAGCTAATTGTTTGTTGATTTCTAACAATTCTTTGCTCATTGCAGGAACTGCTTTACCCAAAGATGTGTAACGAACTTCTTTTCCTAAGAAGGAATCGAATAATTCGTAATCAGGTTCTTTGGAATCAAGGCTGAATGGATTTTTGCCTTGTGCTTTTAATGCTGGGTTATAACGGTATAGATCCCAGTAACCGGATGCAACAGCTTGTTTAGTTTCAGCTTGTGCATTACCCATACCACCTTTAATACCATGGTTGATACATGGAGCGTAAGCGATGATTAGGGATGGACCTGGATATGCTTCAGCTTCTGCTAATGCTTTCATCAATTGGTTCATGTCAGCACCCATACCAACTTGAGCCACATAGATGTTACCATATGTCATAGCAATCATGCCAAGGTCTTTTTTGTTTGTACGTTTACCTTGTGCAGCGAATTGAGCAACCGCACCTACGCGAGTAGATTTAGATGCTTGACCGCCAGTGTTGGAGTATACTTCTGTATCGAATACGAATACGTTAACGTCTTCGCCGGAAGCCAATACATGGTCAAGGCCACCGAAACCGATATCGTATGCCCAACCGTCACCACCGAAGATCCATTGGGAACGTTTTACAAGGTATTGTTTTTTAGCTAATACTTCTTTTACAGCTTCTGTTTGTTCTACTTTGGAAAGAGCATCAATCACAGCTTTAGCGCGGTCACGAGTACCTTCGCCTTGAAGACGTTTTTCTAACCATAAGTCAAGAACTTGTTTCGTTGCTTCATCAGCAGTTTCAGCGATGGAAGCTACAGTTTCAGCTAATTGTGTACGGATTTTTTCAGTACCGATGAACATACCGTAACCAAACTCAGCGTTATCCTCGAATAAGGAGTTAGCCCATGCAGGACCTTGGCCTTGTTGGTTTTTAGTGTATGGAGATGCCGGCATAGATGCACCCCAAATGGAGGAACAACCTGTTGCATTGGCAATCATCATACGGTCACCGAACAATTGAGTAATCAATTTAGCGTATGGAGTTTCACCACAACCTGCGCAAGCGCCGGAGAACTCAAGCAATGGAGTTTTGAATTGGGAACCTTTTACAGTTTCTTGTTTCATTGGGTGAGATTTAGTTGGTAATGCTACACCATAATCCCAAGCTGGAGCAAATTCTAATTCGCCATCGATAGGACGCATTTCGATTGCTTTTCCTTTAGGAGCTGGACAAATGTTTACACAGTTACCGCAACCTAAGCAGTCTAATGGAGATACTGCAATACGGAATTGCAATTCACCTTTAGTCATCATTTCTGGAATTGTTTCAAAGTTTTCTGGACCTGCTGCTGCTTCTTCTGCTGTCGCTAATACAGGACGGATAGTCGCATGTGGACAAACGAAGGAACATTGGTTACATTGGATACAGTTTTCTTTGATCCAATGAGGAACGAATAAAGCGGCACCACGTTTTTCGAATGCAGCTGTACCAGAAGGTAATGTACCATCTTCATAGCCTGTGAAAGCGGATACTGGTAAATCATAACCAGCTTGTGCATTAACAGGTTTTGCAATGTTAGCCACATAGCTTGGGCAAGTTGTGCAAGAAGATTTTTCGAAAGTATCTTCGGAATCTTTTGCATCTTTCCATGCTGCTGGAACTTCTACTTTTACAAGAGCCCCAACGCCTTCATCAACAGCTTTGTTGTTCATTGCAACAACGTCAGCACCTTTTTTACCATATGTTTTTTCAATGGAGTCTTTTAAGTATTCCACTGCTTTGTCGATAGGAATGATTGTATCTTCAGTCAATTTGAAGAACGCAGCTTGTGTAACCATGTTGATACGGCCACCCAAACCAATTTCAGCTGCAATTTTCGCTGCATTGATGATGTAGAAGTTCAATTCTTTTTCAGCAATTGTACGGCGAAGTTTTGCAGGTAATTTTTCTGCTAATTCTTCTGGAGACCAAGTACAGTTCAATAAGAACGTACCGCCATGTTTAATACCACGAAGAAGATCATATTCATGTACATAAGATTGACGATGACAAGCGATAAATTCTGGTTCAGTTACCAAGTATGGTTTGTTGATTGGGTTTTTACCAAAACGTAAGTGAGACATTGTCACACCACCAGATTTTTTGGAGTCATAGTCGAAGTATGCTTGTGCATACATATCTGTATGGTCACCGATGATTTTGATAGCAGATTTGTTAGCACCTACAGTTCCGTCAGAACCGAAGCCCCAGAATTTACATCCAGTTAAACCTTCAGTTTTTACGGATACACCTTCAGCACGGTTCAAGGACAAGTTAGTTACATCGTCATTGATACCCAATGTGAAGAAACGTTTGCCAGCTTCTGCTAACATGTTATCGAATACTGCTACAAGGTCAGCTGGGATTACGTCTTTAGAAGAAAGACCATAACGACCGCCGAATACTTTAGCATTGATATTGTGTTGAACAAGTGCTGCTTGAACATCTAAGAATAAAGGTTCAGCTAAAGCACCTGGTTCTTTTGTACGGTCTAATACTGCAACGCGTTCTACAGTTTTAGGAAGAGCCGCTACAAAACGATCTGTCGCAAATGGACGGAATAAGTGTACTTGTACGAAACCAACTTTACGGCCTTGTGCATTTAAGTAATCTACAGTTTCAGTAGCTACTTGTGCAGAAGAACCCATTGTTACGATTACGTCAGTTGCATCTTCAGCACCATAGTAGTTAAACAATTGGTAGTTACGACCAGTGATTTTGTTGATTTCATGCATGTAATGTTCTACTACATTTGGAACTTCTAAGTAGAATGGGTTAGAAGCTTCACGATGTTGGAAGTAGATATCAGGGTTTTCAGCAGTACCACGAGTTACAGGAGCATCTGGGTTCAACGCACGTTGACGGAATGCTTCTAAAGCGTCTTGGTCTACTAAAGGTTTTAATTCATCATACTCTAATACTTCGATTTTTTGGATTTCGTGAGAAGTACGGAAACCGTCGAAGAAGTTGATGAAAGGAACGCGAGTTTTTAACGCTGTTAAATGCGCAACTGGAGCAAGATCCATAACTTCTTGTACAGAGGATTCTGCTAACATAGCACAACCAGCAGCACGAGCTGCCATAACGTCTTGATGGTCACCAAAGATAGACAATGCTTGCGCTGCGATAGCACGAGCTGCTACGTGGAATACACCTGGAAGTAACTCACCAGACACTTTGTACAAGTTAGGTAACATCAATAATAGACCTTGAGAAGATGTGAACGTAGTTGTCAATGCGCCCGCTTGTAAAGAACCGTGAACTGCTGCTGCAGCGCCGGCTTCGGATTGCATTTCAACAACCTGTACAGTATGACCGAACAAGTTTTTACGACCTTGTCCTGCCCATTCATCCACATGTTCTGGCATTGGAGAAGATGGAGTGATAGGATAAATCGCTGCCACTTCAGAAAAACCATACGCTACGTGAGCTGCAGCTTGGTTGCCGTCCATAGTTTTCATTTTACGCATGTTAAAATAGCCTCCTTACAGCAAATAAAAATTAACACTTGTAGTTACATACAAAATAGGGGGATGTATATAGACTCTTAACCAAGCACTCGCTGGCCGAATCTTCCCCTCTGAGTATCAAAATGTTTTTTGAAATATGAATCGTTTATTTCTAAAAAGATTGCATATGTTGCAAAAATGTAATAATATATAAGTTATATAGTACCTCTTTGCAAATTCGTGAAGTAGCTAACCTACTTCGTGAACAAATTGATATAGCCTTATGGTTTCATTATACATTGAGAACGATAACTTCGCAATACCATATAGACTATATGCATTGCTAATTATGCGATTATCAATTTACATTTATACATGCATTGTTGCTCAAATAGCATACTAAAAAAGAGGACTTTTGTTATTACCATATTTAAGAGGTGCATTATGGACTTTCATCACTTAAAATACTTCGTAGAAGTGGCGGATCAAAAAAGTTTCAGCAAGGCCGCAAGAAATCTTCACATTTCACAATCTGCTATCAGCCGTACTATAAAAGCTCTTGAAGATGAGCTAGGTGTGGTATTATTCATTCGTAATGCAAAATCCGTTGAAATGACTGACGGTGGCACCATCTTTTTAACCCATGCTAAACGGGTTGTGTTCATGTTTGAGCATTTAAAAATCGATTTCGAAAATGAATTCCGCCTAGAGCAAGGCTCTGTATTAATTGGATTACCACCAGTGACAGATGCTCCTATCTTTGCGCAATTATTAGGTGAGTTTAAACAAACCTACCCTCAAATCGAATTAGAACTGTATGAACATGGTTCTAAAAAAATAGAAATCTCTGTCCAAGAAGGTCTCATCGACGTAGGCATCATCTGTACTAAACCTAATGCGAAAGAATTTGACTCTTTCTATTTAACAAGTGACCCTCTTAGTGTTATCTTGCCGAAAGATAATCCATTAGCCCAAGAAGACGCTATTTCTCTTGATCAATTAGCGGATCAATCTTTCGTATTGCACAAAGATGATTTTAACTTACATGATGAAATTGTAAAATCTTGTAAGTCGGTAGGGTTCCAACCACATATTGTGTTTGAAACTAGTCAACGTGATTTGATGTTACAAACCGTCGCTGCTCACTTAGCGATTGCTTTATTACCTAGCCGTCTATGCCCTACGGAAGACGAAAATACGAAAGTAGGATCCAGCGTTGTAGTACGTCCTTTAGTAAACCCTGAAATTATGCATACCTTACACGTGATTTGGAAAAAAGGACATTACCTATCTCATGCATCCCGCTTATGGTTAGACTTTGTGATGGCGCGTTTGCCATTAATCCCTGGCGACACCCATGAAGAAGCAGCTGAGTAATCTACTTCTAAAAGTAGGCACTCTCCTACGGAAGCCCCTGTTCTGGATTATCCTCTACGTACTAAGCAGTACCTATTGGATGATATCACAGCAACTAGAAATTGACGCTTTGAAAGAACGCATCGATACGGAGCACACCATGGAACATAGCAATACCTTTCACTATCGCTTGACCAACCTAGAAAACATCAGTAACTCTCACGGAGAGCGACTGAAAGAACTAGAACGTGACAGCTGGCAGCTCAAACGCTTTGCCAACCAACACCAGTTCCGCATCATGCAACTCGAATGGGAACACCCCGACATCGAGGCTCCAGAGCCAAGCAAAGCAACACCAGTGAAAATGCCATTCAAAGCAAACCCAACCAACGTTCCAGACGTTAAAAAATAGAAGTTCTTTACCAAAACTGGTGAACGGTCATATAATAAATTGGCTCTTTATCAAATATGAGAGTTGCTCATAAAAAAGTCTTAGCACTAGCTACCGAAATAGCTAGTGCTATTCTTTTTGCTAAAAACATAAATGACTGCAACCTGTGCCTACCATAAGTTACAGTCATTTATTTACTGTTTATACCTATTCATCCTCTGTAATATAAAATCCATCATCGTTACTATACACTCGTTTACCAATTATTGTACGTAGCCCTTTTATTATCTCTATATCATAAGACGCAAATTCTATATAACACTTTTTAGATCCTTTTATATTTAAGTCATCATAGAAGTCCCCCACCCCACAGAACCATTCATCCATAATATCTTCTAATGGAAACTGTGATATATCTGAAGCATCTTCACCTTCCCCTAATTCAGGTTCCTGCACAAATGACAAAGAAGTCACATACTCTGTCACTTCCGAAGTATCATATTCCATAATCACATCATCTACATGATTATTCTTTCTAAAATATAACTTATCATTATATGTAAGCGCATAGCCTTTATATTTTTCAATATATTCCCACCCCTCTAAGTCTCGCACAACCTCTGCCTCTTCATCTGCTGATTGAGTAAACTTTGTCGATAATCTATTATCATTTACCTTCCTAGTCACCTTATAAATATCAGGCAACACCATCTCATATCTTGGATCATCATACTTTGGGCTTTTAAAATTCTCAATATTCTTCATATTATTCCCTTCCCTACCTAAACCTTATGATTACATAAAAAATATATACTATTATATCATGAAAAATCCTACTTGCGACGCATACCTCAGCACTTACTACATTTGAAAAGGAGGGATACGTGAGACATAAAAACAATTTGCGGCTGCATACTCCCTTGCGACGCATACCTCAGCACTGACTGTATAAAAAAAGGGGCATATATGTCTGTAAAAAACAATTTGCAGCAGCATATTCCTTGTGACGCCTACCTTAGCACTGACTGTATAAAAAGAGGGGGATATATAGATCCTGCAATAAGCAAGAAGAGAGGGCTAGGTCTTGTCAAAACGATTTGCGATAGCATGTTTTTACAAGACCTAGCCCTCTCTTACCACGTACGGAGATATCTATATATCCCCCCTCCAACACATCAGCGCTTAGTGTATAAGGAGCATCCATTCGAGGAACGTACATAGCACATAAGCTATGATAAACTTCACTTTCTGTTTCCGATCCCGATCTTCATCAGCCACTTTCAGCCGATGTGCCAAGAATCGTTTATCCCGTATTTGCATTAACATTTCCACAATGTGCTCTTGTCGTTTCACAACGTTTTTATCATTCTCTAGGGCCTGCTTTTGCATCGCAATGCGTCGTTGTAATCGTCGCATCTGTATCTTAATGTTATTGCTCACAAAGACAGATTGCCATTTTTTCCTCGTTTCAAAATACATATAAATGTACCGAGGAATATTCATGACGATAAAACTGAATAGCAAAATACTTAAGGAAATAAAGAAATACGTAGAAAAAGAAAAATCCTGTAATTCTTCGTGCGGTAAGTAATGGTTCAAGATAATAAAACTTACCCATACACCAATTGGCATTAATAAAGCGGCCGCCATATCTATGGAGCGTACCCAGTTCGTTTTGACCGGCATTTCAGGAGCTGAATAGGTTTCTAGCTTCTGATGGAATGCATAGTACTCCACTTGCAATACAGATTGTCCCGATTTAATAGCTGTTAATAGCACTGGTCCCACACTTTCCTTTAGTCGTTGTGGCCAAGGAATGAAGTCTCGTACTGGGCTATTCGGTGACAAATCAAACCGAATAATGCCTTTCTTTTCTAAGCGCATAGATGACGTATCATTACCGATACTGAAAGGATTAAAGAACATCCCCAATACATGCAAACTCCAATTTCCTAAAATATGAGTAATAATATTTAAGAATAAGCCCCCCATATCCACATTAGCCACATCTAATTTTAGCTGAATGGTGGATGTATAATCATCAAACCAAATATCATCAATATCAAATTCTACATTGATAACATTCCCCAATTTCGTGATGACATTCATGAATACCTTATTATTTGGTTCAAACTCAAAGATAATAGAATGAAAAAACCAATGATTACGCACCACAGATCGCATCTTATGGTTCACCGCTTCTTCCTCAATGGACAGCATACGATGATCGTACAATGTATTTCCATCTTCTAGTTGCTCTGGTAAACGTGGGGCTTCTATATGTGTTTGTGTAGTTACAGCATTGGCTAATTTCAACAGCTTTGTAACTAATTGTCCCATATATATCTCCTATCTAGTAGGTTATTCGAATCTAAGTGATATACTTTCATAATTTAACACAATTATATCATAGTCCCCCTACAAATGAAAGAAAAGCCCCACCTATACTAAATTCTCTCCATACTCAATCGATGGTACTCATAGAATCTACCTTGTAAAGCTAATAAACTTTCATAGGTTCCGCTTTCTACAATGTGGCCCTGTTCTAAGAACAAGATACGATCCATTTCATGCAATTGTTCAATATGGTGTGTAATATATAACACAGTTTTTCCTTGGAACAAGGTATGTAGCTGATCTTGCACCAAATGCCGGGTGACTTGATCTAACCCTTCTAGTGGCTCATCCAAGAGTAGAATCTCTGCATCACGTAAATACAATCGGGCCATACCGAGGCGTTGTCGTTGTCCACCACTAAGACCCATGCCCCCTTGACCGACCATAGTACGCAAACCTTTTGGTAACGTCCGTACCCAGTCCGCCAGTTGCACCGCCTCCAATGCTTGCCAAAGGTCCTCCTCCGTTGCACTCGGCTTAGCCAAACGAATATTATCTCCTATGGTCGCATGGAATACATAGATATCTTGAGTTGCATATGCCATATAAGATTGTAATTGTTCCTCTGAAAGCATCCTTGTATCGCTTCCATCAATCGAGATAGTACCACTGTATGTATACCATCCTTGTAGGAGTGCAAATAAAGTACTTTTACCAGATCCACTAGGGCCTACAATCGCTACTTTCTCACCTTTTTGAATCGACAAGTCTAACCCATCATAAATAGGTAGAACATCGTAGGCAAAGGATAGTGATTGTACACGAATCATAGGGGATACATCGTGCAAACTGTCATTATCAACGTATTCCTCCAAGCCTCTACTACTATAATTACTTACACGATCTACTGATTGTATCTGTTGGTTTCCTTGACCGTCTAGAGCTTCTAATCGGTCCATGGCTAAAGCACTTTCATATCCATGCAAAGATGATTCTGTCATAGGTTGCAATACTTCAAAGTAGGACTGTAATCCAATAGCGAGCACTGCCACCCATAGTGGTCCGTAGGAGATTTCATCGATGACCCATACTCCAACGACCACCCCCACTAGTAATGCTGATTGAGCTAACCCCAGTAGGATAGTCTGGTTCCAGCGAACACCACGATTCCATAAACTTTGCCAACCATCATAAGCGCTAAAGGATGCTTTCATAGACTGTACAAACCTTGTTTCTTGATGGCTCATAATAATATCCACTACCCCATGAATCGATTCGATGAATTCCTCTTTCATCAGCCCTCTCGTATGTAGGCGCATAGGTGGAACTTGTCGCAAGACATAGGTAATGATGATTGGCAATATAATACCTACAATAATACTGTACAGTGCAATCACTATCGCAACTATAGGATGCAATTGGTAGCCAATCAAACATCCTAATATCGTCATACCGATGAACGTAAGGCTAGGGACTAAGGTACGCAAATAAAAGAACTGTAATGTCTCAATATCTGCCATAATTCGTCCTAATAGGTCGCCCATTTTCATCGATTGAAAGAGGCGTGGCACCAATGGTTCTAATCGTTTAAAGAAGGCGATGCGTAGTTCATACAAGCCTTGAAAAGCCATCGAATGGGACACATAGCGTTCCCCATAGCGACAGATGGCACGACTAATCCCAAAGAATCGTACTCCCACAATAGCCAAGCTAAGAACTACTAATATAGGATGCTCCGAAGCTTTCGTTATGAGCCATGTAGACGTAGTCAGTAATCCAATATTCATGAGCACCGTGCCCATGGCAAGCATAACACTACCCACTAATAAGGCTCTATGTTGAGATAGCAAGTTCCATAACGATACTAGCCCACGGCGTATATCCGGTTCCTTTACAGATTCCCTTACTTCATTTTGCCGTTTATCATCGTTTACTGTACTTGGCTCTATCGCAGTCCGAGTCATGGTGTCATAGTCCATCTCGTATGTCCCAGGGATTTCCTCTTGTGCCATCGGTTTAGCGTTTATTCTAGTATCTTCCTTAACATGTAATACATCTAATTGGTATAGATTGGCTAAATCGGATTGAGTCTTCCTATCTTTGGATTCAGCATTAGTATTATGCGTTGTTTCTAAAACTTGGTCCACACATATAGAATCGTCGCTCTTCGCCATTACTTTCCGCATCACAGGATTACTATAGGTATTCACTAAAGATGCAAAATATCCATTTTGTGCCACTAAATCCGTATAACTGCCGGATTCAACTAGCCTTCCTGCTTGCATCACAAATAAAGTATCCACATACTTCATAGTTTGTACACGATGGCCCACATAGAGAACGATTTTATCTTGACCATACTCACGCAGTACCTGCATAATCAAATTTTCTGTTTCCACATCTAAATGGGCCGTCACTTCATCGAGAATAAGGATTTGCGCTGGTCGCAACAAGGTCCGTCCTAAGGCTAATCGTTGCCGTTGTCCGCCAGATAATCCGTAACCACCTTCTCCAATCACCGTATCTAACCCCAATGGTAAGGCACTCACAAAATCAGCTAATTGCACTTGTTGCAATACTTTCCACAACGTTTCATCACTTGCCTCTAACCCAAATTGTAAGTTTTCCCGTAAGGTACCACTCATGATATACGGCGTTTGACTGAGATATGCAATCTGCTCGTGGTACCACTGACTGTCTAGGGTTTGTAAATCATAGCCATCCACTGTGACCTGTCCCGTAGTAGGCGTCAATAATTGCATAAGCACATTGGATATCGTCGTTTTGCCCGCTCCGCTTTCACCGACTAGCATATAGGAACATCCACGTTTCAATACACCTGTGAAAGTCTCTAAACCCACATGATTTTCCTCATATTCGTACGCCACATCACGGAACTCTAAGGTTTGTATCGGTCTCTTAAGTGTTTCTTGACCTGTACGAACTACTTCTGTACTAGATGTTAGATACTCTTGCACGGCTATCAAACTCACCTTACCAGACAATCCTGTATGGAAAGCAGCACCTAATTGTCGTAAAGGCGCATAGAAATCTGGTGCCAACAATAAAATAAAGAACGCCGGCAAAAACTCTACCTCACCATAGACTAAGGACACCCCTAGGTAAACGGCAATCATAGCTGTACTAATGGTACCAATCAATTCCAATACTAAGGCAGATAAGAAAGCGATACGCAATACCTTTAATGTGGCATCGCGAAACTCACCAGATAAACGGCCTATGACATGAACCTGTTCTTTGGCACGACCAAATACTTTCAGTGTCGTCAAACCTTGTAATACATCAAGAAAATGGCCACCTAAGAATTGCATTCGTTCCCATTGTTGTTTGTTTAATTTGTCTGCTTTTTTACCGATAAGAATCATAAAGAAAGGAATCAAAGGATAAGTCATTAATAAAATCCATCCAATCCAAGATACAGAATCGATGATAGCTATGGATATCATAAGAGGAATCAATACAGCATAAAGAGCTTGTGGAATATATTGACTCATATAGGCATCTACATGGTCTAATCCATCTGTCAAAATATGGGTAACAGATCCAGCACTTTCAGATTGACGAACACCTTGGGCAATCATATGATGTAACACTCGATTCCGTAGGTCCTCATGAACGGCACTGGCAATATGGTCTCTTAGCCACTGTTCTCCATGAGAACATACCATACGCATACTAATCATGGCTCCTAATACAGCCATAGTACCATAGGGTAGGCTTTCACCTTGTACTACCAAGCTATCAATGATCCGAGCAAAGGCATAGGCTTGTCCTAAGGTCGCTACCGTACCAAGTAAGGTCAGCAACAATAGCCCTCCATAGGAACGAGGGTGCAATTTTACTAATTGCCACGCAAAGGGATGAAACATAAGACCTCCTTTCAGAATCGTTATATATTGATCCCTATTCTATACAACAAAAGGGACGTGAAATCACGCCCCTTTCAAAGCCACTATAGATTAATAGTGTAAGTCATCTTGTGATACACGATGACGGAAATAGTAGTACGCCCATGCTTGGTACACTAATACGATAGGTACGAAGATGCATGCTACGATTGTCATCAATGTTAATGTGTATGTAGAAGATGCTGCATTCATGATTGTTAAGCTGTACGCTGGATCAATGCTAGATACCATAATGCGAGGGAATAATCCTGCAAAGTAAGCTAGTGTAACAAATAGAATTGTTAATGCACTGAACACGAAACCTTTACCAGTTTGGCGCGTACGTGTAAAGCCCCAAGATACTAAGAAGCTTACAATAGCTAATGCAAAGGCTACCGTAGCTAATGTGCTATTGAATAAGTCAGTGTACACATAGGTAGCACCTACTAATACCAACGCACCTACAGCCGTGATCACACCTTCTACTAAGGCTGCTGCACGAGCACGTTCAGAGATTTCCCCTGTTGTTTTTAAGGAAGCATATAGCGCACCATGGTACAAGAATACACATACAAATGCAACGCCACAAAGGATTGTATATACGCTCAATAAATCTAAGAAACCACCTACATAGTTCATGTGTTTATCAATTGGTGTACCTTGAATTAAATTACCTACTGTCACACCCCAAAGAAGTGCAGGGATAGCAGATCCAAAGAAAATGCACCAGTCGAAAGCAGCACGCCATGTTGGGCTTTTATCTTTACTGCGGAAGTCGAAGGACACGCCACGAGCAATTAAAGCTGCTAACATCAAGAACAACGCCAAATAGAAACCACTGAATAGTGTGGCATATACTTGCGGGAAGGATGCGAACATAGCACCACCAGCAGTCAACATCCATACTTGGTTACCGTCCCATACAGGTCCAATAGTATTGATTAATTGACGGCGTTCACGGTCTGTTTTACCCAAGAATGGAAGCCACATACCTACACCGTAATCAAGTCCTTCTAAAATGAAGAATCCTGTAAATAGTACACCTACTAAAATGAACCAAATTAATTCTAAGTTATTTGTAATTATTTCCATAATGTAGCCTCCTCTTGTTCAACCACATCATGAGCTGGGTTACCAGCTGGTCCCGCTTGAATATGTTTTACTGCTAAGTAAATCGCAGCAATTGCCATCACTACGTATACAGCTGTGAAACCGATGATTGTTGTCCAGATTTCTGACGCTGTTACCACTTTGGATGCACCATCAGCCGTTTTTTGTAAACCATATACAAGCCATGGTTGACGACCCGCTTCTGCTACATACCAACCTGTGGAGTTCGCAATGAATGGAAGGGCTAACATATGATAAATACCTTTTAAGGCTGCTTTGTTGTTAAGCAATTTGCCTTTCATATGCAAGTAGTAACCTACGATAGATGTAACAAGCATCAAGATACCTGCTAAAATCATCACACGGAAGGACCAGAACATAGATGTAACATGCGGCACATAATCACCAGCACCATGTTTTAGTTCAGCTTCTTTTTGAAGGTCATTGATACCTTTCACTTCCCCTTTGAAAGAATCATGAACCACGAAAGATAAGGCGCCTGGAATACCGATTTCAAAGCTATTCTTTTTGCCTTCTTGGTCAATACCTGCTGCAATAGCAAATGGAGCTGGATCATGAGTTTCCCATAATGCTTCAAAAGCAGCTACTTTCATTGGTTGTAATTTTGCTACGGTTTGACCTTGGAAGTGACCGGCGCCACCTACTAATAAGCCGCCAATCACAGCTGCGCCTAAACCAAATTTAATGGATTTAGAGTAAAACTCTACATGGTTATTTTTCAATAAATGCCATGCACTAACAGATGCGATAATCACGCCAGCTGTTAAGATACCATCCGTAAAGATGTGTAAATATTGGCCTGGTAAGTATCCATTTTGTAAGATTGCTGCAAAAGAATCCATTTCTGCACGACCATTACGAAGTACATACCCTACTGGATGTTGCATGAATGAGTTCGCTACTAAAATCCAAAATGCTGATAAATTACTACCAATCGCTACTAGCACTGCTACAAATGCGTGTGCTTTAGGGGACATTTTATCCCAACCAAAAATCCAAGCCCCCATAAAGGTAGACTCTAAAAAGAATGCTGTTAAGGCTTCTAACGCCAAAGGAGCACCGAAAATATCCCCCATGAAGCGAGAGTATTCTGCCCAGTTCATTCCAAAATGGAACTCTTGAACGATACCTGTTACAACACCCATTGCAAAGTTAATTAGGAATAATTTACCCCAAAACTTCGCCATTTTTTTGTACACTTCGTTTTTCGTACGCGCGTAAGTAATTTCAAGTATCGCTACCAATACTGTCATACCTAGCGTGAACGGTACGAAGAGCCAATGATAGATCGTAGTCAACGCAAATTGAAAACGAGCTAATAAGACTGCATCCATCATGCCAATTCCTCCTCACTTGAATATACATTTAGACCACATGGTGCATTGATATATGAATCGAACGTTCACGTTTTGCCAACGTTTCGAAATCAACATTTTTTAATTCTTCTATTAATACAGCTTGAATTTTACCAACTGCTTCTTGTACTGCACATTGCCCATGGCAACCACGGGAGCAACTTTCAGAGTCATATAAGCAATGTTGAAGATATGTGTCACCTTCTACGGCAGTCACCACATCATATAAACTAATATCTTTTGGCTTTTTAGCTAAGGTGAATCCACCATCTACGCCACGATAGGAATGCAATAATTTAGCATTCACCAAATAGCGCATAATTTTTAATAAAAATCGTTCAGGAATCTTACTTGTTTTTGCTAATTCTGCCCCAACCTTTCGAGTACCGAATGGTAATGTAGACATATATAAGATAATTCGAAATGCATAGTCTGTTGCCTGATTAAATTTCAATGGTATCTCCCTTATTGAATCTATACTA
Organism: uncultured Veillonella sp.; assembly: GCA_963515865.1. Taxonomy (GTDB): domain Bacteria; phylum Bacillota; class Negativicutes; order Veillonellales; family Veillonellaceae; genus F0422. The sequence continues at coordinate 162,515 of CAUPZH010000003.1, forward strand.
AACTGTGTATGTATGGGCATTAAAAGTACACTCTTACAGTATACTTTAAAAGTATAAAAAATGCTCGAGTGCATATGCCTTCGAGCATCTCTTACCTTTATTATAAGAAATTATTGAGAATGTTGCAATACATTTCTTCATAATTTCTTCATTTTTTATACATGTGCCAACGCATCAATAAGTACATATGCCAAAGCTGATACACCGGCAGATAATGGTATCGTAATAAACCAAGCAAATACCATGGAGCGTGCTGTACTCCAGTTCACTGCTTTGACGCGCATGGCTGTGCCTACACCCATGATGGATCCACTCACAACATGTGTCGTAGATACTGGCAAGTGTAGTAAAGTAGCTGTAAAAATAGTTATGGCAGAGTTCAAGTCCGCTGCAAATCCATTGATACTTTCCAACTTAAAAATCTTACTACCTACAGTAGCAATAATTTTCCATCCCCCTGCAGCCGTACCCAGAGCCATCGCAGTGGCACAAGCAATTTTCACCCAAATAGGTACGTCTAAGGTTTGTAAATGACCGCTAGCTACTAAGGTTAAAGTAATGATACCCATCGCCTTTTGTGCATCATTGGAACCGTGCGAGAATGACATAAGTGCCGCAGATACCAATTGCATATTCCGGAATCGATCATTTAGGATAATTGGCGAAAATCGTCCAAATAGAATCAGCAGTATTTTCATGACAATATAGCCTAATACTAGCGCTAAAATTGGAGATGCCACCAAAGAAATAAAAATCTTACCAATCCCACCAGCTTGCAACGCTTCTGGTCCTACAGAAATCAGTACAGCACCAATGATCCCACCGATTAATGCATGAGAAGAAGAACTTGGAATCCCATACCACCAGGTCAATAGATTCCAAAATATAGCTCCCACTAGAGCGGCTACTATGATCTCACCATTGATCATCTCTGGGGCAGTAACGATATCGCCACCAATTGTTTTAGCAACACCAGTACTCACCATGGCACCTAAGAAGTTTAAGCTTGCCGCCATCATAACCGCTGTTTTCGGAGCAATGGCTCTTGTTGATACAGATGTGGCAATTGCATTAGCAGTATCATGGAATCCATTTATATAGTCAAAGGCCAATGCGAGCAAAACGACGGCCCATATCACCCAACCATCAAGCATACTTTAATACTACCCGGCGGAATGTTCCTACCAAAGTCTCAGAGCCATCGATAACTTCTTCCATGGAGCTAAGAATTTCCTTCCACTTAATGATTTCAATTGGATCACTACACTCTGTAAAAAGTTTCGCCATTTCCACATGATAAATATCATCTGCCTCTGCTTCTAGACGCAACACCTCTAACGCACGACCTTCTACTTTCAAATAGTTTTTCTTTAAACTTCCCATATAAGAAATAGATTTTTTAATGTGCTTACAACATTTTGCCACAATCTCTGCCATACGGATAGCTCCGCTAGTTGGCTCACTTTGCACTTGATACATCACCATTTTATCCATGATTTCTTTGATATTATCAATGGTATTATCTAATTGATCTATCAATAGTTGGATATCTTCACGGTCCATTGGTGTAATAAATGTTTTACGCAAACGGTCCATCGTAGCTGCCACTAACTCATCTGCTTCGTGTTCTTTTTGTTCAATTTGACGAAGTGCTTCTTTCTTTTCCACTTCTCCTTCAAACACGTCTTGCATCAACTGCGCCGCCTCATGACAAAGCTCTGCATGCTCATTCAGCATACTGAAAAACTTTTCTTCTTTTCCTTTTAAATTGAAAGCCATTACATCCTCCAATAACTTACTATGTGATTTATATATACCCATTATAGCACGTTACCAATCACTTGTGCACGCAAAATGCAAAAGAGCCTATGCATTTTTTAGTTTCTACTTTGCATCTTTTACGAAAAGTGCATTCTATGACTGATTCGTTTCTATTTATGTGTCATTACAATGCCTCATAAATCTAATAACTATCTACAAGCATCACATTTTAGTCTGTGAAAAGCAAAAATATAGCTATCTCAGCACTATGAATACATAGTTACAAAAGATAGCTATCTCTAATCTACTATTTAATTAGTTCCCGCTTTAGATGTTTTACTTCAGGCAAAATTAATTCTTTCATGGCTAAGGTAACAGCGCCCACAGAACCTGGGATAGCGAATAAAATCGTATGATCTTTTACGCCCGCAATGGCACGAGATGCTAACGCTTTTGTACCAATATCATCACGATAGCTTAAGAAACGAAATAACTCACCAAATCCTGGAATCTCTTTATCTAATAAGGGCTGCACTGCCTCGATAGATACATCACGTTTGGCAATTCCTGTACCCCCAGTACTGATAATAATATCTGCAACACCTACATTATCCTCATATGTCCAAGCACGAACATCATTACCTGTAGATTTCGTCAATGCTTGAACGTCTCCACCATAATTGCCAGTGAAAGCCTTATGAATGGCCCCTTGAATCTCTTCGATTGTATCTGTCACAATCTGACGAGATACCACAACAAAACCAGCCTCACGAGCTAACTCCTCAACACGAGCTCCACCTTTATCAGTTTCCTTTGTTCTTGTATCAGATACAGTAATAACCGCTACTGTCAACGGACGATCTGTAAATTCCATCATTGCCATATGACGATTCCTTTCTTTAGATTTAATACTATATACTACAACGGTCGTAAAACCAGTAACTTTAATAGGTAACCTTGTCATTCATACTAGAGAGCACTCTCATATAAACTTTCGTAAAGTTTACTATACCAAATTCTAGAGCATATACAACTCCAAATTAGATCTACTAAGATATAGTTTTACTCATACACTGCTCATTAAAACCTGTATCATTAAAACTTTAGACACCATAGACCTCCTCTTAATGCACGACACTATGTATTCGTAAACAGCTAAGTTCTACCTATATGTATAGTAGCATACCTCCTATGGTAACTCTATAACAAATGTTAATAACTGAAAAATTCTTTTACTTCTTTTAATTGTCCTTTTGTACAAGAAACATATAGTTCGTCTCCACACTGTAACACGGTTGTCGCAACAGGCACAATCGGTTGCCCTCCTCGGTCAATGCTTACGATGATGGCTCCCCTCGGTAGCTCAATATCTTTCAACATCATATCTACATAAGGACACACCACTGACAAACGAGTTTGGAAAAATGTTTGTTCCTCCTCTGCGCCTACCAAACCTTGGCTCATCCGAAGTAACAGATTATCGTAGATAGGCAATTCTTTCATAAATTCTGCTGTTAAGTAAGCAATGATTGCCACCGTTCCTACTTGGTATATACTGTGAAAGCTATTTGTCATTTCTAAAACAAGTAAAATCGCTAATAAAGGTGTTCTCATAGAGGCAGCTAACATACCTGCCATACCGCAAATAATGAAACTACCACCGAAAGCATTAGGAAGCATATGTAATTCTACCAATATACTATGCATCAACGCTCCCACTGCCGATCCAATCACCACCATAGGGAGGAAGATACCTCCTTGCGCACCATTACCATAGCAAATAGAAGTTAAGATAATCTTGCCTATAACAATATATAGTAGCAGCTGAAAGGTCTGTTGATGGTCAACCATCATGGTCACCACATCATTACCACCACCCAATAGTAACTGCGAATCCAGTCCTAATAACGTCACCCCAAGGAATGTGAGAGAAATTTTCCACCCTCTAGAAATAGGAAGTTTATCATATAAGGATTTGACACCCACAATCATACGATTGAAAAAGATCCCGAAGAAACCTACTCCAACACCTAATATAAGGAGTGTAGCGAAATACTCAATAGGGATACTTTCCATTACAGAAAATCCCAATGACGGAGTTAGTCCAAACGCTAAAGAAGTAACTAAATTCGCCGAAATAGTAGCAGAAAATGTAGGAATCACAAGTTTAGGATAAAAACTTTTATGAACTTCTTCAAACACAAAAATAGCACCCGATACTGGTGCACTAAAGGCAGCAGTCAATCCCGCAGCCGCTCCGGCAGATGTTAAAATTCGCTCCTCTCGAAGAGAGCTACCAAACCAATTCGATAATAATTTACCCGTTGCACCACCAAGCTGTACAGATGGTCCTTCACGTCCTACGGAGAATCCAACAATACCAGTAAAAGCGCCACCAAAGAACTTCGACACCAACGTAGGAAAGGGGTTCATGTTAAAGATACCTTTCATTTCTCCTTCAATTTGAGGAATTCCCGAACCACCTGATAAAGGTGCCCATTTTAATAGTAAATGACAACACCACCCTAAGATCATCATAATGATGGTCCATATTATAACTTGCTCCATTGTTGCGGTAGCCATAAACTCGTGACGAAAGTTATTCCCCCAATGAATTATATATCTGAAAGCAGAACCAATCGTGCCTGCCACTATTCCAATAAGAATACCTTTTATAATTAATAAAAGAAACTCTTCCCTGTCAAAGGTATTAAAAAATTCTATCTTAGGTCTTTTGAAAATATTATTTCGTTTATTATGTATCATACTATCACCTTAGTTATCTTAATAATAGGTATAGTATACAAGGTTACAGTTGATTTGTCATTATGTAAAATTAGTGTAATTGTAAAATAAAAAGTCAGAATAATAGTCTTTACACTCAATCGCTTTTGCTATTTCAAAAATTACAAAGGAAATAACAGTAACAGCAGTTGATGTGGAGAGTTGCTACTTAATCAATCTGGCTGGAAACGGCCAGACCAAAATAATATATTGAATGAGAAAATAAAAAAGACGCCTCTCGGCGTCTTCTTTATTTTCTTAATCAGCGACTTCCTATTTGTTCCTAACTGTGGATTCTCTTTACTCCCTTTGGTCGTAGAAAATCTTACATTAAGGATTAATATCCCTTGTCCTTTTTGTTCCTAGCTGTGGGCTTTGTTAGCTCCTATAGAGCTACAAAACCTTACGCTAGGAACTAAGCGATACTCTATGATTTGCGCGTCGTTTCACTCCTTCAAATCATGAGTCCTGCTTATGCGCGTGCTTCGCTCCTTTAAAAGTGGTTCACTAGGGATCCCAGGCCTATTGCATTCTTCCATAGATATTACTTGAATCATATTGGCTGGAAACGGCTTAGTGGATTTAAGATAATTGATTAATAAAAAAAATAGCACCCTTTTGGGTGCTATTTCTTTATTAATCAGCGACTTCCTATCCTCCCAGGCCGTTTCCAGCCAAGTACTTTCGGCGT